>NZ_ALWW01000041.1 GCF_000344175.1 Listeria fleischmannii subsp. fleischmannii LU2006-1 | reverse complement strand
TTCTTTTGTCTGGTAGCTATGGCGAGAAGGTCACACCCGTTCCCATCCCGAACACGGTAGTTAAGCTTCTCTGCGCCGATGGTAGTTGGGGGCTTCCCCCCTGTGAGAGTAGGTCGCTGCCGGGCAATTGTATTATTCCACAGTAGCTCAGTTGGTAGAGCAATCGGCTGTTAACCGATCGGTCGCAGGTTCGAGTCCTGCCTGTGGAGCCATTTTTTATGCGCTATTAGATGCCGCTTTAGCTCAGTTGGTAGAGCGCTTCCATGGTAAGGAAGAGGTCGCCGGTTCAAACCCGGCAAGTGGCTTCTTGGATATGTATAACTTCTTAGCAGGCCGGCTTAGCTCAGTTGGTAGAGCAACTGATTTGTAATCAGTAGGTCGCGAGTTCGACTCTTGCAGCCGGCATCGACATTGTATATAAAATGGTTGAAAATCTCACAAGTTATTGTGAGGTTTTTTTGTTGAATAAAATTTAATTGAACTAATTGTCTTTTTTTATTATACTAGTAGTATAAAACCAAGGGAGTTGAAATTTTGAAAGATAAAAAGCGGCGGATTATAAAAGAAGCGAAAAATATTTTTCGAAAAAAAGGCTATTTATTAACTTCTGTAGCAGATATAGTCGAAGCAAGTGAAATTTCAAAAGGGACATTTTATAATTATTTTACTTCAAAGGAAGAGCTCGCTATTGTCATTTTCAAACAAGAATACTCAGTGCTTTATCAGAAATTGGACCGTGAAATGGGGGATCAGACGCGGGAGTTGAAAGATAATTTTGCAACTTGTGTGGAACTTCTGATTAATTTTCATATGAAGAATGCTGAAATTTTAAATATTAGTTTCTCTCAGGCCATGATTGATGATGATTTTAATCAATTTTTGACAGGCGTGCGTTTAAGAAGTTTGGAATGGATAAAGAATCAAATTTTACTTGTGTACGGAGAGGATACGCGGCCGTATGTAAATGATTTGACGATGCTTATAACTGGGATGATGTTTATGTTTGTTTTTGCTTCATCCAAAACGGAGGAGAAGGATCGACGGATACAGGACGTTGTATGGTATGTGCTTAACCGGATGGATGCGATTGTTTTGGATTTGAAGAAAACAGGCGATATTTTGATTACAGAGGATGATGTGGCGTGTTTTATTCCTAACCACTTAGATATTAAAAAGCGCAGAATGGTAGAGTTACGAAAGACAATTGATACCCTTTTAAATAAAATTGAGATGCAGGAAGTGGCTGAGTCGGATAAGTGGCAGTATAAAGAGTCGCTAAACGCTTTGTTATCGGAAATTAATAATCGGGAGACACCAAGGGACTTTATGATTCAAGGAGCACTGCTTTATTTGAAACAGCAGGCACCAAAAGCATTAGACCGAGAAATTCAGGTTCTCGAGGCGCAAATTAATTCACTTTTATAAAAAAATGTACGGGTAGGTCATTTTTTGTTGACTTATTAGTTTTATTAGATTATACTACTCTTATTCATTTGGAAAACGGATGAAGGAAGGGGAATTATAATTGAATACTATCGCAGCAGAAAAACCTGTAGATGTTCATGGGAAGCCGTTTAATCGAAATCTTCTCGTGGTAACGATGGTGATTGGGGCATTTGTTGCCGTTTTAAACCAAACGTTACTTGCAACAGCGCTACCGATGATTATGAAAGATTTAGACATCACGGCGGCTACAGGACAATGGCTTACTACAGCCTTCTTACTAACAAATGGGATTATGATTCCTATTACAGCGCTTTTAATTGAAAAAATCAGTTCAAAAGTATTATTTATTACAGCCATGGTTGTTTTTACAATCGGGACTATTATTGCGGCCTTAGCGGGCTCATTTCCAGCCTTATTAACAGGTCGAATCGTTCAGGCGGCCGGTGCAGGGATTATGATGCCGCTACTTCAAACCATTTTCTTACTTATTTTCCCTCGCGAAAAAAGAGGGGTTGCAATGGGGATTATGGGCTTAGTTATCGCTTTTGCACCTGCAATTGGACCGACTTTATCTGGTTGGATTGTTGACTCATACGATTGGCATATCCTGTTTTGGGTGTTGATTCCAATTGCCGCTTTTGATTATTATTCTAGCTTTTTTCGGTATGAAAAAAGTGGTGAATCTAAAAGATACGCGTATTGATGTTTTATCCATTATTTTATCCACGATTGGATTTGGTTCTTTGCTTTACGGTTTTAGTTCTGCGGGGAACGATGGTTGGTCAGACGCAACGGTAATTACGACGCTTATTGTAGGTGTTGTCGTAATCTTCCTTTTTGTACTTCGTCAATTAAAAATTGAAAATCCTATGCTTGAATTCCGGGTATTTCGTTATCCGATGTTCTCATTATCTGTCGTTTTAGGTTCGATTGTCACGATGGCGATGATTGGGGCAGAAATTGTTTTACCGCTTTATATTCAAAATATTCGTGGTGAGACGGCACTACAATCCGGTTTACTTCTTTTACCGGGAGCACTTGTTATGGGGATTATGAGTCCGATAACGGGGATTATTTTTGATAAGATTGGTGCGAAATTACTTGCAATTACCGGGCTGACAATTTTAACGGCCGGAACGATTCCGTTTATTTTCCTAACGGCAGATACGCCACTTTGGTATATTATGCTCTTTTATGCGATTCGTTTCTTAGGGATTTCAATGGTTATGATGCCAGTTGGAACGGCTGGGATGAATGCTTTACCGAATGAGCTAATTAATCATGGTTCTGCGGTTAATAATACGCTTCGTCAAATTGCCGGTTCGATTGGAACAGCCGTTTTAATTACGGTTCTTACTAACGTGACGAATGATAATATGCCAGGAAAATCACTGATGGCTACGAATCCGCAAGAATTTGCGCAAAAAGCCTTGGATGCCAGCTTGAATGGTATGACGGCCGCTTTCCTTGTGGCAGTTATTTTCTCAGTCATCGGCATGATTTTGAGCTTCTTTATTAAAGATCGTCCAAAAGATGCTGTTGTTAAAAAATATGAAAAAAATGAAGCAGAGTCTTAATGGACTTTGATGAAAATCCCGTTCCAATTGGAATGGGATTTTTATTGTTCAAATTTGGAACTTTTGGTATAGTGGAAAAGAATGAGAGGTGCATTTTATTGCAAATTCGTAAGATGGAAAAGGCTGATTTGGATGCGCTCCGAACGCTTTACAAGGAAGTTCGTGGTATGGATTTTAGTTGGACGAAACAAGAGACTCTTTCGGAAATGGATTTTGACCGGGATACAGACGGGGAGCTTGTGCTCGTCATGGAAAATTCGGGCGATATTTTAGGGTTTGTCGGGATTTTTGAGCCAGAGCATTTTATTCACCACTTGTATGTCAATCAAAATGCGAGGGGCAGTGGGGTTGGCAGGGAGCTGCTTTTAGCGGCACTTAAAACTTCGAAAGCCACGTTTGCTTTAAAATGTGTAGCGGAGAATGAAAAGGCGTTACTTTTTTATAAAAAAATGGGTTTTTAAAAAGGTTTCAGAAGGTTTTTCGGAAGATGGACGTTATTTTGTACTTGAAGGGAGTTTTTTAGGATGAAAATAGGATTTATTGGTGTTGGAAACATGTCTTCGGCGATTATTCGTGGCTTGGTGAAGGAAACGGATGCGGCCGATATTTTTATTTATAACCGAACCGTTACAAAAGCGGAGGCGCTGGCAAAAGAAACGGGTGTTATGATAAAACAAACGGCGGCGGAATTAATTCGTGCCGTTGATATTGTAGTGCTTGCCGTTAAGCCATATGTCTTTGAACTTATTTTACCTGATTTAAAGGAGGTTCTTTCGGAACATAAACCGCTCGTTGTATCTATTGCGGCGGGGCTTGATCTCCGGACACTGGCTAGCCTTGCTGGATCTGACTTGAAAATCATGCGAGTAATGCCAAATGTGAACGCGACTATCGGGGAGTCCATGACGGGGATTTGTGGAAATGAACTTACTACAACAGAGGACGAAAAAGCAGTAGAAACAATATTTTCGGCCGTTGGGGAAGTGGCTTTTATCGAAGAAAAGAACTTTAGCGCATTTACCGCGATAGCAGGAAGCTCACCAGCGTTCATTTATATCTTTATTGATGCTCTTGCACGTGCAGGGGTGAAAGCGGGTTTGCAGCGTAAAGAGGCGCTTCGTGTGGCGTCACAAGCCGTTGTTGGTAGCTCCAAAATGATTTTAGAAAGTGAGCGTCACCCTTATGACTTAGTAGACCAAGTATGTTCGCCTGGTGGTACAACAATCGCCGGAGTAAGCAGTTTAATGGACGATGCGTTTGTTGCGGCGGTTATGCATAGCGTCAGCGCAACAATCGCACGAGAAAAAGAACTGAGCCAAGAATAAAAAATGTTCATTTAATATTCATACTTTCTACATAGTCTTGTAAAAAGTACAGTTTAGTATAGGGTTACAAGCTAATAACACACCCCTTTTTCAAGAGATGTAAATCTCCCTTTTAGAACCAATGCGGTCTTCCTTTTTCTTCCGCATTGGTTTGTTTTGCGTTTAAAAAAGCTAGATTCGTGTATAATGAATATAAACTGGTTTTTAAATGAGGGATATATATGGTAAAGAAAATAACAGGTGTCTTGCTCGTATTTGTGGCCATTTTCGGTGCGATTGGTGAAGTGCAAAATAGTGGGATTTATTTTCCAACTTATAATTTATTCGAATTCTCTGGTCGCTTAACAGAAGTCGCGGGCTGGATAAATTCTATTTTACTCATCCTTATTGGTGTTATTTTCTTTTTTTAATAAGAAAAATCATTCTTTTTTAATGTTTCTCTCCCTATTCCTAGCTGCTTTTTCGGCTATTATGGGTTTTGTATTTGCAAGTTCATACACATCCTTCCACATCCGGCCGTTTGCAAGCGTTTTGGCGCTACTCATCGGGCTATTTTATTATACAAAGTGGGATGATGAATCTTTATAAAGAGGCTTTAGGCCTTCTTTTTTTTTGATGAAAAAAGGTTAGTCTTCCTCCCAAAAGGGATATATACAGGTAAGAAACACGGGAGGTGAAGTTCGTGAGTACAAATTGGTTTGCTGCCATTACAGTCGGTTCACAAAACGCGATTTTGAAAATTATAGATATGCGAAAACAAACCGTTTTGGAGTACATAAAAGCGGAAGTATCCATTGGAACAGATATTTTTAACCGAGGAAAAATTGGACTTGAAACGGTTGAAGAAACATCCGTAGCGCTTGAGGGATTTGTAAGTCGCATGAAGGAATATGATATTACAGAGAGCCGGGCTGTAGCTGTTTCGGCGATAAAAGAAGCCTCCAATGCGGAATATGTGAGAGAACAAATTCGCCTCCAAACGGGCCTTGAGTTAGAGTGGCTATCCAATTCAGAAGAGCGCTTTTTACACAGCCAGGCGGCAGCAAATGGAACGCCCAATTTTAACGAACTTATAAAAGAAGGAACCATGTTAATTGATATTGGCACGGGGAGTATACAACTAACAGTTTACGATGAAGGGAATTTTATGTTTTCTAGAAATATAAAGCTTGGCCCACTTCGTGTACGGGAACTCTTAGCAGAATTAAAAGAGAGAACAAGTAATTTTGCTGATTTATTGGAAGATTTTATTTTTAGTAAAATACGAGATTATGCGCAGTTTGCCCCTAAAGATGTATCGTATAAGCATTTTATTTTAATTGGAACAGATTTACTTTTCTTTAAAAGGGCGTTTTGGGAGAAAGCAGAAGATAAAATTACAGAAGCCTATTTTGAAGCGCTTTATGCGCATATACTGGAAACCCCGGAAAAAGTTTTAGCCAAAAAATATGAACTTTCTTTTGATTCGATTTCGCAGTTATTACCTTCTGCCATGCTACTGAAAGAGCTTCTTAAGGTGACAAAAGCGGAAGAAATTTTACTTTCGGATGCGGAACTTGTGGACGGCATTTTAGTGGCGGAGATGATTCGGCGGAAAAGTTTAACGCTCACACATGATTTTACGCAGGATATTGTAACTTCTGCGCGGAACATTGCGCTTCGTTATATGACAGATCAAAAGCATGCGGAAGCGGTGGAGAAATTCGCTATTCATCTTTTTGATCAATTAAAACCGATTCACGGGCTTTCAAAACGGGAAAGATTGCTTTTACAGATTGCGGCAATTTTACAAGATATCGGAAGTTATATTGATATGAATAATCATTATGCGCATTCAGAATATATTATTTTAGCGACAGAAATTCTCGGTTTATCGACAGAGGAACTTGAAATGGTCGGGGCGATTGCCCGTTACCACAGCACGGAGACGCCATCGCTTAATTTACATCATTTTGAGAAGCTTCCCACCGAAAGTCGGTTAACCACGGCGAAATTAACCGCTATTTTGCGTCTGGCTGATTCTCTTGATGATAGCCACCAACAAAAAGTGACGAAAATCTCGATTTCTTTAAAAAAAGAGCAGGTTTTAATTTCTGTTTGGGCGGATGATGATTTAATGCTTGAAAAGTGGACTTTCGCGGAAAAATCGGGGTTTTTTGAAGAAGTATATGGAATTAAACCTCATTTGAAAGAAAAGGGTGGTCAAAAATGAGTGAAGAACAGGTAAACTTCATTAATCGTGAATTGAGCTGGCTGGCGTTTAATGACCGCGTATTAGAAGAGGCACGGGATAAAAACAATCCTCTTTTGGAGCGAATTAAATTTTTAGCGATAACCGCTAGCAATTTGGATGAGTTTTTTATGGTGCGCGTAGCAAGTTTGAAAAAGATGGTGTCTGTTGGCTATACAGACCGCGATGCAGCTAGGCTTACACCGAAGGAACAGCTAGCTGAAATCGCAGAAGTGACACATAAAATGGTGGATAAAAGCTACCGCACATGGAACCGGACGCTCGTAAAGCGGCTGCAGGAGAAACAAATTCGCTTGCTCAAAATGGAGCAGCTTTCTTCGCGGGCACAAACTTTTGTTCATCATTTTTTTGAACAAGAGGTTTATCCTGTTGTCACTCCCATGGCGGTTGATTCCTCTAGACCATTTCCGCTGATTGTAAACACAAGTATTAATATCGCAGCCTTTATTCATAAAGAAGGTAACCCGAAAAAGAAAGAATTTGCAACCATTCAAGTGCCAACCATTTTCAAACGTGTAGTGAAACTCCCCTCTTTAGAAGGCGAACACGATTTTATTCTACTCGAGGAGATCCTCATCCATTACTTAAATCGCTTTTTTGTAGGCTATGAAATTAAAGAAGCCGCATGTTATCGGGTGATGCGAAATATGGACATGGATGTCGCTGAAAAAGACACCTCCGATTTACTAAAAGAGATTGAAGAGCAACTTAAAAAGCGTGAACGTAGCAATGTTATTCGTTTAGAGGTAGACGCAAATATTAGTAAACATTTAAACAAAAGATTGGTTAAAGCGCTTAAGGTGAGTGAAGAAGATATTTACCCCATAAAAGGGCCAATCGACTTAACTTTTTTAAATAAAATGGCGAGTGCGGTAAATGATGAAACGCTTTTATACGAGCCTTTTAAGTCTTATGTAGAGGCGGATTTAATGCAAGATTTATTTGCGAAAATTAAAGAAAAAGATTATTTTTTTCACCATCCTTACGATTCTTTTGATCCTGTTATTGAATTTATTCGAAGAGCCTCTACAGATGAAGCTGTGCTGGCGATTAAAATGACACTTTACCGAGTATCGGGTGATTCGCCGATTATTAAGTATTTAGGTGAGGCGGCTGAAAACGGGAAGCAAGTGACGGTACTTGTCGAAGTAAAAGCCCGCTTTGATGAGGAAAATAATATTCACTGGGCGCAAGAGCTTGAAAAGGCGGGATGTCATGTTATTTATGGGTTAGTGGGGCTTAAAACGCACTGCAAGTTGACGCTTGTGGTGCGGCGTGAGGAAGATGGAATCAGGCGTTATATGCACATGGGAACGGGCAATTATAATGATATCACGGCAAAATTTTATACGGACATGGGCATTTTAACGGCTAATGCAGAAATGGGAATTGATGCAACCAATATTTTTAATATGCTTTCAGGCTATTCGGAACCGCCATTTTTCTATGAACTTGTGATTGCGCCGCTTTGGTTACGCGACACGCTTCTTGACCTTATAGAGCGCGAAATAAAAGCGGTTAGACAAGGGAAACCCGGCTTTATTCATATGAAAATGAACTCTTTATCTGATTCGGAAATGATTGAGGCGCTTTATGCGGCTTCGGCTGCGGGGGTTAAAATCAAGCTTATTGTGCGAGGCATTTGTTGCTTAAAGCCTGGTGTGCCTGATTTGAGTGAGAATATCGAGGTTCACTCGGTTGTGGGGCGCTTTTTAGAACATAGTCGGATTTATCATTTTGGCGCGGCTGGTGATGATTTACTCTATCTTTCGAGTGCGGACTTGATGCATCGTAATTTAAACAGGAGGGTAGAGTTAATGTTTCCGATTCGCGATTCAGCTATTCGGGAGCAAATTAAACTGGAGTTTATGGAAATGTTTCATGATAATGTGAAAACTCGAAAACTTTTAGCGGATGGCACATACCAAAATGTCGACAAACGCGGAAAGCCAGCGTTTAATGTCCAAGAATTGTTTATCGATTACAGTGCAAAAAAGGCGGTCGAAAAGCGTGCCGCTAAAAAAAGAAAAGTACGGACATTTAAGCCTATTAGCGGGCCGAAAAATGAGGAGGAATAGGGATGGAACATTTTGGTGTAATTGATTTGGGGTCAAACTCGGCACGGATGACGATTACTAAAATAAATGATGACGCGACGTTTGAAGTAGTCTGCCAAGAAAAAGAAATGGTTCGGTTATCTGAAAAGATGGGAGAGGAAAAAATACTACAGGATCATGCGATAAAACGAACGATTGAGGCTCTGAAGCAGTTTAAAGAAAAAAGTCTTGAATTTGAATCGCTAACTTTAAGGGCGCTTGCAACGGCTGCCACGCGTCAGGCGACGAATCAAAAGAAGTTTTTAGAGCGCATTAAAAAGGATGCGAATATTGAACTTGAAGTGATTGCGGGCACGCAGGAAGCGTATTACGATTACTTAGGTATCATAAATACGTTACCAATCACAAATTGTGTTGTGATAGATACTGGCGGGGGGAGCACGGAGCTCGTTTTAGTCCAAAATGGTCGAGCGGTCAATTTAATTAGTTTGCCTTATGGGGCGGTCAATTTAAGTGAACGTTTTACGCAAAAAGATATTATTTCTGCGGGCGATTTGTTTGAACTTATGACGTTCATGGATAAATTATATACGGGCGTTTGGTGGCTGCGACGGGGACATAATTTGCCAATTGTAGCACTTGGCGGGAGTAATCGAACGATAGCGAAAATCGAACGGCGCAGGCGCGAAATTTTAGATTTTGAGAACTTACACGGATTTAAAATGCGCGATTTTGAAGTATATGACATATTTAAAGAGGTCGTGTCGAAAGATTTAAAAGGTCGCGGAGATATTGGCGGACTTTCTCGTGATAGAGCGGATATTATTACGGCAGGTATGGCGCCACTTATCGCGCTAATGCGTTTTTTGGATTCTGATAGGCTTGTGTTTTCACAGTATGGTCTTCGTGAAGGCGCCTTTTATGAACATTTTTTCGATTTACAACAAAAGGGGCTTTTAGAAGGTTAATTGTAAAGAATCTTACGTCCTCATTACTTTTTGTTGCAAAAACAAGAATTTTAAAAAATCTATGCTATACTACGAATAATCAAAAGGTAAAGGAGAGAAGTCTATTGCCACTTTTCGATAGTTTAAAAAATCTAGCTGGTGACAAAGTAAATGAACTCCTTGGAGGAAGTGCGGAAAAAGTTTCTGATGTGGCTACAAATGCTGAAGAATCTGTACAAAATGTAACGGAAAATGCCGGAGAGACGGTTCAAAATGTGACGGAAAAATTGAATCCCGAAGAAATTGCCCAAAATGTGAGTGAGCCGGTGAATAATGTGGTAGACCAAGTAACCGAACAACTAGGTGGCGCTGGGGAATTGCTGGATTCGGTTAAGAATATATTTGGTAAGTAAGAATTTCGAATAGTTGATGAGGATAAAAAATCGAGCAGTGTTTGCCTTTTAGGCTATACTCCTCGATTTTTTTATGTATTTAGTTACTAAAAAATGCAACAAAACCAATTATAGCAGAAATTGTAGCAAGTATTGAAAAAATGATGCTAATAATCGATAAAATATTTGTTGCTTTATTGATACTGGTCGTTTCTATGCGCATGGAATTCCGACTAATGAAATAGGTGGAAATTGAAATAAGAAAGCCAAAAGGAATAAAAAAAGAAAGAATTGAAAAACATAACGCCCATAAATTTTTAGTAGCTTGTGTCATAGTTGCCTCCTCTAGTTTGATGTAATTAGAATCATTTTAGCTGTTCTTTTTTAATTTTTCAAGGTATAAAATTAAAGAAAGCGCTTGCAGTTGAGTGAGAAACATGTTATATTAAAATTAACTTAACGTGTTAACCGGTTATAACGGTAAGTTGTCTTTGCGTTTACATCCTAATAGCTTCGTGATACGATAAATTTAACGTGTTAACGTATTAGATAGAAAAGAAGGGATGGAAACGATGGTAGAACCAAAATACATGGTGATTATTAATGATCTCAAGCAACAAATTACAGATGGTGTTTTCCAACCAGGTGAAAAAATTTATTCAGAAGGTGAGTTGAAAAAGAAATACAATGTCAGCAACACGACAGTTGTTCGAGCACTTCAAGAGTTAGTACGGGCAGGTCTTTTAACGCGGTTTCAAGGGAAAGGGACATTTGTTAGCAAGTCGGTACAAAATAAAGAGGTACTATTCAATGAATATAATTCATTTCCGAATTATAAAGATACCAATTTTATGCGCGATAAAAAATTGCATGAAGAATTTACAAAAGTAATTTCTATTGAAGAAATAACAGATGCGAGAATAGCTGAGAGGTTACAAATTCAACCAGAAAATCGTATTGTCCATTTTAAACGTGTCAGAATGTTTGGCGATACACCTTGGGCAATTCAAAATAACTATATTGCAAAAAGCAATTTGTTAAATATTGATTTTACAGATTTAAATCGCTTTATAACGTTATCCGAGGAGCTAAAGAAATTATATGGTTTTGATATTTTAAACGAGGCGATGAAAGAAAAAATCCAAATTGAGTTTCCTATTTCAAATTCTGAAGTAGCAGAGCTTCTAGGTGTTCCCGTTAATAGTCCCGTGTATCGTATGGAAAGAATTACGTATATTCCGGAAAATAAACCATTTGAATATGTCGAAAGTTTTGTAAAACACGATTTTTACTATATTGAAATTCAAAAGAAAAAAGATTAGGAGGGTGATAAAATGGCATATATTTTAGCTGGTCATGGTCAGTACGCAGTGGCAATTAAGGAAAGTTGCCAAATGATTACTGGCCAGACAGAGCTATTTCACGCAGTTTCATTTACAGAAGATATGAGTGTGGAAAATGTTTCTGGAACGTACCGCCAGATTTGTGAAGAAAATAATGTAAGCGCTGTTATTGTTGATTTTATTGGTGGGACACCTGCAAATGCTGCACTCATTGTTCAAACGGAGTTTCCGGATGTCGCCATTGTTTCAGGATTATCACTTAGCCTCGCGTTGCAGCTTAGTTTAGGAGAATCAACGGATAGCGCAATACATGGTGCGAAAGAAATGCTAACAATTGTTCAACCTAAAAACCAGTTTTTAGTCCAAAGTGATGAGGGGAGGAAGAGGAATGAGCTCCAATGGAATTATTCATGTACGTATTGATGAGCGTTTAATTCATGGGCAGGTCGCAACGATGTGGACCAACACGATAAAAGCGACACGAATTATGATTGTAGATGATGGTGTTGTAAAAAGTGAAATCGAAAAGACAGCATTAAAAACAGCAGTTCCAAGCGGCGTAAAGCTAAGCATTTTAACATCGCAGGGTGCAATTAAAAATATTTTAGCAGATAAATATATCGGGCAAAAAGTCTTTTTAATCGTTAAAAACCCGCGCGTTTTAAAAGAACTTGTGGACGGAGGTGTTACGCTTCCGCAAATAAATGTGGGGAATATGTCAACCAAAAAAGACAGCAAGCAAATCAAAAAATCAGTAAGTGTGACAGAAGAAGATTTGGAAAATTTCGATTATTTTGTTAAAAAAGGGATTAAATTGACAGCGCAGATGGTTCCGAGTGAAGAAGAAGTCCCTTTTCAAAATTTACTCAAAAAATAAAAGGAGGGAGTTAGATGGATTTAGCGATTTGGCAAATTGTATTACTTGTTATCCTTTCAGCACTAACAATTTTAGATGCGCTAACGCTTGTAATCGGATTAAATTTTCCTGTTATTACTGGAACGATTGCCGGCTTGATTATGGGAGATGTAACTTTAGGTCTTGCGATTGGAGCCACTTTACAACTTATGGTACTAGGGGTTGGCACTTACGGTGGCGCATCAATTCCCGATTTCACAACAGGTGCGATAGTTGGAACAGTATTTGCAGTGCTTTCTGGTCAAGATGCGGAATTTGCAATTGGACTCGCGGTACCTGTAGGGCTACTTATGGTACAATTAGACATTTTAGCCCGGTTTACAAATACATTTTTCTTGCACCGAATTGATGCAAACATTGATAAAGGAAATATTACGGCTGTAAAACGGAATATTTTATACGGGGCATTCCCATGGGCGCTATCAAGAGCCCTTCCGGTTTTTATTATGATTACATTTGGGCAAGGCGTTGTTGATTTTATCTTAAACACGATGCCCGACTGGCTAATGGGCGGCTTAAAAGTGGCCGGCGGTATTTTGCCGGTTGTCGGGATTGCGATATTACTGCGCTACTTGCCAACAGGTAAATTTGTGGCATATCTCATTATTGGTTTTGTGGCAACGGCTTATTTAAAGGTGCCGATGCTAGGCGTTGCTTTGATCGGAACAGCGCTTGCGATTATCTACTTTAAACAAAATTTTAATAAAAAAGAACCCGCATTAGCTGGAGAAGCTGGTTTAGTAGGAGAGGAGAATGAAGATGGCGAATACGAAGACTGAGTTCGAGTTTGATAAGGTTGTGACGAAAAAAGATTTGCTAGCGGCAAACGTTAGATGGCTCCTATGTAGTCAAATCTGTTGGAACTATGAGCGAATGATGTCAACAGGCTACCTCTATTCCATTTTGCCAACACTTCGAAAACTATATCCAAAAGATGACGAGCAAAAAGAAATGATGCACATGCATAATCAATTTTTTAATACTAATCCGATGGTTGGTGGTCTAATTTTAGGGATTGACATGGCTATTGAAGAACGCGAGAAAATGGCATCTAAAGAAGTCGTAACGGGGATAAAAACCGGTCTGATGGGGCCGTTTGCTGGAGTTGGTGATACCATTTTTGGTGTCATTTTACCGACCATATTTGGTTCCATTGCAGCTTATATGGGATTACAGGGGAATGTGACAGGCGTTATTATTTGGATGATTGTAAATATCCTCGTTATCGGTGTGCGTTTTACACTTCTTCCACTTGGATATAGCCAAGGCGCAAAACTTGTTAATGAATTTGCGGACCGACTTAACGCGTTAACCGATTCAGCTATACTTCTCGGGGTAACCGTTGTTGGGGCCTTGATTCCGACAGTTATTCATGCGACCGTTCCGTACGTATATAAATCTGGAAAAGTCGAGCTAAAAATGCAAGAAATGTTAGATCAAATTATGCCGGCGCTCGTCCCTGCCTTGCTTGTCGGGCTCATTTATATGTTGCTGGGCTATAAAAAAATGACCTCCACAAAAGCAATTTTACTAGTGATGGTTCTGGCGATAGTTTTATATAACTTAAAAATACTTGGATAGAGGAAAGAGGAGAAAACATGGGATTAACTTTTTTTGATAAAGCACGAGATTTGGCAAATGTTTTGGAGAAAACACAAAAAGATAATATTCACGAAGCAGCAAGCCTAGTGGCAGAAGGTATTATGAATGGCGGTATTTTACAAGCCTTTGGAAGTGGTCACTCATACGCGGCGGCAATTGAAATTTGCGGGCGCGCAGGAGGTCTAATTCCTTCAAAAGTCATTTTTGATCCAGCTGGTGGGATGTATGAATCCATTGAAGGTGTTGGAAAACTTTTAACACATCGCATGCAAGCTAAAAAAAATGATATATTCTTCCTGATTTCAAATTCAGGACGTAATCCAATGAGTATTGAGCTCGCGGAATGGGTGAAAAGTAGCGGCAACAAACTAGTGGTCGTAACCGCACTAGATGCTTCAAAAGCATCAACATCAAGGCATTCTTCTGGGAAACTACTATATGAATTTGGTGATGTCGTATTAGATAATAAGTCCGAATTCGGTGATGCCGCGCTTGAACTCCCCGGACTAGAAGGGAAAGTTTGTGGTACATCGTCCTTCTCAGCAGTGCTATTACTGCAACAAGTCATTTATGAAGCGGTGCAAATGATGATTGAAAAAGGCTACACACCACCAGTTTATCGAAGTGCGAATATTGATGGCGGTTACGAATATAATTTCGCTTTGGAAGATTTATATGCTGACCGGATATTCCATTATTAGGTGATAGTAATGGTCATAAAGGAGCTTTGTATTGAAAATCATGATTCACTAGAAAGTGCTATTCGAAATGGTGCCAAACGAGTTGAGCTATGTGATAATCTAGCAAAAGGTGGCACTTCAGTCAGCATAGGCGTAGCGGAATTTGTTCAAAAAAAAGCGAGTGAGGCGGGGGTTTCGGTAGTAGCGATGCTTCGGCCACGCGGAGGAAATTTTTGCTATTCGGCTGCGGAAATTAGTATGATGCGTCGCGATTTAGAAGCCTATCAGTCTATTGGCATTAAAGCATTTGTATTTGGTTGCCTTACAGAAACAGGTGAACTGAATAAGACGCAAATGAAAGAACTAATGCACGAAATAGATGCAGAATTCACATTTCACATGGCTTTTGATGAGCTGAAAACAGACAAAAAAATGGCAATTGACTGGCTCGCAGAAAATGGATTTACCCGCATTTTAACCCACGGAGGTGCCGGACATTTGTCGCCAGAAGAAGTAATCCCTGTTTGGCGTGAATATATTCAGTATGCAAACAATCGGATTACGATTCTACCCGGTGGTGGAATTACAAGCGAAAATTGGCAAGAGATAGCGCAGAAAACAGGCGCTACTGAACTTCACGGAACAAAAATAGTGTAGACGCAATAAAAAAGGTATCAAAAAAATAGAACCGAAAATCAAGTTACAAAGCCTTTTTGAATAAAGGAATAAACTTGGTTTTCGGTTTTATTATTTATGGATAAATAAATGGGCAATTCGATTTCAATTAGGGCATGAGAGGAGTAGCCCTATGACCATGAAACTATAGACGATTTTTCACTAAGTTTTTTGTTCTCAGAAATCGCATAGCTATAACGTTTGATAACCATTCTCAATTATGGTTTTGGCTGTAAATTTCACATAATTGCTGTTATAATGTAAAGAGTGTAATCGTTTTCTATTTAGAGCGAATGATGGAGGAGGAAAAGTCATGGAGACAAAAATCACCGTCAAGATTAATGGGGCGGAACATGAAGTTGACTCAGGAAAAAGAATTTTAGATTATTTGAATGAAAAAGAAATGAAACATCCACATATTTGTTATAGTGAGCAAATGGGGCCTATCCAGTCTTGCGATACGTGTATGTGTGAGGTGGACGGGGAACTAGTTCGTGCATGTAGCACTGAATTTAAAGAAGAAATGGATATTCAGACAGATTCAGAAAAAGCGACAGATGCGCAACTTGAAGCAATGGACCGAATTTTAGAAAACCATCTGCTTTATTGTACAGTTTGCGATAACAATAACGGGAATTGTCGCGTACATAATACAACTGAATTACTAGGAATTGAAGGGCAAAAGAGACCTTATCGGGAAAAAGGATATTTAAATGATTTTTCACACCCGTTTTATCGCTATGACCCCGACCAATGCATTTTGTGTGGGAGATGTGTTGAAGCTTGCCAAAGCGTACAGGTAAATGAGACGCTTTCGATTGACTGGGAGCGCGAACAGCCACGGGTTATTTGGGATGATGACCGGCCCGCAAACTTGTCTTCATGTGTGTCTTGTGGACTTTGTTCTACCGTGTGTCCATGTAATGCGATGATGGAAAAATCAATGCTTGGACAAGCTGGTTTTATGACTGGTTTAGACGAAGATGTGCTTGAACCTATGATTGACATGGTTAAAAAAGTGGAACCGAACTATCAAACGGTATTTGCAGTTTCTGAAATGGAAGCGGCAATGCGAGATACGCGGACGAAAAAAACGAAAACGGTATGTACGTTTTGCGGTGTAGGTTGCACGTTTGAAGTGTGGACGAAAGATCGTAAAATTTTAAAAGTAGAACCGACTGGCGAAGGGCCGGTTAATAAATTCGCGACATGTGTAAAAGGAAAATTCGGCTGGGATTTTGTTAATAGTGACAAGCGGCTTACGTCCCCACTTGTTAGACAAGGGGATGAATTTGTGCCGGTCAGCTGGGAAGAGGCGCTTCAAACAGTTGCCACGCGCTTACGCGAAACACAGGCGAAATTCGGTAACGATGCGCTTGGCTTTATCAGTTCATCTAAAACAACAAACGAAGAGAATTATTTGATGCAAAAAATCGCTCGCCAAGTTTTTGAGACAAATAACGTCGATAACTGCTCACGGTATTGTCAGGCGCCTGCCTCTGACGGGCTAACACGTACTGTCGGCATCGGAGCCGATTCTGGCACCGTGGATGACATTGAATCAGCTGGACTTATCATTCTAGTTGGCTGTTCACCGGCTGATGGGCATCCGGTTATCGCAAGCCGAATTAAACGAGCGCAGAAATATAATGGGGCTAAAATGCTCGTTTCTGATTTGCGCCGTCATGAAATGGCAGAACGCGCAGATAAATTTATTCATCCGAAACAAGGGACGGATTTTGTATGGCTAACTGCCGTTGCGAAATATATCATTGACCAAAATTGGCATGATGCCGAATTTATGAATAATCGAATTTCAAATGTAGCCGACTATCTGGCCTTCCTTGAGCCATTTACATTAGAATATGCCGAACAAGAAACGGGTCTTACGGTCGATACACTAAAAGAAATCGCAGAAATGGTACACGCGGCAGACGGCACATCCGTTTGTTGGGGAATGGGCGTAACGCAAAATATCGCGGGCTCGCACACCTCTTCCGCTATCGCCAACTTACTTCTTGTAACAGGAAACTTTGGGCGAAAAGGCGCGGGTGCATATCCGCTACGAGGACATAATAATGTTCAGGGCGCTTGCGATATGGGGTCACTTCCAAATGTCTTGCCAGGTGTTCAGCCACTAGGCGATGATGAGGTTCGGGCGCGTTTTGAAGCTGCATATGGCGTTTCGATTTCCGACAAACCAGGTCTAAAAAATAATGAAATGCTTGATGCGATTGAAGCGGGAACATTACATGCGATGTATCTTGTTGGTGAAGAAATGGCGTGGGTGGATTCAAACGTGAATCACGTACAGGAAACGCTCGCGAAATTAGATTTCTTTGTTGTTCAAGATGTTTTCTTATCTAAAACGGCGCAATTTGCGGATGTTGTTTTACCGGCCGCGCCTTCCTTAGAAAAAGAAGGGACATTTACAAATACGGAACGGCGCGTACAGCGCTTGTATGAAGTCATGAAACCGCTTGGGGATTCAAAACCCGACTGGTGGATTACGCAAGAAGTGGCGCGCGCATGTGGTGCTGATTGGAACTACGAACATCCAAGTGACATTATGGATGAAATCGCTAGTCTAGCTCCGTTTTTCCGCGGGGTTCGCTACGACCGTTTAGAGGGCTTCAGTAGTCTCGTTTGGCCGGTTGATGAGTCAGGTCAAGATATGCCCCTTTTATACAAAGAGCGTTTTAACTTCCCTGATGGAAAAGCACAATTCTCAACTTTACCATATATTCCGCCGATTGAGTTCCCGGAAGAATATGATTTACAGCTTAACAACGGGCGATTGCTTGAGCAGTTCCACGAAGGGAATTTAACGGATAAATCGAAAGGTCTTGATTATAAGCTCCCAGAAGTATTTGTTGAAGTTTCACCTGAACTTGCGAAAAAACGCGAGATTGAAAGTGGCTCACTTGTGCGTTTAAGCTCTCCTTACGGTAAAATCAAGCTTCGGGCAGTTGTGACGGACCGCATGAAAGGTAATGAAGTTTACGTGCCAATGCACTCTGTCAGTAGCGAAACGGCGGTAAACTTGTTAACATCAAGTGCCGGCGATGTGCGGACGAAAACGCCAGCCTATAAGCAAACAAAAGTAGCTATGCAGGTTCTTGAGAAAGTTGGAAAAAATCCGCTGCCTGATCATAATCCGCGAAACCGCAAACGATTCCCGCAAAACGGGGTTGAGGTGGAACGGAAATGGAAACGAAGCGATTATGATCCAATTTCTAAAGTAAACTGTGCATGCGGCGGAAGCTGTGGCTGTAAAGGAGAGAAAGAAAATGGCTGAACCAATATCAAAAATTCGTGATACAAGCCCAAGTAAAGAGGAGTTGGAAAAAATCCGCCTGGCTGAGCTGAAAAGCAGTATTGCATCTGACGAATCTGGCTTTCTTGAAATGCTTGAACTTGTAAAACTACTAAACGATTCAGGTGCACTTGAAGCCGTAAATAGTGCGATGAAGGCAAAAGAAGATATCACTAAAACACTTTTAAATGAGTGGCGAAAAGAACCAATTACAAATGCAATAAACAATTTAATGTTATCAAGTCAACTTTTAACAGATACAAAACCGGAAACGACTGAAAAAATGCTTGAGAATATCAAAAATGCGACGCAGGCGGCAGATACGGCAGCAAAAAATGAAGAAATCCTAGGGCTTTTTGGATTAATGAAGGCACTTAAAGATCCAGATGTTAACCGAACATTGCGTTACGGAGTTACATTTTTAAAAGAAATGGGTAAACAGTTGAAATAAGACCAAAGTCCAGACTGCTGACAAACGGCAATCTTCGTTGTTAGTGCTTCCGTTCCGGTGCTCACGTACTCGAGTACGCTCCGCTCCGGTACTCGGCACTGCCTAGAGTCTCACCATTTGTCAGCAGTCTGAAAGCCTCCAAATTTGTTGGAGGCTTTCTTTAGAAAGGGGTTAAAAGTACGATGGATGTGAGTGTGCGGAAAAAAATTATTCGTTTTGAAAATGGAGAAAAGCGTGAGCAAACCGCAGAAGTTGCGGTCGAATATCCTCTAACCATTTACGTGAATAAACAAGAACTTGTGACCATCGTCTGTACACCGGAATATTTAGAGGATTTAATTATTGGCTTTTTAACTTCGGAGGGTGTTATTCGTGGGATTTCGGATATTGATAATATTGAAATAATTGAAGCGACTGGGCACGCGTATGTGACAGCTAATTTCGTTAATCAATTTAATGCTAAATATCGCTCAAAACGCTACATTACTTCTTGCTGTGGGAAATCAAGAGAAAATTTTTACTTTCAGTCCGATGCTTCTTTACTTGAAAGTTATAATGAAACAGAGATTTTTATTCACCCTAAACAAATTTTTGAACGAATGGATGAATTTGAAAATAGTTCCGCCACATTTCATCAAACAGGAGGCGTTCATAATGCCGGACTTACTACGCCAGACGGGCTGATATGTAGCCGTATGGATATTGGGCGCCACAATGCGTTAGATAAAATTTACGGCTATTGTTTGAAAAATGAAATTCCCGTTTTAGATAAAATTGTCATTTTTAGTGGCCGTATTTCATCTGAAATTCTAGTGAAAACGGCCAAATTAGGTAGCGGCATCATTTTATCACGTTCTGCGCCAACCGAACTGGCGATTAATATGGCAGAAGAGCTAGGCATTACAACGGTTGGCTTTATCCGAAGCGGCACAATGAATGTCTATACAAACGGAAACCGCATTTTAATGGATTAAATTGTTACTTTTCTACAAGCAAAGAGGGCTTCTGCGGAAGCCCTCTTTTATATAATTTATCTACAGAATTTTTGACAGTGACATAACTTTATTTAAAAAGGCTTCCCGTTTTGTTTGGTTCGTTTGTCTGACAAAAGGGAGTGAGAAGCGGCGGACTTTTTTAAAGCCGCACATTTGTAGAACTTGTTTTTGTAATACTTTTCCGTAATCATGTTGAAAAAGTTGTGTATATATTTTAGGTGTGTCATCGGTTGTGATGACCCAGGCCGTGCGATTTCTTAGGTGGCCTACGGGTTTTAGCCCTTTATACGAATAAGCAAAACCTTTTGTAAAGACACGATCAATAAAACCTTTTAAAATGGCAGGCATCCCGCTCCACCAAATTGGAAAAATAAAAATGACATGTTCTGCCCAAACAAGTTGCGCGCGGTAATCGCCAACTTCCGGATCGTTTTTTAAGTCGCGTCGCTTTGTTTCAGCATCAAAATACAAGCAAGGGTTGAAATTTTCTTTGTACAAATCAATAACTTGAACAGCGTGTTTAGAATGAATGGATTCCTTTACTTTGGATAAAATTGCGCCATTTAAGCTATCAGGATTAGGATGAGCATAAACAATTAGAATATTCATGTTGCGCCTCTTTTCACTTGTTTTCTTTGATTATAACGCAGCGTGACAACTTGTTCAATGTTCGCTATAATGACGAATATAAGAATGGAAAGGTTGAGAGGATAACATGATTGATACAATTGTAACCGATATGGATGGCACGCTGCTTGTTAGTGCAGGAGACGCTATTCATCCCCGTAATAAAGAGCGACTACTCGAATGGCAGAAAGATGGCAAAAACTTATTTTTAGCAACAGGACGCCTTGATTTGGCAATTTTACCGTTCATTCACGAACTAAATATCACGAAGCCAGTTATTTCATGCAACGGAGGACTAGTGCGGGATTTTTCAACAGGGGAGATTTTGTTTAAAAGTGATTTGGCGCTTGAAACTATTGAACGCGTTTTAGATACACTACGTCCGTTAAATGTTAATTATCATCTTTATACAACAAAACGGATTTTAGGACCGTCCAACACAGGGAAAATTGCTTTTTTTAATGAGCAAAATAAAATCCTTCCTGAAAATGAGCAAGTGCCTATCACCATTACAAATAATCCACTTAGTGAGCTCCAGGAAGGAGAATTTCCGCTTAAAATTTTAGTTATTGAAAAAGAAGCAACTAAACGTGAACAAATTAAAGAAACCCTTTCAACTTTCAATTTATCTGTACTTGCCTCTGCGGCTAACTTAATTGATATTATGAATCCGGGAATTGATAAAGCACACGGCTTAAACTATTTAGCAGAAAATGGTTATATTGATTTAGACAAAACGATTGCTTTTGGGGACAATGAAAATGATGTGGGTATGTTGATGCTAGCTAAAACCGGTGTCGCGATGCAAAATGGCATTCCGCTTGCCTTAGAACGCGCAGACTTCGTTACTAAAACAAACGATGAAGGTGGACTTGCGCTCTTTTTAGAACAGCATGTCTTGTAACATTCGCGACAGTAAGCGTTTCGTGATATGATAAATGTATCGATAAGATAGGGAGCTGATTAGATTGGAAGAAAAGTTTGATTTAGGACATTTCTTGAAAAAAGCCTTCGTCATTGCCATCGGTGTAAGTCTGGTCTTTATAGGTTTTATTGCTATTTTAACCCTCGTAGGCGTTTTAATTGCCATTCCACTTTTAAAGAAGGGTAGCAAACTCCTTTTTGAAAAAGAAAACGGCGAATCAACTGAACGCAAGTTGAAATGGAAAACCCCGCACTGTGAAGCAAAACTAAAATTTAATGATAGCGACTTATTAGAAGAAAAAAGTTAAAACCGCGCCCTAGGGTGCGGTTTTTTAATCTCTAAAACTAAATCGGTAAACAGCGAATGTCGTAATCAGAAGAATAAACAAGCTAACAATAAATTCTAACGCTGTAAAACTTCCTTTTGGAAAAAGAATAAAAAACGAACCTGAAAGTAAACCTAAAATAGCAGCATGTGAGGCGGTCCGAAATGTATGAATCAGATAGCGAATTAATTTGCTCGTTACAAGAATACCAACTAAAACGCCTAGTGCAACGACAAATATAATTTTAAAGTCAAGCTGAACAAGCGCATCAAGCGCCGTTTCATAAACGCCTAAAATCATTAAAATAAGTGCACCACTAATTCCCGGCGAAACAAGGGCGATACTTGCGAGAAACCCTGCTAAAAAGAGATACATATAATCAAACGCAGTGGCGTTTACGATTTGAAAGTGAGTTTCTTCCAAAGAAAAATTGAGTAGTAAAATAAGTGCAAAAAATAAGGCCATGATAAAAAAGTGTTTGATTTGATAGTGATCGCCGATTTTTTTTCCACTTTGCCAGATAAGCGGTAGCATTCCTAGGATACACCCCATAAATAAGGCATGCACCTGAACATTATAGTTTTCCAGTAGATAATGAACGACAATAACGGAAATGCCCATTCCAAACGCCATTCCAAGTAGAATAGGAAGTAAATAACGCAGACTTTCTTTCCATTTTTTAGTGGTGAGGTGGTGCAGGGCATCAATTATATTTTCGTAAATTCCAAAAAGCATCGCAACGGTACTGCTACTTATACCGGGAACTGTCTCAACCGTTCCCATTGCCATACCTTTAAAAAATTGAATGATTCGCATAAAACACTCCTAGTAAATTTATTAACAAAATCCCTCTTTAATTATAAATTTTACCACGTTCTGCTTGAGCTGTAAAAAGCGGACCAATTGGTGTGGTAATTTTCAATTGAGAAGTCGCGTATGATTTTTTCTCTGGCACATACTGCATATTTTTCTAAGAGAAGGGGTTCATTCAGTAATTTTGTGAGCTGTTTAGTCATTTCGTGGACATCGCCTGGTGCAGTTAAAATCCCGTTTTCTCCGTGGATAACGGCGTCCCGAATATCGCCAACATTTGTGGACAGATTTGGAATGCCGCTCGCCATCGTTTCTAAAATCGCCATTGGAAGGCCTTCATGATATGAGGGCAGAAAATGTAATAAAGTATTTTTTAAAATCGCTTCCTGTTCTTTTTTTGAAATCCAACCACCAAGTGTGACATTTTTCAAACCAAGTTTTTGAATGGTGGCCGTTACTTTCTCTGTCTCCCCATCGCCGTAAAGCACAAAACGAACATCTGGAAACATCGGCTGAATTCGCTCCGCCACTTGAAGGAGATCATAGCTTCCTTTTCGCTCGCCAATTCGACCAAACGTCACAATCGTACGAGCATCTTGGTTAAAAAGGGATTTTTCAGGAATACGAACCGCGTTTTGAATGACTGACACGTTCGTTTTAGTTATCGTTCGGTAAAATTCCGCCCAGTTTTCCCCTAAAACCACCACATGATCCGTTTGATTAAACGTGCGGCGGATAAAAAGCTGGATAAGGCGATGGCTATTTTTGTAAAACATATCGAACTGCGAGGCATGCATATGAAAAATAATTTTACAACGGCTGGGAACTAATTTTTTGAGCAAGGCTTTTCGAAAAAAACTCCCTTTTTGTGCCACGTGAAAATGAACCAAATCAATTTGTTTTTGAGAAATGATTCGCCTGATAGAGCGGATGGCGTTCCATTCCGTCTGCCATTTTTTTGTCCCCGACCAGGAACTCAAAAAGTAGAGTTTATGCTCGTCGCTTGAATAATACTGCTTGAAATTTGAAATAACGGTTGAGATGCCCCCTTTTTCTGCTGGGTCAGGACCGACCATTAAAATATTCATGCGTTTTTCATTCCTTTCTTTTGAAATAACTGAACGGCAAGGCTTATATCTTGTCGGTAAAGGACGATGAGGAAGAGGAGTGCTCCTAAAATCAAGCCTTTTTCCAAAAGAGTATCTTTAAATAGTACGCTATAAAGTGATAATCCGTAAAGGAGTCCGGTTACGATGAGATGGCGTTTGACGGAAAAGCCTTCCCAGATTCGCATGGAGAAGAATGTCCGTGCGAGGAAGAAAGCGATATACGCTGTTCCAGTAGCGATGGCGGCTCCGGTTGCGCCGTATAAGGGGACGAGCGTGAAGTTTAGAACAATGGCTACAAGTAGCGCAATCACCGAGACATAGATGTTCAGCACACTTTTCTTTAAAAATACGATGCCAAGGTTCGTCGTCTCGCTTACGGTCATCATGAGCGGATAGAAACAAAGGAACGGGAAGATATACTGGGCGTCGCTGTATGCGGGAGAAAGAATCAAGACAATCCAGTCCTTAAAGAAAAGCATGATAAGAAAGAAGAACGCAATGCCAAACATCACCACATCACTCACCTTTTTATAATAAAAGATGGGCTTTTTCTGCTCGTACCATTCGTAGGCAGTGGGAATCCAGAAGTTGGCAAAACTGACCTGTAAAACCATAAGGGCACTGGCCACTTTAAACGCTGCTGTATAAATCCCGAGCTCGTTAAAGTCAGC
The DNA here is from genome assembly GCF_000344175.1 of Listeria fleischmannii subsp. fleischmannii LU2006-1. Classification (GTDB taxonomy): domain Bacteria; phylum Bacillota; class Bacilli; order Lactobacillales; family Listeriaceae; genus Listeria; species Listeria fleischmannii. The sequence goes on along the minus strand of NZ_ALWW01000041.1, from coordinate 1,704 downwards.
GAAATAGCGTAAAAATAATTTGTCGATGATAATAAATAAACTATACAGAAAGGTCCCGACGACAACGGGTAAACCAAATTTGGCAAGCCGCTTAATAAGCACTTGATCAATTGTAAATGTAGCTCTCCGAAAGAGCTTTAAGTTACATAAGAGGAGTAAAATATCACCGACCATTTGCCCTATTAACATGCCGTAAATGACCGTAATAAACGTAGGTTCAAAAAGGAGTAAAGCTATAATGGTACCTGCTAAAATCGTAAATTTAACTCCGATACTATAAATAGAAAAGGTAATCGCCCGATTTTCCATACGAACAAATAATAAAATAAAACGTTCGAAAATGAGGAAAACACTAGAGAAAGCGAGTAAATAAACGGCTACGTGATAACGAGAGTCATCGAAGAGCCAGCTCGAAATTGTAGGGGCAAAGAAGCACATGAGTGTGATAAGCACAACAGATGAAAGAAGGGGTGTTAACATCGCTTGCGTAAGCAGTTGTTTTTTCGATGAATAGGAATTGAATTCCCGTGTAAAGGCTTGGTCAAACCCCAAATAAATCACATAAATAAGAAGTGTCTGTGCCAGTAAAAACATACTGGTTTTCCCGTATTCGGCAGGTGTTAAAAAGTAGGTTGTAACGGGGATGAGTATTAAGTTTAATAGCGCCGCACCAAGCGAGCCAATTGAAAATTGTCCGAAACGAATTAATAATTTTTTCAAATAAACCTCATTCTTTCTTTGATAAGATAATCCCGCCACAAACGAGCCCTAAAAAAGTGGATGAAAGAGCGGAAAATAAGACGTGTCCGGCGAAGAAGCTATAAAGCAAGATGACAAGAAATAAATAACTATAGATGGAACGATTCGCTTTTTTGATAGCTATCGCGCCGTAGTAGCCAAGTAATATGACGAGAAATAAAATGCCAAGAATACCGAGACCGAAAAAAGCGTCAAAGAAGTCCATTTCGATTAGGCCAAGACGGCCAAAATTTTCTAAGCGATATTCAAATCCCTGTCCGAAAAACATGGTAAAAACGGGATGTGGGCTAGTTAAAAAGTAATGAAGGCCGCCCTCGAAAAAGTCACTTCTTGAGCTGGAGAGAAGGCGAACAAGGTTGCCATCGTAAAGATGATAGAAATAAACCATTCGGTCGTATGTTCCAGCAATCATTTGGCCCGCATACGAAAGCCCGCGAAGAAGAACCCAACCAATTAAAAGGATGCTCATCAGCCAAATAAAAATTTTATGCATCACCGACTGAAAGCGGACGATGAATAGAAGGCGAATGAGAACGATGATGCTCACGATCGCGCCATAAACGATGCCTGTTTTTGTCCCGACGAGTAAGAGCGAAATCATATTTCCGGCATAAAGGAGGATAAGAAACAATAGGCGAAAATTCCATTTTCCTTGTAGTCTTTGAATGAGCGCTCTTGCTGTAAATGTGATGCTTACGATAAAGGCAAAACTCGTGTCATTATTGGCGAAAAAGAAGCCTTTATAACCAGCGTCTGAATTATCATACGTTTGATGTCCGACCCCAAGAACATAAGGGACTAAAAGAAAAACCGTAAAGAGGAAACTAATGACGATAAAAATTTTCTCATAGTTCATGGACATAAAAAGCGTTTTTCGTTGATAAATGTAGTTACGGAATGAGGCCATAAAAAGTATTTTACGAACAGCCGGAAAACATCTTTCTA
>NZ_ALWW01000040.1 GCF_000344175.1 Listeria fleischmannii subsp. fleischmannii LU2006-1 | reverse complement strand
TAGTGATTTTGAAGCATTTGTAAAACAAATGCCTGATTTTGAGCTCGAGCCTAATAATTATGAAGGCATTCGTGTACAAACAAGTGGGGAAATACGGCTCTGGCTGGTTTTTACTTCGGATGAGCTTGCATGAACCGGTTATGCCGCTTAATATTGAAAGTGATACGAAAGGCGGCATTGACCTGATTTTAACGGATTTAAGACCGTTTTTCGAAGGGTATAAGGCCTTAAAATTTTAAAGAGGAAAAATCTTGAAGTGAATTCTTCAAGATTTTTTCGTTTCATGCTATGATAAAGGATGTGAAAAGAGGAGGAAGAATGATGCGGATTGGAATGCGGACATTAAAGACGGCTTTTGGTGCCACAGTTGCGATTATTCTAGCACAGTGGATTGGATTAGAATATGCCGTTTCAGCGGGTGTCATTACTATTTTAAGTGTTCAAAATACGAAGAAAGGCTCCATGCAGCTTGCGATTCAGCGCGTTTATTCGACCGTCATAGCGTTATCGATTTCGGCTATTTTATTTCTTATTATAGGATTTAATGCGATTAGTTTTGGCTTATATTTACTTTTATTTATTCCGCTCGCTGTGAGACTAAAAGTGACGGATGGAATTGTGGTTAGTTCGGTACTAGTCACGCATATATTAGTTGAACAATCTTTGTCCCTTTTTTGGTTTGTAAATGAAATGGCACTCATGGCGATTGGGGCAGGTATTGCGATTGTTTTAAACTTATATATGCCTAAACTGGACGAAAAACTTAAAGCGGACCAACAAAAAATTGAAGCTTTGATGCGTCAGATTTTATTTGCGATGTCACAGTGCTTAAAAAATGAAGTGCCATATGTAGACGGGGATGTACGTTTTGCGGAACTTAAAACGACATTATTTGCGATGCAAGCGGGAGCTACGCAAAATGTGGACAATTATTTTCTTAAAGAAACGCATTATTATGTGCAATATGTGGACATGCGTCTTGTACAGTACCGAGTGTTAACGCAGATGAGGCGGCATATTTCGGAATTTAAAGGGCAGAGCGAGGAACTTGCCCGTTTAACGGAAAAAACGGCGCTTGAGCTTTCGGAAGATAATCCAGCTGATTCACTTGTGGAGGAGATTACAAAACTCGTTCATGCTTTTCGTAAAAGTGAGCTGCCGAGTTCGCGAGCGGAATTCGAAAATCGTGCGATATTATTTCAATTTATGAATGATTTGCGTTATTTTCTTGAAACAAAGCGTGATTTCTATGTGGAATTTGGCATAGAGAATGAAAAGGTAAACGTTTAGTTCGCTAATGAGCGGGAACAGTGGTAAAAAAGTTTGCGGGAGGGTTTCACATGTATGCGATTATTGCCCTTTTTGATGAACCAACCGAGCAAAAGATTAAAGCGATTTGGTATGACCTTAAGCGCCGCGGAATGTCGAATTATGTAGACGATATGCGTCACCGGTTGCCGCACATTACGATAGCGACATATGAAAGTCTTCATCATCCGCAATTAGTGAATAAACTCATCCATTTTTATAAAGGGCAATATGAAATGAATGTGGAATTCCATGCCGTAGGTTCATTTCTTAAATCCGGCGTGGTCTTTCTAGCGCCCACTATTACAAAAGAACTGCTTGCGCTACACGAAAAGCATCATCTTATGTTTGATGATTACAACCATAACCCAGCCTCTCACTATTTGCCGGGAAAGTGGACACCACACACAACGCTCTCGAGTCATCTTGCGGCAGAAAAGTTGGGACATGTTTTTCAATATAGTGTCAAACTTGCGCCCATTAAAGGTAAGATTACAAGCATTGCGCTGATTGAGTCCATTCAAGGTAATCGTGTGGAAATTATTTTTCGTAAACGTTTAAAAAAAATCTAAAAAGACGGTGCTATGTTTAGCGCCGTCTTTTTAGATTATATAGCTACTTCTTCTGTTTTTTCTTCTTTTTCAAGTGAACCAGTGGCACGACTTGTGACGATTCCGGAAACCATGCTGTCACTTACATTTAATGCTGTTCGTCCCATATCGATAAGGGGCTCGATAGAAATTAATACGCCCGCAAGACCGACTGGTAAATTAAGTGCTGATAAGACGATGATAGCGGCAAAGGTAGCTCCGCCTCCAACGCCTGCAACTCCAAATGAGCTAATCGCTACAATGCCGACTACCGTTAAAATAAAGCTAATGGATGTAGGATCAATTCCAACAGTTGGGGCAATCATAATGGCCAGCATCGCAGGATAAATCGCGGCACAACCGTTTTGGCCAATGGAAAGACCAAATGACGCTGCGAAATTGGCGATTCCTGACGGGACACCAAGTTTTCTTTGTGTTTCAATATTGAGAGGTAAGGCTCCCGCGCTCGTTCTGGAAGTAAAAGCGAATGTTAAAACGGGGAGTGATTTTTTTATATACGTAATGGGGTTAACGCCTGCAATCGCTACAATCAGAAGGTGAATAATAAACATCGTAATAAGCGCAACATAAGAGGCGATAACGAAATTACCGAGTTTTAAAATGGCATTTGCGTCACTTGTTGCGACAGTGCTTGTCATAATCGCAAACACCCCGTACGGAGTTAAACGAAGAATAAGTTTTACAATACGAAGGACGATGGCAAAAATCGCATCAACACCACGGGAGAAAATTTCAGCTTCTTTCGGTTGCTTCCGTTTTACGCCAAGATAAGCGATTCCAATGAATGCCGCAAAAATGACAACAGCAATCGTAGAAGTGGACCTAGCGCCCGTCATATCAAGGAATGGGTTTGCTGGTAGCAATTCAAGAATTTTTTGCGGTAAGGTTAAATCTCCAATTTCAGCAAAACGATCTTGTAGTTCTTTACTACGTGCGATTTCAACGCTCCCTTGTGAAATATTATCCGCGTTTAAGTGGAAGAGAAGTGCTGAAATAATACCAATAACTGCGGCAATGGCAGCTGTTACAACTAGCGTACCAATAATCCAAATTCCAATTTTAGCCACATTGGTTTTTAATTCGAGGCGTGTAAAAGCTGTAATGATAGAGACCAAAATTAGTGGAATCGCAATCATTTGGAGGAATTTAACATAGCCTCCACCCACAATGCCAAGCCAGTCGGTAGTCTCTTTTGTGACGGTACTTTGCATGCCATATACAAATTGAAGAACAAATCCGGCTAAAATCCCAATGAAAAGGGCAAGTAAAACTCTTTTTGAAAAAGAAACATGACGCTTCTGTAAATAAATAAAAAGTCCGATAATAATTAAAGCAACAACTAAATTAAGTATAACCAAAAGTGTGTTCAATAGAATGCCTCCCTTTTAATTTATATAATTCCGATAAGAATTATTGGTATTAAGAATACAATGAAATAAAAAGGAAGTCAATCAAAATTTTTTTAAAAAAAAGCGAGCGCGGCAATTATTGCCGCGCTCGTTTTTATAAGTTAACTCGTGCGTTGTAGGATTTTTGAAGGGGGGAAGCCATAATGTTTTTTAAATAATTTACTAAAATAATAGGCATCATTATAGCCGACAAGTTTGGCGGCTTCTTTCACGGTAAACCGACCATCTTTTAGGAGAACAAAGGCTTTTTCCAGGCGTATTTTAATAAGGTAGTGGATGGGAGAGTCACCCGTTTCTTCTTTAAAAACACGCGAAATATAGGCAGGACTAATATACATCGTCTCGGATAAGGTGGATAAGGAAACATCTTCCGTGTGGTGTTTTTCCATGTAATGAATGATTTCGTTAACAATTTGTTGTTTTTCAAATTCTTCCATAGAAAGTTTTAAACCACTTGTTTGAATTTGTTCGGGCTCGGCTTCGCGTAAAATTTGGATGATGAGTTGCATAACATATGTTTTCAAAATTAAATCGTAGCCGGGATTTTCTTCGGACTTTTCCCGTAAAATCTCAGCACAAATAGGTAAAATTTTAGAATTTGTCTGGTTTCGACGTAACACAGTCTCTTTAAATGGAAATGTATTGCGCGGAAAACCAGCTAGTGTAAAATTACGAAAGCCAATATGAATTTGAATGTTTTTCATGCCGGATTCTGCGATATCAAAATGGCGGACGCCCGGATTTAGGACAAGCATATCGCCGCGATTTAAAATCACTTCACGTCCCTCAATATTATATTTCACATGCCCTTCGTAGATAATGGAAAGCTCGATAAAATCATGGTGGTGATTCTCGCCAATCCGGGGCTCATTTGTATAGCAATCGCCCACATAAAGAATTTGTGGATTAAACGTGTTGGTATCGATTTTAAGCATTTTTTTCCCTCCTTCAAATGAACCGCTTACATTTAGTCGTACATATCTCTATTCAATTATATAATATATTCCATCATGATGGGGAAGATTAACCATTCTTTTTTAATAAAATCGGTGTAAACTAAGTATTTGTATATCAAATGAAAAGGGTGTGAACGCATTTGAACAGCTTAAACTGGATTTGGCAATATATAAGGCCGTACCGGCTACGTTTATTTATCGCTCTTATTTTTATTCTTTTTGCCTCGCTAATTAGCGTTCTGTATCCGCTACTTGGTGGGAAACTGATTGATTTAGTGGTCTATCAACATAAAGACTCACTACTGATTCCTATTCTGCTCGTTATGATTGTCAGTACACTTATTCGTACGATTTTTCGTTATAGCTATCAAATTCTGTTTGAACGGATTGGACAAAATAGCTTATACCAAATTCGAGAAGACCTTTATCAAAAATTACAAGCCCTTGATTTTGATTTTTTTAATCATACACGGGTGGGCGATATTATGGCACGTATGACAGGGGATACGGACGCTATTCGTCATTTTATTTCGTGGGTTATTTATAACATTTTGGAAAATTTACTTCTCTTTATTTTTGCGATTGGCATTATGCTTACGATCGACTGGAAATTAACACTCGCACTCGTCCTCGTAACGCCACTTATTGCCTTATTTACGATATTAATGTCGAAAAGAGCACAACCCGCTTTTTATGAAATAAGAGAAAGTTTTGCGAGGCTCAATTCAATGGTGGAAGAAAACATCAGTGGAAATCGCGTCGTGAAAGCTTTTGCACGTGAAGACTACGAAATGGAAAAATTCCACAAACATAATCTTGATTTTAAAAAACGCAATATGGATTCTGCTGAGGTTTCGAAAAAATACTTGCCGGTTCTTGACTCACTTGCTGGTACACTGGCGATTATTACCCTTGTTCTCGGGGGATATTTTGTGATAAAAGGGCAAATGTCACTTGGAGACCTAGTCGCATTTAATGGCTTTTTATGGATGTTAAATGGTCCGATGCGAATGAGTGGCTGGCTAATCAATGATGCCCAGCGTTTTATTGCCTCTTCCTTTAAAATTCGCGATATGTTAAAAGCAGAATCTAAAATTCCATTACATGCAGAAAAGTTACCGCATACCATCGAAGGGTATGTAGAATTTCAAAATGTTTCTTTTCATTTTGAAGATGATCCCACGACGGATATTTTAAAAAACATTTCATTTCAAGTGAAACCAGGGCAAACACTTGCCATTTTAGGGGAAACAGGGTCAGGGAAATCTACGCTTGTCAATTTAATTTGCCGCTTTTACGATCCCACTTCCGGTCAAGTCAAAATTGACGGTGTGGATGCGAAAAAATGGCAAGCCCGCGAACTTCGGCAACATATTGCGACTGTTATGCAAGATATATTCTTATTTTCAGATACCATTGAAGGCAATATTGCATTTGGCGCGCCAGATGCTTCGATGGAAGATATTCGCCGTATGGCCCGAATTGCTGATGCGGATCATTTTATCGAAACGATGCCGGAGAGTTACGATACGATTGTTGGGGAGCGCGGCGTTGGTTTATCTGGAGGACAAAAACAACGAATTTCGCTTGCCCGCGCCTTACTCAAACAACCTTCCATTTTAATTTTAGATGATACAACGTCTGCTGTTGATATGGAGACAGAAGTGAAAATTCAAGAAGAATTAAAAAAAGTCACACACCAAATGACAACTTTTATTATTGCGCATCGTATTTCTTCTGTAAAAGATGCGGATGAAATTTTGATTTTAAGTCACGGGGAAATTATTGAACGTGGGAATCATGAGGAGCTCCTCGAAAAACAAGGTTATTATTATGAGATTTATCATAAACAACTAGGAACGGAGGTGGATCATAATGGCTAGAAATAAATTTGATGTCGATGAAGAGCTTGAGGAAGGCTTTAATGCCAGCCATTTAAAACGGATTTTTGTGTATATTAAACCATATCAAAAGCCAATTTATATCACACTTTTTGTCATTTTGCTTGCCAATATCGCGCAAATGGCGGGACCGTATTTAACGAAAATTGTCATTGACCAGACGATTCCAAATCAAGACTATACAGAACTTTTTTGGATAGCCGTTATTTTTATTTTATCCGTTGTGGTCACGGGGCTTTGCATGCGTTACCGGATTTTTTCCATCACCGTTATCGGTCAAGATATTTTAAAAGACATGCGTACCGCTATTTTTAGCCATTTACAAAAGCTACCATTTTCTTATTTTGATAGTCGCCCACATGGAAAAATTTTAATTCGCGTTGTTAACTATATTAATATGTTAAGCGACTTGCTTTCAAATGGGCTTATCAATTTAATTTCTGACATTTTAAGTGTTATTGTGACACTTGGCTTTATGTTCGCTATTGATCCTACGCTGACACTTTACAGTTTAGCGCTCGTGCCTGTATTATTTTTGATTGTTATGATTATTAAAACGGCACAACGTAAGGCATACCAAGTTTTAAGCAATAAAACATCCAATATGAACGCCTATATTCATGAAAGTATCGCAGGAATCAAGGTAACGCAAAGCTTTGCGCGTGAGGAAAAGAATTTTGAAATTTTCAGCGATGTGAGTGATGCCTACCGCGAGTCATGGATGAAAGCAGTTAAAATTCAGTTTTTACTCTGGCCAGGCGTACAAAATATTGCGGTGATGACAACATGTCTCATTTACTATGTTGGAATTCGGGGACTCGGCGTGGATGTTTCAACCGGGACGCTAATCGCGTTTGTCGGATATGTTGGGAATTTCTGGAATCCGGTCATTAATATCGGGAACTTTTATAATGCGCTCATCACAGCGACCACATACCTTGAACGCATATTTGAAACATTAGATGTGGAGCCGGACATTAAAGACTTGCCGCAAGCGAAAATCATGCAACCGATTAAAGGAAATGTCGATTTTAATCAGGTCTATTTTCGTTATGAAAAAGGGAAGGATATCTTGAAGGGCACCGATTTTCATGTAGAAGCTGGCGAATCGATTGCCCTTGTTGGACCAACAGGAGCCGGTAAAACAACCGTTATCAATTTGCTTAGCCGCTTTTATGATGTCAATGACGGTGAGATTTTAATTGACGGGGAAAATATTCGGGATGTCACGCTTCATTCACTAAGAAGTCAAATGGGCGTTATGTTACAAGATACCTTTATTTTTTCAGGAACCATTATTGAAAATATCCGTTACGGAAAATTAGATGCGACAGAAGAAGAGGTGATTCAAGCCGCCAAAATCGTCCGTGCGCATGATTTTATTAAAGATTTAAAAGATGGCTACCACACGGAAGTAAAAGAGCGGGGAAGTACACTTTCGGCAGGACAGCGCCAACTTATTTCCTTTGCGCGAACCTTACTTGCGAATCCGCGCATTTTAATTTTGGACGAGGCCACCTCAAGTATTGATACGAAAACGGAAGTATTATTACAAGAAGGTCTTGAGAAACTTTTAGAAGGGCGGACTTCCTTTATTATCGCTCACCGAATTTCCACTATTAAAAACAGCTCGCGTATTTTCTACATTGACAACGGGCAAGTACAGGAAGCAGGCAATCATGATGAGCTAATGGCGCAAAAAGGCTACTACTATCAGCTCTATCAAGCGCAGTTTGATTTGTTACAAGCCCTTTAGTTTTTGTCTAAAAAAAGCGTATGAAATGGCCATTTTAAAAATGGGTTTCATACGCTTTTTCATTATTTAGCGGAAGCTTCAAGCATTTTAGGAGCAAGAAGAACAGCTTGTGCGGCAGCTAAACGCGCAATTGGCACCCTAAACGGGGAACAGGAAACATATTGAAGACCAATTTCATGGAAAATTCGAACTGAAGCCGGATCACCCCCATGTTCGCCGCAAACCCCCATTTTCATATGCGGATTGGTTTTGCGCCCCTTTTTAATCGCCGTTTCAACAAGTAAGCGAACACCTTCATCAATCGTAGCAAACGGATCGGCCTTTAAAAGCCCGTTTTTCATATAGCTTGGAAGGAATTTCCCAACATCGTCCCTTGAAAAACCAAATGTGAGCTGTGTTAAATCATTTGTTCCAAAGCTGAAAAATTGCGCTTCTTTCGCGATTTCGTCCGCCACCATACAAGCTCTTGGAATTTCAATCATTGTACCAATGTCATAAGGCAAAATCATGCGTTCACGTTCAAAAATGTCTTGAACCGAAGCCTTAATCTCCTTTTTCACAAACATAAGCTCTTCCGCCGTTGCAATAAGAGGAATCATAATTTCGGGAAAGACAGAAATCCCTTCAGAAGACACGCTAACCGCACTTTCCATAATCGCCTCCGCCTGCATTTTATAAATTTCCGGATACGTAACAGCAAGTCTTGCACCGCGGTGACCGAGCATCGGGTTTGTCTCTACAAGCTCATGAACAACTTTTTCTATATCCCGTAAAGATTTCCCCATATCATGCGCTAAAAGTTCAAGTTCCTTTTTTTCTTTTGGTAAAAATTCATGGAGCGGTGGATCAAGTAAACGAATCGTGACCGGACGCCCCGCAGCAATTCTGAAAAGTTGAATGAAATCCTCTTTCTGCATCATTTTTAAATGGGCGAGCGCTTTATTTCGTTCCTCTGCGTTTTCCGAGACAATCATTTGGCGCACAAAACGAATACGTTCATCTTGGAAAAACATATGCTCCGTTCGACAAAGCCCAATGCCCTCTGCCCCAAAATGAATCCCCGTCTTAAAATCACTAGGAGTATCTGCATTGACACGAACAGTCAATTTTTTCACATCACTTACCCAATCCATGAGCTCATGGAAATGTTCCGACACTTCGGCTTCAGTCAATTTAATTTGCCCCACGTAAACATGACCACTTGTTCCATCAAGTGAAATAAAATCCCCCTCGCGGAGCGCTTGACCAGAAATGGTAGTGAGCGTCTTATCTTTTTCAGAAATAGTAATCTCTGCACAACCTGCAATACAGCATTTTCCCATTCCGCGTGCGACGACTGCGGCATGAGAGGTCATTCCACCATGTGCGGTCAAAATGGCTTCACTTTTTGCCATGCCTTCGATGTCCTCAGGAGACGTTTCGTTTCGGACTAAAATGACTTTTGTACCTAGTTCCACTTGTGAAACGGCACTGTTTGCATCAAAGTAAATTTGTCCGGAGGCAGCTCCTGGGCTAGCTGGGAGTCCGGTTGCAAGGACAACACTGCTCTCTAGTGCCTGCTTATCAAACGCAGGATGCAGCAATTGATCAAGCTGTTTGGGTTCAATACGCAAGATGGCTTCTTCTTTTGAAATCAGACCTTCATGAACGAGCGAAGTGGCCACTTTGACTGCTGCCTGAGTTGTTCGCTTTCCATTTCTGGTTTGTAAAATATACAGTTTTTCTTTTTCAATGGTAAATTCAATATCTTGCATATCCTTATAATGCGTTTCAAGGTCCGCACAAATAGTCATAAGTTCTTGGTAGACGGAAGGCATGACGGTCTCTAGGCTTGTGATATCTAGAGGCGTACGGATGCCAGCCACCACATCTTCCCCTTGTGCATTCATTAAAAACTCACCGAAGACTCGCTTTTCCCCAGTAGAAGGGTTTCGTGTAAAGGCAATGCCTGTGCCGCTTTTATCGCCTGTGTTACCGAAAACCATCGCCTGAATGTTGATAGCGGTTCCAAGATTAGGGTCAATATCATGTAAGCGACGATAAACGACAGCGCGAGGGTTCATCCAAGATTCAAAAACGGCATTAATGGAAAGTTTGAGCTGTGTGTAAGGGTCTTGTGGAAATTCTTTTCCGGTATGTTCTATGTAGAGGTTTTGGTAAGTCTCTGTTAGCTGTTCTAAATCTTCTGCGGTTAATTCTGTATCAAGTGTGTACTGTTTCTTTTTCTTTATGGCAGAAAGGGCTTCTTCAAATTTATAAGCCGGGATATGAAACACAACATCACCAAACATTTGAATAAAGCGGCGGTAAGAATCAAATGATGAGCGTTTATCGCCTGTTAATTTTGCAAGTCCGCGTACGGCTTGATCATTTAAACCGAGATTTAAAATCGTATCCATCATGCCTGGCATGGAAACCGGTGCACCAGAGCGTACGGAGACGAGAAGGGGATTTTCATTTGAACCAAATTGTTTACCTGTTTCCCTTTCCAGTTCAGAAAGATGGATTTGGATTTCATCCATGACGGGTTGAGGCAATTTTTTTTCATTTGCATTATAAGCATTAGACGCAGCGGTTGAGATGATAAAACCAGGCGGAACAGGTAGGCCGATATTTTTCATTTCGGCTAAATTGGCGCCTTTTCCTCCTAAAAGCGTTTTCATTTCTTTGGAACCTTCAGCAAATTGATAGACAAATTTTTCCACTTTTTCTCACCTCATAATTTACTTATTGGTAATGATTTCCTGGATTAGGGCTGCGGCTTCTTCAATGGCTTTATCTTCTACATGAATCACACGGCAATTTAATTTTTTAAAGGTTTCGTAGCCGTATTCGAGTTCCTCGGCAATGCGATTTTCGCTGGAATAATTGCTTAGTTCATCTAAACCCATGGATTTTAGGCGGACTTTTCGAATGCGTTCAAGTTTTTCAGGTGAGTTTGTAAGTCCGATAATGCGTGATGCAGGGATTTGGAACAGCTCTTCCGGTAGTGGTATCTCAGGCACTAGCGGTACATTTGCGACTTTAAAATTGGCATTAGCCAAATAACTACTAAGCGGTGTTTTACTTGTGCGCGAAACACCTACTAACACAATATCCGCTTCAAGTATCCCACGAGGATCTTTGCAGTCATCATACTTGACGGAAAACTCAATCGCCGCAATGCGGTCGAAATAAGCTTGGTCGAGGCGCCGCATATTTCCTGGATCTTCTTTTGACGATTTCCCCGTTTTCACTTCAATTTCGTGTGTTAAATTCGCGAGCAAATCGACATTCGGTATACCTTCTTTTTCACAAAAATTTCTTGAGGAAAGCGCAAGAGACGAATTTACGAGCGTCTGCACCACAATCCCGTCCGCTGTTTTCGCTTCAGCCAATGTTTCAAAAAGGGTTTTTTCATCACGAATAAAAGCGTGACGTCTAATTTCTGGTGTTTCCGCAAAGTCAAATTGTGCGGTCACTGCTCGGATGGTATGCTGTGCCGTTTCGCCGATAGCATCCGAGACTACGTAAATGATAAGTGGTTGTCCCATAATCTGCCTCCTTACGTTTTTTTCATTGTGTCCACAAATAATGTGACAATGTGTGATTTTGATATTTTTCCAATAATCTGGTTGTCAGATTTTGTAACCGGTAGCGAGTCAATTTCGTGCGTGACAAGCATATTCGCGGCATCTACGACAGAATCGTTTTTTTGTAAGGTTAAAATGTTTGGCATTCGCGTCATAATGGTCGCAATCGGAACCGAACGCGTATCGGAACCTGTAATAGCACTTTTTAGTAAATCTTTTCGGCTCACTAAACCAATCAAACGCGCCTCTTCTGCCACATAAAGGCTGCCCACATCTTCCAAAAAAAGCGTTACAATCGCATCATACACACTTGTCTCTTTTTTGACTAAAGTGGGTTTTGTCATAATCATATGAACGGCCATTTTACGAAGTTCCTCGTACCCGCCAGGATTTTCTTCAAGGCCAGAGTAAAAGTAGCCCACTTTCGGTCTCGCATCTAAAATACCAGTCATCGTTAAAACGGCTAAATCAGCCCGAATAGTCGCCCGCGTAAGATTTAAAAATGCCGCAATTTGATTGCCAGTAGCAGGTTCATTCGCTTTTACGAACGTCATAATCTCATGTTGTCTAGGTGTCAGTTGAATCGGAATCACATCCTTTGTTATAAGCTATATTCGCATTATATAGTATGACATATTTAAAATCAACTATTAAATATGTCATACTATATAAAATTGGTATATGAGGATTTGTCTTATTAAATAATCATATTATTAAACTGGTCTAGTTCACTAGAAAAGATTCAAGAAAATGGCAGGATTTGATGTTACAATGGGGATATAAATAAAATGTAAAGAAGGTGTGATTGATGGAAAAAAATCATAGTCATCACCACGATTTGCATAAGGAAGAGACGCATACGCATGATAAACATGCAGGGCATCATACGTCAGATTTTAAAAAGAAGTTTATCATTTCATTATTTTTAACACTTCCGCTTGTTGTGCTTTCTGCTGCGATACAAGATATTTTTAATTATCAACTAGTTTTCCCTGGTACAGACATCGTACAGCTGCTCCTTGCTTCGGTTTTATATTTTTATTGTGGTCTGCCGTTTTTAAAAGGGGCCGTTTCGGAAGTAAGGGACCACGCTATCGGAATGATGAGTTTAATTAGTGTAGCAATATCTGTGGCGTATTTTTATAGCGTGGCAACGGTTTTTGGTTTCCACGGTATGGATTTCTTTTGGGAATTAGGTACGCTGATTTCAATCATGTTACTCGGACACTGGCTTGAGATGCGTTCTATTATGGGGGCTTCAAAAGCGCTCAGTGCACTAGCAGAACTCATCCCTAAAAAAGCGATTAAGCTGGTGGGTGAAAAGCAAATAGAAGTTTCAATTAATGAAATCCAGCCAGGTGATAAGCTGCTTGTGCGCGCAAATGATAAAATTCCAACAGATGGTATCATTAGGAGCGGAGAGACACATATTGATGAGTCCATGCTTACGGGTGAATCACGACCAGTAAAACGGGTCATTAGTGATCCTGTTATTGGGGGTTCTATTAATGGGAACGGCACCATCACGATTCAGGTAACGGGTGTTGGAGATGAGTCTTATTTACAAACCGTCATTGACATTGTTCAAAATGCCCAAAATGCGAAATCTAGAACACAAAATCTAGCCGATCGCGCTGCCAAATGGCTAACCTATATTTCACTTGGCGCGGGTTTTTTAACTTTAGTGGTTTGGTTAGTGCTTGGCCGCGAACTTTCATTTGCCATTATGATGATGGTTGGGGTAATGGTTATTGCTTGTCCACATGCACTAGGACTTGCGATTCCACTTGTTGCGTCAAACTCCATTTCAAAAGTAGCCTCAAACGGCGTTTTAATACGCAACCGCACAGCCTTTGAAAATAGTGGCAAACTTACGACCGTTGTTTTTGATAAAACTGGTACACTCACTGTTGGAAATTTCACGGTCGTTCGCGTTTTGAGTCTTGTAGAAAATTATTCAAAAGAAGATGTCCTTAGACGCGTCACATCCCTTGAACAATTTTCAGAACACCCGATTGCCAGTGCGATTACGAATTACGGCAAGATGCATGAGGTAGAGAAGCATGATGTTTCGCATTTCGAATCTTTAACCGCAAAAGGGGTAAAAGGTGTCATAGAAGGTGAGGGAAATGCGGTTTTAAGTCCTAAAGCATTAGCCGATTTCAATTTATCCCCTAAAGAACAAGAAGAAACTGCAGCACGAACAGTCGTTTATCTAGTCATTTCAAGTGAACTTGTCGGGCAAGTGGAGCTAGCAGATGAGGTGCGGCAGGAATCGAAGCAGGCAGTGAAGGCGCTAAAAGACAATCACATCAAAGTATTTATGGCAACAGGAGATAATGCGCTTGTTGCCAAACAGGTGAGCGATGAACTTCAGCTTGACGGTTTTTTTGCAGAACTTAAGCCGGAAGAAAAGCTTCAAATTTTAACGGATTTACAAGCTAAGGGAGAATATGTGGCAATGGTTGGGGACGGCGTAAATGATGCCCCAGCACTTGCAACCGCAAATGTCGGTGTCGCAATTGGCAGCGGGACTGAAGTGGCCAATGAAGCGGCAGATATTATTTTGATTCAAAACAACCCAGAAGATGTATCTAAAGTCATTCTTTGGGGAAAATTAACGAAACGCAAGATGATGCAAAACTTGGCATGGGCCACTCTTTATAATGTCATTGCGATTCCAGTTGCGGCAGGCGTTTTATATCCCTTTATTTTACCACCTGCGATTAGTGCCGCGATAATGTCCCTAAGTACGATTATTGTGGCGATTAATGCCCAGTTATTATTGAAAGAAATAAAGTGAAGCGTAACAAAAGGGCCATTTCCGTTTGGAAATGGCCCTTTTTAAGTTTAGACATAGAATAAAACGCAAAAATACATGAAGGTGGTACCCGCGATTACAAATAAGTGCCAGATGGCATGCATATAGGGGATTTTAGGAAAACTATATAAGACGGCACCAATTGTAAACATAATGCCCCCTGTTGCTAGTAGCCAAAATCCTGCGGGGCTAAGGCCAGAATAAAGGGGTTTAATGCCGATTAAAACGATCCACCCCATGATGACATAAACGATGGTAGATAAAATGCGCCATTTTTCCAAAAAGAAGATTTTATACGTAATGCCGAGAATAGCGAGCCCCCATATAACTCCGAAAAGGGTCCAGCCGAGCGGGCCGCGTAATGTAATAAGGACGAAGGGGGTATATGTCCCTGCAATTAGTAAGTAAATAGCGGCATGGTCCATGATGTTAAAAATTTTACGTGCTTTACATGGTTTAAAGCTATGAAGAAGTGTGGAACAAAGATAAAGCAACATAAGGGAGATACCGTAAACGATGAAGCTCGTTAAATAAATGGGGTCATTTTTACTGACGCCAAATAAAATTAATAAAACAAAAGCGGGGATGCTAAGTAGAAAGCCGACTCCGTGTGTAATGGCATTGGCTAATTCTTCTTTAAAATTATAAGAAAGTGTATTCATTTTGTCACCTAACTTTTCTATATAGATACTCTTATCTTACGGCAAAAATGTGAGAATGAAAAGAGTTTTCTGAGATTTCATGAATATGACTATCCTAATCAGGAATTGCACGGTATAATAATTAGTATCAAGCGAAAATTGGATGTGATTGACAGAATGAGGAAAATTAAAATTATTACAGATTCAACAGCATGTATTTCAATAGAAGAACAAAATGAGTGGGGAATTGCTGTCTTACCTTTATCAGTAGAAGTAGACGGAGCGATTTATAACCCTTTAACGGACTTAACCCCCGAATCTTTCATGGAATTAATGGGAAATTCAAAAAACTTACCAAAGTCTTCTCAACCTGCTCTTGGGAGTTTTGTTGAGATGTATGAAAAGTATATTCAAGAAGGATACGACGTTTTATCCATCCACTTAACTGAAAAATTAAGTGGAACCGTGAATACGGCTCGACAAGCAGCGGAAATGGTAGAAGGGAATGTGACCGTTATTGATACGGATTATATTGCAAGAGGGCAAGCATTCCAAGTACTTGAAGCCGCTAAACTTGCTAAAGAGGGCCAGATGAGTATACAAGATATCACAAAACGTTTAACGGAAATTCGCTCCAAAACAAAACTTTATATTGTTGTTGTCACACTTGAGAATTTAGTTAAAGGTGGCAGAGTTGGGCGTGTGCAAGGTATTTTAGGTAGCCTTTTAAACATTAAATTAATTGCGCGGTTAAAAGATGGACAGCTTGAAGAAGAAGCAAAACTGCGTAGCAATAAAAAAATTATGACTTATTTATTAGATGTGATTAAAAAAGAATCTAAAAAAATTGTGGAATTAGATATTGAGCATGCTAACGGCTTAAAAATGGCAGAAGAATTTAAAGAACAGGCAATGGAACTGTTACATTTACCTAAAATGCCTATTTTTAACGCTGATCCGATTGTCTCTACACATGCAGGTAATGGCGCTTTTGCCGTTATGTACTATACTGAATAAAGTGAGTGAAGGTAACAGATGAAAAAGAAATGGCTTTGGCTAGTAGTAACCCTTTTCGTTATTGGAATAGGGGTCCTAGGCGGCATTTATTTAAAAGATTATATGGAACAACGCAAAATAGCCGAACAAACACCGATTACCCTTTTAGCCATGGGCGATTCCCTGACAGAAGGGGTTGGTGATGAAGATAAAGATGGTGGCTACGTCGGAATTTTAGAAAAAGAGCTAAAGAAAAATGAAGATGTGAGAAGCGTCAAAACTTACAATTATGGTGTTTCTGGCAACAGAATTGATCAGCTTTTAAAACGTTTGAAAAAAGAGGAAGATTTTCGCTCCGATTTAAAAAAAGCCAATGTTGTTACGATTACAATCGGGGGCAATGATGTTATGAAAATCTTACGTTCACGCTTACTTGAAGCCCAAGTAAGTGATTTTACGAAAGCGCAAAAAAAGTTTTCAAAAAGAACTCGTCACCCTCTTTTCTGAAATTCGGTCGCTAAATGCGGATGCGCCGATTTATTTAGTTGGCATTTATAATCCCTATACGACCTATTTTGGACAAATTAAGGAACTTGATACGATTATTTCAAACTGGAATAAAGGGTCTGAAAAAATTGTTGCCGGTGAAAAAGATGCGGTTTTTGTGCCGGTTGCAAAAGTCATTGAAAATCGTGAAAAGAAAAACAAAGATAAGCCAAATCCACTTCTTTCGGGTGATTATTTCCATCCCAATCACACCGGTTATGAGAAAATGGCAAATGAACTTTATAAGAAAATAAATCAAGCCATAGAAAACAAGGAAATTCCAAAATAAGAAAGGTGATCAGGTTGGAACGTAGCAAGCGAAAAGATGAGACGAAAGCGGATTTAAAACGGCAAATGAACTATTGGAAAATCATTTGTGTGGCTTTGCTTCTTATCATCGTAGGTTTTTTCATTTGGATTTATTTATCCATTTTCGTTTTAAGTCCGACAGAATCTGGAGGGCCTGCTTTAATTAGCAACCGAAAAACAGTTGAATTTCAAACGAGTACGACAAAAGCCGATTTAAATAAATTAATTGCCACTTACATTGATGATTTTACAAAAGATGAAGATATTGGGTATGATGTTTATGTAGGAAATACGGTGACATTTCAGGCGGAAGCAGAATTTTTTAACGAGCCTGTGCAATTAACACTTAAATTTTCCCCAAAAGTGGTGGATGATGGGAATGTTCTTTTAACTTTACAGAATTTATCTGTTGGCGCACTGCCGCTTCCGGTGTCTTCGGTTATGAGTTTTGTAAGTAAACAGTATAAATTTCCAAAGTGGGTCACCGTTATTCCGAAAGATAAAACGATTTACCTCGCACTAGATCGTTTAAAATTAAAGGGTGATACAAAAGTAAGGGCGGATGCTCTAAATTTGAAGAAAGACGATATTTCGTTTACACTTTTAGTACCAGTTAAATAATTTACTGGTAGGAAAGGGTGATTTTCGTTGACAGAAAAACATTTAGAGAAAGCAACATTTGCAGGTGGCTGTTTTTGGTGTATGGTGAAGCCGTTTGATACACAACCTGGTATCGAAAAAGTTATCTCCGGTTATACAGGCGGTCATACTGAAAATCCCACATACGAAGAAGTTTGCGGCGGGAAAACGGGGCATGCGGAAGCTGTTCAAATTACATTTGATCCGGAGGTCTTCCCTTATGATAAGCTACTTGATGTCTATTTTATGCAAACAGATCCGACTGATGCCTTTGGTCAA
The DNA here is from genome assembly GCF_000344175.1 of Listeria fleischmannii subsp. fleischmannii LU2006-1. Lineage (GTDB taxonomy): Bacteria > Bacillota > Bacilli > Lactobacillales > Listeriaceae > Listeria > Listeria fleischmannii. The sequence continues at coordinate 8,749 of NZ_ALWW01000040.1, read as the reverse complement.
TTTGTAGACCGCGGGGATTCTTATCGTCCTGCTATTTTTTATCATAGTGAAGAGCAAAAAAAAGCAGCGGAAAAAGCAAAAGCTGATTTAGAAAAAAGTGGTCGATTTAAAAAGCCCATTGTGACTGAAATTGTTCCTGCTGAAACGTTTTATCCGGCAGAAGGATATCATCAAGACTTTTATAAAAAAGATGCTGCCCATTACGAAGGATATCGCAAACATTCTGGACGTGACCAATTTATAAACTCACACTGGAAGGGATGAATAACATATGGATCAAGAAAAAAAACAAGCTCGTTTAAATGAACTTACAGATTTACAATATAAAGTAACACAGGAAAATGCAACGGAACGACCGTTTGAAAATGAATTTTATAATCATTTTGGTGATGGAATTTATGTGGACATTGTATCTGGAAAACCACTATTTTCTTCAAAGGATCAATACGATGCAGGCTGTGGTTGGCCGAGTTTTACTAAACCCATCGATCAAACTGAAATTAAAGAAGAATTTGACGCAACACACGGCATGCGCCGCACAGAAGTTCGCTCTAAAGAAGCAGACTCTCATTTAGGTCACGTCTTTTCAGATGGCCCAAGAGAAAGCGGCGGCTTACGTTATTGTATCAATTCGGCTGCGCTACGCTTTATTCCTGTAGAAGATTTAGAAAAAGAAGGTTACGGCGCATATAAAAATCAATTTTAATAAAAAAGAAGGCTCTTTAGATGGTTTAAAGGGCCTTTTAAAGGAGAGATGTTTATGAAAGTAGCAATTATCGGACTCGGTGGAATTGCTCAAAAAGCCTATTTACCTGTTTTTGCCGAAATGGAAAATGTTGAAATTCATTTATACACCCGAAATTCAGCTAAATTAAAGCAGCTTAGTGATAAATATCGTTTCTCATATATTCATCAATCGATTGATTCTCTCATCGCATCAGGAATTGAAGCGGCATTTGTACATAGTTCAACAGCAAGCCATGCGGAAATTGTACGGCAATTGATCGTCCACCAAATTCCCGTATATGTGGATAAGCCTATTTCTGATCATATTGAAGAAGCGCGTGAATTAACCAAACTTGCGAAAGAACAAAATACAATTCTAATGACAGGCTTTAACCGCCGTTTTGTCCCTTACTATCAACAACTTCATGAACAAAAAAATACGAATATGATTGTCATTCAAAAAAATCGCCCCAACCAGCCAAGTGAGGCGCGAACCTTTATTTATGACGATTTCATCCATGTTGTCGATTCAGTTCGTTTTCTTTTGGATGAAAAAATTCAATCTTTTGATGTTCACGGAACGTTTGAAGGGGAACTGCTTGCTAGTGTGACGGTACAATTTACGGGCGAAACAAAGGTGGCCACGGCTATCATGAACCGAGTGAGCGGTGTGAGCGAAGAAAAAGCTGAAATAATGTCTAAAGACGGTAAATGGACAGTCTCCAATTTGAGCGACCTCACCATTCAAGAAGGTATCGAATCACGCCTAGTGCGCCATCCTGACTGGGAAAATACGCTTAAAAAACGCGGTTTCGCTCAAATTATCCATGCATTTTTAGAAGCCGTTCGAAATGGCACTAAGGAGCCTATTTCAAAAGATGATGCGCTTTTCACACATGAAATTTGCGAAGAAATTCTTCAAAAACTTACTCAAAAATAAAGACCGTTTTTAAATTTAACTTTACCTTTCTAAAAAAATCCTCTATAGTAAAACTTGAAAAACGAGTTGGAGGGAACAAAGTTGGGACGATCTTTTTATCATTTTTTAATGACTTACCGAGATCCGGTGAAGCATGATTCAAAAACAAATTTTGCCAATGCCGCTTATAAAGATCATAGTTTTCCAAAGCAAGCAAAGAACTATCATATTTTAAGTGATTATTTGGAGCTAAATGCCCCTTATTTAAATGGCATGGCGACTTTTGATGAGCTTTTTGATGAATATATGCTAGATGAAGAAAAAAATCGCTAAGGAGGAATGAAAATGAGTATACATATTGCAGCAAAACCAGGCGAAATCGCAGAAACCATTTTATTGCCAGGAGATCCACTACGTGCGAAACATATTGCAGAGAAATTTTTAGAAAATCCGATTTTATTTAATGATGTACGTGGGATGCTTGGTTATACAGGAACATATCAAGGTGAAAAAGTATCCGTTATGGGAACTGGAATGGGCGTACCATCTATTTCCATTTATGTTAATGAACTTATTCAAAGTTATGAGGTACAAAACCTAATTCGCGTTGGTACAATGGGTGGTATGCAAAAGGATGTAAAAGTGCGTGATGTGGTCATCGCCCAAGCAGCTTCGACTGACTCCCAAATGAATCGTAATACATTCTCTGGCGTTGATTTTGCTCCAGTTGCAGATTTTAGCTTACTGAAAAAGGCGTATGATGCAGGGGTTCAAAAAGGGTTGTCAATCAAAGTAGGAAATGTCTTTTCTTCGGACCGTTTTTATAATGATGAACTTGATAAACAGAAATTAGCTGATTACGGGGTTCTTGGTATTGAAATGGAAACGGCGGCTCTTTATACACTTGCACAAAAATATAATCGTCGTGCGCTAGCTATTTTAACGGTTAGCGACCATATTTTTACTGGGGAAGAAACAACCGCGCTTGAACGCCAGACTACTTTTGATGATATGATTGAAGTGGCATTACTTTCTGCGCGGTAAATAAAGATACTATCTGGGGGCATTGTGTAGTATTAGAAAGGTTGATTGTTTGACATGAATACACTGATTGGAGTGGCGCTCGCCGTATGTCTTTCGGTTGTGCAAACCATTCAAGATGTTGACTCCCCGAGCCAAGCGAGTACAGAAACGAAACAAGTTTCACAAAATACGGAGCTCGAAAAGTTAAAAGAAAATCCACTTTATCCTTTTATTGATAAACAAAATCAAACAAAAGTTGAAAATGGCATGACATATATCGTCAATGAAGACAATCTTTTAATTTTAGCAAATAAAAAATATTTGATGCAGAAAACATATATTCCGGCTGATTTAGTTGTCCCTAATGTCGCCTTCTCTTTTGGAGACACAACTATCGAAAAAGCACATATGCGTGAGGCGGCTGCTCGGGGCCTTGAAAAAATGTTTCAAGGGGCAAAATCTTCGGGCTATGAACTATATGCGGTATCAGGTTATCGTTCTTATAAACGACAACAAGAAGTGTTTGATGCGGAGGTAGCGGCTAAAGGAGATGCTAAGGCTCGTGAAGCTGTGGCTTATCCCGGTACTAGCGAGCATCAAACGGGGCTCGCGATGGATATCTCTTCTAAAAGTCAGGATTTTAATTTAACAGAAAGTTTTGGAACCACGAAAGAAGGTAAATGGGCGAAAGAAAATGCCCATAAATATGGTTTTATTTTACGCTATCCGGCTGGGAAAGAAGCGATTACGGAGTATCAATATGAATCTTGGCATTTCCGTTATGTCGGGGAAGAAGCGGCCACTATTATCTATCAAAATAATTGGACGCTTGAAGAGTTTTTTGATCATGTGAAAGCATTAGATAAAAAGGTTCAACAAGCTGAAGCGAAATCTTAAAGGAATCATGACTAGGTCATGATTCTTTTTTTTTAAAACAAAACACTTGCTTTTATACCTAAGGGGGGTATAATAGAGGTTGTAAAGAGGAAAAGGAGGGGCCTAAATGGATATGGACAAACCGATTGTGCCACGTGAGGCAGAAGAAACGAAACAAATTTTAAATCGTCTTAAACGAGTGGAAGGACAAATTCGCGGTATTCAACAAATGGTTCAAGATGATAGATATTGTACAGATATTCTCGTGCAAATTTCTGCTGCCAACTCAGCACTTAAAAAAGTAGGACTCGAAGTGCTTGAGCATCATACGAAACATTGTGTGATGGATGCGGCAAGTAAAGGCGACGGGGATGCTGTAATAGATGATTTAGTTCAAACCATACGCCAATTTTCGAAAACATAAAAAGGAGCGTTTAACATGGAGGGAAAATATATCAGACAAGATTTAAATATATTCGGTATGACTTGTGCCGCCTGTTCTTCTCGCGTTGAAAAATCATTAAATAAGGCAGAGGGAGTTAGCCAAGCAAATGTTAATTTAGTAACCGAGAGTGCAGCTGTTTATTTTGATTCAGAAGTGATTTCAAAAGATGATTTGATTGGTGTGGTAAAACATGCCGGATACGATGCTAAAGAAAAAATGTCAAAGGCAGAAAAAGATGAAATTTTAGCCAAAAACTTTCGAAAAGAAGTATGGCGGTTTGTGATTTCAGCAATTTTATCATTACCGCTTCTTCTGACTATGATTTCACATATTCCAGGGCTTGCTGATTCAAGCTTTTCGCATAGTCTAATGGGTATCATTACCCCAACGGTACAACTTATTTTAGCAAGTATTGTGCAGTTTATTATCGGTTATCGCTTTTATGATGGTGCTTATAAGGCGCTTCGGGGGGAAAAGTGCCAATATGGATGTACTTGTTGCCTTAGGAACGAGTGCGGCCTATTTTTATAGTCTTGTGGAATATATTCGCCAAATGCTCGGACAAACGACTGCACCACATTATTATTTTGAAACGAGTGCGATTTTAATTACACTCATTTTGCTTGGGAAGCTGCTTGAAAGCTATGCAACTTCACGAACAACAGAATCGATAGCCGGTTTATTAAAACTCCAATCCAAAGAAGCAAATGTATTACGTGACGGAAAAGAATGGAAAGTGCCACTTGAGGAACTACGATTAGATGATATTTTGGTCATTAGACCGGGCGAAAAAATACCCATGGATGGTATTATTATCTCTGGGGAAACCAGCATTGATGAATCCATGATTTCTGGAGAGCCTGTTCCAGTGAATAAAAAAATTGGCGATGATGTCATTGGAGGAACCATAAATTTCGACGGTGCTTTACAAGTGCGCGTTACAAAAAGAATGGAAGAGACTGTCCTTCAATCTATTATTCGTTTAGTAGAAGAAGCACAGGGAATTAAAGCGCCCATCCAACGAATTGCAGATAAAATTTCGGGTATTTTTGTTCCTATTGTATTAGGTATTGCGCTTGTTGTCTTTCTAATTTGGTTACTGGCATTTGGTGAGCTGAACGGGGCGCTTGAAGTGGCTATTGCCGTTTTAGTTATTGCCTGTCCGTGTGCACTCGGCTTAGCAACACCAACAGCAATCATGGCTGGAACAGGTACAGGAGCTGAAAATGGTATTTTATTCAAAGGCGGAGAACATTTGGAGCGGACCTCGAAAGTAGATACGGTTATTTTTGATAAAACAGGTACCTTAACAGAAGGAAAATTAAAAGTAACAGATATTTATTCGGTCGATGAACGTTTTGCTACCTATGCGCTGGCGATAGAATCGCAAAGTGAACATCCTATTGCGTCAGCTATTAAGCGAAAACTAACGGAAGATGGCGTGAAGGTAGGCGACCTTGAAATCGGACGCGTTCGTGCTAAAGCGGGGCATGGGATGTCAAGCGTTGTTGAAAATCAAAAAGTCACGCTAGGCTCTTATCGCTTTATTCAGGCGACGACGCCACTTTCTGCTGATGAAGAGGCACAAATTCAATCCTTTATGCAAGAAGGAAAGACCATCGTATTAATGGCGATTGACGGTGTTTTTGCGGGTGCGTTTGCGTTATCTGACGTCGCTCGAAAAGAGGCTTTTGAGGCGATTAAACGGTTGCAAAAGCAAGGAATTAAAACCTATGTATCATCTGGGGACCAGTCCGTTGTAGTTCAAAATATGGCAAATGCGCTTCAATTAGATGGCTTTTTTGCCGAACAACTTCCCGGGGATAAAAGTGAGTTAGTCGTTAAACTGCAAAATGAGGGACATGTCGTGGCCTTTGTTGGCGATGGTATAAATGATGCCCCTGCGCTTGCAGCATCCGATGTGGGAATCAGTATTGGAACAGGGACAGATATTGCAATTGAAACTGGCGATGTGACACTCGTCGGTCACCGTCTAACCCTTATCCCAGATACAATTGCACTTAGTAGAGCGACCATGCGAAACATTAGACAAAATTTCTTTTGGGCGTTAGCCTATAATTGTGCAGGAATTCCAGTAGCGGCATTTGGACTACTCGCGCCTTGGGTTGCTGGACTTGCGATGGCCTTTAGTTCAGTCTCTGTTGTGAGTAATGCGCTACGGTTAAAAAGATATAAATTTAAAAATTAGGAGGAAATAAAATTGGAAAATAACGTATTAGAAATTGAAGGTATGAGTTGCGGTCATTGCAAAGCACGTGTTGAAAAAGCTTTAAGTGAATTAGACGGGGTATCAAATGTTGAAGTTTCTTTAGAAGAGGCTACAGCTACTGTTCAATTTGATGCTTCTAAAGTATCTCTGGCCCAGTTAGCAGACGCTGTTTCAGAAGCCGGATATGAAGTTGTTTAAATAAGAAAAATAGTCAAGCATCTATCAAATGGTAGATGCTTGATTATTTTTTGACCTTATTACAATTATTACAATAGAAAAGGATACCAATCGAGTAAAAAAACTGTTAAAATGAAAAAGTTAAGGTGTAGAGTAAGCCTTTGATACATAAAGAAAGTGGTGAAAGTGGATGGATCAAAATCAACAACAGGATGAAAATAACATAAAAAAACAAAAGCCTGGTCATGGCTATATTAAAATAAAAACATTTCCGTTTATCATGCTTTTATTTGCTTTTGTATTTGTAACGGCACTTGTTACAACAATTGTCATGTCACTTGGAGATGATAAACAAGTAAAAGTTTCCATTCCGGAACGAAAAGAATTTACAAAATTATATGAAGCATATGATGAAATTACAAAAAACTTTTATCAAGATACGAAGTCCACTAATTTAGTTGATGGTGCTATCACTGGTATGATTAATTCATTAGATGATCCATACTCCACTTTTATGTCCCAAAAAGAATCGGCTGACTTTAATGACTCCATCAGCTCTAGCTTTGAAGGCGTTGGCGCAGAAATTCAAGAGCAAGATGGTAATATTATGGTTGTCTCACCTATAAAAAATTCTCCTGCCGAAAAAGCGGGTATTAAGCCTAAAGATATTATTTTAAAAGTGGATGGTAAATCTGTAAAAGGTGATACGGCAACAGAAGCAACGAAGAAAATTCGCGGGGAAAAAGGAACAAAAGTGACCTTAACGATTCAGCGAGCAGGTGTTGATAAACCATTTGATGTGGCAATTACTCGGGCGGAAATTCCAATCGAGACGGTCTATAAAGAAATGGGCGATGATAAGTTAGCGCACGTCACTATTAGCACTTTTTCTGAAAAACTTCTGATGAACTTTTAAAAGCATTGAAAGAATTAGACAAAGACGGCATGAAAGGTCTTGTTTTAGATTTACGAGGGAACCCAGGTGGTTTGCTTGATCAAGCCGTAAATATTGCAAGTATGTTTGTGCCTGATGGAAAAGTAGTTGTTCAAGAGGAAAATAAAGCTGGTGAAAAATCAGCCATTACAGCGGATAGCTCGGTAAATGATGGGTATAAAGTCAAAGTACCAACAACTATTTTAGTGGATAATGGGAGTGCGAGTGCCTCAGAAATCTTAGCAGCCGCCGCCCGTGAATCAGGTGATATTAAAATTGTTGGAACGAAATCTTTCGGTAAAGGAACAGTACAAACCGCTAAAACGATGGAAGATGGTTCAACGATTAAACTAACTGTTGCGAAATGGCTAACACCAAACGGCACATGGATTAATAAAAAAGGAATTACGCCTGATAAAGTAATCAGCATGCCTGATTACGCGACAGCAACAATTCCTTCAAACAGTAAAAAATATACGATTAATGATTTTGGCGATGATGTTTTAACTATCGAAGAACTTTTAAAAGCACTAGATTATAATGTGGGGGATGTCGATGGACTTTACACAATCGATACAGCCTATGCTGTTCAGCGTTTCCAACGCGATAATAATTTAGAAGAAACAGGTGTTATGACTGGAAAAACAACGGATAAATTAGTCGAACTCGTTCAAAAACACCTAAAAGAAAACGATCCGCAGTTAAAAGCAGCCATGAATATGGTGAAGTAGAGGAATTTTGAGGAGGATATTTAGTGGATAACTATTTAGAAATTGAAACAGCCATAAAAAGAGTATTCAGCAGTTTTCGCCATGATATCAAATCCGTTTTAAATCATACTATGAGTGGGGGGGAGTACCGAGTTTTAAGCTTAATCGCAAGTGGTGTGAATAAAACCAGTGATTTAGCTAAAAAATTAGAAGTCTCAGCGAGCCATATCACATCCCTTACAGATGCGCTTGTCGCTCGTTCACTCATCACACGCGAACGCTCTAGTCAAGATCGCCGTATTATTGAGCTTTCACTTACAAAAGAGGCAGAGCATTATGTAAAAGAAATAAGTGAAAAGAAGCGTGAACTCATTATAAACCGGTTTTCCGTTTTTACCCCAGAAGAACAAAAAGAATTTAAACGTTTGTTAAAAAAATTAAGCCGATTCTATTTGATAGTAAAACTCAACGTTTACGCAAAACAAAATGACGCACGTCAAAAAACCTTATTCAGAATGAATAAGGTTTTTTTGTTGGGAAAATCTTGCCTTTTTAAAATGTATTCGCTATACTAATATAAAAGTTTCCTTGAGGAAACTTTTAGCTCTAAGCTAAAATTATTAGTTTTAATAAAAAGGAGGCTGTCATGTATATTTCAAATTTAACGGTCTACTATAAGGAAAAGCGCGTATTAGACCATATTCATATG
>NZ_ALWW01000039.1 GCF_000344175.1 Listeria fleischmannii subsp. fleischmannii LU2006-1 | reverse complement strand
AAACTTTGGTTTCAAAAAATTTTCCAAAAAAGTCWTTTCGTTCAATGTAAAAAGAAGAAAAGTAGGCGTTTATGATTTTAATTGACTTAGAACATCTTGCCCTTGCTATTTTATCAGATAACGGGAGACCCTCACATGTTGCACAGGAACTCAGAAATTACTATAAAGAAATTTTAATTGATGAAGTATCAAGATACAAATTTGGTACAAGAATCCATCCTGCAACAAATTGTGCTACCTGATGAAGCAAAAGGGAATTTATTTATGGTAGGAGACGTCAAACAATCCATTTATCGATTTCGTCTTGCCGAACCCACTTTATTTATGGAAAAATATGAGCGATATCAATTGGACGGAAAAGATACAGGTCTTCGAATTGATTTAGCTAAAAATTTTAGAAGCCGTAAGGAAGTACTTGATACAACGAATTTTATATTTAAGCAAATCATGGATAAAGAAATTGGCGAGATTGATTATAATAAAGAGGCAGAGCTTGTTCTCGGCGCAACTTTTAAAGAGTCTAAAAATGCTGAGACAGAACTTTTAGTTGTTGATATGCAAAAAAATGTGCAAAACCTTGATGAAAATTTAATGGCGGAGGATTTACAAAAAAATCAAGCAGAAGCAAGAGCAATTGCCCGAAAAATAAAAAATATGATAGCAGATCAATTTCCTGTTTTTGACAAAGAAATTAAGCAGTTTAGACCTATGCGTTACCAAGATGTTGTTATTTTGTCACGAGCAATGACAAGTGCACCGGATTTAGAAGAAGCGATGAAAGAAATGGACATACCATTTTATGCAACCAGTCAGCAGGGATATTTTTCAGCAGTAGAAGTCGCTACAATAATTTCCTTGCTTAAAATAATAGATAATCCTTACCAAGATATTGCGCTTGCAGCTGTGTTAAGATCACCGATTGTTGGTTTAAAAGAGGAAGAGCTTGCTTTAATACGCTTGAGCAGAAGTAAAGGATATTTCTTTGATGCCCTAGAAGCATATTCTAAAGAACAAAATCAAACTGCTGAAAAAATAGATATTTTTCTAAAACAATTGATAAATTGGAGAGAACTCTCTATTCGTGAAGATTTAACAACACTCATTTCAGGGATTTATGATGAGACTGGGTTCTTTGAATTTGTGGGTGGACTTCCAGGTGGAAAAACAAGGAAAGCTAATCTACAAGCGCTATATGAGCGTGCAGGGCAATATGAGAAAACGGCCTTCCGAGGCTTGTTCCGATTTATTCGTTTTATTGAACGTTTGGAAGTTCGTGGGGATGACTTTGGAACAGCAAAAGTACTTGGAGAAAAGGAAGATGTAGTGAGAATGATGACGATTCATTCCAGTAAAGGGCTGGAATTTCCGGTTGTTATTCTATCTGGTATGGGTCGTAAATTCAATATGCGTGATATTAATAGCAAAGTTTTGCTAGATAAGGATTTCGGATTTGCGTCTAGTTATACAGATATTGAAAAACGAATAACTTATCCAACTATCATGCAACAAGTTTTTAGAAAGAAAAAAATTAATGAAATGATTGCCGAAGAGATGAGGGTATTATATGTTGCCCTTACAAGAGCAGAAGAAAAACTAATTATTACTGGGACGGTTCCAGAGTGGCAAACGTCTTTGGAAAATGCTTGTCAAATTTCAGATAGAAAAGAATGGATTTTACCTCCTAGCGTTCGATCTAGTACAAGGAATTATCTGGAATGGATTTTATATTCGTTAGTTCGTCATCCAGACTTCTTTAAGCAAGTAGGGATTAACAAACCCGTAACACTTGCGACAGATATGTTGTTGAAGGTAACGATTTTGGATAAATCTTCTTTAAATGAAATAGACACAACTAACCCAAATCAGGAATACCTACCATTTTTAAATGCATTAGAAGAAATCCCTCATACAAGTAACAAAGAGGAGCAAATTGCTAACACTTTTTCTTTTGAATACCCTAGAAAAGTTAGAACGCAAATTCGTTCAAAGCAATCCGTTACAGAGTTAAAACGGCAATTTCAAATCCAGGATAGCTTCAGTGATAACAAATTTCTAGAAACAATTAAACAATCATCTCTTGAGCGGCCAAAATTTGTACAAGAAAGCCAATTAAGTAGTACTGAAATTGGTACAGCAATGCATACAGTTATGCAATCAATATCCTTACAACAAACTCCAAATGAAGAAACATTAGAGAGATTGTTAGATGAGATGGTTACAGACTATAAAATAACGGAAGCTGAAAGGAAAATGATTAATAAAGCACAAATCTTAGCTTTTTTTCATACTAGTTTAGGGAAAAAAATAATAGCGGAAATGCCAAACGTAAAGAGGGAAGTACCTTTTATATACCAACTTCCTGCAAAAAAAGTGGTTAGAGAAGCCGATGAAACAGAAACTGTTTTAATACAAGGTGTTGTAGACTGCATGCTAACTGAAGATGATGGGGTAACGATTATTGATTTTAAAACAGATCATATAACAGGAAGGTATCAATCAAATGAGCAGATGGAAAAAGTGATGCGAAGACGCTATGGCACGCAGTTAGAACTTTACAAGGAAGCGATTGAAGCAATTACTGGCTTACCTGTAAAGCGATCTGTACTTTATTTTTTTGATTCAGAAGAGATACTTGATTTTTGAGCGCGTGAAGGAATTCATGCTATGATAGAGATATATTAAAAAGAGAAGAGGGATTTTTATGTGGGGATATCTTCATTTGATTTCGTGGGTGGCAATTTTTATATTGACCGTTGCGGCGTTTATCATATATCCAAAATCAGAGAAAAACTATACGATATTAGCAATGGTTAATCGCGTTTTTTATATTCTTGTTATTTTTAGTGGTATTATGATGATTCAATATAGTGTTGAAAAAGGTTGGGCTATCGCAGGCTTTAAAATTTTGATGGGTATTGTAACAATCGGTGTGATTGAAATGTTGCTTAGCTATCGGAAAAAGAAAAAACCAACAAATTTGTTTTTTCTCTTATTTCTAATTGCAGTTATTATTACAGTATCATTAGGGTTTTATTTATCTGGAGGAGCGCCTTTATTTAATTAAAAAAAGTAGGAGTTCTCCTACCTTCAGACTGCTGACAAACGGCAATCTTCGTCGTTAGTGCCTCCGTTCTGGTGCTCACGTACTCGAGTACGCTCCGCTCCGGTACTCGGCACTGCCTAGAATCTCACCATTTGTCAGCAGTCTGATTTTGGTGAGAAGCGTTTTGTTTTGCGTAAGCTTTGAGTTCTCCTACTTTCTAAGTAAATTCTCTTCCAAATATATAGCAATGCCATCATCCTCGTTAGAAAGTGTAACGGCATCTGCAACATTTTTAGCCGCGGGTATGGCATTGCCCATAGCTACACCAGTCCCGGCGTAATCTAACATTTGAAGGTCATTTGCTTCATCTCCAAAGGCAATAATATCTTTTGAGTCTATTTGAAGTGATTTTGCCGCTTTTTGGATACCTACGGCTTTATGAATGCCATGCTTCACGATTTCAACTGCTGGCCAGCTTGCTCCCCATGTATGGTGAGAAATAACATCAGCAAGCTCCTCGTCAAGATGTTTACTCATGAGATCGAGCTGTTCGTTTTTTCCAAAGAAAAGTAAAGAGGTAGCATTTGCATTGATGGTTTGCCTAATATTTCCAATGACGACATTGTTAACCCCTAAATGGAAAGTTTCTGGGACAGTATCATCACTACGCTCCAAAAAAACACTATCCTGAACTTCTGCTGCGATATTTGCTAATGGAAGCGTGGAGGAATAGTCAAGAATGTCCTTAACAATACTTAAATCAATAGATTCATGATAAGCATCAAGGTAGTTTGGATTTAAAGGATGATGTAAAACAGCACCATTAAAATTAACAATAGGTGTTGTTAGCTCTAACTCACTATAATAAAAGCTGCTTAAGCGATAAGGCCTGCCAGTTGCAATCATGACTTCATGGCCAAGGCTTCGAGCAGACTTAAGAGCTGATTTTGTACGTAATGAAATTGTTTGGTTTTCTTTTAAAGTTGTACCATCTAAATCTAATACTATCAGTTTTTTATTCATAATAGCTCCTTAATCTTAATAAGTTTTATAAATTCATAGGGTTACTATTATGATAGACTGCAAAGGATGCTTTGTAAATGGATGAAACTTAACAATTTGCTTTGAAAAGAAAAAGAAATGAGGCCATGCCATTGATTCAAGTAATTCATGAAAGAATAAAAAATATTCCAGTTTTACATATTGTAAAAGAAAAGCATCGTGATGACAAATTGAAAACAGTGATATTTTATCACGGCTTTCAATCTCAAAAAGAACTTTACTTGCATTATGGTTATCTTTTAGCTGAAAAAGGCTTTCGCGTCATTTTACCTGATGCTCATTTTCATGGTGAGCGAAAAGGAGACGTTAGTGAGGAAGAACAGGCCATGTTTTTTTGGGATACAGTGGAAAATAATATTGAGGAATTAGAGAATATTGTAGATAATTTAGTCGCAAGATCGTTAGCCAGTAAAGAAGCTATTGGTGTTGGTGGGGTTTCTATGGGAGCAATTACTTCACTAGGTATCCTGGCTAAATACAAATGGGTTAAGGTGGCTGTAAGTTTGATGGGTAGCGCCTACTATGGACATTTTGCAAGAGGACTTGTTGAACAGGCATTAGAAATGGGTTTGGAATTTCCTTTTGATGTTAATAGCCGAATTGCCTCACTTAATCCATATGATTTGAGTGAGCAAATTGAAAAAATCGGTAATAGGCCGCTGTTTTTATGGCACGGAAAGAAAGATAATGTTGTCCCATTTGCTTATAGTGAAAAACTTTACCAAGTGTTAACTGAAAATAAAATGGTTAATAATGTTGAATTTATAATCGATGAAAGAGCAAAACATAAAGTAAGCATTGAGGGCATAGAAGCGTGCGTTTCATTTTTTTACCGTTATATGTAAGGGGTAGTGAAAATGATTCTCATGTATGATACAATAATTTTACGAACAGATAAAAGGAGGTTTTTACTAAGTGGATGAGGAACTAAAAGAAAATATCATGGGGGCGCTTGAACAAGTTATTGACCCTGAACTCGGAATTGATATTGTGAACATTGGTTTAGTTTATGATGTGGATTTAGATGAGGATGGACTTTGTACAGTTACGATGACACTTACAACAATGGGGTGTCCGCTTGCCGGTGTTTTGACTGATCAAGTTCATGCAGCGCTTAGTGATATTCCAGAAGTAAAAGATACAAATGTGGATATTGTTTGGAACCCACCATGGACTAAAGATCGTATGTCCCGCTATGCAAAAATAGCGCTTGGTATTCGTTAAATGAAAAGGCGAATCTATTCTTGTAAAAAAGAATGGGTTCGCCTTTATACTAGTTTAATTGTTCAAGTTTTTCAATGCGCTCTATGAGGCTAGCCTCGCGTTTATAGACTTTAACGAGCTTTTCGGCTAAATTTAATTCGGCGTGTGCGGTCATTAGATGGTCTTGGCCATGAATTAATAAAAAACTAGGCGTATCGTGTTCTCTTTGCGCCACTAGTTTGACTTGCCAGCTGTGGCCACTTTGATATTCGTTTAATCCGGTTTTTAAATGTGATTCAGCGGACTTAAAATCATAGTTTTCTGCTGCTTCGATAGCACTGTAGGCTTCTTTTCGTGTGTTGCCACCATGGAAAATCATTTTAACGACGGCTTCCTCTACTTTAATCTCCATAATCTCACCTCGATATGTACTTTCTTTTATTTTAGCAGAATAGATTTAATAAATCAGCCTATAGGAGGAGTTAAGCTCATTCTTTTTTGATTATAATAAAAGTAAGAAAAAATGAGGGGAGACTTTTATGGAGGAACGTTTATATGAGTTGGAAGATAAAGTTCAAGATTTGGAACTTGAAATCTTCGAGTTGAAAAAACAAGTCCATGAATTAGAAAGTCGTCCAAGTGAAGGGAAGGGCTTCTTAGGTGGACAGGTTTGGGTGCTTATTCCAATTGTGGCTATTATTGGGGGCGTAATTATTTCAATTTTAGACTAAATAAGCTCCGTATACAGCCATTTGAAAAATTTTCATCAAAATTTAAGGGTTTTTACTCGATTTTTTTATTAATTTTAGATATTATATTAAAAGGTGCTATTTTTTCAATAGGCTAATCAAATTTAGTCACAAATTTTCCATATTTTGTTCTCTTGATTTTTTTGAGAAGAATAGTACAATAAGAGTATAGAGTTTTATCCTGATGAAAGCAAAACTATATATTTTGTTTTCATGGGGATAAGACCCTATCATGGTTATAGTGGCTTTCGGTGTATCCATCTTCCAATAGATTAACGTTTGTTAATCATCTGTTTTGACACCGAACCATTATTTGTTTTCATTCATCTCATTTGCCGTGTAGTTTCAGTCTATGCCTCATCCCGTTATGCATAGACAAATGAACATGATGGCGACGCTGAACATTTTGTTCAGCGTATTTTTTTTGCTTTAAACAAATTATTTTTTTGGAAATCAACTTGTTTGTTATACTCAGGATAAATGAGGGGGGAGATTGATTTGACATTACGAGGAAAAAAAGTAATTGCTCTGGTTAGTGATGATTTTGAGGATTTAGAATTGTGGTATCCTGTTTTACGCCTACGCGAAGCTTTGGCAGAAGTTCATCTTGTTGGGGAAAAAGCAGGTCATATATATCACGGGAAATATGGTGTGCCTGCAACATCTGATTTTGCTTTTTCGGATATTAATGTGGAAGAATATGATGGAATCTTAGTTCCAGGAGGATGGTCACCAGATAAATTACGGCGTTATCAAGAGGTGCTTGAATTTGTGCGTTATTTTGACAAGGCTAAAAAACCGATTGGCCAAATTTGTCATGCAGGTTGGGTACTTATTTCCGCTGGGATTTTAAAAGGTGTTCATGTTACAAGTACACCAGGAATAAAAGATGACATGATGAATGCTGGGGCAATCTGGCATGATCAAGCAGTTGTTGTGGACGGCCATATCGTGTCAAGTCGCCGCCCGCCAGATTTACCAGAGTATTTACAAGAGCTTGTTAAAGTATTTGAGGGATAAAAAAGACGCTTTTATAGCGTCTTCTTAAAAATAGTAACTAATGATAAACCCGATAAAATTGGGAACAGCCGCAAGGGCGAACATAATACTCCACTGCATTTGTTTTTTTCGATTAGTATTACCGCTTCTGCCACCAAGCGAAACAAAGGCGGAACAAAAAATAGAGCCAAAGACGAGTAATGCTGCTACAAAAGAAAACAGAGTAGAGAGTGTGTAATTTGGTAAAATAAAGCTAGACAGAAAAATAAGTATAGCTAAAATAGTGCCGGCTAAAAAAGATTTTAAGTACAAAATAGTCATCCTTTTCTAAATTAAAGTTACTTTCTTTATAGCAAAAGTAACATTTTTTGTCTAGTTAAAAGAGCCAAAAGTTCATATCAAAACTTTTGGCTCTTTTATTAATGTGGTAAGAAAGCTACTAAAATAAAGAATAAAATAGCGATGAAAATGAGAAATGCGTTAAGTTCACGCCATTTACCAGTAAATACCTTTAAGATGGGATAGGAGATAAAGCCAAATGCAAGTCCAATTGCAATACTAGATGTTAATGGCATGGCCAAGATAACAAGAAAAGCGGGGAAAGCTTCATCAAGTGTATCCCAATCAATTTCTTTAACGGCACCAATCATCATGCTACCTACAATAATAAGGGCCGGAGCTGTGATAGCTGAGATTCCTGAAACTGCACCAACAAGCGGAGCAAAGAAGGCAGAAATAACAAATAAAATGGAAACTGTTAAAGTTGTTAAGCCGGTACGCCCACCTGTTGCAACACCTGCCGATGATTCAATATAAGCACTTGTAGGCGTTGTGCCGAAAACAGATCCGACAGTTGTTGCCACTGCATCTGCCATTAAAGCTTGTTTCGCATTAGGCAAAGATTCGCCTTTCATTAAACCAGCTTTTTTTGCAACCCCAATCATTGTTCCTGTTGTATCAAAAATAGTAATAAGTAGAAAAGATAGAATGACGGCATATAAGCTATGCGAAATAACATCTGAAAAAGCGTGGATTGGATTCGTAAATACAAGTTCTGGCATTGGCGGTAATTTTACAAAGCCATCTGTGAACTTTAATTCTCCTGTAAAAAAGGCGATGATGCCTGTCGCGATCATTCCAATAAAAAGGGCCCCTTTAACATTTAAGGCTAAGAAAATTAAAGTGATAAGTAAGCCTACAATAGCAAGTAAGGCTTCTGGTGAGTGTAGGTTTCCTAAACCGACTAAGTTAGAATCATTTTGTACGATAATGCCAGTCATTCGGAAGCCGAGAAATGCTATGAATAAGCCAATTCCGGCTGTGATTCCCGCTTTTAAGTTGTGGGGAATAGCCGTAATAATTTTCTCCCGAAGAGGGGTTAAAGAAAGTAGTAAGAAGATGAGTCCAGCTACGAAAACAGCTGCAAAGGCGACTGTATAATTGAGTTTTTGGGTAGTTACAACGGTAACAAAATAGGCGTTCATGCCGAGCCCTGGTGCGATAGCGATAGGGTAGTTTGCGAAAAGGGCCATCCACAGTGTTCCGACAACTGCGGAAATAATTGTAGCCATAAATACGGTGTTAAACGGTACTCCCGCGGCCGATAAAATAGCTGGGTTAACCACGATAATGTAAACCATTGTGAGGAAAGTAGTAAAACCAGAAATGATTTCAGTCTTCGCGTCTGTTCCGTTTGCTTTTAATTGAAACATAAAATAACGACACTCCCTTAATTCGTGTTATTTACGAACGATAATTATCACATATACAATAATATTCGTTTTTTGTTTAAAAAGCAAGTGAGTTTAGGCAATTTTTTTGCACTATTATGGAAAAGTGAAATATGGTACAATGAAAGGGATTTCAAAAGCTAGGAGGGCATGATTTGAAGGCAATTGTATTTGATTTTGATGGGACAATGATTGATACAGAAAATTTATGGCATGAGGAAACAATGCGTTATGTAAAAGATAAGTATGGCCTTACGATACCTACACATATTTATCAGGCGATTATAGGTACCTCTGAGGAGCCTTTGCATGAATACTTGTTAGAGCAAACAGCAGGAAAATTTGATGTAGAGCAGTTTACTACACATATTGCAGAGCAGCTACATGGTGGTATCGACCACTTGGAGCTTCGAGAGGGCTTTTTACATATCTTTAACTATTGTCTCCAAAATGATTTTAAAATTGGCTTAGCGACGAGCTCAGGACGAGACTGGGTTGTTCCTGTTTTGGAAAAATTTGATTTACTGGAACACTTTTCAACAATCCAAACTGCAGATGATGTAGTAAATATTAAACCACATCCAGAGCTTTATTTAAAAGCTGTAGAGGAACTAGGTGTTGGTGTGGAAAACACCTATGCAATTGAAGACTCGCTTAATGGCGCCACCTCTGCTAAACAAGCAGGTGTAGAAGTCATTGTTGTACCAAACGAAACAACATGTGCGATTAAATTTCCTGAGGATATGAAGATATACACTAGTTTTGAAGATATTCCTCTATCAGAAGTATTTAGTTAATTTATATTTCAATAATTTAGGAAGACTTTTTTATCCAAGTGGTAGAAAAGTCTTTTTTATTTTCCTGGGGATAGGAAAATAAAAAAAATTGAAAGCGTTTGCTTAATGGCGTAAATTGAAAGTATTAAAAGAAGGGGTGAAGGATATGAAAAACATATTATTGATTTGCGGTTCTGGTGCATCAAGTGGTTTTATGGCAGCCTCAATTAGAAAGGCAGCGAAAAAAAATGGTAGGGAAGTTTCTGTTAAAGCAATTAGTGAAGCACAGCTAGATGAATATATTCAAACGACAGATATTCTTCTTATCGGTCCACATTTAGCATATATGTTAGAAGATTTGAAAAACAAAATGAAAGGAAAGAACATTCTTATAGATATCATTCCGCAAAGTATTTATGGAGCTTTAGATGGAGGAGCAGCTTTAGAACTTATTACAAAAATGGAGGAAGCGTAAATGAAGAAAATAATGGATTTTATGACCAATCGCTTTGCGCCTAAAGTAAATAAAATTGTTAAGAATCCTTGGATAGCCTCTATTCAGGATTCAATTATGACAGCCTTACCACTAGTTTTTGTAGGTTCACTTATTACGATTATTTCGCTTTTGAAAAATATTTTTAAAAATATGCCGGATTTCTCTCTCATTAGTACCTTTTCATTTGGTATGTTTGGTTTAATTGTAGCCTTTTTAATTCCATATTATTTAATGGAAAAGAAAAATAATCATTCTGCTAAACTCATTTCAGGTGCAACGTCACTCGTTTTATTTTTAATGCTAATCAGCCCGTCTTTAGTAAACGAAGGAGAAATTACTTTTACATTATCTCGTTTCGGGGCATCGGGTATGTTTTTATCTATTATTACGGGACTGTTTGTAGCAGGGGTCATGAATTTCGCAGCCAAACACTCTCTTTTTAAAGAAGATACGCCTATACCGGATTTTGTGGTGGGGTGGTTCAATAGCTTGTTACCGATAACGTTTATTTTAATTGTAGGGTGGTTAATCACCTTTCAATTTCAAATTGATTTTTTTGAAGTAGTTATTTGGGTATTTAGCCCGCTAGCAAAGATTGTTCAATCTTATCCGGGCTTTGTATTATCAGTTTTTATACCCGTCTTCTTATATACATTTGGTATTTCTGGCTGGGTAATGATGCCGGTCGTTTATCCAGTTTATATGGCTGGTCTTGCTGAAAATTCTGAGCTAGTAGGTAAAGGGATGGACGCAATCAATATCGCAACTCAAGAAACTTGTTACGCCTTTTCTTCTATGGGCGGGATTGGCACGACGCTCGCTCTGGCGGTGATGATGGTTTTCTTAACGAAATCTGCTCAGTTAAAAGCTATTGGAAAAGCAACCATTATCCCTTCTATTTTCAATATAAATGAGCCGCTTGTCTTCGGAGCACCAATTGCTTTTAATCCATACCTCATGATACCAATGTGGATTAACGCGATACTTGTGCCTTCGATTGCGTATGGCGCGATGTATTTTGGATTCGTGAATATACCGTCTGAAACATTTTTGTTATGGTATATGCCATATCCATTTACTTCATATTTAGCTACACAAGATTTTCGAGCAGTTATTTTAGCTATTGTGATTTTTGTCATAACATGGTTTGTATTTTTACCATTTCTTAGAGCTTATGATAACTCGCTATTAAAAAAAGAGAAGGAAGCGTTTCAAAATAAAAGTTAGAACAGACGGGGGCAGTAAAATGATACCAGAAAATGATGAGTTAAATACACTATCCATGAATATTTTAGTCCATGCAGGTAATGCGCGAGAATTTTTTTGTTAGAGCACTTTCTGAGTTAGAAAAAAAGAAATTTGATGAAGCAAAAGAAAAGATTCAAAAAGCAAAAGAGGAAGTTGTCATTGCTCACGGCCTTCAAACGGAGACACTACAAAAAGAAGCTTCCGGGGAACAAGTTCGCTATTCGACATTATTTTGTCACGCTCAAGATACACTTATGACGGCTCAAAGTGAAATTCTAATTGGAGAACATCTTGTGAAGCTATTTGAAAGTTTAACAGAGAAATAGAGAGGTGGAGTTAAAGTGAAAAATTATCAAATGCCTAAAGATTTTTTATGGGGCGGTGCAATTGCCGCTAATCAAGCTGAAGGTGCGTATCAAACAGATGGAAAAGGAGTAAGTTTGGCAGATATTCATAAGTATTTTCCGGATAAAACCAATGCTGAAATTGGCGAGAAGCAACATGCTGGGATGTCACTCGCAGAAATCAAAGCAAATTTAGCTGATAAAAATGGATACTATCCAAAGCGTGTGGGTATTGATTTTTATCACACGTATCCAAAAGACTTGGAATTGCTTAGTGAGATGGGTTTTAAAACATTCCGTACTTCAATTGATTGGACAAGAATTTTTCCAACTGGAGAAGAAAATGAACCTAATGAAGCTGGATTAAACTACTATGATGCGTTAATTGATAAAATTATATCGCTTGGCATGGAACCTATTATTACGCTACTCCACTATGAAACTCCGGTCGATATCACACTAAACTATGGTGGTTGGCATAATCGTAAAGTCATTGATTTATTTGTGAAATACGGCAAAGCTGTGTTAAATCGTTATCAAGATAAGGTGAAGTACTGGATTGTGATTAATCAAATCAATTTAATTCATTTTGAGCCATTTAATTCAACAGCGATTCCAAATGATGTGGTAAAGGATTATGACTCTGCAAGTTATCAGGCGGTACATAATCAGTTTGTGGCCAGTGCTTTACTCGTCCAGTATGCAAAGGAGATAAATCCGAATATGCAAATGGGTACGATGGTGGCAGATTCTACAGCTTACCCTTATTCTTGTAAACCGGATGATGTGATTTTAGCGCTTAAGCGTAATAGAATGCAATATTTTTATACAGATGTTCAATTTGGCGGCAGCTATCCCAAATATGCACTTCATTATTTTAAAGAGGCGGGCATTGAAATTGACATTACAGAAACGGATAAGGCCATTTTAAAAGCAAATCCAATGGATTATCTTGCAATTTCGTATTACTACTCGCAAATGGTCAATTCAGAAATCAATACTTTGAAACCAGATTCCGTTTCAAAAAATCCTAATTTAAAAGCAAATCCTTGGGGATGGGCAGTAGATTCTTTGGGACTCTATAATTCACTTTCACAGTACTGGGATCGCTATAAAAAACCAATTATCATAGCAGAAAATGGTTTTGGAATGTATGATGAAGTTACAAATGGAAAAGTCCATGATGACTATCGTATTTCATATTTACGTGAACATATTCAGCAAATGAAAAATGCGATGGAAGACGGGGCAGAAGTTATTGCTTATTGTGCATGGGGACCAATTGATATTGTAAGCTGTTCTTCCGCACAAATGGAAAAAAGATATGGCTTTATCTATGTAGACCTTGATAATGAGGGGAATGGGACAGGTAAGCGAATTAAAAAGGATAGCTTCGAATGGTATAAAAAAGTTATTGAAACAAATGGCGAAAGTTTATAAAAAAGAAGGGTGAGAGGTCTTAAAATTCTGTTGAATACTAGGCCTCTTTGCCATTGAACAGAAAGGGGAGCGTACGCTTTGAATAAAGTTTTAGTGGAAACTTTGCTGGATAACTCGGACAAGTGGATGAAAGCTACAGAATTAGCTAGTATTTGTGGCTGTACAACGCGTACGATTCGAAATCATGTTGCAAAAATGAATAAGATGACAGAAAAATTAATTGTTTCTAGTGAAAAAGGCTATCGTTTAGATATGATGAAATATCCAACTTTTTTAAACAATAAAAATACACAGGAGCTTACGAAAAGAAACCGAGAAATTTATATTATTCGTCATTTGCTCGAAAACTCTGGGAGAGGTGTCGATATTTTTGATTTAGCTGAAAAGTTGTATGTTTCGGAGTCTACACTTAAAGCAGATATTCAGCAGCTGAAAAAAGAGCTAGTAAAAAGTAATTTACTTATTAAAACAGTTGGTGATATTTGCTTTTTGCAAGGATCCGAACAGGCGAAGCGTAAATTTATGATTTCTGTTTTATATGAAGAAGGAAATGCTCAAAATGAATTAAAAGAAAATATTCAGGAAATGATTGGTCATATTTCATTATCTGACCTAGAAAATGATATTAAAGAAACGGCGCTTCAATTTGGTCTCGAAATGAATCAATATTCGTTAAACAACTTGGTCATGCATTTTGCGATTACGATTGAGCGGATTAGTGGCGGAAATCTATTAAAAAAGAGGATTTCACATGCATTGGAAATGGAATCGCTGGAATATAAAATAGCTAAAAAGATAACTCAAACGCTTGAAAAAAAACATGCTATTATATTTTCGGAAGGAGAAATTGAACAGCTTTCGATTATGTTTGTTGGATTACAGCAGGAAGGAAAACTTGATAAAAGCTCAATTCATCAATTTGTGGATGATAAAATTATCGATATACTAAAAGAAGTCATTCAAAAAGTAGAAGAAACGTATTTAATAAGATTTGATAATGAAGATTTTTTAAATAAACTTGCTCTTCATGTTCAAAACTTGTATGATCGCTCGAAAGTCAATAACTTCACTCGAAATGATAGTTTGCTAGATATTAAAATGTCATATCCGCTTATTTATGATATTTCGGTATTTATTTCTTCTTACATCACGGAGCAACTAGATATTCTCTTAAATGATGATGAAATTTCATTTATAGCGTTGCATATTGGGGCATATTTTGAGGCAGAGTTAAATGATAAAGAAGCCTTAAAAGCTATTTTAATTTCCTATGAATATCCAGAAATTATTAAGCAATTACAAAAGAAAATAGAAAGACTCTGTGCAGGTGAAATTAAAATTGCAGACGATACCTGGCAAATAGAAAAGAATCAGCAGCCATTTATCATTACAACAGATCGAAAGGTGCTACTTAAACACCCAGGAGCTGTTTTTGTACATCCTTTTTTAAACGAAAAAAGATAGAGGAAAAAATTCGGCATAGAGTTGCGGCTATCAAGAATTTTCAACACCAAGAAAAAATGTTTCACTATATTGATAAATATTTTGATACTTCCCTTTTTTTTGGACAAATTGATCCAGCATCATACACGAAAAAAGCCATTATAAACCGACTAGTGTCTAAAATGGCTGTACAAAATTATGTGGATTTGAATTTTGAAAATCTCGTTCTTGAACGTGAGGAGATGTCGCCAACAAGTTTTCCATCTGGGGCGGCTGTACCTCATGCAATGAAAATGATAGCACACAAAAGTTGTGTAGGCGTAATGACACTGCAAGAACCAATTAAATGGGAGAATCAAGAAGTAAGTTTAGTTTTACTTATTGCAATAAGTAAACCAGATGTGAGCGAATTCAATGATTTTTTAGAAAAAATTGTAGAACTTATTTCCGAAAAATCATATGTTCGTGAGCTTACAAAAGCAGAGACATTTGAAAATTTTATTTTGAAATTAAAAATGCTTTCGGGAAATGCTCTTAGTGAAATGTAAGTTCTGCCATTCGGTCAAAGGCTTTTTCAAGTGTTTTTAGGTCTTGGGTTGCCGCTAGCCGAACATAATTGTCGCCGCCATCACCGAATGCGCGTCCTGGGATAACTAGGACTTGCGTTTTTTTAAGTAAATATTCGCTAAAAGTCACGGAATCCATACCTGTTTTTGTGATATTTAGAAATGCGTAGATGGATCCTTTTACAGGATGAAGGGACAAGTAAGGAATAGCAGAGACACGTTTATCAATGTATTCTAAACGCTCTTGGAAAACTTTGCTCACCTCAGGTATAAGCTCTTCTGCGTGATTTAACGCGTAAATAGCCGCTCGTTGTGACGGAGATGGGGCCGAATAAGTAATCCCTTCATTAACCAGTTTGGCAGCCTCGTTAATATAGGCAGGCGAAATCATATAACCAAGACGCCAGCCCGTCATAGCAAAATTTTTCGACATACTACCAAAAGTAATTGTATTTTCCGGTGCAAGACGCGCCATTGGAACGAAGGGCTCATAAAAACTAAAACCATCGTAAACCTCGTCAGAAAGAATATAAAAATGATGTTTCTTAGCAAGCTCCGCAATTTTCTGAAGCGTTTCAAGTGAAAAAACAGCGCCAGTTGGATTGTTCGGCGAATTTAAAATGAGGGCCTTCGTTTTATCCGTGATGGCCGCCTCTAAAATATCCGTATGAATCATAAAATCATCTTTTTCAAAGGTCGGAATAATAATAGGCACGCCGCCCGCGGCTAAAACCTGATCTTTGTAAGGTGAAAAATATGGTTCATGGATAATAACTTCGTCGCCTGGATTTACAATCACTTGAAGCGCCAAATACATACCATGTAAGGCGCCTACAGTCGCACGAACTTGATTACGTTCAAAATTCAGTTCATACGTACGTGAAAAGAAGCCACGAATGGCATCAATTAATTCCACGTCGCCGCCAGATTCTGTATATTTTGTATGCCCAGCAGAAACGTCTTTAAAAGCCGCTTCAATAATTTTTTGGTTCGTAATTAAGTCCGGATCCCCGATTGAAAGGTCTAAAATATCGGGTGTCGTTTTAGCGAGAGTTCCGATGTCAGCTAAAATATTGACGGGTGTCTCCTGCCATTTAGCACTTATAAAACTTTTATCCATTATGTATCCCCCTAACGAAAAAGGAACGCACAGGGCATTCCTTTTTCTTGTATTGTAGCACTAAGCTAATACTTTTCCTAGAAAATCTTTTGTCCGTTCATTTTGTGGATTGCCAAAAATTTCTTCTGGAGTTCCTATTTCTTGCACAACACCAGCATCCATAAAGACAACGCGGTCAGCAACCTCTCTTGCAAAGCCCATTTCATGCGTCACAACAACCATCGTCATGCCTTCTTTAGCGAGAGATTTCATAACACTTAAAACTTCACCCACCATTTCTGGATCAAGCGCAGAAGTAGGTTCATCAAAAAGCATCACATCAGGATTCATGGCAAGCGCTCTTGCAATAGCGACCCGTTGCTGCTGGCCACCGGAAAGACTTGACGGATAGCTCGCTGCTTTTTCGGCTAAACCTACTTTGGTTAAAAGTTGAGTTGCGTGTGTTTTCGCTTTGTTCGCGTCTTCTTGCTTAACCTTTAGAGGAGCCAACATTAAATTCGCAAGGACCGTTTTATGTGGGAATAAATTGAAATTTTGAAAGACCATGCCCATTCTTTGGCGTAAACTATTAATATCGGTTCCTTTTTCGAGTAAATTTTTTCCTTCAAATAAAATGTCGCCGCTTGTCGGTGTTTCAAGTAAATTTAAACAGCGTAAGAATGTACTTTTGCCGCTTCCAGAGGGGCCAATGACCACCACCACTTCTCCGGCTTGAATATTTAAATTGATTCCTTTTAGAACCTCATTTTTCCCAAAATATTTGTGTAAATCATTAACTTTAATCACTAGTTTTCATTCTCCTTTCAGCAACACCGAGTAGTCTTGATAAGCTGAATGTTAAAGCAAAGTAGATGAGCGACGTGATGATAAGCGGAATGAACGGCTTGAAGCTTGCGCCTTGAACGACTCCTGTCATAAACATCAGCTCGCTGACACCAATGATGGAGACAACAGAAGATTCTTTGATAACCGTTACAAATTCATTCCCGAGAGCAGGAAGAATATTTTTAATTGCTTGCGGAAGAATAATGTAACGCATTGCCGCGCCACGTGTCATACCTAGCGAGCGGGCTGCTTCCATTTGTCCTTTATTCACGGCTGAGATACCAGCACGGATAATTTCGGCCACATAGGCTGCACTGTTTAGAGTAAGTGCGATACACCCTGAAATAAAGGCAGTTAAATTCAGTCCGAAAACTTGTGTACCGAAGAAAACAATGAAAATTTGTACAAGTAGTGGGGTACCCCGGACGAATTCAATATACCAAGTTGCAGGCCAGCGAAGCCACCTTGTGTTCGCGAGTTTTAAAAGGGCGAGGAAAGCTCCGAAGATAGCTCCGAAAAATACGCCAATTGCAGCAAGTGCAATGGTATAAAGTGTTCCTTTTACGAAATAACTCCCGTATTGCTCAAAAAAGCCGCCCTTTTGAAACATTAACTCGTTCGCTTCTTTTTGATATTCTTTTAAAAGTCCTTTATCTTTAATCGTTTGAATAGACGAGTTTACTTGGTTTTTTAGCGAAGTTGCTCCTTTTTGCATGGCAATTGCTGTTTCTTTTTCGCCATTTACAAAAGTAATATCAGAAACTTTTAGCGTTTTATCTTGACTAACATAAGCATCTGCAACAGGCCCTTCAAGTACAACCCCGTCTATTTTATTACTTTTTAGGTTTAAAATCAGGTCAGGTACTTTTTGAAGTGAAACGACCGAAGATCCCGTAAGCTCGTTTTGAGCCAGCTCTTCTTGTGTAGTTTGCTTCTGCGCTCCAACTTTCTTGCCGTTAAAGTCTTGCGTCGATGTAAATTTATCAGCATCTGCTTTTCGTACAACTACTTTTTGTTGTACAGTCATATACGGATCAGAGAAATCGACTTCTTTTAAACGTTCAGGAGTTGGCGACATACCTGAAATGATTAAATCAATTTTTCCTGTTTTTAAAGCGCCTAGGAGGCTATCAAAGCCCATTTCTTTAATATCTAGACTAACACCCATGTCGGATGCGATTTTTTTCGCAATACTAATGTCGAATCCTACGACTTGATCTTGCCCTTTAATCGTTTGATGGAATTCGTAGGGCGGGTAATCAGCGGATAAGCCGACTACAAGTGTCCCCTTGTCTTTTACTTCTTGTAGCGAATTATCTGTTGCTGCTTGTGCTGGAACAAATGATGCAAAAAATAAAAGAAAAATAAATCCGATAGCTACAAGTTTAGATACTATTTTTTTGTAGAACATATGCATAACTCCTTTTTTGTATGTTTCGATGTAATAATAATACATTAAAATGTTTAAATATGCAACGATTATTTACAAAATAAAAAGGATGCGTGCTGCATCCTTAAAATTCTTCTTTAATTAGCTTTTGAATAAAGTAGCTTAAGAAAAAGAAATTATCAGGGATATTAGTATTGTCGGATAGAAATTCAAATTCTACATTATTCTCTGTTTCTGTAATAATAGCACTTTCTTGGCCATGAAATAAGATGGTGATAGGGGATTCTGGCACTTTTTGAATAATTTCAATGGGAAACTCTGCATCTGTAGAAATAATATGAAGCGGATAATTTGGAAGGTCTTTTTCTTCAAAAGAAATTTCTTTTTTATGAATTTTATCATGATAAACAACAGATGCTCCGTCTTTACCGAGCCAGCCAATCTCAAGAGTGATAGAGCCAAGCTCCTCATTTTCAACAGATTTATAAGCGAAAATATCATGGCTTTTTGAAAAAGCGATTTTGGATGCTAGTTTCACAAGATGTCCGATAATTTCCTCCTGTTCATTTTTCACCTCAACAGGTTTGTTTTTTGCAACATAAAGTGATTTTTTATAATAAAACTTGGGCATCAAAAAAACTCCTTTCACTATCTGTATATGTACTTCCCCTTTTTGAAAGTGAAAAACGAAACAAAGAAAAAACCATCATCCAAAAGATAATGGTTTGAATATATATTATAAGAATAAACGTAAAATATAGAAGGTAAGGGCTGCAATAACAGCAGAAATTGGGAGTGTGATAATCCAAGTAATAATCATGCGTTGTGCAGTATCCCATTTTACCCCTTTTACTCGATGTGCAGTACCAACACCTAAAATAGAAGAGCTGATAACATGCGTTGTGCTGACTGGTAAATGAATGAAAGTCGCACCGAAAATGACGATGACAGAGCCTAAATCGGCTGCAACACCGTTTACAGGTTTGATTTTCATGATTTTACCACCAACTGTTTTGATGATTTTCCAACCACCGATACTTGTTCCGATAGCCATTGCAATCGCACAGGAAACTTGTACCCACAATTGTACTTCATCATTTGATTGGAATCCATTGGCAATAAGTGCCATTGTAATAATCCCCATTGATTTTTGTGCATCATTTGTTCCGTGTGTATAAGACTGGAGGGCAGCTGTTCCGACTTGAATCATGCGGAAGCGACGGTTTGTCGCAGCTAAATTTAAGTTTTTTAAGAAAATCTTAAATAATGTATATAAGGTATACCCAACAGCAAAAGCTAGGAACGGTGAAGCGATAAGACCAATCAATATTTTGGTAAATCCACCGTATTCAATGGCAGCAAATCCTGCGGAAGCGATAGCAGCACCTGCAATGGAACCAATTAGAGCATGCGAAGAACTACTTGGAATACCATAATACCAAGTAAGTAGGTTCCAAAAGATGGCCGCTAAAAGAGCCGCTAAGATAACAATTTCACCATGAGGTACGCTAAATGGATCAACAATGTCTTTTGTAATGGTTTTAGCTACACCTGTAAAAGAGATGGCCCCAACAAAGTTCATGACAGCAGCTAAAATAATCGCATGTTTTGGCTTAAGGGCCTTTGTGGAAACACTCGTCGCAATGGCGTTTGCTGTGTCATGAAACCCATTAATAAGGTCAAATGCAAGCGCGGCCAGTACGATGACGACGGTAATTAGTAACATTCCTTCCATCTGGTTGCTCCTTACGCGTTTTTCATGACAATGGATTCAAGCGTGTTAGCGACGCTTTGACAATTGTCAGCGATTTCTTCTAGGTTTTCATAAACTTCTTTTTTGCGGATAATTTTCACCGCATCGGTTTCTTCTTGGAAAAGCTTAATTAATGATTCGCGGTAAACTTCATCACACTTGGATTCATAATCTTTAATTTGAATCGCAAGTTTACGTACGTCTTTTAACTTTTTATCAAAAACTAAATCAACTGCTTTTTCAATTTCAACAGTACTTTTTTGGATAGCTTCGATAAATTTAAGCATGTAGTCGTCATAACGCGTGATTTGACAGATTTCAAGTGAGAAAGCGGTTTGCTCAAGACCATCCATAACGTCATCTAGACGATTGGTGAGTTCAAGCATATCTTCACGTTCAATAGGCGTGATAAAAGCATCGTTTAATTCCATAATCATTTTATGAACCATTGTATCACCAGTTGTTTCATACTCTTTCATTTTATCTGAGAAAGTATGCAGGTCCTCCACTGAACTGATGTTGTAAGATGCAAAAAAGTTAGCACCTTCATGCAAATTCACTGCAATGTCATGAAGCAAAGATGCAAAACGGTCTTTTTTTGTTTTTTAAAAGCCATTTTTTTCAATTCCCCCGATCTTTTTGGTAAGTCATTTTGATCATTTTAAGTTGCCTTCCAGTTTAGAGCAGGAAGGTTTTCTCTTTACAATTTGCTTACAAAAAAACAAAAAACTTTTACTTGAAATTTACCACATGTTAATACTAACATATTGGTGCTCTAAATAGTAACTTTTTTTTAGCTCTTAAAATGCAAAAAAATGAGGTAAACGCTTCCATTTAGGTAAATAAAACGTCTAGAGCCCTTTCCAATAAGTTAAAAAAATTCTTGCTTAAAAAAACAAATAATCGAGAAATAAAATTATTCTTTTTAGTAGGAAGAAAAGCAAGAATTCGGTATACTGGGAGTATTACATCCAATCTATTTGAGAGAGCTAAAGGAGGTTTGCCATGATGAAGACTTTACAAGATAAAATGGTGCTGAGTAATGGGCAACATATTCCCTATATTGGCTTAGGTGTGTTCCAAATGAGTGAACAAAATTATATTACCCAAGCAGTTATGCAAGCCATTCAAACAGGTTACCGTCTATTTGATACGGCAGCCGTTTATAATAATGAAAAAAAAGTAGGTTCTGCCATAAAAGAATGTCATGTGGCGCGTCAGGAACTTTTTATTAGTTCGAAAATTTGGAATGGCCATCAAGGCTATGATGAAACCCTTTTTGCTTTCGAACGGACACTTCGCAATTTGCAATTAGATTATTTGGATTTATATTTAATACATTGGCCTATTTCAGGCAAGTATTTAGATACATGGCGTGCATTTGAACGCTTACTTAAGGAAGGCGCTGTGAAGTCAATTGGGGTCGCGAATTTTAAACAGCATCACCTTGAAGATTTATTCCGGGTGGCGAACGAAAAACCCGTTTTAAACCAAGTAGAAACGCACCCTCTCTTACCACAAAATGAGCTACGCGAATTTTTGAAGAAAAATGGGATTGCGCACGCCGCCTGGTCACCGTTAGCAAAAGGGACGCTAATGCAGCATCCGGTCATTACAAGTATTGCCAAAAAGCACGGGGCGTTTGTGGATCAGGTGATTTTGCAGTGGCATTTGAATCGAAATACGATTATTATTCCTAAATCGATTACGTCTAGCCGTATTCGCGAAAATTCAAATTTGGCCTATTTTAAGTTGGATGAAGATGATATGCGTAAATTAAATAAATTAGAGTCAGGGAAATATGTCGGGCCGGACCCGGATGATTTAGCCTATTTCTTGAGTAGTGTAGAGCGCGAGCGTGAATTTATTGAAACAGGGGACATTGAAGCATGAATGATTTGGTCAAAATAAAAACCACACTAAAAGAACTAGCGAATCCGGAAAATCAGCCGAGTATGGAAGCATATATGAAAAATCAGTTTCCTTTTTTGGGGATAAAAGCAGGACCTAGGAAAGAATTTGTTCGTCAATACATTCGTGAAAATGGAGTCCCAAAAAATATCGATTTGCTTGCAGAAAACCTATTTTTAGAACCAGAGCGAGAATATCATTATGTGGCGATTGATTTATTAACACGCGATATGAAAAAAGTGGAGCCGCACATGATTTATGTATATGAAAAGCTTATTCAAACAAAATCTTGGTGGGATACTGTGGACGCGATAGCGGGTACGCTTGTCGGAAACTACTTTTTAAAATATCCAGAAGAAATGAAGGGATTAAATGAAAAATGGATTTCCGGAGAGAATATATGGCTTGCGCGCACCGCTATTTTATTTCAGCTGAAGTATAAAGAAAAAACAGACGAAGCGCTTTTATTTCAAAACTGTGATAAATGGCTCCATTCAAAAGAATTCTTTATTCAAAAGGCGATTGGTTGGGCGCTTAGAGAGTATGCCAAAACGGATGCTCTAAAAGTGAGAGCTTACGTGCTGGATTCAGAATTAGCGCCACTAAGTAGACGAGAAGCTTTAAAACATATTGGATAAAAAATAAAGAATCGTTCACCACGAGGTGAACGATTCTTTATTAGATTGCCAATCGGCGCCTGGCGCTACTTCGATTGTCATATTTTTTTCTGTAAAGGGGTGAGAAAGATAGAGCCGTTCAGCGTGTAGCATGACGCGTTTTGTTCGCTCCTGACCACCGTAAAGAGTATCGCCTATAATAGGATGGCCAATGCTTGAGGTGTGAACACGAATTTGATGCGTGCGCCCCGTTGTTAATTTGCACCGCACAAGCGTAACAGACGCCACCTTATCTTTTTCTAAAACGTGGATGTGCGTTTCGGCTGATTGCCCGTTTGGACTCACACGCTTTCTCCCCGAATGGTGCCGATCATTTCCAATCGGCTGATTAATGGTGCGGTCACCTTCTAAAACGCCGTCTAAGATAGCTAAATATTCACGTTTAATTTGCCGTTTCATAAGCTTATCGGAAAGGGCTGCTAGGCTTAGCGAATGTTTCGCGAAAAGAATAAGTCCGGATGTGGTTTGATCCAGTCGATGAACGGGCATGGCGGTTCCGCTTTTGGACTGGTTTAAATGAAACTGAACAAAATTGGCCAAGGTGTTTGTTTCAGTAGGGGCGTTGGGATGAGTTTTCACACCAACTGGCTTATTTACAATTAATAAATGCTGGTCCTCAAATCGGACATCAAGCGGGGCTTTTGTAGCCGTGATGGGATTATCGTGCAGTGAAAAGGTCAAAATATCACCAGAGGAAAGGGGCTTTTCAAAATCAATTGGCTGGCCATCCCGCAATACTTCACGGGCCATACGCATTTCGTGGCGCGCTTTTTTCCCAATATGAAAAAGATCCTTTAAGATTTGCGAGAGGGTGAGCCCGTCCCACGTTGGTAAAATTTGAATTTCCATAATATGCCTCCCGGACAAAAGAAGAAAGAATAAGCGCGCGGCCTATTCTTCAGCTTCTTCATGGTTTTTTTATGATTTCTAAATACTCAATATGATGCGGTTCTGCTTCTTTTACGCGGAAAATAAATCCGCCATATTCGATTTCGTCTCCGACTTCGACTTCGTAGTTTTGCGTTAAGAACCACCCGCCGATTGTGTCAACTTCGTCTTCCTCAAGGTCAGTTCCTAAAATATTGTTTACCTCATCAATTAAAAGTTTGGCGTCTACAATATAATGCCCATCTTTAATTTTCCGGATTTCAGGAATTTCATCCGCATCAAATTCATCACGAATGTCCCCAACAATTTCTTCCACAATATCTTCAACGGTTACAAGACCAGAAGTTCCACCATATTCATCTAAAAGAATAGCGATGTGTGAGCGTTCTTTTTGCATCCGAATTAAAAGTTCTTTAATTGGAATAGTCTCGATCACACGAATGATAGGCTTTACATATGGATCAACGGGAAACGGCTGTCCTGACTCATGTTCCACATAAGCAGACAAAATTTCCTTTAAATTTAAAACGCCGATAATATGGTCCTTATCACCATCAATGACTGGATAGCGTGTATAGCGCTCATTTTTCATAATGTCTGAAAGCCCGGAAATGTCCGACCCCACATCTACCGTTACAATTTCTGTTCGTGGAATCATAATTTCTTTTGCCATGCGCTCATCAAAATCGAAAATTTTATTTACATAACGAAATTCCGATTGATTAATTTCGCCGCTTTTATAACTTTCACCGACAATAATCCGTAACTCTTCTTCCGTATGTGCAATTTCATGTTCGCTGGCTGGTTCTAAACCAAATAGTTTAGAAATTAAAACGGAAGATTCATTTAGTAGCCAAATAAATGGAAACATAACTTTATAGAAATAATGTAGCGGTCTAGCAACAGCGAGAGCTACAGCCTCTGTTTTGTCAATCGCAAGCGTTTTTGGAACAAGTTCTCCAACAACAACGTGTAAAAAAGTAATAAACACGAAAGCGATGATAAAGGAGAGAATTGTCACAGCTGAACTTGGAATAGCTAGCATATCAAACAGCGGATGAAGTGCAGCCTCAACGGTAGATTCCCCGAGCCAACCTAAACCTAGTGAGCTAATCGTAATCCCAAGTTGGCAGGCGGATAAGTAAGCATTTAAATGGTTATAAATATAACGAGCAAGACGTGCGCGCTTGTTTCCTTCTGAAATAAGCTGGTCTAACCTACTCGGTCGCATCTTTACAATTGCAAATTCTGTCGCTACAAAAAATGCAGAAACAGCAATTAATAATGCAATAATTAAAAATTTAATGGTTAATATCAATCGTATGCCATCTATAGAAAGCTATAAATGGCTAACACCTCCTATTAGTATCTGTTTTCTATTAAAAGCAGGTGCGAACTTGTGCATTCAAAAGAGAAAATACTTGAAGCAAATGTTGTGCCCTGCGCTTGTTTATTTAGTTTCTCTGCCCCACCGGTAATTTCCCTCCTAACCTCAAAAAGCTATACGTACTTTAAATTATAATGGACTTTTAAAAAGAAAACAATGAATTTATTCTTTAAAAAAAGGCTCAATATGTACAAGCGTATAAGCGTTTGGAAAAGCCGTACGAATCACGCTTTCAATTTGCTCAGTGATAGCGTGGCTTTCGGTCACATTTAATTCGGCGTCAACGGAAATCGTTGCATCAATCCAAATTTTGTTGCCGTTAAAACGCGCTTTAATATCCTTCACTTCCTTGACATCACTCACTTCAGCGATTAGCGTGTGGATTTCTTCAAGTTTAGAGACATCAAATCCGTCGGTTAGACTATGGGCAGCATCAAAAAATATTTTGACGGCGGTGTAGCCGATGAGAATGCCGACAAGAAGGGCGGTTACGGCATCAAGCCAAGGCAAGCCTGCCATGGCACCTAAAATCCCAAGAAAGGCCCCGAAGCTCACCCAAGCGTCGGAACGATTGTCATATGCGGCAGCACGAATGGCTTGACTGTCGATTTTTTTAGAAAGACGGATGTTAAACAAATAAATGATATACATAAATATTCCTGAAAAGAAGGCTACAATAGCGGTTAGTAGACTAGGTGCACCGTAATTTTTTTCAATAAGATTGCTGATGGATTCAAAGATAACCTGTAAACTGACGAGTAACATGATAAATGAGGCGACGAGCGAACTAATGGTTTCTGTCCGACGGTGCCCGTATGCATGATCTTTGTCAGGAGGAATTCTTGAGATTCGAAGGCCAATTAAAAGTGCGATAATGGCGATGACATCGGTTGTGTTATTCAGTCCATCTGCAAAAAGTGCATCGGAATTTCCGAGAATGCCAACTGCTACTTTTAAAATGGCGACAAATAGGTAGGCGAACATACTCAGAAAAGCGGCTTTTTCTGCTTTTTTTATATCTTGGTAGGCTTCCATTTTGAATTCCTCATTTCTAATCATTATAAAAATCTCTCCGAAAAAATTCGGAGAGCTAAACTTCTATAAAAGCTTTTTTTAATTGTTTCACCGAAAGTGCAATTATATCACACACTTCCTGGTAGTGCGCCCATTTTGTCGGCAATTCACTTATGCATTCAGGATCTTCAATATCCCAGTACACCACTTTTTTATTAAAAGTATCAGGGAAATGGGGCGCAATTTCATGTGTAGAATCGTATATTGTCACAATTAAATCTGCGTCTTCAAGTAACTTTTGGCTTGGCGTATAGGAAAAACTGTTTGGTGCTTCCATGGAAAATTCATGAAGAACATCATTTACAAAATTGGTATCCCTCGCTTTTGACCAAGAACCGCTTATGAAAGTGACATCACGAAGCGGTAGTTTCTTTGCCCAGGCATGTGCAATGCTGCTACGAATATGCGATTGTGACAAAAAAATAAATAAGCTTGTGAGCCATGTTATTCCAAATTCCTTTCTAAACAATCACTCTGAATAGAATTA
>NZ_ALWW01000038.1 GCF_000344175.1 Listeria fleischmannii subsp. fleischmannii LU2006-1 | reverse complement strand
GCATCCGCATCCGCATCGGCGTCAGCGTCAGCGTCAGTCACTCAGCATCCGCRTCACGCGTCGGCATCCGCATCGGCGTCAGCGTCAGCATCCGCATCAGCATCAGCATCAGCATCGGCGTCAGCATCAGCGTCCGCATCCGCATCGGCGTCAGCATCAGCATCCGCATCAGCATCGGCGTCAGCATCCGCATCAGCATCAGCATCGGCATCGGCGTCAGCATCAGCATCAGCGTCGGCATCCGCATCAGCATCAGCATCCGCATCAGCATCCGCGTCGGCATCCCCAACATCTGTATCCAGCGTTCCACTAGCAGCCCCACTTGTTAATAAATCCACATCTAAAAAGTTATCGCCGCTTCGTGCTGCAAATTCCAATTGACCATCTGGAGACGTAGGAAGTGCGGTAACCCCTAGAGCTGCTAAATCTATTGTTAAAGTAAATGTATTTGTTGCTGCTACACCAACAGAAGCTAGGCCATGGGAAATTTGTGCTCCGATTGCATTTCTAGATGTATCAATAAGTAAATTATTGCCCGTCACAGTTCCCGTATGAGGTGGAACTCCGATTGGTCCAACCTGGAGAATTGGAATACTATAAGCTAATGTTGTATTTGCGCGAATATTCGGATTAGATAACAGACTACTTAACTCAGGTGGTAACTGAAAATAAGTATAATAGTTACTGACTAATCCAATCCCAGCAAGCTGGGTTCCGGTTAATGTTAAAGT
Source organism: Listeria fleischmannii subsp. fleischmannii LU2006-1 (assembly GCF_000344175.1). GTDB lineage: Bacteria > Bacillota > Bacilli > Lactobacillales > Listeriaceae > Listeria > Listeria fleischmannii. The sequence continues at coordinate 27,972 of NZ_ALWW01000038.1, read as the reverse complement.
TAATTTCCCATTCGCATACACCGGATTTAAATTTGAATTTCCTAATAAATCAATAGTTGCTGCGTCCGCTTTTATATCTCCCAATTGAATACTTGAATTTAATCCATCAAAATTAAGCGATACCGGAGAAACCATCATCGTTGTGGTAGTAACCAGTGCCGCTATCAATTTTGCTTTTTTTGCCCGATCATCATTTAATCTTTTCTTGTAATTCACCTTACTTTTTCTTCCCATCATTTTTCCCCCTATCGCCTATCCCTTAAGCGAAATAATGAAAATCAATGAAAGGGCGTTTCTCATGTTTTTCTTTCCTGTCTTTGCGATTTGTTTATGTCCCCCCAACATTTACAAAAAACCGACCATCTTCCCTTTGTAAAACACGATATTAATTTTTCAGAATTCTACATCCCTCCTTTATTTTAATTAGAGAAGCTCTTGATGATTAACTTAAATATAATGAGTAAATCTAAAAAAAGAAAGTAAAAAGTAGCTTTCTGACAAAAATAGTACTTTTGGGGTTAATTAGAGAAAAAGTTGTATAAAATCAGGCTTTTGAACATAGTAGATAGACTTTAGTTCTATTTAGGAATAGTTATTTGGATACAATAAAGAAGCAGCAATAATCTGCTTCTAGCATTTTTATTTACATGAAATCATAAGAATATCTGAGAATAATGAAACTATTCAAATTAGGATCAATCACATCTAATAATTTGCAATAGCTAAAATTCTGAGAGTACTAAAACACTAATGTAGAGAACGCTCGCCAATGCTAGTTTTACAGTAGCTAAAATTCTGAGAGTACTAAAACGCACTTGCTCTTTAACACTTCTTTTGTGCTGTTTTACAGTAGCTAAAATTCTGAGAGTACTAAAACTACAACTGTATGATAAAGACGAGAACTACAGTTTTACAGTAGCTAAAATTCTGAGAGTACTAAAACAGCTGAGCGACTCAAATTCACCTGTAGTAAGTTTTACAGTAGCTAAAATTCTGAGAGTACTAAAACTAACAGCGAATAAAGCGCCTGTATCCCCTAGTTTTACAGTAGCTAAAATTCTGAGAGTACTAAAACATAAACGCACCATCTGCTTTGGCTAAAGTAGTTTTACAGTAGCTAAAATTCTGAGAGTACTAAAACCTCAAATTGGTTTTAGATTTTTAAAAAAAACTACTGTTATTTTAGTTTATCATAAAATCTATCAGCTTTCATATAAAAAATCATACTCTAGTTGGCTATGTTGTAATACTGCTACTGGAATAAAGTCAAAGTACTGGAATAGCTCATTAATTATTTTGATTAAAACCAGTTCTTTTACATTCATTTGGATGCTTTGTTTTTTGCTTGTAAATAAATAAGGGGCAATAATTTTTAGTGCCTCTAAAAATTCGTTGTAGCTAGGGATAGTTTGATCTGGGTAATAGGCACAAACACGTGTATATAAATTACGACCATCCGCGAGTGAATGAGCCTCTTCTCCTACAACTAATATACTTTCAATATGTTCCTCGCTAATATAAACATATCCGATTTGGCTTGGGAAAACCATACAATAGAAGTTAGGATGCTTAGTGGTAAGTCGCTTCATGGAATTCATAACTTCCTCATATTCCTGATAACTTAGTGTATCATCAATATTTTTAATCATGAGTAATATCATTTCACTTGAACTTTCAAGGTTTATTTCTAATAAGTCCAGTAAAGACATATATTTTGTAAGCCCATCAACATATTCCGTTGCATATGATCTCTCTTCATATGTTGGCATGAGTGATACATTTTTTTGTAGCAAAATCTTAGAATTGAATTCTTCCACGGCAACCTTCCATTTGAATTTTTTCTCCTCATTTAACTGTTGAATTTCTTCGCTAGCATTTAATTGATTTTCAATTTGAATAATTTCTTGATTTATTTTTTCTATATTCTTGGATATTTCTAAATTTTTCATTACCTGATTTAATACATCGAAAGTCGGAGTTCCTTTATTTGCGCCTAGTAATTCATGAATATCAGAAATAGACTCTATAATAATAGTTCGAAACTTGCTTCTGGATAAATCAAGGCCATCTTCCCAAATTTGCGGTTCATTATAATTTAAAATACTTAGTTCCGATTCAGAATATTTATGCTTACTTAAATACCATGAAATGTTTTGCCACAGCTGCTGTTTTAATTCTGTATTATCTCCAACCACTTGTGTTAGCTGCGAAAATCCCATTTCGATATGCTTTAATTTAGGATGTGAAAAAGTCAGTGTACTCATAAAATCACCATCCGATTAGCCCCGATTTTTTCCTCTTGCTTGGCTTTTTCACCAATGATTAACATCATATCTTCAAATTGTTTTTCAGTAACAGTCAGTAGCCGAATGTGTCCTTCACCAGGCGATTTTTCAGTAATTCTTTTATAAAATTTTTTAGCAAAAACACGATTCGGACAAGTCCTCACATATACAGAGTATTGAAGCATTTCAAAGCCATTACTAATAAGTGTTTTCCGAAAATAACGGTACATTCTTTTTTGCTTTAATGTCTCAGTTGGTAAATCAAAAAAAACAAATAATTCTCATTATGTTATACCTCACTTTTTGAAGCCCCCTCAAAGCTTGTAATATCAATCATATTAATTTTACTTAAATCCCCTGTTTCCATATAGCTAATAAAATCTTGTATATATTTTTCCATAATCACAAGAAGTGTATACTGGCCGTTTTTATATTTCGAACGTAAATTTAATAGGTTAATTAACGCTGAGCGATGTTCAAAGGTTAGAAATTTTTCTTCACGCATATTTGCATACACCCATACATCCACAAATGGCCTAAAAGGTTCAATTAAATCATCAACTAAATTAAACTGATTATATTCACTCCGATGAAAAATCCCTAGCATAGGTTGTAAACCGTAAGCGACTACAAGCCTCGCAATTTGTGCTCTAAAAATACTATATCCATAATTCAGTCCTGCATTAATAGTCAGTTCATCATCCTGTCTCGTAAATTCCTTACCAAATAAGGCATTAAAGTAAACTTTAGCCGCGTGACCTTCTCGATTTGATTTATCATAGTGATCGATTTCGGTGATATAATTTTCCAACTTTTGAATAGCCTCTATATCCGGTTTAACAAGAGAAAGTACTTGTGCTTGCCCATAAATTTTTTGCTTAATATTGTTTCGCCAAAATTCACCTTTCATTTTTTCTTCCCAAGCTATTTGTGCTTGAATCATCTTACTAGCTCGTGAATGACCATTGTAACTATGATAAATCCCTGTTGGTGTATATGTATGGTCACATATAACTAAACTAATATTATAACGTGTCAAAGCAGATAAAAGCCTTGTTGTGACAGTCGTTTGTAAGCCTTCAAGAACAATAATTGAAATATCACTTAGAGGAATCACGTACTCATATTCCTCTTTCAAGATAACTATGCTATCTAGTTTTAATTTTATATATTCACTATCTTTCACCAATACAGTGCGCCAAGTCATCACTTTCTCCTCCTTCTGGATGTTTAAAATAAAAAAGCTCCCCCACAATGTGGGAGAGCTGATTTCGGCATAAAGCCTTATTTCAGTAGGTTCTCAGAATTTTAGCTACTGTGCAAGCGTCCTTGCACTTTTATTTTATCTCCCTATTAACTAAAAGTCAAGAACTTTATTTAATTTTCATGATATTATTCAATACTACGTGGATCCTTTTCTTCCTGAGCTTTAAATGAATTTCCAAGCACATCTGTTTGATATTTATTTAAAATTTTTATTTTTTTAGTAATCGTTATTACTTTCCGATCTTCAAAATTCGGTTTTTCTATCGGCTTCACCTCTATTTTATTCTTACCACTTTCATTTTTCGACCAAAAACGATATCTTGTTAAACTATCTGGATCTTCTCCAGATTCGATAATATCTTCACGGTATAAGCTAAAGCAAAACTTCATTTCACTATGAATTTGTTCCTTTTCCAGAAGTTTTTGATAAGCAATAGGATTAATTACATACCCTTGCTTGGAAAAAGAGAATAAACTATATTTCACACCAATTAGATGGTATCTTTTATTCCCTTCATCATAATAGACATCTGCACGATATGGTTTTATAGATTGCAAAACTACTTTTTTATTTTTCGGTAATGCCGCTTTATTTTTATACGTTACATCAATTTTTTGCCCTAAAGCCCCATCAATAAATTTCAAACTTGTGACTGGTGCCCCTGCTTTATTTTTAGCATATTTCCGAATTACACCATGTTCTTTTTTATAGGCTAAGAAAGGATTTTCGGCATCCGGATAAGTAGCCATTATACTTTCTAGAATAGCAAAAGTTTGTGGGTCGTGTTGATACATCAAAAATTGTTCTTTATTTTTTTTATAACGCTTTAGAAATTGATCTTTATATGTTTTTACGTCATAAATATTTTTAATTTTACCCACAATATAGTCAATCCCATCTCGTTCACGTGTTGAATAAATGGTGTCATTGCTAATTTTACGATTAACCTTTTTGCTTACCTTATAGGAATACTTCACCTTTGTTTCAATATTTTGCAGTTTCGTTTTAAAATTTAAATAAGGCTCTTTATTCATCATTTCATTGTATTCACTTGCCGTTAGCTTTTCAAAAGGTAAAATTTCACCTGTTTCCTTATCGTAAACTTTGCCTTCATCTGAAATTCCTAATTTATTCTTTTTCCAAAGGCGCAAATTAGCTGTTGCCGCTACAATAAGCGCATCAATGGCATGATGGGAATGACTTTCATTACGATCTTTAAAAATCTTCCATTTTTTTCTAAGTTGGGAAGTGAACTTACCTCGCACTACTTTAACTTTTGTCCCCATCTCATGGTTTCCAAAATATTGTTGGTAACTATTTAAAATGACTCTTGAGGCATAGCGCGTATCCACAAGATTTCTAGCTATAAAGCCTCTTCTTACATCCCATTTATTAATATCTTCTTCAAATAATAGCAATTCTCTTTTTTTATTTGAGATTTTCTTCTTATCAAAAAGTTTTTCTACAAATAGCTTATATTGTTCATATGTCCAGTTACCTGATTTACCTTTGTGATAATAAAATGGTGTTTGCTGCCCTTTCTTTTGATTTTCCTCTGAAAAGCAAAGCACTTTATTGTTTAAACTATCATCTAAAGATACGGATTGAGGGATAATATGATCAATTTCAAATTGATTTGGGTTTCGAACTAAATCCACAACTGATATTTTTCGTCCACTATACACACAAAACTGGTCTTGTTGATACCATAACCGCAGTTTTGTCGCTAATTCTTTATGATTTCGAAAAGCTTCGTCCGGAAAAGGGTATTCTTCTCTTGCTCGCTTTAAAGCAGCTTTTTTCTCTTTTTCGTTCTCCTTCTGCATTTTTTCAATCATTTTTCTTTCATCTTCACTCGTCTGATAATCTCTAGGCATTTCGATGATGACGCTATCTAACGGACCATATTTTTTTTAAAATCGCATTCGTTACTTTAATCGTTTGCCTAATACTTCTAGCTGCGATCGGATTATAGATTTCTTCAAGTATGGCTTCACTATTCAAATATTTTTGTTGATTAAGAGGCTTTATATAGGCCTTACCAAGTTGCATGGTATGAATAATCTGCATTTGATTTTTACTTGTTCCATACAATTCTGGCATCATAAGTTTCATAGCCTTTAGGGATAAAGCGTGCCAACCTGAAAAAGCCCCTTTTTTATTTAGTACTAGACAAACGTTTAAGTAATCTTCGGTGAGGTGGGGTAATTTTTCTTTGCACTGCTTTTTAATCTCTAACGTTTCTGAATTAAGTGTCATGATTTTCATAAGCTCATCATAATCAGCTTCAGAAAGTCGCAAATCCACTCCTGCCTCATTCAACGCATTATGTACCTTCCGATAATTTTCGAAAGTATGCATGATAGGTTTTCTATTTTTATCTTTTCTACAACCATCTATATTTTCTATTTTACACTCGCAAACGCTTGCAATATACTTTAATAAATCTTTTGTTCCAAATTTCTTACTATTTTTAACCTTCTCCACAATATCATGCTTTTGGCTAGTGGATAACTTACCCGATTCTAGGCTTGAAATTTTTAAGTTGTTCAAATCATTTAATAGATTAAATTCTTGTGCCACATAAGAAGAGCGAGCTGCTCGCGTTTCTTCAGGAAAAACGCTACACTTTCCAATAAGTATTTCGAATAGATTATCCCAAGTATCTCCGTTTGTTCTGTACACACCGTAATCTGTTCTACTTTTCTCATTACCAGGACCTATGAAATAATCTCTTTTAGAGGCCATAATATTTATATATTCATCAATAAATTCATTCGTTATTTGTTTATGGAATTTTTGTTGTGTTGCTAAAATGGTTTTTGCTTCTTTTATGTAATCACTCGTTCGGAAAATATTAACAAGAAAACTACTCTCTTCGGTATCTTGATTAATTTCAATCATACCGCGGACTTGACCATATTTTTCAAAACGTTCTAATTGTATTTCACAAGGCATTTTCCCACTTTTTATTTCTTCCATATTTTTATTTAAATGTTCTGATTTAATCGCGCCGCCTTCTTCCACGACATCATCCAGATAAGATACACCCCGACGCTTAGCCAAATGTGTCAGAGCCACATAAATCTCTGATATTTCAAGCTTTTCATTTAGCCCTTTTACTCTCAACTGATAAGGATTTTCGTTCACAATATCACAAACATCCATATCATGCGCCAGAAGTAATTGTTTAATTCTTTCTCTACGATGCTTTTTGCGTCGGCTTAGACGTCTAGATTGGCGACGACTTGTTCTCCTGCTTTCATTTTCTGAAGCATCTCGACTACTGAATAACCTTACCCCAGCATCTAGGACATCACCGTTTTCAGCGTCTATAATCCCCCATCCTACAGAAGCAACCCCAATATCCAAACCTAAAACCAATTTTTTCATATGATGTTCCCCTTCCTTTTGTGTACTAATTAAATTATACAGTTTAAAGAGCGATAAAGCTACTATAAAATAGTTTTATGTTATAATAAAACTAAGTAGTTTCTAAAAACTCATTTTGACGAATTTGAGGTTTTAGTACTCTCAGAATTTTAGCTACTGTAAAACTTTCCCCCGTTCGGAATTCTAAGTAGCTATGTTTTAGTACTCTCAGAATTTTAGCTACTGTAAAACTAAAGATACTACTTTAGGATTCACGCCTGTGTTTTAGTACTCTCAGAATTTTAGCTACTGTAAAACGAGAACAGTAAAGAAGGGGTATGTTTTGAAGTTTTAGTACTCTCAGAATTTTAGCTACTGTAAAACAATTTCCAGATATTTACAAGCAAGTGTTAAGTTTTAGTACTCTCAGAATTTTAGCTACTGTAAAACAAAGATGTGGTTATACCATTATCGTTGTCAGTTTTAGTACTCTCAGAATTTTAGCTACTGTAAAACTCCTCTGTTGTAGATGCCGCGCCTCGTTGTGTTTTAGTACTCTCAGAATTTTAGCTACTGTAAAACTCGTAAAAAAGGGATTGACTACATAGCACGTTTTAGTACTCTCAGAATTTTAGCTACTGTAAAACTCTGGAGTTAAAGATTTACTCGACTATGGTGTTTTAGTACTCTCAGAATTTTAGCTACTGTAAAACAGGAAAGAGCAACTTTTAGAAGGCTGGACGGTTTTAGTACTCTCAGAATTTTAGCTACTGTAAAACAGACAACATTCACGATACATCAAGCAATAGGTTTTAGTACTCTCAGAATTTTAGCTACTGTAAAACTTGTTCGCCCTTATTACGACTCGAATACTCGTTTTAGTACTCTCAGAATTTTAGCTACTGTAAAACTGTTCAAGATGAAATTGTATACATGATGATGTTTTAGTACTCTCAGAATTTTAGCTACTGTAAACAAACTTGATCAAAAAAATCAAGCTCGGAAGGTTTTAGTACTCTCAAAATTTTATTTCCCATACATTTCCTAGAAAATCATAAAACCATTTGCGTCTCCAAAATCTAATTTTGAAGACGCAAATGGTTTTTAGTTTGGCTTGGGTAGCCACTTTATTAAAATGGCATTTTGAAATTGCCGAAAGGGTTTTTGCCTTTTTTGCCTTTTCCGCCCATGCCGCCGGACATTTGTTTCATCATTTTTTTCATTTCATTAAATTGTTTGAGGAGGCGGTTTACCTCTTGGATTGGGCGTCCGCTGCCTCTTGCAATTCGTTTTCTGCGGCTGGCGTTGATGATATCAGGATTGTCTTTTTCATTTTTAGTCATGGATTTAATGATGGCTTCGATATGCCCAAGTTGTTTATCATCGACTTGCATATTATCAAGGCCCTTCATTTTGCCGGCGCCAGGTAGCATCTTCAGTAGCTCATCAAGCGGGCCCATTTGCTTCACTTGACCAAGTTGTTCTAGGAAGTCATCGAGTGTCATGGAGTTTTCTTTCATTTTGCGCTCCATTTCACGCATTTTCTCCTGATCCACGTCAACTTGTGCTTTTTCAATAAGAGAAAGGACATCGCCCATTCCTAAAATTCTAGAAGCCATGCGGTCCGGATGGAAAGTTTCGAGAGCTTCCATCTTTTCGCCCATTCCGACAAATTTAATAGGTTTCCCGGTCACTGCGCGGATGGAAAGTGCGGCCCCACCACGTGTGTCGCCGTCTAATTTGGTTAAGACAACACCTGTTACGCCGAGCTGTTCATTGAAGCTCTCCGCTACATTTACGGCATCTTGACCGGTCATAGAATCCACTACGAGTAAAATTTCGGCTGGGTTTGTCACTTCTTTAACTTCTTTAAGTTCACCCATTAATTCCTCGTCGATATGAAGACGTCCGGCCGTATCAATAATGACATAATCTAAGTGTTCCTCTTTTGCTTTTTCGATAGCCTGTTTGGCAATTTCTACAGGACTCACTTGATCCCCTAATGAAAAAACGGGGATATTAAGTTGTTTGCCTAGTGTTTCAAGTTGTTTAATTGCCGCTGGACGATAAATATCGGCTGCTACTAAAAGCGGCTTGCGATTTTGTTTTTTGCGAAGTAAGTTAGCCAGTTTTCCCGTTGTAGTCGTTTTACCGGCACCTTGAAGACCGACCATCATAATAACTGTTGGTGGTTTTTCAGAAACCGCTATTTTGCTTTCCTCGCCGCCCATTAAATTGGTAAGTTCTTCTTGAACAATTTTAATAACTTGTTGGCCCGGCGTTAGGCTCTTCATGACATCTTGACCAACTGAACGTTCACTGACTGTTTTAATAAAGTTTTTAACCACTTTAAAGTTAACGTCTGCCTCTAGTAAGGCTAAACGGACTTCGCGCATCATTTCTTTGACATCTTGTTCGGAAACTTTTCCTTTTCCGCGAATTTTATTCATTGTTTCTTGAAGTCTGCCTGCTAATCCTTCAAAAGCCATAATTTTACCTCCTAATCAATTTCTTTTAATTCTTTTAAAAGTAAATCGATATTTTTATCATAAAAAGGTTCGTTTTCTAGTATTTTGGAAAGTTTTTGAAGTAGGTCTTCTCTACGGGTGTATTTTTCTAGCATCCCTAGTTTGTTTTCGTAGTTTTCAAGACTTTCTTCGGTTCGCTTGATATTGTCGTAAACAGCTTGGCGGCTTACTTCGAACTCTTCGGCTATCTCACCAAGCGAAAAATCATCTAAATAATAAAGTGTAATATACGCTTTTTGTTTTTCAGTGAGTAGACCTTGGTAAAAATCAAATAGTAAATTCATTCGAGTCGTTTTATCGAACAAGCGAAACACCTCTTTCTCCCTTTTAAGATTACGTGTTTAGTCAAAGAATGTCAACTAAACAGATGAAAAATGCGACCTCCGAATTAGGCCGCATTTTGCTTATTTTTCTGCATCGATAACATCCGCAAAAAGTCCGTACACATATTCCGTTGCATCAAAGCTTTTGAGGTCGTTTATGCCTTCCCCAAGTCCAACGAATTTAACTGGAATATCCAACTCATTTCGAATCGCAATAACGATTCCGCCTTTTGCGGTGCCGTCTAATTTGGTGAGCACAATTCCTGAAACATCTGTTGCTTCTTTAAACTGTTTGGCTTGTACAAAAGCATTTTGTCCTGTCGTTGCATCTAAAACAAGCAAGACTTCATGCGGAGCATCTGGAATTTCACGCGCAATGACGCGCTTCACTTTTTCGAGCTCGTTCATGAGGTTGACCTTATTTTGAAGTCGGCCTGCTGTGTCGCAAAGTAAAATATCGGCATTTTTAGCCTTAGCGGACATAACCGCATCAAAAATGACCGCCGCTGGGTCGCCGCCCTCTGCATGTTTGATAATATCAACACCTGCGCGCTCGCTCCAAACTTCTAATTGGTCAATGGCGCCGGCACGGAATGTGTCGCCTGCTGCAAGGACAACTTTTTTGCCTTCTTCTTTATATTTATGTGCGAGTTTGCCGATGGTCGTTGTTTTTCCGACCCCGTTCACACCAACGAATAAAATGACGGTTAAATCCTTTTGAATATTAACGGAAGCATCAAGTTCCTCATCCCCCGTATAAATATCTACGAGTTTTTCCACAATGACTTCCTGAACCTCTTTCGGATCACTGATATTGCGGAGTTTCACCTCGTGTTTAAGCTCATCAACAAGTTCCATAACCGTTTCAAAACCAACATCAGCCCCGATTAAAACCTCTTCCACTTCTTCAAAAAAGTCATCGTCTACTTTGCGGTAGCGCGCCATAATCTCGTTTAATCTGCCAGAAAAACTTTTACGCGTTTTGCTTAAACCTTCTTTATATTTCTCGGTCGTTTCCTTGCTTTCGCCGGTCATTTTTTCTTTTAGTTTCTTGAAAAAAGTCATCGCTTTGTTCTCCTTTACTTGATTAATTCGGCTGTCTCCTCAAGACGGACAGAAACCAGTTTCGAAACGCCCGATTCCTGCATCGTAACGCCGTATAAAACGTCTGCTTCTTCCATCGTTCCCTTGCGGTGAGTGATGACAATAAACTGCGTATTTTCTTCAAAATGTTTTAAATATCGGCTAAAACGTACCACATTTGCCTCATCAAGAGCCGCCTCTACTTCATCTAAAATACAGAACGGGACTGGTCTAACGCGAATAATCGCGAAAAGTAAGGCAATCGCTGTTAAAGCACGTTCTCCGCCAGAACGGAGCGATAAATTTTGCAACTTCTTACCCGGTGGTTGCGCCACGATATCAATACCCGTTGTAAGTAAATCTTCCGGATTAAGTAGCACAAGTTCCGCACGTCCGCCGCCAAAAAGCTCTGGGAATGTAATGGCAAATTCACGTTTAATGGCTTCAAAACTTTCACCAAAACGTTTTTTCACTTCCTCATCCATTTCATCCATCACTTGGAAAAGCGTTTCTTTCGCGCTAAGCAAATCTTCTTGTTGACCAGTTAAAAAAGTATGCCGTTCATTAATACGTTCAAACTCATCAATGGCCCCAATATTTACCACGCCAAGTTCATCAATCGAGCGTTTTAAAAGCCGTACTTTACTTCTAAGTGTCTCCATATCAAATTCCGCACTGCGCTTTTCTTTCGCGCTTTCTGGCGTCAACATGTAAGCTTCCATCAGGCGTTCCGTTCGGTTTCGCACATCGACTTCCGCTTTCCCGATTTGAATTTCCGCTTTATTTTTTTGCTCTAAATAATAACTCGCCTGATTATTTCGCTCCGCTGTCTGCGCCTCCAAATCAGCAATTTCCGCCTGAAGTTCCGCCTTACTGCGGTTTAGCGTTTCAATTTGTAAAGCTACCGCTTCTTTTTCGCCCCTAGTGCGTTCGATTTGCCGAGCCGCTTCCGTCTCACTCATTGAAACAGACGATAAATTATTTTTTAAATCGGCAATTTTATTTTCAAGCTCTTCTTTTTGCAAATAATTTTCATCTAGGTTTTCTTGAACGCGACTCACTTCTGTTTTAGCTTGTTCTAATTCCGATTTTTGAACCGCGATTTTCGCTTTTAAATTGGACAATGTTTCTTCGTCGGATTTTAATTTGCTTTCTGCTACTTTACTTCTTTCCATCATATCGGCAATTTCAGCGTCCATTTCAGTGATTTGCGCTTCAATCGCCACAATTTTTTTGTTCTAATTCGGCTTTTTTAGCTGTTAGTCTCGCTTTTTCTTCTGCCGATTCCTCTGTTTCTAAATCGTAGACTGAAAGTTGCTGATTCAGGCGTTCTAGTGATTCTTGTTCGCGCGTCAGCTTGCCTAAAAGTTCTTGTTCGCGCAATCTTAAGTTTTCACCCACTAAACGGGTTTCTTCAAGCTCTTCTTGTTTTTTGCGCAGACTTTCTTTTGAACTTTTGACAAGAGCTTCTTTTTCAACGGTTTCAGCACTGAGTTCTGCCATTGTCTTCGTTAGCGTCTCTAGCTCACTTTTACGTGTTAAGATGGAGGACTTTCCTTGTTTGGTTGCCCCACCTGTCATAGAACCGCCTGCATTAACAACATCTCCGTCTAGGGTTACGACCCGGTAGCGGTAGTTGACCAGTTTAGCGAGCTGGCCGGCACCTTTTAAATCTTTTGCTAAAATCGTCGTTCCGAGTGCGTTTAAAATAATAGGTTCTAGTTTTTGATCAAAGCGCACAACATCGCTCGCGAGTGCCACAAAGGCAGGCTGATTTTGAATCATCTTCCTTGTTGCATCCGGCAAATGGCGCGGTTGAATCGTCGAAAGTGGTAAAAACGTAGCACGGCCGGCATGCGCTTTTTTTAGAAAGGCAATCCCCGAACGAGCCGCTTCATCATTTTCGGTTACAATATTTTGCGCACTTGCAGAAAGGGCAATTTCAAGCGCTTTTTGATACTTTTCCGGAATTTCCACAAGCTCAATGAGCGCCCCAATAATGCCCGGCAGTTCGCTTTTCGCTTTTAAAACCTCACGCACGCCTTGAAAAAATCCCGCATAATCGTCCGCGAGCTCTTCTAATGTCTCTTTTCTGGATTTCATTTGCTGCACTTTTTCATAATGGCGGTAAAGATCTCGTTCACTTGCTTCAAAACGCGCATTTTGTTTCGCAAGCGTCGCCTTCACTTCGCTATAAATTTCGAGCTGCTCATTTAACGCCTCTTTTAACTCATCCAGCGCCGCTTTCGTTTCATTTTCCGCAGCACTCAAATCCGCTCGACTCGTCACATGCTTTTTATTTTCCTGCTCGAGTTTCTCTAAACGGCTTTCCATTTGCGAAAATTCACGGTCAATATAACCTAAATCATTACGAATCGTCGTTTGTTCATATTTCAACTCGAATAAATCACTTTTCCGGTTTTCAATCGCCTCTTCCGAAACAGCCCCATATTGCGCCATTTTATTCATTAGTTCAGAAGCTTCTTCACTCGTTACGCGGAAAGTAGTTTCTTTCATACGTAAATTTTCAAGAAGTGCTTGTTTACTATCTTCAAGCGTTTTAATTTTACTTTGAATAAGCGCAAGATTTTCCGCATGCGCAAGCTCATTTTCATTACTATGTTTCTGACGCTCTAAAAATAAGTTTCGCTCACCTTCAAGTTGCTCCAGGCGCTCCGTTTTCGAAAGCAGATCAGAACGGTTTCCTTCCAAACTTTCTTCCGTTTTCCTAAGTTCTTCCTTTTTAGAAAAAGCGCTTGTTTCAAGTTCACTTATCTCTTTTCGAAGCGAGAGAAGCGCCGTTTCATTTTCCTGAAAAGCAGCGCGCCACGTTTCAAGTGTTTCTGTGATCGTTTCAATTTCCGCACTTAAAAGTGTCACTTCCACCTTTTCAAGTTCCTCCACCTGATAAAGGTAGTCTTTCGCAATAGATGCCTGCATTTCAAGTGGCTCAAGTTGCCCGTCTAATTCGTATAAAATATCTTGAACACGATTTAAATTTTCTTCCGTTTCAAACAGTTTATTTTCGGCTTGTTTTTTACGGTTTTTATATTTTAAAACACCTGCTGCCTCTTCAAAAATCGAACGGCGCTCCTCAGGCTTACTATTTAAAATTTCATCAATTTTACCTTGCGAAATAATGGACATCGATTCGCGACCAAGGCCAGAATCCATAAATAAATCGACAATGTCTTTTAGTCGACAACTTTGTTTATTAATTAAAAATTCACTATCCCCGTTTCGGTAAATGCGTCTTGTTACATACACTTCGCTATAGTCAAGTGGCAAAAAATGATCGTCATTATCTAAAACAAGAGAAACTTCCGCAAAATTAATCGGCTTACGGGTATCACTACCTGCAAAAATGACATCACCCATTCGTCCTCCGCGAAGACTTTTGGCAGACTGCTCCCCAAGAACCCAGCGGATTGCTTCCGTAATATTACTTTTACCACTTCCATTAGGACCAACAACAGCTGTCATACCTGGAACAAAATCGATAGCTACTTTGTCCGCAAATGATTTAAAGCCATTCATTTCAAGTCGTTTTAAAAGCACGCAAGAATTCCCCTTCCTAGTCTACACGCAAAACTTGTCTTATCGCATACTCTGCTGCATTTTGCTCTGCTTGTTTTTTTGTTCTACCGGTCCCTTTCCCGAGGACTTGGCCGTTCACAACAACTTGCGCTTCAAACGCCTTGTTGTGCGCTGGGCCTGTTTCGCCTAAAATATCGTACTGAATCAGGACGTCGCGGTCCCGCTGTACAATTTCCTGTAGTTGCGTTTTAAAATCGACCGTTTGCATATAAATGCCTGTATCAATTTTAGGAAAGACGAGTCGCTCTAAAAAGCGAATGACCGCCTGAATCCCATTATCCAAATAAAGCGCGCCGATAAAGGATTCGAAAACGTCAGCGAGGAGTGCTGGTCTTGTTCTGCCTCCCGCTTTTTCTTCTCCTTTTCCTAAACGAATATATTTTGAAAAATGGACCATCTCGGCAAATTCAACGAGCGAAGGCTCGCAAACGATTGCGGCGCGCATTTTTGTCATTTGCCCTTCTGCCATATCAGGGTATTTATTAAATAAATAATCGGAAACGGTTAATTCTAATACCGCATCCCCTAGAAATTCAAGTCTTTCGTTATCTTTTAAGTTTTCATGTCTATGTTCATTCACATAAGAAGAATGTGTAAACGCCGTTTGTAAGAGCTCAATATTTTTAAAATCAAAGCCTACACTTTCTTGTAATTCTTCCCATTCATTCATTTTAACTTGCTCCTTTCGCAAGTTCATTTTCTAAACAGCTTGTCAAAATGGAGCTGCTTAGAAAATGAACTCCTCATTCGAAAAAGAGGCTGCCTAAAATCGTTTTGCTCGTGCCGAGGCCTGAACAAAGCGACTAAGACACCCTCATTTATCTCGTCACATTATTATGCATTTGCCTCTATGTACTTCACTGCGTCACCAACTGTAGCAATTTCAGCAGCGTCGTCATCAGAGATTTCAACTCCAAATTCGTCTTCAAGTTCCATTACAAGTTCAACAACGTCTAGGGAATCAGCACCTAGATCATCTTTGAAGGAAGCTTCTAAAGTTACTTTGGATTCTTCGACACCTAAACGGTCAACGATGATTTTTGTAACTTTTTCCAATACTTCTGCCATTATTACTTCACCTCCCTCCAAGTATTATAAAGTATTTCAGGCGTGGCGTAAACTATTATTTTACCTAGTTACCGGTAAATGCCATTCTGCCCCTCAGTCTAAGCATTTTAACGAACTACATGCTCATGCCGCCATCAACCGAAAGAACTTGTCCGGTAATATAATTAGAATCATCACTTGCCAAAAATTTCACTGCATGTGCGATATCTTCTGTTTTTCCATAAGCACCAAGCGGAATTTGCGCAAGCATGAGCTCTTTCATATTTTCATCAAGTTCATCTGTCATTTCCGTTTCAATAAAACCAGGCGCAATCGCGTTCACATTGATTCCTCTTGGAGCTAGTTCACGTGCTGTTGTTTTTGTTAAACCAATCATACCCGCTTTACTTGCCACATAGTTAGCTTGGCCAGCATTTCCGATGATGCCAACAACAGAAGCCATATTGATAATTTTACCGGCGCGTGCTTTCATCATCGTCCGCGCAACCGCTTTTGTACAAAGAAAAGTGCCTTTTAAGTTAATGTTTATCACATCGTCCCATTCGTCTTCTTTCATACGCATAAGTAAATTATCACGTGTGATACCAGCGTTATTAACCAAAATGTCAATACGACCAAAACGATTCACCACTTCTTTAAAGAAAGCTTGCACTTCCTCTTCACTAGAAACATCTGCTTTCATCGCTTCCGCTTCCACACCAAATTCACTGACTAAATCAAGTGTTTCTTTAGCCGCATCCGCACGTCCGCCGTAGTTAAAGAAAATATTTGCCCCTTCTTTTGCTAAAGCTAACACGATTTCACGTCCAATTCCACGTGAACCGCCAGTTACAACAGCTACTTTCCCTTTTAATGTCATGCGTTATCCCCCTTCAATTTGTTTGCCACTTCTTCGATACTTTGCACGTCTCCAGCCGCAAGTACTGTAACATCACGATTAATTTTTTTAATTAGACCTGAAACAACTTTCCCTGCTCCAATTTCAACAAACGTATCCACACCTTTTTCAATAAGGGCAAGAATCGTTTGCTCCCATTTCACTGGTGAATAAATTTGCGCGACTAATTTTTCTTGTAAGTCGGCTGCATCCGTTGTAAAAGCAACATCCACATTATTTACTACTGGCACCGTACCTGACTTAAGTGTCACTTGACTGAGCACAGCACCAAATTTTTCAGCCGCCGGTTTCATCAGCTCAGAGTGGAACGGTCCACTTACAGCAAGCGGTAATACGCGTTTTGCCCCGCTTTCTTTTAAACGTGTTGCGGCTTCTTCTACGCCACTCGCTGTTCCAGAAATCACAATTTGTCCCGGACAGTTATAATTCGCAATTTGAACTGGCTCATCAATTTCAGCGAGTTCTTTTGAAATCGCTTCTGCTGATAAACCAAGCACCGCAGCCATCGCACCCGCGCCGTTTGGAACAGCCGCTTCCATTAATTTACCACGTTCATGGACTAAAAATGCTGCATCTGCTGCGTCTAAAAAGCCAGCTGCAACGAGTGCGCTATATTCTCCGAGGCTGTGACCAGCAACAAAATCAGCTTTAACGCCGTAAGTTTCAAGGGCACGTAAAATTGCGACACTGGTTGAAACTAACGCCGGTTGTGCATTTTCAGATTTTGTTAAGCGTTCAATCGGTCCTTCTGAAATAATTTCAGTAAGTGAAAAACCTAATTTGGCATCCGCTGCCTCATAAACGCGTTTTGCTTCTGGATAGGCTTCCATAACGTCCATTCCCATGCCTACTTTTTGAGATCCTTGTCCTGGAAATACAAATGCCACTTTACTCATGATTCGCTTCCTCCTAAATTTCCTTTATCAATTTCAGCTTTAATGGTGCCGACCATATCTTTTTGTACCATATCTCGCGCTTGGCGAATGGTTGTGAAAATCCCGTGTGCATTAGACGAACCGTGCGCCTTAATAACTGGAGCTGAAACGCCAAACAAACACGCACCGCCGTATTCACTGTAATCCATTTTCGCTTTTAATTCGAGCAAGTCTTTTTTAAGTACGCCTGCAGCGAGTTTATTTTTAAATCCGTTCATCAAACTCATTTTTAGCATCGAGAAAAAGGCTGCTCCGGTGCCTTCAAGGCTTTTTAAAACCATATTCCCCGTAAAGCCATCCGTGACCACGACATCCGCAACATCCATAAGTAAGTCACGTGCCTCAATATTGCCGATAAAATTATAGGCGGTTTGTTCTTTCATCAAGGCGAATGCTTTTTTCGTCAGTTCGTTCCCTTTCGTTTCTTCTGTTCCAATGTTTAAAAGTCCAATACGCGGACGCTCTATTTTCCGCACATTTTCGGCATAAACCGAACCCATCAAACCAAACTGCAGTAAGTGCTCTGGCTTCGCCTCCGAATTCGCACCAAGGTCTAACATCACAAACCCTTTTCCGCTTATGGTTGGTAAAGTTGGGGCTAGTGCCGGGCGGTCGATGCCTTTGATTCGTCCAATGACGAAAAGACCAGTTGACATAAGCGCGCCAGTATTCCCAGCTGAAATACAAGCATCTGCTAAACCGTCCTTTACAGCTTGTGCAGCTAGCACCATAGAAGAATTCTTTTTACGTTTGACGGCCCGAACAGGTTCATCATCGCTTTCAATTTTTTCATCTGTATGTATAATTTCTACACGCGTTTTATCCGTTAAAAATTCTAAAATCTGTTTTTCATCACCAAAAAGTAGTACTTCTAAATCTTTAAATTGAGCGATAGCACGCATGACCCCAAGAACAATTTCTTTTGGTGCATTGTCACCGCCCATTGCATCGATTGCTATTTTCATTATCGTCAGTCCTTTTTTATTTTTTTTCAGTGGCATGATACATTTCAAATTTTCCTTTTAAAATAATTTCATCACCCACATAGCTCTTCACGTCCACTATTGTGATGGATCTTTCGTTTGTTTGTGGCCTGACAGTTGCTTTGGCAATAACTCGCTCACCTTGTTTCACTTGGCGAACAAATCTGACAGTGGCTTGCGTTGTAAGCGCTAGTTCGTTCGGGATGACTGCCGTTGCAAGTGAATTGGCCTGAGCGAACAGATGATGACCACGCGCAATTTGATTTCGTTTAAATACATGTTCCGAGCTTACATCAAATAATGAAATGGCGCTTTTACTTGGTTTAATATCAATAATTTCGCCAATAACTTCCTCGAGCGGGATACTTTTCACGGAATCTGCATAGTTTTCACTTGCCACATGTTTAATCCGCTCGCGAAGTTCAGGAATGGAGAGGGCAACGCGGTCAAGACGTATGGTCTGCACACTCACATCAAACTTCGTCGCAAGTTCCTCATCCGTAATGAATGGATTGTCACTCAGCACTTCTTGTAACTTTGTTTGCCGCTCTTTCTTTGAATATTTCTTCATTCAGGTTACACATCCCTTTAATTTGTGATACTAATACCTGCTACTAAATTTTGAATAGACGAACCTTAATAAAAGCAATCCACAAACACCTCTTCAAAAACTCGTACGCTAATATGTTATAAAAAAAGCGGCGCGCTTGCAAGTTTTTAGTCAAAATGTCATTAGAATTTAATCAAGCTTTTGTTCTGAAAAAACGCCAAGTTCGTCTAAAGTTTCAGCTAACTTGCGATATTCCGGATTTGTAAGCATATTTTTTTCGTTTATTAAAAGGAGGGCATCCGTCCGCGCCACCTCTAAAACTCGGTAATCATGTACCATATCTGCTACTAAAAATTCAGGAATACCACTTTGTTTCTTACCAAAAAAATCACCTGGTCCACGAAGCTCTAAATCGCGTTCACTAAGCACAAAACCGTCATTCGTTTCTGTCATAATGGTCATTCTTTCTTTTCCGACTTCTGTTTTTGGGTCGGCAAGAAGAATACAATACGACTGGCTACTGCCACGGCCTACACGGCCACGCAATTGGTGGAGCTGTGATAAGCCGAAGCGGTCAGCGTCATAAATGACCATCATTGTCGCGTTTGGAACATTTACCCCAACTTCGACAACTGTGGTGGACACGAGACAATCTATTTTTTTATCATGAAAAGCGCGCATTAACGCATCTTTATCAGCTGGAAGTAGCTTGCCGTGCATGAGTCCCGGCGTATGACGACCGCGCCACTTATCTGCTAAAAGATTGTAAAAGTCAACAGCGTTTTGCACATCCAATTTTTCCGATTCTTCAATGAGCGGGCAAATAACGTAAGCTTGATGGCCTTTTTCGATTTCTTTTTCGATGAAGCTAATGACGCGTTCTAGCATATCATGTTTTACCCAAAAAGTTTCAATATTTTTTCGTCCTGCGGGTAGTTCATCGATAATTGAAACATCCATTTCGCCAAATGCTGTAATCGCAAGCGTCCGCGGAATCGGTGTTGCGGTCATAAAGAGAACATCCGGATATTCGCCTTTTTCCCGAAGAACTCGCCGCTGGGAAACGCCAAAACGGTGCTGTTCATCGGTAATAACTAGGCCGAGGCGATGATAAATCACTTCATCTTGAATGAGCGCATGCGTTCCAACAATAATATCAATTTCACCATTTTCAAGTAATAGAAGTAGTTCTCTGCGCTTTTTGCCTTTGACGCTACTTGTTAGAAGTCCGACCGTAATATCAAATGGTGCGAGTAACTCAACAAGGGAATCGGCATGCTGTTCCGCTAAAATTTCGGTTGGTACCATAAGCGCACTCTGAAAGCCACTTTTAGCCGCTGCAAACATGGCAATACTTGCAACGACGGTTTTACCTGAACCAACGTCTCCTTGAAGCAAGCGATTCATATGCAGATGCGATTTTAAATCCCCACAAATTTCATTCACAACCCGCTTTTGCGCACTTGTCAGCGGGAAAGGAAGCGCCTCAATATACTCCCGCAGTTCCTGGACGTTATAGTCAATTTGAATGCCACCTGAACGCTCTCGTTCAATCTTACGGAAGTACTGCATTTTTAGTTGGAAAAGTAAAAACTCTTCATATACCATCCGGCGACGCGCCTGTTTTAAGTCTTCATCGTTTGTCGGGAAATGCAGTTTTAAAACCGCATCTTTACGGCCTATAAGTTGGTATTTATCCAGTAACTCCTCTGGAATGATTTCCGGAATATCATTTCCAAAAAGTTGTAACGCGTTTTTGACGTGTTTTTGAATGGTCTTATTCCGCATGTTTCCTTTCAGACGATAAACCCCTTCTAAACTTTCCTCTGCGGATTTTTGCCCGCTTTGGAATTTGCTGGCCGTAATTTGCGCCCGGTTTTTATCCCATTTTCCGGAAATTGTAACCGCGTCTCCTAGTGTCACCTTGCTTTTCAAATAGGGCTGATTAAAAAAGTCAATTTTTAAAATTTGGCCATCTGCTGAAAGTCGAAAAGATAGTTTTGATTTTTTCCGACCATAAAAAGCTACTGTAGGCTCGGTCAACACTTCCCCATAAACGGTAATGCGGCTCCCGTTCTCTACGACGGACAAATCCCGCATGCGATAGTCTTCATACCGATACGGGAAATTCCAAAGTAAATCATATATGGTCGAAATGCCGAGTTCGTGAAACGTTTTAGCTGTTTCTTCGCCAATTCCTTTTAGTTCTGTAAGTGGAAGACGTGTTAAATTACTCACCGATTCCTTCTGGCGACAGGCCGAAAATTTTCGCTTGAATCATTCGACCCGTTGGAGTTGCCGCCAATCCTCCTTCTGCTGTTTCTCTTAAGCTGCTTGGCATTTGAAGACCAACGCGGTGCATCGCTTCAATCACCTCATCGCACGGGATACGGCTTTCAATACCCGCAAGTGCCATATCCGCTGAAATGATAGCTTGTGAGGAGCCCAGTGCATTTCGTTTCACGCATGGCACTTCAACAAGACCTGCCACCGGATCACAAACAAGTCCAAGCATATTTTTCATCGTCATCGCCATCGCATGGGCGGATTGTTCAGGGGTACCGCCTGCCGCTTCAACGACCGCAGCAGAAGCCATTGCACTCGCAGAGCCTACTTCCGCTTGACAACCACCCGCTGCCCCACTAATAAACGCGTTATTCGCCACAACAAAACCGAATGCACCTGCTGTGAATAAGAAATGAATCATTTGCTCACGCGTCAATTGTAATTTATCTTTAATCGCAAACAAGACGCCAGGTACAACACCTGCACTGCCCGCCGTAGGTGTCGCACAAATAATGCCCATTGCCGCGTTCACTTCATTTGTTGCGATTGCTTTTCCAACTGAATCTAAAAGCACTTCTCCGGACAAAAACTGTCCTTTTTGAATATACTCTTTCATTAAGACAGCATCACCGCCAGTTAAGCCGGTAGTGGACTGAACACCTTTTTCACCTTCTAAAATGGCGTCTTCCATCACTTGAAGATTTTTAGCCATCGCCGAAATAACTTCTTCCCGACTTAAACCGGAAACGTTCATTTCGCGCTCAATCATAATTTCATGAATCGGTTTCGCTTCCCGATTCGCTATGTCCACGAGTTCTTTCACAGTGCGGAACATACCTATCAAACTCCTTCCAAAAAAGCCTTACAAAACAATACTTGCGACTTGAAAAATTCCATTTACTTTCGCAATTTCCAGTGTAAGTGATTCATCTACTTGTTGATCCACTTCAATGACCATTAGAGCGTCATCGCCTTTTACTTTGCGCGAGACTTTCATCGCTCCAATGTTTACTTCATAATCTGCAATAATTTTCGTAACCGAGGCGATAATGCCGAATTTATCTTCATGGAGCACGAGTAGTGCAGGCGCCGTACCTGTAAATTCCAATTCAAATTCATTAAGCCGAATAATTTCTACTTTTCCGCCGCCAATCGATGCGCCTACGAGCGTCATTTGCTTCATCCCATTTTTAAGTACAAGTTTAACGGTATTAGGGTGTGGCGCTTCTTCCGTTTCCTCAATGAATTGAATGTGCATTCCCCACTCTTCCGCGAGCTTTGGTGATTCTTTCATACGAGGGTCATCTGGTAAAAAGCCTAGAAGCCCGCCGATTAGGGCGACATCTGTTCCGTGTCCTTTATACGTTTTTGCAAAAGAACCATAAAGGTGAATTTCAACTTGCGCTGGTTGTTCACTAAATACGCTTCTTGCGATGGCTCCAATGCGGCTTGCGCCAGCTGTATGGGAGCTTGATGGACCAATCATCACAGGGCCAATGACATCAAATACACTATTAAATTTCAAGCGAAGCACCTCTTTTCTAAATTATCCGGAGCAGATTCTGTCATGTTTACTCTACTGAAAAAATATATGGATAGACCGGCTGGCCACCTTCGTGGATTTCGAATTCCACATCGCTAAAGTCATTTGTAATACGCGATTCAATTTTTTCAGCATCTTCTTTTGTGACCCCTTCGCCTAAAATAAAGGTCACAATTTCGCTATCCTCATCTAACATTAAACGGAGCGTTTCAACAGTTGTATCTTCAAGGGAAGTTTGACTAATTTTAATGTCGCCTTCAACCATCCCAATATAATCATTCTTTTTAATGTCCACGCCGGAAACGGTCGTATCACGCACAGCCGTTGTTACTTGGCCACTGGCTACATCTTTAATCGCCGCTTTCATCTGTTCGGCATTTTCACTAAAACTAGCATCCGCTTGAAAAGCTAACATACTTGCTAAGCCTTGCGGAATGGTTTTCGTAGGAATAACTTGAACCACATCTTCGCCTAAAAGCGACGCGGCTTGTTCTGCGGCCATTAAAATATTTTTATTATTAGGTAAAACAAAAACTTGTTCAGCATTTGCCGATTGAATAGCCTTCGTAATATCTTCTGTACTAGGGTTCATCGTTTGACCGCCTGATAGTACAATGGCTGCCCCTAGACTTTCAAATAAGGCTTTCATGCCGTCACCAGCTGATACGGTCACAATACCAAACGGCGCTTTTGGTGCTTTCGTCTCACTTTTTCCGACAATCGCGTCATGTTGCTCACGCATATTCTCGACTTTCATTTTAACGAGACTACCAAACTCTTGACCGTAGTTAAACACATCGCCTGGATGCTCCGTGTGTACATGGACTTTCGCTACCTCATCATCAGAAACAACTAGAAGTGAGTCACCCATCGTACTTAAATGATTACGAAACTCCTCTTCATTAAAGGTTTTTTGGCCTGGTTTATTTTCATTAATTCGTACCATAATTTCTGTACAGTAACCGTATGTAATATCTTCCGTTGACATGAAATCTTGCACATGTTTATGATGTTCAGCGTTTACGAGTTCGTTCATGGAAGCCATATAATCCGGCACCTCCATCTTTCCAGTCAGCGCCCCATAAAATCCTTCATAGATAATCATAAGACCTTGGCCGCCGCTGTCTACAACCCCTACTTCTTTTAAAACAGGCAGTAAATTAGGTGTATTATCAAGTGCCAGTTTACCTTTTGCAATCATTTCAGCTAAAACAGTGTCAATCGATGCCTCTTCTTCTAAAGACGCTTGAAGGCCTGCTTTTGCTGATTCGCGTGCGACCGTTAAAATGGTTCCCTCGACAGGTTTCATAACCGCTTTATAAGCCGTTTCAACGCCCTTTGCAAAGCCTTTTGCAAAATCAACCGGTGAGAGCGATTCTTTATTTTCTACTGCTTTTGAAAAGCCTCTAAAAAGTTGGGATAAAATGACGCCAGAATTTCCTCTCGCCCCCATTAAAAGCCCCTTCGCTAAATTAGCACTAACAGACCCTGCGCTTACTTTGTCATTTGATGAAACTTCTTTTGCGCCACTTGTCATCGATAAATTCATATTTGTACCTGTGTCGCCATCCGGAACAGGAAAGACATTAAGTGAATCGACAAAATCAGCATTTTTCGATAAATTTTCCGCTCCCATTGCAATCATCGTTGCCCATTTTTCTCCATCTAACTGATAAGTATTCAAGTTAAATAATCCTCCTTAGTCCTCGTTTAGAACTTTAACACCCTGCACATAAATATTAACTGAATCAACAATTAAACCGAGTGTTTTTTCTAACGTATATTTGACACGATCCTGCACATTATAAGCTACTTCAGATATTTTTGTCCCAAAGCGAACTATAATATACATATCTATATGAAGACTATCATTTTCTTTTCGTACAATAACGCCTTTTGTATAATTTTCTCTTCTTAAAATATCTGTTAAGCCATCACGAATTTGATGTCTGCTGGCCATGCCAACAATACCGAAATTCTCTTCCGCTGCACCGCCTGCAATTGTAGCGATAACTTCATCTGTAATATCCACTTTGCCAAGTTTTGTTTCTATTTCAAGTGACATCTTGTTTCC
This sequence comes from Listeria fleischmannii subsp. fleischmannii LU2006-1, assembly GCF_000344175.1. Classification (GTDB taxonomy): domain Bacteria; phylum Bacillota; class Bacilli; order Lactobacillales; family Listeriaceae; genus Listeria; species Listeria fleischmannii. Next base: position 3,180 of record NZ_ALWW01000038.1, on the reverse strand, counting down.
TCCTTAACCTCTTTACTAACGTTTGTATGCTTTTAAATGTTATTTCACTACGTCTTTTATCCGTTCGCCTCTATTTTACTATAATCCCCGAATGATTGAAAGTATCTGTTTTCTAAGCTAACTGATTTCCCCGCTTTCTACTGTCAAGTAAAAAATCTTTGCACTAATTTCGCGCAAACACTTGCAAGAAAGAGCCAGATATGATAAATTATTCTAGTGTATGATATTAAAAAAAGATGTTTTCTGTCTGTCTTGATATAAACGTCTTATGAGAACTTCTGGTAAGGAGGGGTTAAGTTATGGCAAAAGAATGTGTAATTACAGGTCGTAAATCTCGTTCTGGTAACCGTCGCTCCCATGCGATGAATTCAAGCAAACGTACTTGGAAAGCTAATCTTCAAAAGGTTCGTATCCTAGTAAATGGTAAACCTAAAAGAGTTTGGGTTTCTACTCGTGCGCTTAAGTCTGGTAAAGTAGAACGCGTTTAATTCAAAAAAGATGAATGCAGCGATATTAATTTCGGTGCATTTTTTCTTACCCTCTTTATAAAGCGCTTACAAACAGAGAGCAGCTTGTGAGCTGCTCTTCATAACTTGATGAAGCACCGTGTTATTCCCTTGCTAAACTGTCACTTGTCGATTTCGCAAGTACAGCGCAAATAATCATAAACATACCTGAAAAAATATGTATAAAAATAAAAGCGGGAACGCCACTTACAAACAAAATCGGAATAGCGATTTTGTATTTTTTTTGCCATAAAAAGCTATAACCCACAACAAAACTAACGAAAAAAATGATACTTGCAATAAACATAATCATGATGGGTACTTTAAGGTTATCTGAATAATTTCCGGAAAATACATTTTGCGTAGAAACCACTTCAATATAAAAGCTAAACAAAATGGCTATTCCGCCAAAAATAAGTGCTAGATTTCTTTTATTTTTCCAAAATGGCATTTCACTCATCCTTACTTTGTGTCATTAGTATTAATCCTGTTTGAAATGAAAACCTGGCTTTTTCTTCTACAAATTCGTTACTTGAGAGTGCCCTTCCAAATGGGAAACTCGCATTTTCAAGCGGATATTTAAAACCTTGAAGCGTCAAGCCCTCTACATTCGCCATGGTCGTAAAAGCGACATATTTTTTATCCTCTTGTTTTAAAAGCATATAATCACCAGGCGTGTACATTTTCATATAATTAAAGCGGTCAATCATTTCAACACGAGTGGTTGCGTCCAAAAACTGCGGTTTTGTAAGCATCATTAAATTGGCAAGTAAATGGTCCATACGGCCACCAGTTGCACCAAAAATCCGAATTAAATCTGGTTGTAAGGCCATCGCCGCTTCTAATCCTATTTCAGTGTCCGTTTGATCTTTTTCCGCCGGAAAAATGCGTACGTCTGCTACTTTTTCTTTTACGCTTTGTAGCTCGCTTTCAGTTAGCGAGTCAAAGTCTCCTAAGGCGATTTCAAAGGGGATATTTAAATGGAGTAGGCGTTTTGCTCCTCCGTCTACCCCTATCCAAATGCTTTTTTCTGTTGTGCAGGGGGCTAAATCGGGGAGTTCAGACGCGGGGCCACCGACCATTATATTTACAATTTTCACTAGGTTCATCCTTTCAAAAAAAGAGCAATAGGGGCCATCAAACACCTACTGCTCACCTTTTAATTTCCAACAACTACGCGAAGATCGTCCATTGGAATTTCACGATTTTTATTGCCATAAATGTAGCTTCCAGCGACAAATACGTTAGCGCCTGCATCTAGGCAAGCTTTTGCGGTTTCGCGATTAACGCCGCCGTCTACTTCGATTTCGATATCAAGCCCTTTTTCATCAATAAGTGCTTTAAAGGCTGCAATTTTTTCAAGCACTTCTGGAATAAAGGTTTGTCCGCCAAAACCAGGATTTACCGTCATAAAAAGAACCATATCGAGTTCGTTTAAAACATGAAACAGCGTGTCGATTGGCGTTGCAGGATTCAGTACAGCGCTAGCTTTAACATCAAATGAACGAATATGTTGCAATGTCCGGTGTAAATGCGGGCATGTTTCAACATGAACAGAAATATAGTCGGCCCCTGCCTTTGCAAATTGCGGAATATAATTATCCGGATTTTCAATCATTAGATGCACATCAAGTGGCAATTTTGTTCGCGGACGGATAGCTTTCACGACATCCGGCCCAAAAGTAATATTTGGCACAAAATGGCCATCCATAACATCAATATGCAAATAGTCAGCGCCTAAACGTTCTACTTCTGCAATATCTTTTTCTAAGTTGGCAAAATCAGCGCTTAAAATCGAAGGTGCAATTTTTCCCATTACGAATACCTCGGCTTTCTATTTTTTATTTCAGCTAAAATTTGTACATAATGTTCATAGCGAAAATCGGCAATTTCATGTTCCGCAACAGCCGTTTTCACCGCACATGAAGGCTCATTTTCATGTAAACAACCGCGAAACTTACAACCTGAACGTCTATCTTCAATTTCCGGGAAACAAAATTGTAAGTTCTCCGGTTCCAAGCCGTCCCATTCAATCGAACTAAATCCAGGCGTATCAGCAATCAAGCCATCACCGATCGGAAGCAGCTCCACATGGCGGGTTGTATGGCGGCCGCGCCCCAGTGAAGTCGAGATTTCACCCGTTTTTAAGGTTAAATCTGGGTTTAATTGATTTAAAAATGTAGATTTCCCTACACCAGATTGCCCCGCTATCACCGCCGTTTTGCCGTCAATAAGCTCTAAAATCGCCGTCTTATCCACTTCACTACCCGTCAAGAAAACCTCATAACCAGCATTTTCATAAATATCGCGGTACTCTTCAATCGTACTTTTTTCTTCTTCTGTGGCTAAATCCATCTTACTAATGCCAATCACCGGCCGAATATCTTCCTTTTCAATCGCAACTAAAAAGCGGTCCGTCAGATTAGTAGAGAAATCAGGTTCTACAGCAGAAAAAACGAGAATGGCAATATCAATATTGGCAACTGGCGGGCGAATTAGTTCATTTTCACGCGGCAAAATATCCAAAATGTAGCCGTCCGTGTCATTTTCTGCTTGAAAAACTACATCGTCTCCAACGAGCGGTGTCATTTTACGTTTACGAAAGTTTCCTCTAGCCCGCGTTTGATATACTTTTCCTTCATAATGAAAGACGTTAATAAAAACCGTCTTAACG
>NZ_ALWW01000037.1 GCF_000344175.1 Listeria fleischmannii subsp. fleischmannii LU2006-1 | reverse complement strand
AAGTACTTACAATTTGAGCAAAGCCATACTCATTTTTTTTGAACCCCTTATCGAATTAGTGCAGGCGGCGAAGCGTGCGGTAGATGTTCTCCACCAACAAGTCCACTTTAATGAAGAGACGGGCACTTATACGGTAGCGAAAACATTTGCTCCTGCGATGAAAAGTTTGCAGGACTCCCTTCAAAAAGCACGCGGAATCGATCCAAAATTAGATGCACAGCTAGAAGACTATGAGATATTGGCTGTGGTGTACAAAGACAACACCGGAAAAGATGCGGTGATGTGGGTGTTAGAAAAAAATGGGGTACGCGTTCAAAATGCGAAGCTCCAAAAGTATATCGAACAGACGGGGCGCTACCAAGATGCAGAGAAATATACTATAATCACCTTAGCGGACCTCGATAAAAAAAATCACCAAAGCGTGGCAAAAGGGTACCTACTATATGAACGGGAAAGTGTATTCTGGCGGCACCGGGAAAGTCCTCCAAGCCTCTGCCTATGTGCAGGAGTGGAAAGGGAAGATTGATGAATCGGGATTGACGGATGTGGTGCTTGGGCTCGGCTTGAGTGCGGCGGCGATTCGGGGAAGTATGGAATATGGGAGTATCCCTAAAGTGAAAGTGAAGGACTCACTAAAAGTTCCTCAAAAACCTTCTGATATTGCGTCAGGTTGGCAGGGGTATGGAAAATATCCTGGCGTTGATAGATACAGAGATATTGAACTGAAGCCTGGTAAGATAATTTATCGTGGAGAACCTAATGGGACGGAATACTTTACAACAAAATCAGCAATAATCCGATCAGGAAAAGATGCTGACAAAGTCTATACTGGATTGCAGGTAGAAAAACATCCAATTCATGGTTATAGAGGAGTAATGCAAGGCTATTTAGTTAATGAAAAGGTTGATGCGGCATTCAGTATTACTAAGGCAAATCCTCAATTTGGTGAAGGAGGTTTGCCACAAGTGTTTATACCCAACATTGAACAATTATTAGAAAAGGGTGCATTAATTCAAGTAGATAAAATAACGCTTGGAAAGTAGGTAGAATAAATGTTTAATAAAATAAATGGTCATTTAAAAATAAATAAAGAAGTAACTTTATATCAAGGATATACGTTTTCTGACTTTAAAAGAACAAATCTATACAACGGACAAGATGGCATACGAATAATAAATTTGGGTGAGCAGAAAGTTGGTGGTGATAATTATATAGTGAATTTATTTTTTAGAGAAAATTTATTATATATGGTTTCGTTGATAAATTGTGATATTGAAGTTTCTGAATTAGACGAAAAAATACGAAAACAGATTCATGACGCTACTTTAAGGAAATGTGAAATTGAGGAAGGGTATCAATATTCGTGGGGCAGAATATATTCTGAATATGATAAAAGAAGTAATGTTAGTAGCATAAATATATTTTACAAAAATTAAAATGACTAATCAATTCGGTGTGTTTTTTAGTTAGATTCAAAATAATCTTGATTAAAACTATGTGCAATTTTGGGTTTCATGAACTTTTTTAGCAATTTAATACGCAGGCTCACTAATTGTGGTTCGAAAAAACTAACAAGACTTAATGAATGAGGGAAATGATGCAAGCAAATAACACTCAGCAGCTATTACTAAATTTGAATGAAATTGAAATGTATTTGATTAGTAATGAAAAACCAGTAGATGCAGAAAGAATAAATAAAATCCGGTTACAGATTAAAAATAATAGCTCTCATGAGATGCTTACTCATGCAATTAAAAAATTTATTGCGATGGCGAGCGTAAAATATTTAGGGGATATCCAAATCAAAGAGTTTTATTCTCCATATGAATGGATGAATTATTTAAGTAAGACAGTGGAGTTGGCTAAGTCTATATTGAAAGATATTGCATACTAAATTCATACCAAGAAAAGTTTGGTTGAAATAGCTAGCATTCGGCATAGTATGTAAAAAAGTGGCATAAATTAAAAGACCTTTCCGAAAACAGAGAGGTCTTTTTTATGGATAGTTACCATTTCATCCCTAATTTATTCGTGTATTGTCGTTTTGAATCGTTTTTCCTATTTTTATTTGGAAATATCAATCAAAAAAGAACATATTTAGCAGGTTGTTAGGCCGGAAGTTAAATCTGCAATAGAAATAAGTCAAGTGTTTAAATGTGTAAAAAATACATATTAATCTATAAAAAAATATAAAAATTTAATATTTTGTCTACAGATTATTTAGAGATTCTGACTTATAATAGTTTACGTACTATAACCCTTTTTAGTGCAATATAGAAAGAATTCAATCCCTTGCCAGTCCTACTCCCACAGGACTGGTTCTATTTTTATTTCCAGTTATTTTAATGGGTAATTTTACCAAAAAATATACTCTATTTTAGTAAATATTCACTTTTTGTCTATAGAATTTATAAAAGAAAACATGTATATTAATACCAGAGCTTCCTTAATGTGGGCTAACAACAAACATCAATAGAGCTCGGACCTGGCAAAATCTAGGTCTTTTTTTATGAAAATAGAGGTATAAAAATTATAAAATTCATGATTTGGACAAACATTCTAGGCTTCAAATATAGTATAATAAAACGGATCGTTTAAAAAAGGGAGTTGAAAAAATGGGATTTTTAGAAGCTTATAAATCATTTTGGAGGAATTATGTGAATTTCAGTGGACGCTCATCGCGCTCTGAGTATTGGTATGTCTTTTTATGGAATATCATTATTGTAGCTGTATTCTACATTTTAATGCTGATTGTCGGTCTTTCTTCCGTAACAGCAGCTATGAGTACATCCAGTCCAGAAGAAGTTTTCGCAGCAATGTTTGCAGGGCCAATGTTGTTCATTATGTTACTTTTCTGGTTATACGGCTTAGCTAACATTATTCCAGCACTTAGTTTATCCATTCGCAGACTTCACGATTCCGGAAAAAGTGGTTGGTTCATCTTACTTGGGCTTATTCCATTTGTAGGAAGTATTATCGTGATTGTCTTCATGTGTTTACCAAGCGTAGAAGATGGCGGCAAAAAGGGTGACGAATACGGTTTTTAAGTAAAGGCATTATAGCTAGTGGTTCGAATTACCACTTCCTATAATGCTTTTTTTGTTTAAAGTAGTCCAAATAGCAACCTTAAAAAAAAATTCCCCCATCTCCCCCGTCTGAATTTAAACCTTTAAAAAGAACGAAACATTAAGATTGACATCAGAATCATTTTAATGTTAAATATACCATAGGGGTATATAAGGAGGAAGTTATGTTTGGATTATTTAAACGCTCAAATAGCGTATCAACAAATGAATTAGCTAGTAAATGGAACGGGAAGATGACCTTGTTAGATGTGAGAACACCGAATGAATTTCGAGCAGGGCACATTCCTTTTGCTAAAAATGTACCATTAAACAATATAGCGGGTTATAAAGGCAAGGATAACCAAGACATATATGTGATTTGCCAGTCAGGAATGAGAAGTAAGCAAGCAGCTAATATTCTAAAAAAGAATGGTTACAATGTTATAAACGTTCGCGGTGGTATGAATCAGTGGACGGGTTCCGTTAAAGGAGGAAAATAATCATGAAAAAAATCATTATTGTAGGTGGCGTAGCAGGAGGAATGTCAGCAGCTACACGATTACGCCGTCTAAATGAAGAGGCTGAAATTATCGTTTTAGAAAAAGGCCCTTTTGTATCTTTTGCGAATTGTGGCTTACCTTATTATGTTTCGGGTGAAATAAGTGAGAAAGATTCTTTACTCATACAAACACCAGAAGCATTAAAAGCAAGATTTAATATAGACGTACGCCCATTACATGAGGCGATCAAAATTGATGCCAAAGAAAAAATCGTAACGATTAAGCATAAAGAAGAATTGTTGGAAGAAAGTTATGACTACTTAATATTATCTCCAGGAGCAAAACCATTTATTCCCCCAATCAAAGGTTTAGCTGAAGCAAAAAATGCATTTAGCTTGCGAAATGTGCCTGATTTAGATCGAATTATGAATCATCTAGAAAAAGAAAAAACCAAGCATGCAACAGTTATAGGTGCAGGATTTATCGGTTTAGAAATGGCAGAAAATCTGAGACACCGAGGTCTAGAAGTCACCGTCGTAGAAAAAGCACCACATGTATTACCTCCACTTGACGAAGAGATGGCTGCATATGTAAAAAAAGAACTGATTCGAAATGGTGTAAAAGTTATGACTAATCAATCAGCCGTAGCCTTTCAAAATGAAGGGAAAGAAATTACATTAGAAGATGGCTCGACACTTTTATCTGATTTAACCATTTTATCTGTTGGTGTTCGTCCTGAAAATACACTTGCTGAGAGTGCGGGTATAGAGCTTGGATTTGGTGGTGGAATTTTAGTAGATGAAAACTATCAAACAAGCCTTCCGGATATTTACGCGGTAGGTGATGCAATCGTTGTGAAACAACAAATAACAGGAGAAGATGCCCTCATCGCTCTTGCTTCTCCCGCTAATCGTCAAGGTAGACAAGTAGCGGATGCCATTAGTGGGCATAGACGAAAAAATAAAGGAAGCATTGGAACTGCGATTGTGCGTGTTTTTGATAGTAGTGCTGCTTCAACAGGGTTAAGTGAACGGGCGGCAAAACAGGCAGGGTTAGACATACAAGTTGTTCATGTTTCAGGAAAAGACCACGCTGGATACTATCCAGGCGCAACGGATGTGTTATTAAAACTCATTTTTAATCCAAAAACAGGGGCTATTTACGGGGCACAAGGCGTCGGGGAAAAAGGAATCGACAAACGAATCGACATTTTGGCAACGGCCATTAAAGCGGGACTCACCATTTTTGATTTACCAGAGCTAGAATTGACCTACGCACCGCCATTTGGCTCTGCAAAAGATCCTGTTAATATGATTGGTTATGCAGCAATGAATGTGGCAGAAGGTCTAAGTCAAAATATTCAGTGGTATAATCTTGAAGACGAACTTAAAAAAGGAAAAGTTTTACTGGATGTGCGCAATCCTTTAGAGCTAAAAAACAATGGCCAATTTAAAAATGCGATTCATATCCCACTTGATGAACTGCGGAGTCGTGTCCAAGAACTGGATGCAAGCAAATCATATATCATCACCTGCCATAGCGGACTAAGAAGCTATATTGGTGAGCGCATACTCAAACAAGCTAATCTGGGCGCAGAAAATTTAGATGGCGCATTTTCTTTATATAATACTGTGAAACCGGAGGAAATTAAACGTGTATAGTTCAATATCAAATGACGAATTTTATCAAAAAGAAACAAGGGGAAAATTAATCGTTTTAGATGTAAGAGAGGTGGATGAATTTCAAAGAGGACATATTCCCTCTTCGAAAAACCTGCCATTAAGTGAGCTGGGAAATCGTTATCACGAACTTGATAAAGGCACAGTATATTATATCATTTGTCAATTTGGAGGCCGCTCAGCTAGAGCCTGTGATTTTTTGAGTAATAAAGGTTTGAATGTTAAAAATGTAATGGGCGGAATGTCTTCATGGAAAGGGGAGGTCGTATAATGTACGTACAAGAAAAAACCATTTTAAATCGCCTAAAACGGGCAGAAGGGCAACTAAGAGGTGTTCAAAAAATGGTGGAGGATCAGAAAGAATGTATTGATGTCATAACTCAATTAAGCGCTATACGATCAAGTGTCGACCGGATTATTGGCGTAATTGTAGCAGAAAACTTAAAAAATTGCCTTGAAAACCCAGAAATAGACAAGGAAAATCAAAGCAAAAAAATTGAGAAGGCTATTGAAATGATTATAAAAAAATAGAAGTTTAAAAATATCTTATTTTGCTGGCAACATAAAAAGAGGCTTTGTTATCTCTGGATTTGTTGTCAGTTTTATTTTGGTTTGTGTGACTTTAAATAAAGTAGACTTTTTAAATTGTATCAGGCTCAATTATTTTTTTAAAAGCATCAAAAAACCAGTTAGCAAGAAATATACTTGCTAACTGGTTTTCGTTGTTTTATAATACAAATTTTTCTATTGCAACAGCGACCCCGCTATTGTTGTTGGTTTCAGTGATAAAATCAGCCATTTCTTTTAGGCGTGGAATGGCGTTACCCATAGCAACGGCGGTACCGGCAAATTCGAGCATGGTTGTATCGTTTTCATGGTCACCAATACACATCACCTCTTCTTGTTTTATGCCAAGAAGTTCGGAAAGTTGCTTGACGGCATTTCCTTTGCTCGCCTCAGGATTTAGAATTTCTAAATAAAATGGGGCACTGCGGACAAGATGGTAGCGATCACCAAGGTCGCTTGGTAGTTTCTTTATTCCCGCTTCAAGAATTTCAGGTTCATCGATCATCATCGCTTTGGACATTTTAAAGTCGGCTGGCATTTTTTCGATTTCGCTAAAGACGAGCTGGCTTCCGGTTAGATAGGCCTCAACAACAGTATATTTTCCAATATTTCGATTGGCTGTATAAAGCGTTTTATCATCGAAAAAGTGCATATGGAGACCGGCATCTTCACTTAACTTGGAAAGGTAAATGAGATCCTCTTTTTCAAGTGTGAGATGTGAAACGACTTTTTTAGTAAAGGTGTCTTGAACCATGGCGCCGTTAAAGCTAATGACATAATCGCCCTCTTCGCGAAGTTCAAGTTCCGTTAAATATTGTTGTACGCCAACAAGTGGTCGGCCTGTACATAAGACAATTTTCACACCTTTTGCCTTTGCTTTACGAATCGCGTCTTTTACCTCGCTTGTTACTTCATGATGGTCGTTTAAAAGTGTACCATCAATATCAATTGCTACTAATTTAATCATAAAATTCAGTTCCTCCGTCCATACAATCATACCATTTAAGTATAGCACATTCCTGTTTGTGATTGAAAGTTGTCTTAAAATATGGCAAGATGGAGGAAGAAATACGGGAAAGAGAGTGACCAAATGAAACGCAATTATCATGTAAAATTTTTAAATGAAAAAGATACCGTTTTGGTAGAACAAATATGCGCCGAATGTGAGGATTACTTTAAAATTGAACAAGGGCGGACGGCAAATTCAGACGACGCCCGTGCGATTTTAACCGACTTGCCAGAAGGGAAAACGCGCTTTGACAAATTTGTGATGGCCATTTTAGATGAAGAAGAATCACCTATCGGTCTAATTGATGTCGTAACCGATTTTCCTAAAAAAGGCGAATGGATTATCGGGCTCTTAATGCTTGTGCCAAAAGCGCGTAAAGCGGGCATGGGACGCGTCTTACACCAAGTAATCCAAGACTGGGCAATAGACGGCGGGGCCTCTTCTCTTCGGATTGGAATTTTGGAAGAAAATGAAGCTGCAAAAGGATTTTGGGAACATTTAGGTTATCAAAAACAGGAAGAAAAAATGGCCCAGTATGGGGATAAAACGCATCAGGTGGGCGTTTATACACTGCAAATTTAAATAGCATAAAAATGAGCTGCCTTATCACTAGGCGGCTCATTTTTTGAAAAAAGAAGCGACTTCATCTTGAATATTGCCGCAAAAAATACCACTTTCAATTCGCGAAATTAAATCATTTAATAAATGAAGGTCCGCTTGAAGGTGCTCGGTAGCATTTTGAATAATTAGCGCCGTTGCAGAATTTTCAGGATTCGTTTTTTTATCGCGCGCACGCTCAAAACTGGATTCGAGCTCATGCGACACCGCATTTTTTCGTTCATTTAAATAAAATAAAAGTTTATATGTATCCGCATAATCAGCAAAAAGCAGAGCCGGATATATGGTTTTATAGGCTAAAATATCTTTTTTTAAACAGTTTATAAAGCTCTTTTTCAATCTGAGCGCGTCCCTTTTCTGTAATTGCGTAAACCGTTTTAGTAGGCGCTTTTTCATTTTCCACAATTTCAGCAACGGAAATGCAGTCATTTTTTAAAAGTGAGTCAAAAGCGTAATAAATTTTCGCATCGTTAATTTGGAATAAATAATCCCAATCATAGTGTTTTAAAAAGCGTTTCACATCATAAGGATGCACATTTTGATAGTCTAATACACCCAAAATAACCAGTTTTAAAGACATCCCGTCCTCCCCTTTCTAACATGATAGTATTATATCACTAACAAAAACGAAAAACTAAAGTATAGACTTTTGACAAAGAAAAGTCAGCTTGGCTATAATGAATGGAGAAGTAAAACGGGAAAGGATGACGGAAATGGCAGAATTAAATTGGGCAGTTGTTGGCCCTGGTGAAATTGCGCATCAATTTGCGCGCGGCATGCAAGACTTAAATCGCAAAATTTATGCGGTAGGCGCACGCAAAAAAGAAAAAGGGGACGCATTTGCGGAAGCCTACGGAATTGAAAAAGTGTACGATGATTTTGATGCCCTTTTTCGCGATGAAAAAATTGATGTGGTGTATATTGCAACGCCAAACTCCAATCATTACGAATTTATGTTGCAAGCTGTAAAAGCTGGGAAACATATTTTAGTCGAAAAAGCGATTACGATAAATTCGGCGGAACTTCTGGCTGTTCAGGCGGTTGCAAAGGAGAAAAATGTGATTGTTGCCGAGGCCATGACGATTTTTCATATGCCGCTTTATAAAAAACTAAAAGAAATAGCCGACTCAGGACGGCTTGGGAAACTTAAAATGATTCAAGCATCGTTTGGGAGCGCGAAGCCGAGTGATCCGGAAAATCGCTTCTTTAACCTAGAGCTTGGCGGCGGAGCCTTGCTTGATATTGGCACCTATGCGCTGTCGTTTGCCCGCTTTTTTATGACCGAAAAACCAAGTGAAATCCTGACGACGGTGAAAAAATATGAAACGGGAGTAGACGAACAATCCGGCATTATTTTGCGTAATGAAAAAATGGAAATGGCCGTTGTCAGTTTGACGTTCCGTTCAAAAATGCCAAAACGAGGCATTGTAGCCTATGAAAATGGCTTTATTACAGTTGAAGAATATCCAAGGGCAAACCAGGCGAGCATCACCTATTTAAATGGCGAGCAAGAAATTGTAACCGCTGGCGATTCTAACGCTGCTCTTTCCTATGAAATTCAAGATATGGAACAAAGCATTTTAACTGGCACGAATAAAACAGCGCCGCTAACAGAAGATGTGATTGCCATTATGACAAACGTAAGAGAACAATGGGGCATTCAATTTCCATTTGAAAAACGCTAATTAAAAAGCTATCCTATCGGCCTTAGCCACATATAGGATAGCTTTTTTTAGTGCTTCATCACCCGTTTTTCATTCTCTACTATTAAAAATTCTTTGGTTGCTAAGTTTGCCGTTAAAGCAGCCGTTACTTTTCCGTCTTGGCTTGTGCGTGAAATGATAATCTCGCTTTCAGTAGGAGTCGTGACATCTATTTTGCCTTCTAAATCAAAAGCAGGAGAAGTATTTCGGAATATTAATAAAGCGAGTAAATTTTGGACAACAGGCCGTTTAACTTCTTCGTCAACCTCCGCTCGGGTATAGTAATGGCGATTAATATTTCGTCCTTCTTTTGTCGCTTCTAAAAGTTCAATATCATTTTCGCCGGCTAATAGCCCGACATAATAGATTTGCGGAATGCCAGGTGCAAAAATTTGAATAGCTCGTGCCAGTAAATAACTGGAATCATCATTGCCAAGAGCGCTATAGTAGGTACTATTAATTTGATAAATATCTAAATTATTGTAATTGGCGCTGGAATAAACTTTCTTTACATTAGCACCCACTTTATATAACTCTTCAGAAGTATAGTGAAGTTCTTCGTCTGTCAATAAGTCACGCGCATCTACAACACCAATCCCATCATGTGTATCCAAGGTTGTAAATTGCTTCATAGGGCTCATTTTTAGCCAGTTAGCTAGACGAACAGACTTCCCGCTGTATAAAGAAAACAAAGTTAGCATTGGTAAAGCGAAATCATAAACAAAATAATTATTTTTTGCAATTTTCATCTGAATCGAGTAATGTTCATGAATTTCTGGCAAAAGTTCCATGTTATACTTAGCTGCTTCTTGGCGAACTTCATCAAGCAGCTCCCAAATTTCTGGCTCTACAAAAAAATCTGTTGTATCTAATTTTTTTATAGCATAAGCAAAGGCATCTAGGCGAACGACGGAGCAACCATGAAAGCTCATGTCTTTTAAAGTATTAAAAATAAATTCTTTCACTATTTCCTTGGTCACATCCAAGTCAATTTGTTCTTCCCCAAAAGTATTCCAAACCTCTTCTTTTGACCCATCGTGAAATTCGACTAACTGAAAGGGAGCCTTATCTTTTCGTTTATAAATAAGGTCAATATCTTCTTTATTAGGGCGTCCTTCTGGGAAAAAATTATGGATGCGAATAAACATTTCTTTATACGGAGAGGCCTCGTGATTTTTCTTGAAATCCTGAAAAAATACCGATTCACGTGAAATATGATTAATCATAAAGTCAAACATCAGATAGTATTCTTCACCAAGAGATTCTACATCTGCCCAGTCCCCAAAAGCTGAATCCACGACAGTATAGTCACTAGGTGCAAAACCACGATCACCAGTAGATGGGAAAAATGGTAATAAATGGACACCTCCAACTGTTCCTTTAAAATGGGTATCCAAAATTTGTTTTAATTCTCCTAAATTTTTTCCTAAACTATCCGCATACGTAATTAGCATTGCTTCATTTTTGATTTGCATTATATCTTATCCTTTCACGGCTCCGCCAGTAATTCCTTCTACATAATATTTTTGTAAATAAAGAAAGAGGATGGTGATGGGTATTGCAACCACTAGGCATCCTGCTGCAAATGTTGTGTACATCTGCTGAGCAGTCTCTTTATTAATCATGGAATATAATCCTATTGCAACAGTATATTTTTCAACTCTATCACCCATGATGACTCGTGCAAAAATGAAATCCATCCAAGGCGTCATAAAAGCCATTAAAGAGGTGTAGACGATAATCGGTTTAGACATCGGTAAAGTTATTTTAGTAAAAATTTGCGCTTTTGTTGCTCCATCAATCATAGCGGATTCATCTAATGAAAGAGGAATCGTATCAAAAAAGCCTTTAGCAATGTAAAAAGTGAGGGCTGCAGTTGAGGTATAAATAAAAACAAGACCAGTTAGAGTTTGCGTCATATTAATGGCTTGTAAAATATAATATACTGCAATCATACTCATAAAAGCTGGAAACATATTTAACACAAGAGCGATTTTTAAATAATTATTTTTCATTTTAAAGCGCAATCGACTCATTACATAAGCCATTGAAACCGTAATAAAAGTATTTAGTAAGCATGAGGCAGTAGCCACAATAAATGTATTTCCTAACCATTTGGCAAAAGGAAAATCAGGATTATCAGCAAATAAATATTTAAAATTATCCCATGTATAGCTTTTGGGAAAAATATAAGAAACAAATTGCCCTGGTTCTGCTCTAAATGCAGTCAAAATCAAACCAAAAAATAGGGAACAGCCATAATAAAGCCAACAGCCATAAAACAAGATTAAGCGGCAGATTAAATTTTTTAATCATTTATAAACTACTCCCTTCTTTATAAGATTTAGTCCGTGTATAAACTAATAAGGAAACAACGGCGCTTAGAATAAAAGTAACAATACCAATTACGGAAGCAAGATTATAATCAGCGTTGTCGACCGTTAATTTATATAGCCATGTGACAAGCAAATCTGTCTCACCAGCGCCGTAATAGTTACTGTTCGAAGGGAGTCCGCCAGTTAGGAGATAAATGACATTAAAATTATTTATATTTCCTACAAATTGTTGAATCAAGCTAGGAGCCATTACGGTTAAAATTTGCGGGAAAGTGACATTTCTAAAAATTTGAAAAGGGTTAGCGCCGTCAATTCTTGCAGCTTCTAACTGCTCTTCTGGTAAATTGATTAAAACGCCCGTTGTAATTAACATGGATGCCGGAATCCCAATCCACATATTTACAAAAATAATAGAGACTTTTGCCCACAAGCCATCCGTTAAAAAAGGAAGTGCAGAAGAAATCACTCCAGAATTAATTAAAAAAGTATTAATGGGTCCAGAGGCATGTAATAAGTTTTTCATAACGAGCAGTGAAACAAAAGGCGGAACCGCCATCGTAATAACAAATAATGTTCGCATCACCTTTTTTCCTATGACCCCTTTAGCGTTTAACATAACGGCAAGAACTACCCCAAAAAAGAAGCAAGTGAATGTGGCAAAAGTAGCCCAAACCAGCGTCCAACTTAGGAGCGGGAAAAAAGTACTCGCTATATCGCCTGATAGCACATTACCAAAATTTGAAAAGCCAATCCAGTCAAATAAATTTTTAGGTGGTAGGTGATTATGATCATAACTTGTAAAGGCGATTGAAATCATATACACTAACGGCAAAATAGTGAAGACTAATATACTAATCGTAGGAATAGTTAGTAATGTGAGATGAAATTTACCATCAAACAATTCTTTTGTTTCCTCTAAAAGAGAAGGGATATGTTTATTTTCTCGACTTAACTCATCTAGTTTTACCGAACTTTTGATGTTTAGTCTCCATAAAAAAAGAAAGCCAATAATAGTAAAGAGGGTACATATGCCAAATATTAATAAAAGGGTTGAATTATCGCCTGCAATGCGGACCTTAAACCCTAATTTTTCATCAAATTGCCATCCCTGGGGATTGGTTCCGAGTGTAATTAAACCTTGTAAGGACTGTACGCCACTTGTTATCATAAAAAATATAAATGTTAGTTCTGTTGCTAAGAAAAATAAGCCTTTAAGAATTTGTTTTTTAGCCAGATGACCATATCCCATAATTAGGAATGATAACTTAGTAGCTAAACTTCCCTTTTTAAAAGCATTTAGTAAAAATAGTTTATCCTTCATACTCTCACCTCGTTTAAATGAATGAGGAATAGCTAGTACTATTCCTCATAGGTCGGACCACTATTTGGCAGGTTTAGAAACGTCGCGTACGAGCTTATCTAATTTTTGTTGCATTTGATCCACTTTGACTACTCCTTCATAACTGTCTACAAGAAGGGCGTTCATATTAGGCCAGAAGTTTTTCATTTCTGGTAACTTAGGCATCAAGACCGAATGCTCAGGAGTTGTTGCTTCCGTAACCGTTTTTGCAAGTGGATCAGATTGAACAGTTTCACTTTCGCGAGCTTCTTTATTACTTGGAACAGTATTTATTTCTTTAAATACTTTTAATTGAGCTTCTTTATTTGTAACGAATTCAGCTAAATCCATTGCTTTTGAAGGATTTTTAGTTGCTGCATTTACGACAAAAATAGGAACTCCGCTAAAAGCTTTTAAATTAATTTCGCCATCTCCAAAATTTGCTTTAGGATAAACAACTGTCCCCATGTTTTTACCAAGTATTTTTTCTACGTTTTGTGCATTCCAAACGCCGCTAAATAAAGCGGAAATTTTTCCATCCTGGAGAGCGCTGATTTCATCTGCATTTAATGCTACGATATTCGGATTTTTACGAGCATTTCCAACCCATTTTAAAACGTTTAATCCTTGTTCATTATTTAAAGTAGTATCTGTCACATCTTCCCCGTCTTCCCCGTATAAAAGGGCTCCATTTGCTATAAACCATGGTGTTAAACGATAATCAGCACCTGCTTCTGCAAGGTTAAGCCCAACCTTTCCTTTTTTAGTCAAGCTATCTAATGTGCGTAAATCTTGTTCGTTATAAACGCGTTTATCGTAGTATAAAAACATAGCATCGGTACTAGCAGGGTAGCCATATAATTTATCTTTATAAGAGGAGGCTTGAATAGCCATCGGGATGTTTTCTTTTGTCACTTGATCTGCATATTTTTCATTTTCATAAACTGAACCAGATTCTACTAATTGGCCTAATTGATCATGTGGGAGCCGGATAACATCTGCTGCAGCATCTGCATCTTTTAGTAAAGCATCATCCGCTTCTTCGACTTCAATGACTTTGACTGCTACACCATTTTTTTCTTCAAATTCTTTTGCTAGTTCGCGATATACACCAGCTTGATTCAAGCCAACCCACATTTTTTAAAGGCTTTTTATTTTCTGCACTTTGGGTTTTGCTATCATCCTCAGATTGTCCACAAGCAACTAAAAAGCATGCCAGAGCGATAAAAACTATACTTAAAATCATTTTCTTTTTCATTTTTTGTTCTCCCTTTCGATTATAAAGTATGGTGATGCTTATTTTTTTAAGTGCTTTAGTAAAATGCATAAATAGATTTTTTTTAAAACGTTGTGAATGATTATTGCTAAACGTTTCTGTCTATAACAATAGCTTGATAGGGCTGTGCGATGAATTTACCATCTTGTATAAGGAGTTCATCATAGTTATTGCTTAATAAATTACCTGTAAAATCACTAGGATTAAATTCCATCGTTTTATTTTGGAAATTAGCAAAGTAAAGTACTTTTTGATCATTTAAAACGCGTTCATAGGCCATAATATTATCTAAATCGGCAAATTTAGGTACGGTTTTACCATAAATTAATACATTTTTAAAGGTACCATGATTTCTAAGAGATAGCAGGTTTTTATAATGATGGTAAATGGAATTTTTATTTTGAATGGCCGCCTCTGCGTTAATCACTTTATAATTTGGATTAACTGGTAACCAAGGTGTCGCAGTTGAGAATCCTGCATGTAGTGAAGCATCCCATTGCATAGGTGTTCGTGAATTATCTCTGCTACGATAGGAAACGAGATCAAATACGGTTTTTTCATCTAGTTTACTCGCTAGGCCATTGTTATATTGATTGTGAGTGGCCACATCTTCATACTCATCTATCGAAGCTAACTCTATATTTTCCATTCCAATTTCTTCGCCTTCAAAAATTACGGGTGTGCCTCTAAATCCGAGAAGAATGGTAGCTAACATTTTCTTCGTAACTTCTGAAATATCTTCTTTATTTCTTGAAAAATATTTATTGATAGAACGATTTTGGTCATGATTTTCAAAATATGTAGCGCCCCAACCCATTTTTTGTACAGAAGTTTGGGCAGTTAAAAGAGCATCACGTAACTCGTTTACAGTCCAATTTGTTGGCAGGAACCATTCGCCCGTTTCAGGCACATCAATGTCGGCTGCTCTAAAATCAAATACCATATTGAAGAACCCATCGTTGCCAATAAAATTTTCTAATTCATCATCTGGGACAGCTGCTTCTGCGACGGTCATAATATCATGTTTAGCAAAGGTGTTCTTTTTTAAATCAAATAATAAATCTTGGATGCCTGGTTGGTTAATAATATATTTATCGATGGCAACTAGGCCGTCACTTCCGTCTTTTTGTGCGTCTCCTGCGAGCATTGTTTTTTTGATGTTCATGATGGCATCAATTCGGAATCCGGACACTCCTTTTTCTACCCACCAATTAATCATTTTGTAAAGCTCTTGTTTCATTTCTTCGTTTTCCCAATTTAAATCAGGCATTTTCGTAGTAAAGGCATGCAAGTAAAACATGTTTTTTCATTTGGTACTGGTTCCCAGGCGGAACCGCCAAAATAGGAACGCCAATTATTTGGCGGCTTGCCATTAGCGCCTTTTTTGAAGAAGTAATAATCACGATATTTACTTTTAGGATTAGCTAAGGCTTTTTGAAACCATTCGTGTTCGTCGGATGTGTGGTTAATGACTAAATCAAGTAGAATACGAATTCCTTTTTCTTTTGCTTTTGCAATGAGGCGATATAAATCTTCGTTTGTGCCGAAAGCTTCTGAAACCTTGTAATAATCAGAAATATCATAGCCGTAATCGGACCATGGGGATTTATACATGGGACAAATCCAAATGGCATTTGCTCCTAAATCCTTTATATAATCGAGTCTTTGCGTTATACCATTTAAGTCTCCTGTACCGTCTCCGTTAGAATCTTGAAAACTACGAGGATAGACTTGATAAATAATTGCTTCTTTCCACCATTTTTTAATTTCCATAAAACGCTCCTTTCAGATGTTGAATCATAGTGTGTGGAGTTAAATCTTATAAGGAAGATGTATAATAACTATCTAATAAAACGTTTTTAATTTAGTGATAGCGCAAATAGATATCCCATAAAACTCAACTCTTTTTGTTTCACCAAAATTATATGTCAAACGTTTTCATATGTCAACCGTTTTCATAAAATTAAATCATTGTATATTCAAGCTGTTTTCGACTATAATTAAAATATAGAGTATAAAAAAAGATACGAATGAGGAGAAGGTTATGGCAAGTATAGAAGATGTTGCAGCAAAAGCGAAAGTATCTGTGACGACTGTATCAAGAGCTACAAATAATCACCCTTATGTTTCAGAAAAAACGAAGAAAAAAATATTTAAAGCAATGGAGGAGTTGAATTATTATCCTAATAACATTGCGCAACAACTTAGAGGTCAAAAAACGAAGATGATTGGGGTCATGATATCGTATATTACTAATCCATTTTTTGCGCATTTGGTGGATGCTATTGAAAAAAAAGCCATGGAATTAGGGTATCACATTGTCATTCTGCAAACGCAAGGTCATGAAAAACTAGAAGATTTTTATATTGATTTAGTGCCTAAAAAACAATTGGATGGTATTATCATTACCAATTTGGAAACTGTGACGCCTAAAGTACAGAGCTTAATTGATGAAGGGAAACTCGTTTTATGTAACCGTTATATTGGGACTGAAAAATTGCCTGTTATTCATATTGATGAATATGAATCTAGTTACAAAGGAACGAAATTCTTAATCGAGAAAGGACATAAAAGAATTGGTTACTGTACAGGAGACGTTTGCCACCCGTATGATCGCCGTTTTAAAGGATTTTTAGCGGCACTTAAAGAACAGAACATTCCTTTTATCCAAGAAGACTTTTTTGAAAAAACATTAGGGATTGATGGCGGTAGAATGATGTTACGGGAATTAAAAAAGAGAGGGACTAATCGACCCACTGCTATATTTTCAAACGGGGATGAAGTGGCAGCAGGCATAATTAGTGAGGCGAGACGCCTTGAAATAAGCGTACCGCATGATATTGCTGTACTAGGATTCGATGACCATCCAATCGCGTCTATCACCTATCCTACGAAAATCACCACTATTGAAACAACCCATCGAACAAATGGGGATTTGCAGTATCCTACGATTGACTGCACAAATTGAACAAAGAGAAATTCCAAAAGTCCCGAAACTTCAAACTGAAATTATTATTAGAGATTCTGTTTAAATAAGATAGTATTTACCAAAAATAAAACATAGATAAGCGCTCGTTTCAATTTATGAACGAGCGCTTATTTTATAAAAAAGTGGGAGGGTTACTTTATTCAGTTAATGCAATTTCAGATTCTTTGTCAAAGAAGTGTGCTTTTGACATTTCGAAAGCGAGTTTTAAAACTTCGCCATTTGTATGTTCTGAACGCGAATCTACGCGTGCAACAAATTCGTGAGACCCAACTTGGCTATGAAGCATAAACTCAGCACCAGTTAATTCAGCTACAATCGTTTTAGCTTCAAACGTATAACCAGGGTTTGCTTCAATAACTAATGGCTCATCGTGAATATCTTCTGGACGAATACCAAAAACAATTTCCTTACTTTCATATCCTTTTTCTTTCAAAATTTTCAGTTGACCTTCCGGAATGGCGATAGTAAAGTCATCACCTACAAAATGGCCATTTTCAACACGACCATTAAAGAAGTTCATGGCAGGGCTACCGATAAATCCAGCTACAAACATATTCACCGGATGATCATATACTTCTTTAGGAGACCCAACTTGTTGAATAACCCCATCTTTCATAATAACAATACGAGTCGCCATCGTCATCGCTTCTGTTTGGTCATGGGTAACATAAATCATTGTTGTATCAAGCTTTTGATGTAGTTTTGTAATTTCTGCACGCATTTGTACACGTAACTTCGCATCTAAGTTTGAAAGTGGTTCATCCATTAGGAAGACCTTCGCATCACGGACAATCGCACGACCTAGAGCCACACGTTGTCTTTGACCACCGGAAAGGGCGCTCGGCTTACGTTTTAGATATTCTGTTAGGCCTAAAATTTCGGCCGCATTTTCAACACGTGTTTTAATTTCGGCTTTTGGCATTTTACGTAACTTAAGACCAAATGCCATATTGTCATATACCGTCATATGAGGATATAGCGCATAGTTTTGGAATACCATGGCGATATCACGATCTTTTGGTGCCACATTATTCATGACTTTTCCGTCTATGTAAAATTCCCCTTTTGAAATCTCTTCAAGACCAGCAATCATTCGAAGTGTTGTAGATTTACCACAACCGGACGGACCTACAAAAACAATAAATTCCTTGTCTGCAATCTCTAAATTAAAATCAGATACTGCTGTCACTTTATTATCATAAATTTTATATACATGTTGCAAAGATAATTGAGCCATTCTTTTCGCCTCTTTCTTTTTAACTTACTTGTATTGTATATGAAAACGCTTTACAAAACTATGGCAACCTGCACAAAAGCAAAATAATTTTTTGGGCAAGTTGACAGAAATCTTTGAAGCAAAAATATCGCCTGTTGAAAAGGGACAAAGGCCTTATTTTTATAAAGCGCCATTTCACGCGCTTTTGTTTGTGAAATTAAGAACTAAAGGCCTATTTTAGTTGGTAAATGAGGGAATTACTTTAAAAAGTACTTTATATTGTGTTATTATTATTTTGCTGATACAAGATATAGTTTTTGTAAGTTTGCGGAACAACATACAAAAATGAATTTACGGCAAGTCAGTCATAAGTAAATATAATCGGGGGAATGAGAAAAATGTATATGGAGCAAACTGTAGAACAAGTTGTTATTAAACGAGACGGTCGGAAAACATGTTTTGATTTGATAAAAATTAGAAGTGCAGTGCTTGCATCAATGAAAAGTATTCACGTAGAGGATGAAGCTTTTTTAGATGATATTTTAATCCGGATTGTGAATTCCTTACCAAATGATGAAGAGTTAACAATTGATGAGATTCAGCAAACCGTTGAAAATGTGCTGATGAAATCCACCTATCCAGATGTTGCGCGTAGTTACATAGAATACCGTCATGACCGGGATGCAGTAAGAGAAAATGTAACGGATATGACGAAAAGTGTTCAAAAATTGCTTGAAAAAGATAAGACTGTTGTGAATGAAAATGCGAATAAAGATGCCACTGTTTTTAATACACAGCGGGATTTAACAGCAGGTGCCGTTGCTAAAAGTTATGCGTTAAAATATATGCTTCCAAAACACGTTTCAAACGCACATTTAAAAGGGGATATTCATTTCCATGATTTAGATTATAGCCCCTATCATGCGATGACAAACTGCTGCTTAATTGATATTAAAGGTATGCTTGAAAAAGGCTTTACAATTGGGAATGCAAACGTTGAAAGTCCTAAGTCGATTCAAACAGCCACAGCACAAATTGCTCAAATTATAGCAAATGTGGCGAGTTCCCAATATGGTGGCTGCTCGGTTGACCGCATTGATGAAATTTTAGGTGCCTACGCGAAACGAAATTACGAAAAGCACGAACAAGAAGCAAGCGCATGGGTTGTTCCTGAAAAACAAAAGGAATATGTAGAAGAAAAAACGCGTAAAGATATTTATGATGCTATGCAAAGTTTAGAATATGAAATCAATACATTATATACAAGTAATGGACAGACGCCGTTTGTGACGTTAGGGTTTGGTCTTGGGGAAGACTGGTTTGCACGTGAAATTCAAAAAGCCATTCTAACTGTTCGTTTAGGCGGTGTCGGTAAAGATAAACATACAGCTATTTTTCCAAAACTCGTCTTTTCGCTTAAAAGAGGGACTAATTTAGAAGCAAATGATCCTAATTATGATATTAAACTGCTTGCTTTAAAATGTTCTGCAAAGCGCATGTATCCGGATGTTTTGAGCTATGATACGCTTACTAAATTAACAGGTGATTTTAAAGTGCCAATGGGATGTCGTTCATTCTTGCCTGCTTGGAAAAATGAAAACGGAGAATTTGTAAATGCTGGCCGAAACAATCTAGGCGTTGTGACGCTAAACATTCCGCGAATAGCGATTCAAAGTGGAGGAGACCAGGATAAATTTTGGGAGATTTTCCACGCGCGAATGCAAACTGTAAAAGATGCCCTTTTATTCCGTTTAAATCGTGTCAGAGAAGCACGCCCGGAAAATGCGCCGATTTTATATAAATATGGTGCTTTCGGAAAACGACTACACGACGGCGATTCAGTAGACCAGCTTTTCAATAAGGAGCGTTCCACCATTTCAATTGGCTATATTGGCCTTTATGAAGCAGCTACAGTATTTTATGGTGGCGAATGGGAAACGAATTCTACGGCAAAAGATTTTACTCTTTCTATTGTCAAAAGTTTGAAAGAGTATGCTGACGACTGGAAAGACAAGTACGGCTACTGGTTTAGCGTTTATTCTACGCCTAGTGAAAGTTTAACAGATCGTTTTAATCGCTTAGACCGCGAAAAATTTGGTGTTATTAAAGATATTACAGATAAAGAATACTATCAAAATTCATTCCATTATGATGTGCGCAAAAAAATTACACCGTTTGAAAAAA
This sequence comes from Listeria fleischmannii subsp. fleischmannii LU2006-1, assembly GCF_000344175.1. Lineage (GTDB taxonomy): Bacteria > Bacillota > Bacilli > Lactobacillales > Listeriaceae > Listeria > Listeria fleischmannii. The sequence continues at coordinate 8,245 of NZ_ALWW01000037.1, read as the reverse complement.
TTGATTTTGAAAAAGAGTATCCTGAATTTTGCTCGGGTGGGTTTATTCATTACTGTGAGTATCCGAAACTTGTACACAATACAAAGGCGTTAGAGGCTGTATGGGACTATGCGTATGACCGGGTTGCTTATCTTGGAACAAATACGCCGATTGATAAATGTTACGAGTGCGAATTTGAAGGGGAATTTTCTCCAACAGAAGAAGGGTTTAAATGCCCGAACTGCGGAAATACGGATCCTGAAAAGGCGGATGTTGTCAAACGGACGTGCGGCTATCTTGGCAATCCGATGAAGCGCCCAATGGTACACGGACGCCATGTGGAAATTTCGAAACGCGTGAAGCATATGGAGCTTCGGGATGAATAATCCTGCACCAAAAGAATGGCAATCTGCTGATTTAAGTCGCGGCTATGTGGCCGATTATAAAGCCTTTAATTTTGTTGATGGCGAGGGGGTTAGATGCAGTCTTTATGTGTCTGGCTGCCCTTTCCACTGCGAAGGATGCTACAACAAGGCAGCGCAATCTTTCCAGTACGGGATACCATTTACGAGTGAGCTTTTAGATAAGATTATTGGTGATGTTGGTCATGTTTCCGTACAAGGCTTGACACTTTTAGGAGGGGAGCCCTTTTTAAATACAGAAACATGCTTAACTGTTTGCAAAAAAGTGCGTGCTGAGTTTGGAGATGCAAAAGATATTTGGTCATGGACAGGCTATACATTTGAAGAAATGATGCAAGAAACTGAGGACAAACTTGAATTACTATCCTATGTAGATGTTTTAGTAGATGGTCGCTTTGAACAAACTCTTTTTGACCCTAATTTAGCTTTTCGGGGTTCTAGTAATCAACGTATTATTGATGTGAAAAAATCAATGGCAAAAGGGGAAGTAGTCCTATATATGGAATAAAAAAAGCTCAGTGATAGCTACTTATTTAGTAGCGCTCACTGAGCTTTTTTCATTGTCAAAATGGCGCTTTACAAAGAAAGTATCATCTTGTTTAATGAGCAATCTTTGTTCTGCTAAATCTACCAGAATTTTATCTAGCGTTTTACGTGAAACGCCTCCGTATCTGGATAACATTGTTTTTGTAATGAAATCCGGAAGTTTAAAATAACCAGAATCTTCATGTGCATGGATTTTTTTACAAAAAGTTTGGAGAGTGTAAATAATTCTTTTTTCTGGGAGAAGATCGAATTTCATTAGTTCAAAACAAAATGCCGAAGAATTTTCTGTGACAGCTTCTAGCAGCCACTCCATATATTCAATTTTATTAGAGGCGAAATTTAAGAAAAATTCTCGATGTACTAGTACAATTTCGGATTCACAGTCGCTCATTACTTTTAGTGAATCTTGTACATTCATCACAAACGGTGATTGATGAATGGTATTTCCGGGAACGAAAAATTGTAAGATTTGCGAATTCTTATTTTCGAGATGCAAACTACCTTCTAAAACAATAAGTAAATGCGTATTTAACTTTTGAACATCTAGTTTTTGATTTTTACCCATAGTTTCAAAAACCACATAGGACGGATATACTTTATTTTCATTTAATTCTTGAAGCATATTTCGTAGAGCTTGGTGACTCATCAATATAATCAACTCCTAATTATTTATAAAATAAAAAGTACAAAACTTTTGATAGCTTTATGAGAACTGAAGATTTATAAAGGGGCTATAACGTGAAACGTTTTATTTTCAATTTTAATCATTTCTTTTCGATTTAAAGAAACTAATGTTTTATCTAGTTGTGTTCTTGAAATATTACTGTACTTCGCCAATTTATATTTATTAATAAAAGGAGGAACAACCAGATAATTATTTTGACATTCAGTATTTAGTTTTATACATAAATGTTGTAAAGTATGGACAATTTTATTCTCTGTTGAAAATTCATATTTGATAAGTTCATTATACAAGTTCAAATTATTCATTAAAGTCATCTCAAGTAACCACTCTAAGTAAGAGGGTTTGTTTACTGCGAAATTAAAAAAATATTCACGATTAATAAAAGTAAGTTCAACCTCCGTATCGCAAACTAAATAGAGCTTTTCAATTAAGTTCAAATTGGAAACTTGTTGATTAATGACATCTCCTTTTGAAAAGAAATGAATGATTTGGGTATTTGCATTTTGCATATGCAAAACACCATCATGTACGATAATAAATTCATTTTTAAACCGATCATCATTAATGATAGAATTTTTTGCTTAGTTTTTGTGAATTCATCCATGCGTCATCTAATTTATTAGTTTCTAAATCTTCTAATATTAATTTCGTTTGATTATTCAACAATGTCTTCATCTCCTATTAATTAATATCATATCAGGGTATGAAGGGGAGAATGTGTGGATTTTACACATTTAACGTACTTTTTTTTGTATAAAATAAGGCTACTATTAAGAAAGTTATAGGCGTTATAAAAGTATGCTTATGATAAGGAGAATACGGGAATGGAAGAAAAGAGTGTTTTGTAAAGGAGGAGCTTATCATGGAAGAAAAATCAACAAGGGAAGAGATGAATGAAAAATTTATCGAAGATCAATTTTTTGAATCGGGTAACACTGGTTTAAAGGCCCGCCAACTAGGCATCACTATTTTAGCTTGGATAGGTTTTTTTATACCCTTTGGCTTAGTTTTATTCCCTATTTTATTTTTAAAGGAAAGAGTTATAATTTTTGAGGCCTTTAAAACAGCCATTCGAATTTTTCGGATACTTGATGTATTTTTACTTATCGCACTTATTTTCATCGTTATCTATTTCTTATTTTTAACACATAAAACAAATAAATATTTTAAAGAACAATTATAAAAAGAAGTAACATACAACGAAGAAAACTTAAAAGTGCGAGAAAATACCTTAGAAGCCTTCTTCACAGAACGTTTTGGAGAAAAAACTGAGCGGGAGGTTGCCCAATTTGTCTCAATACCTGAAGAAAAAAACTTGGACGAAACCACCATCCGCGATTTATACCAAGAAAAAGGGGTGCCACTTAAATGAATTTAAGTCTCTTCCATACAGGAAATACCATTTTGGACCTCACCATGACAGTCCTTTTTGCTATTTTGCTTACATATCCTATTTTAGGAGGATTAGCATGGTTTTTTGGGGCATTTTGTTATAATTATCTATTCAAATACCGACAAAAAACATGGGCAGATATCCCAAAAGAAATAGAACCTTTTATTACCATCATGGTTCCCGCTCATAACGAAGAAGTTGTCATTGAAGACACAATCGAATATCTTATGAACAGTATAAATTATACTAACTATGAAGTGCTCGTAACTGATGATGGCTCAACGGACACAACGCCTGAAATATTAGCGCGCCTAATGAAAAAATATCCCAATTTGCGTGTCGTCCGCATCGAAAAAAACAAAGGAAAAGCACATGCCTTTAATATCGGCACCAGTTTTGCAAAAGGCGAGCTGATTCTAAGCAATGATGCTGATACAGTTCCAGAACCCGATGCCCTATGGAAATATATTAATTATTTTATCCGCGAAGATGGTAGAAATATTGCGGCCGTAACATCTAACATGGATGTACAAAATCGCTCAACCCTAGTTGGGAAATCACAAACCGTCGAATTTTCTAGCATTGTCGGCATCATTAAACGAACACAAAGCAGCGTTTTTGGCGTGATTTATGCTTACAGTGGTGCTAATACAATGTACCGAAAATCAGCCTGATGGATGTCGGCATGTTCCGCCAAGACCGTGCGACAGAAGACATTAGTATCGCCTGGGACCACCAAATGAACGGCTGGCTGTCGGTCTTTGCAGCAGATATCATTTTCTTTATGGAAGTACCAGAAACCTTAAACATGCTTTACAAACAAAGAAAACGCTGGGCAAAAGGTGGGACAGAAGTGTGGCTTACAAACTTTAAAAAAGTATTGTCCCACCCGTTTCAAAACCTTGGCCGGACATCCCTTTTCATTGACCAAACGCTAAGCATTTTGTGGACCTTCTTCTTTTGGATTTCAAGTATCATTTTTTTCGCCCGCTTTATATACTTGCTTTACATTTGGGATATCCCACAAATTTGGCTCATGCTCGCTGTCGCTTTCGTTTTTATCTGCTTCGAAATGATAGCCGGCGCCCTCCAATTGTTCGCTGCCTTATTAATTGACGATAGAGGGAAGAAAATGAAGTATTTTATGTTTGCGCCACTATATTTACTTTTCTACTGGATTATGAATGCCGTTACCATTTTAATGACATTTATTCCAGCCGTGAAAACCATTTTAGGTTTCGGCACGGGCGTTTGGGTTAGCCCGGAAAGACGCCAAAAATAAAAGGGAGTAGCCCGGCCGGGCTACTCCCTTTTTACCTATTATAGCGATCCAGTAATCCATAATCCAAATTGCGATAAAATGGCACTGCCTAAATAAGTACCAATGAAAACAAAAATCGCCACAATACCAATTTTCCATGAAGTTTTGGATAGATCAACAAGATGGTCGGCAACAGAAATGCCTGCAAATGCTAAAATTGGCGTTGTAATGGATAAGAAATCCACAGCTGAAATGGCTTTAACAAAAAAGTCGGAACTAAGACAAAATAGTAATGAAACAAGGGATACCCAACCTAAAACGGGGAAATTACGTAAAAATCCAACGGGTGTTTTTTTCATAACATCAGAAATAATAATGCCAAGAAAAGCAAAAAGCCATAAGACAAGTAAACCAATTAGCGTATTAGTGACAATGGGCGTGCTTTCAGGGTTTTTCCATAACTTTACACCTTGTGTGAATAAAATAAGCGCGACGCTAAGTAAAAGGATTAAGCCCAGTTTGACATATTTTTTACCAAGAGTTTCATTTTGCATGTTGTTTGCCTCCTCTAGTTAAGGTGCGGTACATAAATCTTTGCAGTGGGACAGCTAGGAAGACCATGGTATAGGTTCCTAAAAAACTAGTGAGGAGCTGGCTTGCGGCTGCATAAGACAATATGGTGGAGCTTTGTTCAGGCACTTGGGCTGCGAGTGTGGAAGAGGCGGCTGTCATCATGCTGGCAGAGCCGACGCCTGAACTCATGGCAAGTGCCTTAACATCAAACCCTAGAGCAAGTAAGAATGGCGCGAAAATGCTGAAAAAGATTGCGCCAAACAGTGTTCCGATTAAATAAATGGAAAGGACACCACGACCTTCAGCAGAATTAAGCGTATATTTTTCCGAGATGTAAGCGAGTTCACCTTCACGACCAAGTCCAAGTGTCGCACCAATCGCTTCACGGCGGAGACCGAGCATAATGGCAACTGGGAGGCCAAGTAGGACTGTACCGAGGTTACCTAGTTCTTGTAATAAAAATACCCAACCGATGCTTAAAATTTCTTTAATATGTGGGGCTACGTCTGCTCCGTATCGAGCCATAAGCGGGAGCATAATAATAATTAAATATTGACCAGAAAAACCAACATTTTCTTTGCTATAAATTTTCTTTAAAATCCCTTTTCTAAAAAACGGAATGCCAAAAATCATACCGATTGCTACAGCGAAAACGAGCGGTAAAACTGTAACGGTTACAGAACCAAATTGCAGTGTTTTGATGCCAATTAATTCTGAAATCGTAATGATGATAAGCACTGCGGCAATTAAATAAATAAACCCTTTTTTCATTTTGTCCTCCTTATTTGATGATCGATTCGATCAGCTGTTCATATTCTTTGTAGTTTCGTTTATAAAATTTCGATGTGTCTAAGTGGCCGTTCATTTCTTCAAATACTTGGCTAACAAAGCGAGGAAATTGTTCGAGTACAAAACGGTCATCAATCATACGGAAATCATCCCCATGAATGGCACCGGTAAAGCCACCATAGCTAATTTGGATGCACGGAAATAAAAAGGCAAGATCACCGATATCCCCAGCAGCCGCAATACCCCCGCGGTCATCAATTAGGCCAGTGATTTCCTCATTTTTATCAAAAGCTTTCTTTACAAAAGTGTTTAAATACTCATCTTGAACAAATGGAAGATAGCCCATTTGAGTTTCTATTTCAACACTTCCGGATAAAGCGGCTGCGCTATGTTCAGCTGCGAGGTCTAATTTCTTGGCTGTTTCTTGCATATAGGCTGTTGTTTTTGTACGCAAGTCAGTTCCAACTGTGACGCGATTCGGAATAACGTTTGTTGACATGTCACTATTCATAATAATGGGATTAAAGCGGACAAGTTGATCGTCGCGTACTTGCTGGCGTAGTAAACCAAGTCCAACATTAAATAAGGTGGAAATACTATAAGCATTGACCCCGCTAAAAGGATCAAAGCCAGCATGTGTAGCTTTTCCTTCAAAATGATAGCGTTTATAAAGGAATCCGGCTAAATCACAGCCAATTTCAATTGTCGGTTCATCAAACGTTTCTCCTATAGCGTGCACGCAAATCCCAAAATCAATATCATCAAAAACACCAAGCTTCATCGCTTCTGGCTTGCCGCCGTAATACGTAACGGTACCTTCTTTTCGTAAATTTTCACGATAATCTAAATCTAAGTATTCCTCGGCAGGTACAAAAACAAAAGCAATATTGAAATCATAATTTTTATAAACTTCGGTTTCGATTAAATAAGCATATAGTGAGAGTGCTGTTGTAATTTGTGTGAAGTGACCACAATTGTGTGCTGCACCAGTTTCCTTATCAGCGCAAAAATGGGTAGGAGCGTAGACGGCATCAAGTTCAGCGATAAAAGCCATTGTGACAGGTTTATCTTTTGAGAGATACGTTTTGATGCCCGTCGTACTAAAATAATTCAGTTCAATTTGATTATTCTTACTTTTCAGAAACTCTTCAACCAAGGTTTTCGTTTTCCATTCTTTATAGCCTAGTTCGGGATTCTCAAAAATCTGGTTTGCAATTTTTTGCATTTCTGCAAACTGCTTGTCGAAAAACATATTTATCCTCCTTGCTTTTTAATCTACTTCTAATGATAAAGAGAATAAAAAGTGAAGTCAACCCTATTTTATAAAAAACACGAATGATTATTTATTTTATTTAATTTATATACGCATTTAATCGGATAGAAAAGGTTTTCGTGAAATAAATCGCTTGCTTTTTAATGTGAAAAGTAAAACCAGCCTTGTGCTTAGGCTGGCCATTTGTTTTTTATTCAGACTGTTCTTCTACACTTTTATTTTTTTCCTCATCGAGTTTTTTCTTAATGTACTCATTGATATATTTATTTGCATCACTGCCTTTTAGTTCAGTAAAATCAGGAATTTGGTCGACATCAAGAGTTACGCCACTTAGACCATAATCGCTTAGGTCGCCGCTAATTTCTTGGACTTTATTTTTAGGCATTGGTGAGCCGGATATGGTCACAGTAAGTGTATCTTTTTCCTCATTATAGCTTTGGTCTAGAACAACATAATCCGAAAATTCATCGGTCACAAATTGATTGATGGAGGACTTCTTAATACTTTCTTGCACAAGGATGGATGCTGAAAAAATACTTGGAATAACAATAAGTAGTGATAAACTGATAATCCATATATTAATACGACGGTGATGTTTACTACTTTTCTCTGTATAGAGCGGGAAGCGCATAAAACGGATACCAATAAACGTTGCGATTGTAATAAAAGCACAGTTTATGATAAATAAGTAAGAAGCGCCAACAAAATAAGAAAAATTTAGAGTGGCAATGGAATAGCCAATCGTACAAACTGGAGGCATTAGAGCCGTTGCAATTGCCACTCCTGGAACTATATTGGTGCTCGTTTTTTTAGTTGCTCCAATAATGCCGGCAACCCCACCCGCAAAAGCAATAATTACATCCCAAATGGTGGGGGACGTTCGGGCGATAATTTCGTCACTCGCGTATGTAATCGGTGAAATTGTAAAATAAAGTGTCGCCACAACAAGACTAACAAAGACTTCCACCAAAAGTAAAATCGCTGCTTTTTTAACAATATAAAAATCAAAAACAGAAAGCCCGTATCCCACGCCTAAAATTGGAGTCATAAGTGGGGAAATAAGCATGGCTCCAATAATAACTGGAATAGAATTCATATTTAGGCCAATGGAAGCAATGAGGATGGCACACATTAAAATAACGGAGTCGCTCGTTTTAATTTTTAAATCTGAAATAATTTTTTCTCTAAATTCTAGTGCATTATAATTTGTGTTAGCCATAATTTCTCCTTTAACGGCAAGTATTATTAATTTTAAAATTTCTTGTTTAAATCTTGGGTTTTTTAAACATTAAGGTAGAGTTCCGAAATATGTGCAATAATGATA
>NZ_ALWW01000036.1 GCF_000344175.1 Listeria fleischmannii subsp. fleischmannii LU2006-1 | reverse complement strand
CCCCATACGTAAGACTCGCTGGGACGAAAACGGGGTTTCACGGTGATGAAATTTATAAGTATGATGTTCGTTTCGATTATCAATTTATCTGTTTTTCCAATGAGCGAAATGGATACGAAGCGATGTGGATTCGTTTTTTAGTTCGCGCAACATTAGCAAGCCTCGTTTGGCACGCGATATAGGTTCAAATTCCGAAAGCTTCATTTGTTTTAGTGAGCCTCGTTGTGTGATTAAAACCATATTTCGAGTTTCATCAGGCGAAATCACAAAACCACCGATGACTGCATCATTTGCTTTTAAATTAATCGCTTTAACGCCTGCGGTACGCGCCCCGGAATCAGGGACTTCACTTACATTGTAACGCAAACCATAACCCAATTTTGTCGCTAAAAAGACATCTTCTAGATTGTCGATAAGTGAAACGCTTAGCAGTTCATCTTCACCTTTAAGTTTAATCGCCATCATTGATTTCGAGTAACGTTGTGGTTTGTAGTTTGTCATAAGCGATGATTTAATCATACCATTCTTTGTTATAAACAAGAAATAATGGCTTTCATCAAATTCATGGACCACTTTTGCTGCGACAATTTCTTCGCCTTGGCTAATATCTGTGGCTAAATGGCTCACATGATCACCAATATTTTTCCATCTAATATCAGGTAATTCGTGGACAGGACGGTAAATATAGTTTCCTCTATTTGTGAAAAGTAATAATGTATCCATCGTGTTCACTTTTTCAATGAAAACTGGATGATCTTTTTCTTTCATGGCTAACTCTAATCCATTTGAAGCGGCATAAGAGCGCATACTTGTGCGTTTTACATAGCCTTCTTTTGTTACAGATACCACAACATCTTCACTTGCAACAAGGACTTCGGTATCAATTTTAATTTCAGATATTTCTGCTTGCACTTCTGTTAAACGAGGTGTTTTATACTTTTTCTTAATCTCACTTAATTCTTCTTTTAAAACATCAATTAAAGCATCTTCACTACCTAAAATGCGTTCTAATTCTGCAATCTTAACAGAAAGCTCCTCTGCCTCGGTCCGAAGTTCCGTAATATCTGTATTGGTCAATCTATAAAGTTGCAAGGACACAATGGCTTCTGCTTGCTTCTCGCTAAATTGATAGCGTTGTTCTAGATTAAGCTTGGCATCACGTTTGTCTTTCGAGCCACGAATAAGCTTAATCACTTCATCTAGAATCGATAAGGCTTTGATTAACCCATCTAAAATATGTTGTCTGGCACGTGCTTTACGAATATCAAATTCTGATCGTTTAGTGATAATTTCTTTTTGATGCGAAATATATGCGTCTAAAAGCGCAGTAAGTCCCATTAAAACAGGACGTTTATTATGAATAGCGACCATATTAAAATTATAACTCACTTGTAAATCTGTGTTTTTAAATAAGTAGTTTAATACGCCTTCTGCATTCGCATCTTTTTTAAGCTCAATAGCAATTCTAAGCCCAGTTCGGTCAGTTTCATCGCGAACTTCAGAAATTCCTTCAATTTTCTTTTCGATACGCAGTTCATCAATTCTTTTTACTAAATTCGCCTTATTGACTTCATATGGGATTTCGTGAATCGTAATTTGTTTGCGTCCGCCACGGATATCTTCAATTTCGGTTTTAGAACGGACAACAACGCGTCCTTTTCCGGTTTCATATGCTTTTTTTATACCTTCAGCGCCTTGAATAATGCCACCCGTTGGAAAATCTGGACCCTTCACGATTTTTAAAAGCGTATCTAAGTCACAGTCAGGGCGACTAAGACGCTTAATCACCGCATCAATAATTTCTACTAAATTATGTGGTGGGATATCAGTTGCATAACCGGCAGAAATCCCTGTTGAGCCATTTACGAGTAAATTAGGAAAACGTGCGGGAAGTACAGTTGGTTCGCTTGATGTATCATCAAAGTTAGGGACAAAATCAACTGTTTCCTTTTCGATATCTCGCAGTAACTCTGCAGAAATTGGTGATAGTCGTGCTTCAGTATAACGCATTGCAGCAGGCGGATCTCCGTCTACACTTCCGTTATTACCATGCATTTCAATAAGAGCATTGCGCACTTTCCAGTCTTGACTCATGCGCACCATCGCATCATAAACGGATGTATCGCCGTGCGGATGATAATTACCGATAACATTTCCGACTGTTTTAGCTGATTTTCGGAAGCCTTTCTCAGCCGTATTCCCTTCTTCATTCATAGCGAATAAAATCCGTCTTTGAACTGGTTTTAACCCATCACGCGCATCAGGAAGCGCACGCTCTTGAATGATGTATTTACTATAGCGTCCGAAGCGGTCACCCATTACTTCTTCAAGCGCTAAATCTTGAATATGTTGTTCTGGTGTACTCAAATGTCTCTCGCCTCCTGACTGATCATGTTTTCATTTTCAAGGATACTTTGATCATCCTCTAAGCTAAATTCAACATTATTTTCAATCCATTTTCGTCTAGGCTCTACTTTATCGCCCATAAGTGTTGCAACGCGTCGTTCAGCTCGTGCGGCATCTTCAATTCGAACGCGAATTAACGTACGTGACTCTGGATTCATGGTTGTTTCCCACAACTGGTCGGCATTCATCTCACCTAAACCTTTATAGCGCTGAATCATGTAACCTTTACCAATTTTTTTGATGCTGCTGTCAAGCTCGTCGTCCGTCCAGGCGTAACTGACAACTTCCTTTTTCCCAGAACCTTTACTTACTTTATAAAGTGGCGGAAGTGCGATATACACTTTACCAGATTCGACAAGAGGCTTCATATAACGATAAAAGAATGTTAGGAGGAGAACTTGAATATGTGCTCCGTCCGTATCAGCATCGGTCATGATAACGATTTTATCATAGTTACAGTCGTCCACTTCAAATTCAGAACCTACACCAGCACCCACTGTATGGATAATGGTATTAATTTCTTCATTTTTCATGATATCTTGTAATTTTGCTTTTTCAGTATTGATTACTTTACCTCGTAGTGGCAATATAGCCTGAAATCTTCTATCTCGGCCTTGTTTAGCAGAACCCCCTGCTGAATCTCCTTCGACTAAGTAAAGTTCATTTTTATTTGGATTTCGTGACTGAGCAGGTGTTAATTTTCCGGAAAGAAGCGTCTCTGAACGTTTTCTTTTCTTACCATTTCTTGTTTCTTCACGTGCTTTTCTAGCCGCTTCACGTGCTTCACGCGCTTTAACTGCTTTTTTCACAAGTAAACTACTTGTATCTGGATTTTCAGCTAAAAAGTAAGCCAAATGTTCAGCTACAACAGCATCTACAGCAGGACGAGCTTCTGTTGTACCTAGCTTTTCCTTTGTTTGTCCTTCAAATTGTAATAAATTTTCGGGCACTCGAATAGAGAGCACGGCTGATAAGCCCTCACGAATATCGCTACCCTCTAAATTTTTATCTTTTTCTTTAAGCAAACCAACTCGTTTGGCATATTCATTAAAAATCCGTGTCATCGCCGCTTTCATACCTGCTTCATGAGTACCTGCGCCTCTTGTCCGAACATTATTAACAAAGCTTAAAATGTTTTCTGAATATCCATCGTTAAATTGGAAAGCCATTTCCACTTCAATCGTACCACTTTCACCTTCAAATGCTACAACTGGATGTAAGACATCTTTTCCTTCGTTGATATAATCAACAAAGTTTTTAACACCTTCCTCAAAATGAAAGGCTTCTCCCATGCCAACACGTTCATCAATTAATTCGATGCGCATTCCCTTTAATAAAAAGGCAGATTCGCGCAAGCGCTCGGAAAGTGTTTCATAGTTAAAAGAAGTTACTGGAAAGATACTTTCATCTGGTTTAAAACGGATGGTTGTACCTGTCTCTCTTGATTTTCCGATTTTTTTAAGAGTTCCATCAGGCTTACCGCCGTTAATGAAATTTTGCTCATAAATCGCACCATCACGGTGAATGGTTACTTTTAGCCATTCGGAAAGCGCGTTAACCACTGACGAACCTACGCCGTGCAAACCTCCGCTCGTTTTATATCCGCCCTCTTGACCGAATTTTCCTCCTGCGTGAAGAACTGTTAAGATAACTTCAACAGTTGGTTTTCCTGTTTTATGCATTCCAACGGGCATACCACGCCCTTTATCCGCTATACTTACGCTTCCGTCCTCATGAAGCGTCACTTTAATTTCATGACCGAAGCCTGCTAGTGCTTCGTCTACTGAATTATCGACAATTTCATATACAAGATGATGCAAACCTCTGACATCTGTAGATCCGATGTACATGGCTGGACGTTTTCGTACCGCATCTAGTCCTTCTAAAACCTGAATGGAATCATCATTATATTCATTCTTTGGCATCAGTTCTAAACTCCTTTCGTGCTTAATCCCTTATTTATACAAGCAGTCTTTAAACAGCTACCCTAACAGAATAGCATTATCTTTTGAAAATGAAAAGTAAATTTCGTTTAGTCCGTGAAAAAACAGGCTCTTTTGAACCTGCTTTCTAAAAAATCACGCGCTCATTTAGCTAGCTCTTGGTAAGCTACTTTTATACAGTAATCCATTACGACTGGATGCGTTTCTTTTAGTAGTTCGTAGGCTTCCTCATTTGATACTCCAAGCTGTGCCCAAAAAGCATTGGCATCTATTTCTAAAAATTCACGAGCAAGTTCAGGCAAAAACTCTGAACGTCTGAAAATATTGACGATATCAACCGGCTCTTTAATTTCTGATAAAGAAGCAACGGCTTTTTCACCAAGAATCTCATCTACTTTTGGGTTTACCGGAATAATTTTATAACCCGCTTCTTGCATGATTTTGGATACTTGGTAACTTGTACGTTCTTTTTTATCACTTAATCCAACTACCGCAATGGTTTTAGCCTCTTTTAAAATTTTATCACGCGTTTCTTTTGTCGAATGATACATTTAATCGCTCCTTTATAAAAGTGCCTCATTCCTTATTTTATCGTTAGAGCGCGCGAATGTAAAGAACTGAACGATTTTTCACCAAAACCTATTTTTTTTATGCTATAATTCTTATTATGAGTTTAAAAAGAGGAGTTTGAACATGTTGACAAAACTAATTATATTATCTATCATAGCCTATCTTATTGGCTCTATCCCATCAGGATTATGGATTGGTAAAATTTTTTATAAAAAAGATATTCGTGAACACGGTAGTGGTAATTTAGGCGCTACTAACTCATTTCGCGTTCTTGGTGTAAAACCTGGTATTGTGGTTACGGCGATGGATATTTTAAAAGGAACCATCGCGACACTGCTTCCCTTATTTTTTATCGCGAACATCGACCATCACTATATGCTTCTAACTGGTGTTTTCGCCATAATCGGTCATAGTTTTCCAATCTTCGCCAGTTTCAGAGGCGGAAAAGCTGTTGCCACGTCAGCTGGTGTTGTATTAGCTTACGCCCCTATTTTATTTGTTTTAGCTGTTCTAGTATTCCTCCTAACGCTTAAGATAACGAAATATGTTTCTCTCAGCTCGATGATTGCTGCAGTTGCCGCTTTCGTTATATCACTCTTCTTTGGTGATTGGATTTTAATTATCTTAATTACTGCACTTGCCATCTTCATCATTTGGCGGCATCGCGCGAATATTAAACGGATTAAAGAAGGTACGGAACCTAAAATTACATGGATGTAAAAACAGGAATTCTGCATGTATTATTTTTAATAGCAGCAGAATTCCTGTTTTTTTATTTCAATTTAGCCTACTTGAATCGTATAGTTGGCTGTAAAAATGGCTTCTGGTTCAAGTTGCTCGATTCCTGCTTTGTCCCGAAGTTCAACAGGACTCCCCACACCATCTGCAATGCCATACCAAGGTTCAATACATAAAAATGGCGTATCTTTTTCTTTTGTCCAAATCCCTACGAAAGGAAAATTAGGAAAATCTACACTTACAAAATGTGGATGCTTTTTAGAACGGATAGCAATTTTATTCGCTCTTAAACCTTCAAAAATAAGAGCATCATTTGCAAACAAATCATAATTAAGCGCTAATTCTGCCGTTTTTTCTTCTTTGATGCGTCTTAATTTCCCAGAACGATAAGGTCCTTCGAGTACTAAAGATTCAAGTTCTTCTTCGGCATCAAAATCCAAATAATAATCGTTAAACGTGGTTCCCTCTACAAGCGGTACATTAAACGCTGGATGGGCACCAATTGAAAAGTATATTCGTTTTTTATCTTTATTTTCAACCTGATATTCAACATGCACTCCGTCTTCAAGAAGCGTGTAGCTTACCGTCAAATGAAACGCATATGGATACACCAATCTTGATTTTTCATCCGCAGAAAGCTCTAAAATGCATTTATCTTTTAAAAGCTCCACTACTTGAAATTCGCGGTCTCGGGCAAATCCATGTTGCGGCAGATGGAACGCTTCGCCGTCCACATAATAAGTATCATCAACTAGACGCCCCACTGTTGGGAATAAAATAGGGGCATGTCGTCCCCAAAATGCGTTATCCGCATTCCATAAATAGTCAAGCTGCGTTTTTTTATTAAAAATTTTTGTTAGCTCCGCCCCGTCTTCCTTCAGTTCGATGAGCATTGTATCATTCTCAAGTTTAATCATGTTTTTCTCCTTCCAAGTGAAACCGTTCAATTTGATCCCACTTCGCTTCATTTTTTAAAACCGTGAGTTGGATTTCACCAAACAAATCAAAATGCGGCAAATGGTCATGCCCGAAATCAATATAGGCATCTGGCAATTGATATTTCTTTCCCCACGCTTTTAAAACGTTTATATCTGAACTAGCCACTTTAGTGACCGTTTTTGAATTTGGAAAGCGCGCATCCAACCAATAATGCGTTAAAATGGCTATTTCGCCTCGTGCCGCCTGTTCTTTAAAAGCTGCAAGTTCAGCACGCTTTACACCAAATGCCATCTTATTTCGCTCCTTCTACTGCTTTTTGATACTTATCATGCCATTCTTTTAAAACCCGTTTTAAAGCTACTGGTTTAAAAGTATCTTTAGTTACACAAACGTGCTTCGTTTCACCCGTAATGGCGATTTCGCCTGATTCAGCATAGCGAATTTCATATCCATAAGTCACTCGCACGCCGTCATATTCTTCAAGCCACGTCTTCACAATAGCATTTTGCCCGTATCTAAGTGGCTTCCCGTAATGAATAGCAACATCAATAACTGGTGACAGATAGCCTAGCTGCTCCATATCAAAGTAGCGCAGTCCTAAACTTTCAATAAAGCGAGTTCGCCCTAATTCCATCCAAATCAAATAGTTGGCATGATAAACAACCCCCATTTGATCGGTTTCCGCATAGCGAACTTCAATTTCCGTTTCTGTATACGCCATCCCTATTCCCTCCAAAAAAACAGTATCCTCCTTCATTTTAGCAAATTTCCCACTAAAACAGAACTATTTGGACTAAAAAAGGCTCTCACAAAATTGTGAGAGCCTAAAAGTTTGCTTAATTGTTTTTTAATTTCTCAAGCTCTACTAAGAATTTATCGTTTAACACACGAATAAACGTCCCTTTCATACCAAGTGAACGAGAATCAATAACACCCGCGCTTTCTAATTTACGTAAAGCATTCACAATGACAGAACGAGTTATACCAACGCGATCAGCGATTTTAGAAGCAACAAGTAGGCCTTCTTTTCCATTTAATTCATCAAAAATATGTTCAATCGCTTCTAATTCACTATAAGATAATGAGCTAATAGCCATTTGGACAACAGCACGGCTACGCGCTTCTTCTTCGATTTCTTCCGCTTTCTCATGAAGAATTTCCATTCCAACCACTGTGCTACCGTATTCCGCTAAAAGTAAATCGTCATCGTTAAATTTATTTTCAAGACGAGATAAAATTAATGTACCAAGACGTTCTCCTCCGCCCACAACAGGTACAATTGTAGTTAAACCTTTTGTAAATAAATCACTGTTTTCGATTGGAAAAGCTGTATACTGGCTAGAAACTTCAAGATTTGGAGAAGTTTCATTCACATTAAATAAACTTTGAGTGTATTCTTCAGGGAATTGACGTTCTGTCAACATTTGTTTCATACGTTCATTCTCAATAGGTAAGATTTCAGAATACCCTAAAAGTTTCCCTTTTCGGCTTACAATGTACGTATTTGCTTCAATCACATCACTTAGTGTATCCGCCATTTCTTTAAAGTTAACTGTTTTTCCTGCTGCATTTTGTAACATTGCATTAATTTTTCTCGTTTTTTCTAATAAAGTCATTATTAGATCCTCCTAAAATTTATAAGATAAATTGTGTTAAATCTTTATTTTGCATAATAGTTTCTAGTTTTTCATTAACATAGCTCTCTGTCACTGTAACAGACTCTAGTGTAATCTCTGGGGCTTCAAAAAGCAAATCTTCTAATAGTTTTTCTAAGATTGTATGTAATCTCCTAGCGCCAATATTATCAGATTCTTGATTTACTTGAAAAGCGATTTCAGCCATTCGTTCAACAGCTTCTTTTGTAAAAATTAAATCAATATTTTCCGCTTTGAGTAGCGCCTTATATTGTTTAATTAACGCATTGTCTGGCTCTGTCAAAATTTTAATAAAATCATCTTGTGAAAGTTTTTCGAGCTCTACGCGAATTGGGAAACGTCCTTGTAATTCCGGAATCAAATCAGATGGCTTAGAAATATGAAAAGCTCCAGCTGCAATAAATAAAATATATTCCGTATTCACCGTTCCATACTTCGTCGCAATTTGTGACCCTTCTACGATAGGCAGAATATCACGCTGCACACCTTCACGAGAAACTTGGGCATTTCCATCCCCATTTTGGCTAGCTACTTTATCAATTTCATCAATAAAGATAATTCCCATCTGTTCCGCCCGGCGAATTCCCTCTGATGAGACTTCTTCTTGATCAATTAATTTTGTCGCCTCATCTTCAAAAAGAATTTTTTTAGCTTCACCGACTGTTACTTTGCGTTTCTTTTTCTTTTTAGGGAAAAGACCAGAAAACGCATCCTGCATACCTGCCATTTGGTCCATGCCACTACCCTTAAACATATCAAACATTTGATTTTGTTGTTCGGTCACTTCAATAGTTACAATTTCACTATCTAGTTCTCCATTTTTAATACGATACTCTAGTTTATTACGCTTTTCTTTTAACTCGTCATCTACAACCTCTTGCTCATCTTGGTTTGTTGCAGCGCCTTGAAAAAGAGCTTCGAACGGATTTTGAGAAGTTTGTTGCTTTTTCTTAACAGCAGGTGCAAGCAGTTTAACAATGCGCTTCTCGGCATTTTCTTCTGCTTTATAGCGAACTAGTTGCATTTTTTCTTCTTTTACTAACCGAACAGATACTTCCACCAAATCTCGAACCATGGATTCTACATCTCTTCCAACATAACCCACTTCAGTAAATTTTGTCGCCTCTACTTTTGTAAAAGGTGCTCGTACAATTTTAGCAATTCGTCTTGCGATTTCGGTTTTACCAACCCCAGTTGGACCTATCATTAGAATATTTTTGGGAATGATTTCATCACGCAGTTCGTCATCCATCATCATACGGCGATAACGATTTCGTAAGGCAACCGCCACCGATTTCTTCGCCCCATTTTGACCCCACAATATACTGATCTAGTCGCTCTACAATTTGCCTAGGCGTTAAACTAACAGTATCCTGACTATCCATATCATCAAACGCTCCTTTATAGCTCTTCTACAATAATATGATCATTTGTAAAGACACAAATTTCTGATGCAATTTCAAGTGCATGTTTCGCGATTTTGCTTGCTTCCATATGTTCTCCGCTATAACGTTTTAAAGCACGGCCAGCACTGAGGGCATAATTCCCTCCAGAACCAATGGCAAGAATGCCATCATCTGGTTCAATGACTTCACCAGTACCAGAGACTAAAAGCAATGTATCTTGGTCCATAACAATAAGCATTGCCTCAAGCTTACGAAGAACATTATCACTTCGCCACTGTTTCGCAAGTTCAACTGAAGCTCGCTCTAAATTACCGCCATATTCATTTAACTTTCCTTCAAATTTTTCAAATAACGTAAAAGCATCTGCAACTGAACCAGCAAAACCAGCAATTACTTTATCGTGAAAAAGTCGTCTTACTTTTCGCGCATTATGTTTCATAATAACAGATTCACCCAGAGTGACTTGTCCGTCGCCAGCCATAGCAGCTTTTCCGTTATGACGAACTGCAAAAATTGTTGTTGCATGCATTTCCATCGATTTCGCCTCCATTTTATGCTCTCGGATGATGTTTAGCATAAGTTGCTTTCAAATGTTCTTTCGTTACATGTGTGTATATTTGTGTCGAAGAAAGGCTCGCATGTCCTAAAAGTTCTTGAACTGTACGCATATCTGCACCGTTATTAAGTAAATCCGTCGCAAACGTATGACGTAACATATGTGGATGTATTTTTCTTGTGAGAGCTGCTTTTTCAATTATTTTTGTCAATATATAACGAATCCCTCTTGGCGTTAGAGGATCCCCGTAATGATTTATCAACAAAAAATCATGATTCTTTTGATATTTTGCCATCAACATGTGACGTGATTTCGTGAAATAAGTAGCCATTGCATCTTCTAAAAAAGAACCAAACGGTACATACCTTTCCTTATTTCCTTTTCCCCTAATTAAAATGGCCTGATAGGTTTGTTCAATATCGCCCACTCGAATATCAGCACTTTCTGAAACCCGAATCCCTGTACCATATAATAATTCAAGAATAGCCCGATCTCTTACTGTAAGCGCTTCATCATCCTCATAAACCACTTGAAATAGAGCTTCCATTTCCTCATTGTAGAAAAACTTTGGAAGCCTTAAATGATTTTTAGCATGTGATACAGATGTAAAGGGATTGTTCTCAACAATTTCTTCTCGTAACATAAAATTATAAAAGCTACGGAGGCTAGAAATTTTTCGAGAAATAGAGCTTCTTGAATAATTTTCCCTTTTAAGTTCAGTTAAATACAATCGAATCGACAAATAATCAACATCCTGATAATTCAAAATATGCTGCTGAATTCAAAAAAGTTTGAAAATCTAGGATATCATCATGATAAGCTAATCGAGTGTTTTCCGAATAATTGCGTTCATTTTGGATGTAACTCATAAACATTTCTACGATTTGCTGTTCATTCAAGAATATCACACCTTTCAAACACTACCATAGTACCATAAGAAAAAGCAAGTTGCAATAATTTCACGCATTTTTCGCAACATTTCCAATTAAATTAGAATCTACTTCAATTTAGTAAATAGGATTGTTTCACCTTTAAATATCGAACTATTATAAATCAGCTTTAAGATAATTCGAAAAACTCCAAAGAAAGCATACAAAATAAAAGCTGAGCAGATGCTCAGCTTAGTTTATTATAGTTGTTTTCAAGCTCTTCCGCAACCTTTTTTATGGAATTTAAGGCCCGGTTTGCTAAGTTTTCATTTCGTTCTTGTTTCGCTTTAATTATTTCCGGTAACTCTGGAAATAATCCGAAATTAACATTCATGGGTTGGAATGTTTTCGTATTTGTATTTGTGATATAATGCGCCATGCTCCCAATAGCACTTTCTACAGGGAATTCGATTAAATCTTCACCTAATACCAATCTAGCAGCATTAATTCCTGCAGCCAAGCCGCTTGCAGCAGATTCCACATATCCTTCAACACCAGTCATTTGTCCTGCAAAAAAGAGGTTATCTCTAGTTTTAAGCTGGTATGTTTTTTTCATTGCTACTGGTGAGTTGATGAATGTATTTCTGTGCATAACGCCATAACGTACTATTTCGGCATTTTCAAGACCTGGAATCAAACCAAAAACACGTTTTTGCTCTCCCCATTTTAAATGCGTTTGAAAGCCTACCATATTATAAAGTGTACCAGCCGCATCATCTTGGCGTAATTGTAAAACAGCATATGGACGCTTACCCGTCTTTGGATCTTCAAGTCCTACAGGTTTTAACGGGCCAAAAAGCATCGTCTTTATGCCACGTTTCGCCATGACTTCAATAGGCATACATCCTTCAAAAAAGACTTCTTTTTCAAAGTTTTTTAATTCTGCTGTCTCAGCTGAAATAAGCGCTTCATAAAAGGTAGTAAATTCTTCTTCCGTCATTGGACAATTTAAATAAGCGGCCTCTCCCTTATCATAACGAGATTTCAAATAGACTTTATCCATATCAATACTATCTTTTTCAATAATAGGAGCTGCTGCATCATAAAAATACAAGTATTCTTCACCTGTAAGGAGTTTAATTTTATCAGCAAGTGCCTCACTTGTAAGAGGACCTGTGGCAATAATAGTCGTCCCTTCAGGAATTTCTGTTACTTCTTCAAGATGAACTGTAACAAGTGGATGGTTTTTCACTTTTTCAGTGACATAAGAAGAAAATTCATGACGGTCGACAGCTAAGGCACCTCCAGCTGGAACTGACGCACGGTCTGCTGCTTCTATAATAATGGAATCAAGTATCCTCATTTCCTCTTTAATGACACCTACAGCATTTGTAAGTCCGTTAGCACGTAGCGAGTTTGTACACACTAGTTCAGCAAACTTATCAGTATGGTGAGCAGGTGTTTGCTTTACAGGACGCATTTCATATAAATCCACCGCAATGCCTCTTTTTGCAAGCTGCCAAGCCGCCTCACTCCCTGCTAAACCTGCTCCAATGACATTCACTCTTTTCTCCAATTTAAATCCCCTCTCATAATTCCTAAATACATTTTAAACACATTTATAATGGTTCAGATTACTTTTGAGTCTCCTCTTTATAATCACAATTTGTACATTGAACTTGTATACCCTTTTTAAGTTTCTTTTCAACTAGGGCATGTTCTTTACATTTTGGACAAGGGCGTTCAACCGGCTTATCCCAAGAAACATAATCACATTCTGGATAACGATCGCATCCATAAAATATGCGTTTTTTCTTGCTTTTACGTTCAATAACATGACCTTTTTTACATTTAGGGCATGTCACGCCAATTTCTTTTACAATTGGTTTTGTATTTCTACAATCAGGAAATCTGCTACAAGCAAGAAATTTACCATATTTACCCATTTTATAAACCATTGGAGCACCACAAACGTCGCAGTCAATTCCTGCAGGCTCATCTTTAATTTCAATTTTTTCCATTTCCTTATCCGCGCGTTCTACATTTGGTTCAAAGCTCTTATAAAACTCATCAATGACACGAACCCATTTCATTTGGCCGTGCTCCACTTCGTCTAGCTCTGATTCCATATTTGCTGTAAAACTAACATCTAAAATTTCTGGGAAATATTCTTCAATTAATTCGTTCACAATTTCCCCAAGCTCTGTAGGCATAAAACGTTTATTCGTAAGGGATACATAGTTTCTACGTTGAATTGTATCTAAAGTTGGCGAATAGGTGGACGGGCGGCCAATCCCAATTTCTTCTAACGTTTTAACAAGCCGTGCTTCCGTGTAACGTGGAGGCGGCTGCGTAAAATGTTGACGCTGTTCAAGCGTTTCGTAATTCACTTTATCGCCTTTTTCTAAATCTGGTAAAATATTTTCTTTTTCTTCCTTATTATCATCGTTACTTTCAACATAAACTTTCATAAATCCAGCAAATTTGACTTTCGACCCATTGGCTCTAAAAGTAACCCCATTATTATTTAAATCTACTCGCATCGTATCAAGAACTGCTGGTGTCATTTGACTCGCAACAAATCGCTCCCAGATTAATTTATAAAGACGTAATTGATCTCGGCTCAAATATTCTTTCATATCTTGAGGTGTTCTTAAAACACTAGTTGGGCGAATTGCTTCATGCGCATCCTGCGAACCTTTTTGATTCTTGTCTTTACGTTTATGATTTCTTGCAAATTCATTTCCGTAATTTTCTTTAATAAAGGCATTAGATTCCGCAGTAGCAGTGTCAGATATTCTAGTAGAGTCCGTCCGCATATAAGTGATTAAACCAACAGTCCCTTGCCTTCCTAGTGGAATACCTTCATAAAGTTGTTGGGCAAGCATCATTGTTTTTCGTGTTCTAAAATTCAACTTCCTAGCTGCCTCTTGTTGTAACGAAGATGTTGTGAAAGGCGCTGCGGGATTTCTAAGTCGTTCTTTTTTCGTTACGTCAATAACATCAAATGTTTTTCCTTTTATTTGGGTCATCACTTCTTTGACGTCATCTGCATTGCTAAGCTTCTTTTTTTTGCCATTTAAGCCATAAAAATTAGCTTGGAAAGACTTTTTACCTTTTTTAAAATTACCATCTATTGTCCAATATTCTTCTGGTTTAAAGTTATTTATTTCTTTTTCACGATCAATAATCAGGCGAAGTGCCACCGATTGAACGCGTCCCGCACTAAGACCTTTTTTCACTTTTTTCCATAAAATTGGACTAATATTATATCCTACTAAACGGTCTAAAATACGTCTAGCTTGCTGAGCATCAACTAAATCCATGTCAATTTTTCTTGGATTTTTAAAGGATTCTTTTACAGCATCTTTTGTTATTTCGTTAAATACAACACGTAAATCATCACTTTGATCGAGCTCTAGACTGTTCGCTAAATGCCATGCGATAGCCTCTCCTTCACGGTCTGGATCGGCTGCAAGGTAGACTTTTTTCGCTTTTTTCGCAGCTTGCTTTAATTCTTTTAAGACGGGGCCTTTTCCGCGAATTGTAATATAACGCGGTTCAAAATCGTGCTCCACATCAACACCCATTTGACTTTTTGGTAAATCACGAACATGTCCCATGGATGCTTTTACTTGAAATTTTTTACCTAAATATTTTTCGATTGTCTTCGCTTTTGCAGGTGATTCTACTATAACTAAATAATCAGCCATCGACTTTTCCTCCCTGATTTGGGTCAAATAAACGGGCTAAATAACAAATTTCTTATTTTCTGCCTCGTTAATTGTTTGCTAGTTTTCAAATAGACTTATAATTCAGTAGTCAATAATAGCCCTTTAAAAAACTTTTGTCAAACTTTCTTTGCTTGTGAGCTAATTTTCAACCATTCTTTAGCAAACTTATATCAAACAATCAGGAAATGCAAGCCAAATCACTTCAATTTACTTTAATACCATCTTTTTTATCCATTTTATTGAATTTCTTCTATTATATGTTGCGGTAAATAAACAAGTTTTGCTCCCTCTGAAATTAAACTGTTTCCCCCGTTCGATCCAAGCGCAAAAATATTACCAGGAACTGCAAATACTTCGCGATTAAATTCTACTGCATAACTTGCCGTTACTAGTGCACCACTTCGTTCTTCTGCTTCAGGAATCAGCACCCCTTTTGCAAGTCCGCTCATCAGGCGACTTCGTTCTTCAAAAAAACTTTTTTCCACACATTGATTAGGTAAATGCTCACTAATCATAACGCCGTAACTTGCTTTAACTTTCTCTAACAAATGCTTATTATTTACCGGATACGGCTTGTTTTGCCCTCCTACTAAAACACAAATTAATTTCCCACCTCGCTCTAACACTTTTTTAGTGACCGTTTCTTCAACGCCGTTTAAGATTCCTGTCACTATTGGAATATTTTCATCGCATAGGCCTTCGGTTAAAAATTTGGTTACCGCCCTCCCATAATGCCTCATTTTATGTGTGCCAACAACTGCAACAGAGGGCTTTATAAGCAAACTCGCATCCCCAAAAACAAATAATATAGGTGGTGGATTTCGAATTTCCTTTAATTGTTTAGGATATTCTTCTTCAAAGTAAAATAAAAATGAACCGCCTGATTCTTCAAATAAACGTAGTTCTTCTTTCACAAAAGTTTCCACTAAAGCATTTTCATTCTCTTCTAAAAAGAGCGTTTCAAATTCCTCATTTTTATAGTTAAAACAATTTTTATCTAAACAATATTGTAAAATTTTCGCCCGTACAATTGCTGGTAAAACTAAAAGTTCTAGCCAAGTTGTTTTATCACGTAAGTCCATCGTGCAACCTCCTTTTTCATCATTTTACTCAAAAATTTAGAATACGCAAATTCAGAAAGAAGGATTTTTGTCCATAGAAAAAAAGAGCACTTCTTCCAAAATGCTCTTTTCCACATGTTTTTAGTCTATTTAGCACTCTTCAAAGTTTAAAAATATGATTTTACAGGAGCGAATGTGAGACGGTGAATATCACAAGGTCCTAGTTTGGCTAAACCCTCCAAATGTTTTTTCGTTCCATAACCCATATTACTTGAGAAATCATATCCTGGATATTTTGCATCATATTCCCTCATCAATTGATCACGAGTTACTTTAGCCAAAATAGAAGCAGCCGCAATTGAAACACTTTTACTATCACCTTTAATGATAGATAACTCATTAACAGAGCGCTTTAGAGGCATTGCATCAATAAGCGTAAAATCAGAAGAAGGTGATAAACCATCTAAAGCTTCATTCATAGCTATTTTTGTCGCTTCATAAATATTTACTTTATCGATAACAGAGTGTGGAACAATAGCAACATGATAACTGATAGCACATTTTTTTATTTCATCATAAAAAAACGCTCTTTTCGTTTCACTTAACTGTTTAGAATCATTAATTCCAACAAGATTGAAATCTTCTGGTAAAATAACAGCTGCGGCAACAACTGGACCAGCTAATGGGCCCCGACCGACCTCATCAACCCCGGCAATATGGCAAAATCCTTTTTGGAAAGCCTCTTTTTCATATTGTTTCATAGTCGCTAATTTTTTTTGAAGGAGTAAATTTTTTTCAATTCTTTTTTCGGGCACTTTCGAGTAAAGTTTGTACGCCTTTTCGTTGATCACGAATAAAAGGAGCTAAATCATCCTCTGTTTGTGCATTGTTTACAATTTCTTTTATTTCTTTAATCGAAAAACTCAAATCTCCTCACCTTTTTCAGGTAAATCGAAAGAAAATCTACCAATTTTTTGTTGACGAATTTCACGTACAACCCATTCAGCTGCTCGACTATAGTCAGGTTCTTTATATTTATCAAAATACCCATGTTTAGTCGCGATAGCCGCCAAAATTTCAGTATCCGTTTTGTCCGCATAATCAGGTATACTTAACCACCCAACTAATTGATTAGGATAGTTTTTTTCTAGAAAATGGAGGCCATATAATGCGATTTCTTCCATATTTAACAAATCATCTTTAATGGCTCCTGTAAGCGCTAGTTTAAATCCAACTTCTTGATCTTCAAATTTTGGCCAGAGTATCCCTGGCGTATCAAGTAATTCAAGCGTCTTTCCTACTTTAATCCACTGCTGTGCTTTTGTAACACCCGGTTTATTCCCAGTTTTTGCAATGTTTTTTTTGACAAGGCGATTAATTAACGTAGATTTCCCCACATTTGGTATCCCTAAAATCATTGCACGAATAGCTCTAGGCCTCATTCCACGTTCTTTTTGGCGCGCGAATTTTTCCGCCATCAATTCTTGTGCAGCCCGTTCAATTGCATGTAAATTTTTACCTTGTTGGGCATTAACAGGAACTGCTAATAATCCTTTTTCCTTAAAATAGGCCACCCATTCAGCCGTTATCTTCTCATCTGCGGCATCACTTTTATTTAAAATAATGACTCGTTTTTTTTGATGTATAATCTCTTCCAACATTGGATTGGAAGAAGACAGCGGAATTCTAGCATCTACAAGTTCAAAAATTACATCTACAAGTTTAAGTTTTTCTGTTACTTCCCGGCGCGCTTTTGCCATATGGCCAGGAAACCATTGAATTACCATACTTTCTCTACCCCTAATCAATTATTTTTGCATCTGCAAGTGGCCAGTAACAAACAGGAGCAGTTCCAACCATTTTAGTTTTAGAAACTGGCCCAATAATTCTACTATCACGACTTGCTCGACGGTTATCTCCTAAAACAAAATAGGCATTGGAAGGAACTTTTCCTTCTGGAAGCAATTCTTTTGTGCTATAATCTTCAGTCAAATAGCCATCTTTCATTTTCTTTTTATAGTCATCTAAATAAGGTTCATCATATTTCTTGCCATTTATGTAAAGCGTATCTTGTTTATATTCAACAACATCCCCGGGCAAGCCAATGACACGTTTAATATAGTCCGTTCCATTTTCTCTAAAAACAACTACATCAAAACGTTCAATAGAGCCAAAGCGATTAATAATTACACGATTACCATCTGTTAACGTTGGCATCATCGAGACTCCATCCACAATGATAGGTACAAATAAATAAAATCGAATGAATAGTGCTAAAATAATTGCTACAACTGCGGCCCAGATCCACGCCCATAACCTCTTTAAGTTTTTTTCTTTCAACTCACTTGCACCGCCTAATTTTTTACTTCCGTTCTTTCATTATATACGAAAACCATTTGTCTGAATAGGAAAATCCGCGAGTTATCCCGCGGATTTTTATTACTTACTTGAAAATTGTAATACCGTACCATCTATAGAAGAATTATCAATCAAACCAAACATTCTTCCATCCATACTTCCTTCACGATTATCACCTAAAACAAATAATTTACCTTTTGGAACAACATCAAAACCGGTTACATCTTTCAATGAGAAATTACCATTCCCATCACCTGGTTCACGGTAAGTCTTCATACCATCAGCTAGGTAGGTTTCCGGGTGTTTCTTCCCATTTAAATATAGCTCCCCGTCCTTAAACTCGATACGGTCTCCCGGGATACCAATTACTCGTTTAATAAAGTATTTGCCTTCATCACCGGTGGATACTGGGGCATCGAAAACCACAATATCAAAGCGGTCAGGCCCAGTTACTTTTTCGATAAAAACTCTATCTCCATTTTCATATGTTGGATACATGGACAAACCATCCACTTTTACGGGAGCAAATATAAAAGTACGAACAAGTAAAGCGATTACTAGTGCAGCTCCAATAACTAGTACCCAACTCAAAATTTGTTGTTTTTTTTGATTTTTTTTTCGTTTCATTTTCTGACATTTGCGTCTTCCTCTCATGCGCGTTCATAATAAGTTTTATGCTTATTTTAAAAATAGCACTTCTTATTATCCCATTTATTTTTTTAGATGTAAAGAAAATAAAATACTACTACAAGAGAACTTTTTAACTAATTACCCGAAAAAAAGGATAAAAAACCTGGCAAGCCAGGTTTATCGCTGTAAAGTATTACTAAATGATATTACTTTCCCAAGCACCGCATCTTCTTTTATAAAACCAATGTAGCGACTATCTTTACTAATTCGACGATTATCCCCCAGTACAAATAATTGCCCGCTAGGCACCTTACTTACACCCCCACAAGCTGGTAATTGACTAAGCTTAAAGTCTTCGGTTAAATAGCCACTTGAAATACCTTCTTTTTCACTATCTAAATACGGTTCATCATATTTTTTACCATTAATGTATAATTGATCTGCTCGATATTCGATTGTATCTCCTGGAAGCCCTATCACGCGTTTAATATATTCTGCTCCTTTTTCATCCGGTGCAGGAAAAACGATAATATCAAATCGTTTAGGGTTTGCCATTTTATTAATAAATAAATGTTCCCCATCATGTAAAGTTGGATACATAGAATCCCCGTAAACGGTTACCGGTGAAATGAGGAAATAGCGTATTCCAAACGCAATAATTAGTGCCAGCAAAATGACTTTTAGCCATCCCCAAATTGCTGACCTCGATCCACTCTTTTTCGTCTCCATAAAACCCCTCATTCCATCCAATTTCATTTTCTTGATTATACATGAAGAAGATTGAAAAATATAGCAAAACGTCCTTTTAAAGCGTGGTACATCAATTTATAAGCTAAAAAAACCAGTATCTCAGCTGAGATACTGGTTTCAGGCTGCAGACAAACGGCAATCTTCGGTTAGCGCCTCCGTTCCGGTGCTCACGTACAAACGTACGCTCCGCTCCGATACTCGGCTCTGCCTAGAATCTCAACATTTGTCAGCAGCCTGATTTTGGCTTACGCCGCTTTGTTTTGCGTAAATTTTAAGTTTTTTTATCAAGCAGAAGTTTTTATTGGGATAACAGATCCATCTTCAAGTTGAAGTTTTGGATCAGCTTCACCTAAAACAGCTTCTTTTGTAATGATACATTTTACAATATCATCTCGTGAAGGAATTTCAAACATGACATCAAGCATTAAGCTTTCAATAATAGAGCGAAGCCCACGCGCACCTGTCTTCCGGTGAATAGCTTCTTTTGCGATTTCATGTAAGGCTGTATCTTCAAATTCCAATTCCACATTATCAAGCTCAAGCATTTTTTGGTATTGTTTCACAAGTGCGTTTTTAGGTTTGGTTAAAATCGAAATTAGCGCTGACTCATCTAGTTGTTCAAGTGTGGCAATCACCGGTAAACGTCCGATAAATTCAGGAATTAATCCGAATTTAAGCAAGTCTTCTGGTACCACTTTAGAAAGATACGTCTCATCTTCTTTTAGAACTTCATTTTCTGTTCCAAAGCCGATTACTTTTTCGCCCATCCGATTTTTAACAATTTGCTCAATCCCATCAAACGCTCCACCAACAATAAATAATACATTACTTGTATCAATTTGAATAAATTCTTGATGTGGATGTTTACGGCCACCTTGAGGAGGAACACTTGCTACAGTACCTTCTAAAATTTTAAGAAGTGCCTGTTGCACACCTTCCCCAGAAACATCACGCGTTATAGAAGGATTTTCAGACTTACGCGCCACCTTATCAATTTCATCAATATAAATAATCCCTTTTTCCGCTTTTTCAACATCATAATCTGCAGCTTGAATAAGTTTTAAAAGAATATTTTCGACATCTTCCCCAACATATCCTGCTTCAGTTAATGAAGTGGCATCCGCAATTGCAAAAGGTACATTTAAAATTCGAGCAAGTGTTTGAGCAAGTAATGTTTTACCGCTACCTGTTGGCCCAATTAAACAAATATTACTTTTTGAAAGCTCGACTTCATCTTCAGAGGAATCCGTTGAGTTAACACGTTTATAATGATTATAGACTGCAACAGAAAGTGCTTTTTTAGCACGTTCTTGCCCAATCACATAATCGCTTAAAATGTGACGGATTTCTTGTGGCTTAGGAACATCTCCAAAATCAACAAATTCCGAAACATTTAGCTCTTCTTCAATGATTTCATTGCAAAGTTCAATACATTCGTCGCAAATATAGACGCCAGGACCTGCAACTAATTTTCTAACTTGATCTTGCGATTTACCGCAAAAGGAGCATTTCAATTGGCCTTTTTCATCATTAAATTTGAACAAATCTTATTCACCCCTTCGTTCCTATTTCAGTCGAAATTTAATCGACTTTATGATTTTATCATAGCATTATGAAAAAAGAAATTCTACTTATCTGGCCTCGATAAAGAAAGGACACGAGAAGACTCTCATGCCCTTAAATAAGTTTAAGTTTCAAAAGGCTGCTTGTTTATTTTTCAACAGCACTGTCCACTAAAACATCAATGGCTTTACGGATTTTAAGATCAGATTTAAGCTCACTTAAGTCACCAAGTGCAGCACGTACTGCGTCTTTTTCCATTCCGTACTTCTCAGCAAGTGTAGCCACTTCTTCGTCTACAGCTTCTTCTGTAGGTTCAATATTTTCTGCTTCTGCAATTGCCTCTAAAACTAAGTTCATTTTCACACGTTTTTCTGCATCTTTTTCCATTTGGTCATGCATGGATTCTTCTGTTTGACCAGTAAATTGGTAGTACAGTTCAGGTGTAAGACCTTGAGCTTGTAAATCTTGTTTGAAATGGTCTAATAAATGATGTGCTTCATGGTGAATCATAGCATGCGGAATATCAACTTCTGCATTTTCAACCGCTTTTGCAATAACTTCATCTTGTTTTCCTTGAACGGCTGCATCTTCTTTTGCTTCTTTCAAACGTTTTGTTACTTTTTCTTTTAATTCATCAACTGTATTCACTTCTGAATCAATGTCTTTTGCAAGCTCATCGTCAAGTTCTGGAACTTCTTTTGTTTTTACTTCATGTACTTTTACTTTAAATAGAACTGGTTCACCAGCTAGATTTTCAGCATGATACTCTTCCGGAAATGTAACGTTTAGTTCTAATTCATCACTCGCTTTAGCACCAATTAATTGTTCTTCAAACCCTGGGATAAATTGTCCAGAACCTAGCTCTAATGAATAGTTATCAGCTTGCCCACCTTCAAAAGGCTCATCTTTATGGAAACCTTCGAAATCGATGACTACTGTGTCCCCATTTTCAGCTGCTTCTTCTTCTTTTACAACTAGATCAGCTTGGCGTTCAGTCATTGTTTTTAATTCTTCGGCTACTTCCTCATCAGTTAATTCAGCATCGCGTTTTTCAACTTCTAAGCCTTTGTAATCACCTAATTTTACTTCTGGTTTTACAGTAACTTCTGCTGTTAATTTCCAGTTTTCGCCTTTTTCCATAGATTCAATGTTTACTTGCGGTGTATCAACTGGATCAATACCAGCTTCTTCAATGGCCTGCGCGTAAACTTCTGGAAGGAGGATATCAAGTGCATCTTGATAAAGAGCTTCTTCTCCAAAACGTTGGTTAAAGATTTGACGTGAAACTTTACCTTTACGGAATCCTGGTACGTTTAGTGTTTTACGAACTTTTTGGAAAGCTCTATCTAAACCTGATTTAATTTGTTCTTGATCGATTTCAAAAGAAAGTGTACCTATATTACCTTCCTTTTTTTCCCATTTTACTGACATGGTCATATTCCCTCCATCATCTATTGATTCATTTAAATTCATTTCATGACAAGATTCAGCCATACTCACTCATAATAACATAAAAACATGGGGTTTGAAAACAAATTAGAGTAAATAATTTTGCCCATACTCCTCTAATTTACGAATAAAATCTAAGCACTTTTGAATCTCCGGCTTTCTGTCGCCTTGTGGAACGTCGTCTTCGCCGTATAATCCCTTTACCCAAAGTAAATAACTCTTCCCCCATAAGGATACACTATCTGGCGTAAAGGAAAAAGGATACATAATAAAATAATGGTGCTGTATAATCTGTGAAAACTGTTTAAAAAGAACTGGATTCTCATTTTCTAGAACTGGCGCAAACTCATTTTCTA
Organism: Listeria fleischmannii subsp. fleischmannii LU2006-1; assembly: GCF_000344175.1. GTDB lineage: Bacteria > Bacillota > Bacilli > Lactobacillales > Listeriaceae > Listeria > Listeria fleischmannii. The sequence goes on along the minus strand of NZ_ALWW01000036.1, from coordinate 7,076 downwards.
TTTTTTCAAGGAAATAATTCGGTTCATAGGTTTTGGGATTAAAAAAACCTTCTAAATCAAGTTTTGTAATTCGGATTTCCTCATCTATTTGATATTCTTGCAACACTTCAAAAATCGCTGACTTAACAAACGGCGAGGCATATTGATCTGTTAAAATCGTGTAGAAACTCTCTTGATAAGTTGTCATTTCTTCTCTACTAATTTCTTTTAAAAACAACAGCTGTTCGTGACTGCTTAATTCTTGAAAATCCAAGTTCGTTTTTTGAAAAATCATTTTTTTAGGAAAAGGAATGACATTTGTTTCCTCTTCTTTTTCTTGTATCGCATCGTCCGTTGTATATTGCCGAATTAAAGCAAAGTATTGATCCATGGCGTTTAAATTTTGATAAACATTAGCTAATTCACTTAAAATATCTTGATTATACCCTGACATCGTTAAATATTGTTCGCCAATCATTTTGGCTTGTTCATAATTTTCGCATTGATTTAAAAGTCGAATTAAGGCATGATTAATCGTTGTATCACAAGGATACATTTCGTGCTGAACGTAAAGATACTTGAGTGCCTCCTCTTGCTCTTTAGTAGAAAGTGTGGCATTTCGTTCTTCCATTATTTTAAGGATAAACGCTGGGGGCAAATTACTATTTCCCTTCATTTTCTAAGCTCCCTTTCTTTCCGTAGATTGGTATATTCTATGTGATTTTATGAGGATTGTCAACTTTTCAGGCAATTAAAAAAACGCCTCCCAACAGTCTCTGGGGGCGTAAAAATTCTATTTTTTAATCACAAAAATCTTCTAATTTACAATTTAATATTTCGCTTAAAATAAGCGCATTTTGATATGATAATCTGACCAAGCCTTTTTCAACATTTGAGTAGCCGCTTGTATATTTATAGCCCATCTCTCGTGAAATAAATGCTTGCGTAATCCCTTTACCAAGGCGAATCTCTCTAATTTTCTTCACATTGATATTTTTAGTGTACATCTGTTCCATCTTGCAGGTCTCCTTTCACACACTTTGAGTTACTAATAATAGTTTAACAACTCCTAAAGGGTATGTCAATTTATTTGCAATTCGTTTCGTGTTGTTTTATACTTTATTTGTGTATAATGTTGTATAATATGTGTAAAGGAGATGAATACTATGACAAAATTAAGTCAACAGATGACTTCCTTGCGCGAAAAACGTGGCTGGACAAAAAGAGAAGCCGCAAAACGCCTTGGCTTGACCGCCCCCTCTACATATGGAAATTGGGAGTATGGTTTACGTGAACCTGATTTAACAATGGTGGCAGAAATCGCCACTCTTTACGATGTCACGGTGGATTATTTAATTGGCGAAGAAGATGTTCCCCAGTCGAAACCTCACACAAATCAGGACAACATCAAATGGGAACTGGAACAAATTTCCGAACAGTTATTAGATGCCAGTGAACTTACTTTGGGAAAAGAACCCATCAAACCACATGTAGCAGAATTTTTAAGAAAAAACATTCAATTTATATTAGATAACGCTGAATTAATTAACCGAATCACCGAAGAGGAGTGAATAGAATGGCCAAATTAAGTGAACGACTTAAATTTTTACGGGAGAAAAAAAACTGGTCTAAAGTGCAGACTGCAAAATATCTTGGGTTAAAAGCCCCTTCTACATATGGAAACTGGGAATACGGCTTGCGTGAGCCTGATCTAGAAATGGTCGCTAAAATTGCCCTTCTTTATGGTGTAAGTATTGATTATCTTCTTGGCGAAAATGACTTGCCTACATATGAATTATTGCATCATAAAACTTCACCAGATATCAGTATTTATATAGAAGCGATTTGCGATAAATTAAAAACACAAACTGACTTATTTTTAGGAAAAAAGGAGTTATCAGAAGCCACCCAGGAGTATTTAGTCGAAAGTTTACATTTTTCACTTAAACAGGCAGAAAAACTAAATAAATTATGATGTTTTCATTTAACGGGGCGGAGCAAATAAAATGGCCCCTTCGATGATTAGAAATGCAAACGCGAAAAACAAAACGGGTTTTTCGCTTTTTTTGTTTAATCTATCCCAATTCGTGGAATGTACTTTATGACTAACAAACGAGGGGGAGAAATTATGGAACGCTGGTATGTAAATAAAGATGGACATAAAAAAGGACCGTATACCATTATTGAACTTGAAACATTGTTTCGAAAACATCAGATTAATGAAAAGACGGGGGTTCAAAAAGAGGGGGAGAGTGAGTGGCATCCTTTGAGTGAAACTTCTCTTAACTCTCATTTTGAACAAAAGAGACATGGTGTCTTGAGTCATGTTGATCACTTAACGGGTGAAGCCACGCATGCGGATCTTAAAGTTGCTGATTTATTTAAAGATGTTTTTAAGAAACATAAAAAAGGCGAAGGAAATAAAATTTTTATTGTTGGGACGACGGAAACAACGCCACCTGAAAATCAAATTTCTTCTTCTTGGCCGAGACCTTGGGTTTACTCACGTGTATTTATTGTTTTAGCCATTACTTATGCCTTACTTCTTGCGTGTACATATATTTTTGGAAATGCGAATACGATTCCCGGATTAATGGTAATTGGATCGTTTACAGTTCCTTTTTCAGCACTAATTTTCTTTTTTGAAACCAATGCACCGCGTAATATTAGCATTTTTGATGTTGTTAAAATGTTCTTTATTGGTGGAGTTGCGGCACTTGTAGCGACACTCATCCTTTATAGCATTATTCCAGTTGGCAAATTAAACTACTTTAATGCCCTTCTTGTAGGTATTATTGAAGAAACTGGTAAAATGGTAATTGTTGCGCTCTTTATTAAATCATTAAAATCGAAATATGTATTAAATGGCCTACTAGTTGGGGCCGCTGTTGGAGCTGGTTTTGCAGCCTTTGAATCATTAGGATATGCCTTCAATTATAGTATTGAAGCCTTAGCTTTAACAAAAAATGTAACATTTGCTAGTGATACGATGTTAGAAATTATTTTTGCTCGCGGTTGGCAATCTATCGGTGGCCACGTTGTCTGGGCTGCTATTACAGGGGCTGCTATTGTATTAGCTAAAAAAGGAAGTTCAAAATTGGAGATGCATCACCTATTTACTGGTGAATTTTGGAAAATATTTATTATTCCTATCGTCCTCCACTTCTTATGGGATTGTCCGCTTAATCCCCTTCCGCAAATTGCATTTAAACAAATTGTACTTATCATTGTAGCTTGGATTGTTATCTTAACGCTCATGAGTACAGGTTTGAGACAAGTATCGCGTCTTGAAAGAGAACATAAAACAACGAACGCTCTTTAAAGTAACTGGCTAGCTTCGAAATGAAGCTAGCTTTTTTTGTGTGAAAAACACTGGTAAAAACTCGATTTTATAGTAAAATAGAGATATTCTATTTCCGAAGGGGTAAGAAAAATGCGTGAATCTTTGAAACAATGCAAACGAATCGTTATAAAGGTTGGGACAAGCACACTAATGTATGAAAATGGAAACATTAATTTACGTACGATTGAAAAACTTGCTCGTGTGTTAGCGGAGCTTCGAAACGAAGGAAAAGAAGTGGTTCTCGTTTCTTCAGGTGCGATTGGTGTGGGCTGTAGAAAACTTCAACTAAATGAGCGACCTAAAACAATTCCTGAGCAACAAGCGATTGCCGCTGTTGGACAAAGCGAATTGATGCATATTTATAGTAAACTTTTTGGTGAATACGGTTATACGGTTGGGCAAGTTTTATTAACAAGAGACGTGACAGATTTCCCGATTAGTAGACAAAATGTTATCAATACCTTTGATATGCTTATCACACAAGGTACAATTCCTATCGTTAATGAAAACGATACTGTTGCTGTGGAAGAGATTATGCATATTACGAAATTTGGTGATAACGATCGCTTATCTGCGGTTGTCGCTGAACTCATCCAGGCCGACCTTTTAATCATGCTATCCGATATTGATGGTTTTTATAACACCAACCCCCTTATCCATCCCGATGCTACTATGTTCCATGAAATTCATGAAATTACAGACGATACATTGAAATTAGCCGGCGGGAAAGGTTCTGAATTTGGCACAGGTGGAATGCTTACAAAATTAGCGGCCGCTGAGCTTTGTTTAAAAAACAATCAAAAAATGGTGCTTACAAATGGAAATAATCCCGATGTTATTTATGCGATAATTTCAGGCGAACAAGTCGGCACACTCTTTGCAAAACGAAAGGAGGATATTTTAAATGGGTGAACTACAAATAAAAGGAAAACTTGCGAAAGAAGCCAGTCGTTTTTTAGCTCTTGCTAGTACGAAGCAAAAAAATACCGCACTTCTTGAAATGAGTAGCGGCCTTATTGCCAATTATGAAACAATTTTAGCTGAAAATGAAAAAGATGTCCTCACGGCTAAGCAAAACGGAACGCCCGAAACGATGCTTGATAGACTACGCTTAACGAAAGAGCGTATTTTTGAGATAGCAAACGGGGTCAAACAAATTGCGGATCTACCTGACCCTATCGCCCAAGTTGACGGGATGTTTCAAAATGAAGCAGGGCTTACTATTGGTAAAAAGCGGGTCCCACTTGGTGTAATTGGGATTATTTATGAATCAAGACCAAATGTCACTGTAGATGCTGCAAGCCTTTGTTTTAAAGCAGGAAATGCGGTCATTCTTCGTGGTGGTAGTGAAGCGATTCATTCTAACCTCGCACTCGTTAGCATTTTACAACAAGCCGTTCAACATGCAAGCTTTCCTAAGACCGTCATTCAACTTGTGGAAGATACTTCCCGTGAAGTGGCCAAAGAGTTAATGTGTTTAAATGAGTATTTGGATGTACTCATTCCGCGTGGGGGGGCAGGCTTGATTCAATCTGTGCTTCAAACAGCGACAGTGCCGGTCATTGAAACGGGGACTGGGAATTGTCACGTTTATATTGATGCAAACGCCGATTTTGATATGGCCACACGTATTTTAGTGAATGCGAAGACTTCGCGCCCATCCGTTTGTAATGCCTGCGAAACGCTTCTGATACATGAGGCTGTCGCAGAGGAGCTGCTTCCGCTTATTGAAAAGGAACTTTCCCCTTTTGATGTTGAACTTCGTGCGGATGATAAAGCGCGCGCCTTTTTATCCCGTGCTATCCCTGCAACTCAAAAAGATTTTGAGACTGAATTTCTTGATTTTATTTTAGCAATTAAAGTTGTTACGAATGTGGAGGATGCTATTTCGCACATTAATCAGTATGGTACGGGGCATTCGGAAGCGATTGTGACGAACGATTACTTTACAGGTCTAAAATTCCAAAATGAGGTCGATGCGGCGGCCGTATATATTAATGCTTCTACCCGCTTTACAGATGGTTTTGAGTTTGGGTTTGGTGCAGAAATTGGCATTAGCACTCAAAAACTTCATGCCAGAGGGCCGATGGGTTTACAGGAATTAACTTCTACTAAATATATTATTTTTGGCGAAGGTCAAATTAGATAAAAGGAATGCCTTTGTTAGGCATTCCTCTTTGCATCCAACCATCTAATGATATCTGAAAAAACAACTTCTTTACATGTTTCATTCACAAGTTCGTGGCGGGCGCCTTCATATAACTTATACGTCACATCAGACACGCCATTTTCAGCCAAAGTGATGGCAAGCTTTGGAATATCTTTTCCGTAATGCCCAACTGGATCCTCTGTTCCAGATAGCAAAAGAAGCGGTAGTTCTTTAGGTATATGTTTAAAATGAGATTTTTTTTGCGACTCAGAAATAACCGTGAAAAGAGTGTGAAAAAAGCCAGACGTTCCAACAATCGGTCCCCCGAAAGGATCTTTTTCATAGGCTTTTTGAACAGCCTGATCTCGAGTTAACCAACTAAAATGTGAGGTATCCGAATACGTGCGATTATACCCCCAAAAAGCAAGCTTATTTAGTAGGCCGCTACGTCTTGCGGCATCTTTTTTTATCCGCCTGCTTGACACCCATTTTGCAGCGTTCAAAAGCAACGTTGGCTGCAGACCACTACCACACAAAATCACGCCATTTGTAGGATATTCCGCCATAAAAAGCCTTATTAAAAAACTCCCCATACTGTGTGCAAAAATAAAATAAGGCAAGTCAGGATAATGCTCTTGCGCATAAAGCTGTACCATCCGCTCATCTAACACCATTTTCTTCGCACTATTCTTTGGCTCAATATGCCCAAGCTCATTTTTGTTTAAAGCTGTTTTACCAAACCCCCTATGATCATCAGCCAAAGCAATATACCCCGCTTTGTTCAAGGCCTCCGCCAGTAAATTGTATCGCCCACCATATTCAGACATACCATGTACAATTTGAACGATACCAATTGGATTTTCAACCTCATCCCATATATATACATGTAGCTCTACATCATCATGCGTCTGTAGTTTCCTTTCTTTATACATCGGAACCCCTCCCTTCTTTCCCATTATAGCATGCAACCGTTTTCTTCGTTTATAGGGCTTTTGTATAGAAAGTAAATTTTAAACAGTTCTTTAGATGGATTTCTAGGGAAACTTCATTTAGTTATTGCTCATTTTTTCACATTGTAGTATTCTTACACTATAAGGAGATGATTCAGATGTGTCAAAGTCTAGCACACATGCAAATGTATGATTATTTACTCAAAAAATACAGTAATAAAGAACTTTTTCCTAAAACAAAAATGGTAATTGAAATGGATGGTAAGCTCTGGGCCGGTGATTTTATTCGATTAGAAGATTGCCATATTATTGAAACTGATTGGGATGACCAAAGGTATACACCTGTTGAAAAAACGCGTGCTGCCATTAATCAAGAGTTTGATGAAAAAATCCAAAATTCAAATGTTAATGTTAGCGAAAATCGAATTGACTCTAAAATCTCAAAATTAAAAGACATTGAAATTCTTTATGCTGAAATAAAAGCTTTTGTAGATAGCGTTGATAGCAAAAAAACAACTCTTCGTCCTTTTCTTTATAACGTCTTTTGTTTAGATACACGTACCCAACTCCCCTTCCTTGATATAACAGGGAAAGAGATTCATTTTGTATCATTAACACAATAAATTTTTGAAGTATCTCAAAAAGAGATACTTTT
>NZ_ALWW01000035.1 GCF_000344175.1 Listeria fleischmannii subsp. fleischmannii LU2006-1 | reverse complement strand
TACAAGCAGAAAAAAACGAGAATGGCAATATCAATATTGGCAACTGGCGGGCGAATTAGTTCATTTTCACGCGGCAAAATATCCAAAATGTAGCCGTCCGTGTCATTTTCTGCTTGAAAAACTACATCGTCTCCAACGAGCGGTGTCATTTTACGTTTACGAAAGTTTCCTCTAGCCCGCGTTTGATATACTTTTCCTTCATGAAAGACGTAATAAAAACCGCTTAACGCTTTAATAATTTGACCTTCCAGTTCTAACGACCTCCTTTAATTCGGATAATCTACCGTACCTTCATCAATTGTCGTATCGTCTCTTACGACCTTATAACTCCCTTTTGAACCTTCTTCAATTTCAAAAGTGATGGTCACGCTTGTATCTTTCGTGATATCCAGTTCGCGGTAAGGCGTTGACATCGAATGATTCTTATCTTCAATGAAAATTTTAATGTGTTTAGCTTCAGGCGAATCATTATTTTCATCATCCTTGTTGTCTTCTGCTTCCCCATAAGGAATCGTAATCGTTTTCGTGACCGATTTTACTTCTTTTTCTTTTGGTCCTTTTGAAATAACCACTTTAACGGTAGATCCTGCATTAATACTCGTTCCAGCAGTTGGTGATTGTGAAATGACTTGACCTTTATCAACGGAGTCACTATTTTCTTCCGATGTTTCAATTGTGATTCCAATAGATGCCGCATAATCATCAAGTGCTGTTTGATTATAGCCACGTAAATCTTTTAATGTAATCGGTGCTTGACCACGACTCACCGTAAGTTCAACATCTGTATCTTTTGCTACCACTTCAGTTCCGGCAGTTGGTGTTTGAGAAATAATCATTCCTTTTTCAACCGAATCGTTATATTCTTCTTTTTTCGATACGGTTTTAAAGCCTTGTTCTTGTAATACTTTTTCTGTATCCTCGTAGCTTCTACCTGAATAGTCTTCCATCGTTACTTTTTTCGAGCCAATGCTTATATAAATAGAAACTCTGGTTCCTTTTTCTTTCATTTCGCCGGCCTCTGGATCTGTACTAATGACATTTCCTTCTTTCACGGAATCACTATTTTTTTCAATCGTTCGTCCAATTGTAAAACCGTCTTTTTGCAACCTAGAAATGGCTTGCGCTTCTGTTTTACCAGTAACGTCAGGAATTTCAAATTCAGTAGGATTTTTCCCAAGTAGCCAAAGGGTTAAAATAATGCCCGCAAAGAGCAAAATCACAGCTAAAACGATCCAGAAAATTTTCTTTTTCTTGCTCATTTTTTTCTTAGGCTTCTTTTCGTCTAGCTTTTCTTCCTCTGTTGGTAGTTCTTCAGCATTAGCCGTTTGTGTCACGGTATCATCTAAATTTCGCATCGCATTTTTAGTGGCGATAATGGGAATCGTTTTTGTATCGCCATCATCAGCTCTCGGAATAAATTTAGGTTCATTTAGACGTTCCTCATTTAAGCAGGTTTCTAAATCCGCCTCCATCTCATCAGCAGACTGGTAGCGCGAAGTTGGGTCTTTAACTGTGGCTTTAATAATAATATTCTCAAGACTTTGCGGAATCGCAGGATTTTCTTGTCGAACAGATGGGATACTTCCTTGAAGATGTTTAATTGCAATAGAAACGGCTGATTCTCCGTCATATGGTACTTGACCGCTTAAGAGCTCATATAAAACAATCCCAAGCGAATAAATGTCGGATTTTTGCGTGGCCATACCGCCCCGAGCTTGTTCAGGAGATAAGTAATGGACAGAGCCTACTAGAGAGTTTGTTTGAGTAATAGACGTCTCAGAAAGCGCCATCGCAATGCCAAAATCTGTAATTTTTACAACCCCATCATGATCAATCAAAATATTTTGTGGCTTGATGTCTCGGTGAATAATATGATATTTATGCGCGGCCGAAATAGCTGAAACAATTTGCTTCATAATTTCTACCGTTTCTTCAAAGGGAATGGGATGTTTTTCTTGGATATATTGCTTTAAATCCATTCCTTCTACGTACTCCATCACAATATAATGCAAGTCATTTTCTTCCCCGACATCATAAATGCCCACAATATTTGGATGGACTAAACTAGTAGCGGATTGTGCTTCGCGCTGAAAACGCCGAATCAAATTGCTTTCGTCTGCCAAATCAATTCGTAAAATTTTAACAGCGACATCCCGGTCTAAAATCATATCCCTTGCCAAGAAAACATTTGCCATTCCGCCGCCGCCAATTGGACTTATAATTTTATAGCGTCCACTAAGCCTCTTACCTATCATCATGATGCTCTGCCCCCTCTCCGCATCTTATCACGCTCAAGTAAAAGCACAGTAATGTTATCTTCCCCGCCATTTGCATTGGCTTTTGTAATTAATGTATCTGCTTTTTCTGCCAGTGTGCGCCTACTCATTAAAACTTGTTTCATTTCTTCTTCTGAAATCATGTTACTAAGGCCATCTGAACATAAAAGTAAAATATCTTCTATTTGAAAGGGTGTAATAAATGTATCCGTGTCCACATATCCTTCGACACCAAGCGCTCGAAGTAAAATATTTTTTTGCGGATGATTTTCTGCATCTTCTTTTGAAATTTCACCTTTACGGAGAAGTTCATTCACAAGGGAATGATCTTCTGTAATTTGTTTAAATCGCTCTTCTTGTAGCAAATAACCGCGGCTATCGCCAACATTTGCAACAATGGCCTGACTACGTGTGAAAATAGCCGCGACAAGTGTCGTTCCCATTCCTTTTAGTTCAGGCTCGGCTTCTGCTCGACTTGTAATAGCACGATTGATTTTTTGAATGGTAATTCGAAACCATTCCTCTACATCACTTGCATGTAAAAATTCTTCTGTTTCTTGCCATGCTTCACTGAGTAATTTTACGGCCATTTCAGACGCGACATCACCAGCACGGTGACCGCCCATTCCGTCTGCAACTATGACAATTGGATTCCCTGTTTTATTTTCAAAAACACCACCGCTATCTTCATTGTGATGTCTTATTCTTCCTCTGTCAGTTCTAAATTCAACTTGCATAGTTTTTTCTCTCCAATCTTAAGGGCACCGTTTGAAGCTCGCGACATAAAACCCGTCACTTCCAAAATCAGTTGGTAAAATTTGTAAGTCGTTACCCGTCTTTAAGTGTTCTAACGTTTTAGGAACAGATACAGAAAGCATCTCAAATTCCGGATGGCTATTCAAGAATTTTTGAACAACCTCAGTATTTTCCATCTGGTCTATTGTACATGTACTATATACCAATATACCATTTTCTTTTACAAGTTGGCTAACTTCGTCTAAAATTGCCAACTGAATTTCACTAAGACGCGTGATATCCTCCGGTTTTTTACTGTATTTAATATCCGGTTTACGCTTTAAGACGCCAAAGCCAGAACACGGCGCATCTACTAAAACACGGTCAAAGCTTTTTTCTTCAAATTCTGCCGTTGCTTTTCTGGCATCAAGCGCGAGTGTCCGTATATTTAATAGATTTAAGCGACGCGCAGCTTGTTCGACAAGTTTCGTCTTGTGTGCATGGATATCAAGCGCCATCACGCTACCCGTCCCATTCATTTTCTCCGCAATTAGCGTGGTTTTCCCACCAGGAGCAGCACAAGCATCTAAAACGTCCAAATCGTCCTTAAGCTCTAGCGCATAGGCCACGACCATCGAACTTTCGTCTTGAATGGTACATTTTCCTGTTTTAAAGGCATTCGTATTAGCTATACTTCCTTTTTCGATTTCAAGCGCCCAAGGAATAGTTTCTGACACTTTTGAAGCAATCCCTTGATCGGCAAACTCTTTTACAAGTGACTTCGGATTCGTTTCGGTTGTATTGACACGCACCGTTTGATTTGGCGGAACTAAAAAGGCTTCGCCAAGTTCAAGTGCCCGCCTGTAGCCGTACTGGTCAATTAAACGCTCGGCAAGCCATTCTGGAAGACTTGCCTCGATACTAAGCCGCAAAACGTCGTCTGAAATATCGTTAAACGCAGGGAAGCCTGACCGGATAATATTACGAAGCACGCCGTTTACAAATTTCGTCACACCTTCGTGACCGCGTTTTCTCGCAATTTCACCCGCCTCGTGTAAAATAGCATGTTCCGGAATTTTATCTAAAAAGGCTAGTTGATACACCGAGAGTCTAAGTAAATTTTGAACCCAATCCTCTGGTTCCTTTTTTTAAAAACGGTTCAAGATAAAAATCAAGCGTAATTTTCCGCTGAATGGTTCCGTATACAAGCTCCGTTAGAAGACCTCTATCGGCTAGATTTAAATCTTGTTTTTTAGAGCATCGTTTATAAGTAAATGGCTATAAGAGCCTTGTTTTTCCACTTTTAGAATGAGTTCAAGCGCAATTTCGCGAACTTCTTTTTTCATTTAATCACCAAACCTAACGTCATTTGATATGTTACGAAGCGTTCCTTGAATAAAGGCATTCGCATCCATTTTGGGCTTACCGTAAGGCTGAACAATATCCGGCACGACCATATGACCGTCCCCGCAAACAATGCCAAACGTTGATTTATTAAGCATAACAAAACTTCCAGGCGCAGAATCAGACCTTTCTTCCGCAAGATGCGCACGCCAAATTTTAAAAGGTTTTTCCATAAAGATAGTATAAGCCACCGGAAACGGCGATAAACCGCGAATATGGTTCCAAACGACCCTCGCTTCTTTTGAAAAATCAAGTTTTTCCTGTTCACGTGTCACATTGCGTGCAAACGTTACGTTTTCCGGATTTTGCGGCACCGCTTTAATTTCCCCTGCTAAAAAGGCAGGTAAGGTGTCCATTAAAAGATCCGCGCCAAGTTCAGAGAGTTTATGAAACATCGTCCCTGTATCGTCTTCATCTGTAATTGGAATGCTGCGACTTGCAATCATATCGCCGGCATCTAGTTTTTGAACCATATACATAATCGTCACGCCTGTTTCCTTTTTCCCATCCATAATCGCATAATGAATCGGCGCACCGCCGCGATATTCCGGCAGAAGGGAGGCGTGGACATTAATCGCGCCTTTTGTAGGATGTGTGAGTAAACGGTTTGGTAAAATTTGGCCATACGCAGCGGTCACGAGTAGCGTTGCATCTAACTCAAGTAGCTCTCTTAGTTCATCTGAATCGCGTAATTTTTCCGGTTGATAAACAGGGATGTTTAATTTCTGGGCGGCTACTTTAACGGGTGGTGCAGTTAAAACGCGCTTTCTGCCTAGCGGGCGATCTGGTTGTGTGACAGCGGCGATTACTTCATATTGTTCGGCCAGTTTTTCTAGAATGGGGACGGCAAAATCAGGCGTGCCCATAAAAATAATTTTTTCCATTTTTTCGCTCCTTACATCAGAACGTACGGTTCCACATCAATTGAAATCGTCAGTCCTTTTGCTTGTTCTTTTTGATAGTGTTCAAGTAGGCTCTTTAATTCATTTTTTAAAGTAGGTTCTTTTTTATATTTAATCATGCATTGATAGCGATACTTATTTTTAATCCGACTAATGGTGCTTGGAACTGGGCCTAGAATAATCGAGTCGGGGCCAAGTTTTGTGCGCAGGAAGCTCGCCATGTCTTGAATGGTTTGAATCACTTTTCGCTCCTCTTCATGGCTCACATTAATCAGTGTTAAAAAGTAAAACGGCGGGTAAGCGCCTTTATGCCGCATGAGCATTTCGTGTTTATAAAAACCGTGATAATCATGCATTTTCGCGTATTCGATACTGTAATGTTCGGGGCTATAGCTTTGAACGACTACTTCTCCGGGTAAAACATGGCGCCCAGCTCGCCCGCTCACCTGCGTGAGCAACTGAAAGGTTCGTTCAGCCGATCTAAAGTCAGGTAAAAACAGCATCGTATCCGCATTTAAAACGCCGACAAGGGTAATATTAGGAAAATCAAGGCCTTTTGCAATCATTTGCGTTCCGAGTAAAATATCGGCCTCGCCGTTTTGAAAACGCGTGAGAAGTTTCTCGTGTGCGCCTTTTTGACGCGTTGTATCCACGTCCATTCGAATGACACGTGCCTCGGGAATTAATTTTGCAAGGCTCTCCTCCACTTTTTGTGTGCCCGTCCCGAAGTAACGTATGTGCTCACTTTCACAGGATGGACATTTCTCCGGTACACGTTCCTCATGGCCACAGTAGTGACATTTCATTTTGCGGGTTGCCTGATGATATGTAAGGGAAATGTCGCAATTGGGGCATTCGACCACGTAACCGCAGTCGCGACACATGACGAATGACGCGTACCCTCTTTTATTTAAAAGTAGGACGGTTTGTTCATTTCGCTCTAGTCGCTCTTTGATTTTTTCGAGTAATGTGCGGGAAAATTCTGTGCGGTTTTCGCTGCGCAATTCTTCGCGCATGTCGATGATATGAACTTCCGGCATTTCTTGTTGGTTGATGCGTGCTTTGAGTTCTAACAATTTGTATACATTTTTCGTAGCCCGCGCATAGGACTCAAGGGACGGCGTGGCGCTACCTAGCACAACTGGACAGTGGTGTCTTTTCGCTCGCCAAATAGCCACATCGCGTGCGTGATACCGCGGATTATCTTCTTGTTTATAAGTAGCCTCGTGTTCCTCATCAATTATAATAAGGCCAAGGTTTTCAAAGGGGGCAAAAATGGCGGAACGAGCGCCGACCACAACTTGTGCTTCTTTTCGTTCAATTTTACGCCACTCGTCATATTTTTCACCGTGTGAGAGTGCACTGTGGAGGACTGCTACGGCATCTCCAAACCGACTTTTAAATCGCTCCACCATTTGCGGCGTCAGTGAAATTTCCGGAACAAGCACAATCGCTTCTTTCCCCTTTTGCAACACTTCGGCGATGGACTGTAAATAAATTTCCGTTTTACCACTTCCCGTAACCCCGTGTAGTAAAAAGGTTTCCGGGCGTCCCTCCTTTGCTGCAAGCAAAATTTCATCGTTTGCCGCCTGTTGTTCTTTTGATAGCGCAAGCGGCTCTGTCCTTTCAAACTCACGTCCTGCATAAGGATCGCGGTTCACCTTTTTTTCAGCAAACTGAAGCATACCATTATCGACTAATTTCTGAATGGCTTGCCCGCTCACACCAAGTTCTTCTCTTAGCTGTTTTAGCGGAACAAAATCTTCTTCTGTTGTTTCAAAATAGGCAAGTAGTTTAGCTTGTGCTTTTGCATTTTTAGGTAAATCTAATTGTGCATCGTGTAGCTGGTTTGGCGTAAGCGGGCAGGTGACAACACGCATTTTTTTATTCGTCACTTTGTTTTTGACGGCATACGCGATTTCAACTTGCCCACTGCGCACATATTTTTGAACGCTTTTTTAAAATGTTACGCCCAACTAGCTCTTTAAACGGTAGCGTCTCATATCCTTCAAAAAGTCGTTCTAATTCGTCGTCTTCTGTATCTAGTCGCACCACGTATTTCTCATATTTAGCCCGAAGAGCAGCCGGCAACATCGCCTGATAAACGGAAACTCGAAAAGCGAGCGTTTCTTTTGCGAGAAAGTCGCCAAGCTCAAGCAGTTCCTCATTTAAAACAGGCAGTACGTCCATAACGGAATCAATCGTTTTTAGTTTCGTGACGTCCTCTACTTCGCCGAGTTCAACTACAAAGCCTTGCACCTTCCTGTTTCCAAACGGGACCGAAACCCGCGTGCCAACTAAGGCAATGCCAACTAAATTTTCCGGAACTACATAATCAAATGGCCGGTCCACCTGCATCGCCGGAACGTCTACGATGACTTTTGCAACTTGATTCATTATTTTTGCTCCAATCGGCTAGTAATCCGTTTCACAATTTCTTTCGCCACTTCACTTTTGTCTAAAAGGGGGAAGCTTTCTTCGCTACCATTTGCTCCGTAAATCGTGACAATGTTCGTATCGGTGCCAAAACCCGCACCCGCGTCTGTAATATCATTCGCCACAATAAAATCCGCCTTTTTAGACGCCAATTTTTTAAGGGCATTTTCGCGTATATTTTCAGTTTCTGCTGCAAAGCCCACCACAACTTGGTTAGCCGTTTTGGTCTCACCAATATCTGCCAAAATATCCTTCGTGCGTTTCATTTCAATTTTAAAGTCTCCGGGCTGCTTTTTAATTTTTTGTTCGCTAACAAATTGCGGCGTATAGTCAGCCACAGCGGCCGTCATAACAAATGCATCTTGTTTCGCCTGATTTTCTTTCACGGCCGCATACATTTCTTCCGCCGATCCTACATATACTGCATTCACGCCAGGTGGGACTAAACGCTCACGTGTGCTTGTTATAAGTGTCACATTAGCTCCGGCGCGTTTTGCTACCTCTGCGACAGCAAAGCCCATTTTCCCTGTGGAATGGTTTGTAAAATAGCGGACAGGATCTAGTTTTTCGCGTGTCGCACCTGCCGTTATAAGCACGTTTTTCCCCCAAAAGGGCCTGTTCATCTTCTAAAAAAAAACTCATGCACGCGCTGCACAATTTTTTCGGGTTCCTCGAGTCTTCCCCGACCGACATACCCGCATGCGAGATACCCTTCCTCGGGCTCGATAAAGCGCACCCCGTCCGCATAAAGTTGGTTAATATTTCGGACAACTGCCGGATGGTTAATCATGTGCACATTCATGGCCGGCGCTACCCAAACAGGCGCTTCTGTCGCAAGGAGGGTCGTCGTCACCATATCATCTGCTTGTCCGTTCGCCATTTTTGCAATGATATTCGCGGTTGCCGGTGCGACAATCACAAGGTCAGCCCAGTCCGCCAAATCAATATGCGCCACCACTTTCGAATTTTTTTCATCAAAAGTGTTCGTATACACATCATTTCTGGATAAAACTTGAAAAGAAAGCGGGGGGACAAATTCCGTCGCATGCTCCGTCATCATGACTTTCACATTTGCGCCCGCCTGCGTTAATTTACTCGTAAGGCTACTGCTTTATAAACTGCAATGCCGCCTGACACTGCAAGTAAAATATTCTTTCTATCCATTTTTACTCACCTCAAGTCCACGTAATCTTTTCTATTATAACATGTTTTGGCAAGGAAGATTACGCTTGTGTTTTTGAAAACAAAAGAGCGCCACAGAAATTTTGGGCGCTTTTTTGTTACCATAGATGTATACCTATATTTAAAATTGAATTAATCAAGTATCTACCTCATTTATAGCTACTATCCTAACTTCATCACAAACAAAATATAAGATTCCATCCTCATAATCATTAATTTCATACTTTTTTTCTGAGCCTGTATCTCTTATATTGTTTATTTCAAAGCCCATTACTTGTATATATGGAAAAAAACTTGTGTTTACTTTTAAGGAATCTACTCCATAAAACTCCATTTTAATAATTTTTTCAAACTCATCTTCCCCGTAGGCTATATCTAGAATAATAATTGGTGTTTGTTTATACAATTCATCATATTCTATTCTAAAATTTAGTGAGATGATAGCCCTGCACCTAGTTACACTAAAATCATTAAAATGAGCATTAATAAGTTTATCGTTTCTCCATTCAAACATTTTTCATACCTCACTTTACGAGAAAATTTAAATTTACCACTCAACTGTATCTGAATATAAAGATAGCTTGGCAAGCTATCAAAGGAATATTTTTATTATCTAGCATTCTGTTAGCCGATATGATTGATTAGATGATTGTATCCTACACCATCAATTTCTATTTCATCGGCTTCAATCAGTAAAAGTCCCTCCATAAATTCTAAAGTAAAATTAAAGCTAACATCAAAACCATTATAAAAAGTATCTCTGGATTTAATTATTAATTTTTGTTCCTTTGAATTATCATATACTACTGATAATAATTCCCTTTTCTCACCGTATTCATAATCTTTTGTAGAATATCGGCTTAGCTCATACCCATTTACAAAATAAAAACCACTAACTTTATTAAAAATCAGCTCTATTTTCTTATCAAAATCTGGATCTATTAACTGGAATTTGATTTGATTTCTTTTAATATCGATACTATGATATTCAATTAAAGTTTCTTCTAGTTTTTTCAATTCCTTATGTAATTTCATGCAAACCACTACCTCCACTTTTTTTAATTATTTTAGAAATATTTTCATGTGGACTCTCTTCTTAAATTCATATGAGTTAGGTCCCTGTGATTACTATACGTAGCTTATCTGCCAATGATTCCTTTATTTTAGTAAGAAATTCTTTATAGAATGGCCCACCTAATCCATCATTCTTAAATCTATTAGTCACCGTTTTGTTACTCTTCACTTTCGTGTCAAAACCCACCCTTCATACAGTTTTTGATATTGATAGGGTTTGACCATATAATTCTAACAGCTAATATGTACAGCTTAAAGTAAATATTAACCTCATGAGGTAATTAAAATACGTGAGGATAATTATTTTTTCAATTTCCACAATATATCTACTGTATTGTAGGTCATTTTTAAAAGGTTTTATCAGGTTTAATAGTCCTTCTAAACAGTAGCCTGTTTACCTCTGCTACTCGCATTTCCATCTTTACTAAATGCCTAGCCTAGGCGCCAACACTATCAAATACAAAACAAAAGAGACTAAGAAAATGATGATGGCCAGGTTACTAAGACCTCTTTTCTTTGTTTTTTTTGTTTCTTTATTATTGCCTATAATTAATATTAATAAAAACACTAGATATACTGACATAACAACGTATAGCATATTTAAAACCTCCTCTTTTCTTAAAAAAACATTGTTATGCTTGTAACAGCAATTAAGCTCAATAGTAACAATCCTTGAATAGTTTTAGTAAAAAAGTTATTCTTTTTAAAATTTATAATAATTATACACATTATAATTATTCCAATAAACTCTAGGTCAATTATTAATCTTAAAACCGTGTCCATTTTATCCTCCTGTTCATTGAAGACATCATTTTTCTTTATAAACTAAGCATGATTTTCTGGAAAACAACGCGCTAATGCATCATTAATCGAAACTGGTAAATCTTGACTTTTCAATCTAGTGATTGCCTCAAAAATTAAATCTTGATTTTCTAAACTTAGAATTTCTTTTAACGCGATAATCGTGCGTATGACCATGATGTGATAGTCATCCTTTAGCAACGTTAATAATGGTATTAGATATTCTTTTCTACCTAATTTATAAAGTGAACTGTATATCCCTACAAGCGCTAAACTATCAACTTCAAAAGGGATTCTTTCTTCTAAAAACTCGATTAAATTTTCACTTAAAACGCCAATGGCCTCACCAGCAAAACATCTGACTAACTCATTCTCATCATTTTTTAGCAATTCCATTATCTTTGTTAATTGCCTTAAATCTTTTTGTTCTTGAATAATTTCTATAGCAGCAATTCTAACTAGCTCATCACTTTCGTTTAACCCTCGACTAACCCTCGACCTGCTGCTTCTAAAACTCTTTCGTCTGAAAAGCAAATTAATTCCTCATATGCATATAGTTTAACTTCACTATTCCGAGAATCAGTAAACTGTAACAATCTTTTTAACTGTTCATTAGAATCAAGCTTTAAAATAAAATCTTCTACTATTTCTACATCCGCATCATTGTCAGATAGTAATTTTATGACCCATTTATCCCTTTCGTTTTCGTGCATTTTTTATCTCCCTACCTCTCAATTCTTTCTCATGCCCTCTCTTCCAAGCGCCAGTTGCTGAACTGTATCTAACCGAGATTTCAGCATCCGACAAGTACCTAATCCAGAATCTCTGACATTTCTTTCCACCTTTAGTAAATTTACTGATACTTTGTCTAAGTTATGCTTACTCCGATTAGTTTCTGAGCCAGGCATTATTCCATAACCTCAATTCTCCTGCAATACTATCACTTATAAACTAAAACGTAACAAGAGATAATCTACTCGCTGAGCACCCAACTCTGATACTTGGTTTTTATATCAGCACGTCTCGATTCACTTGGCAAAAAGATATCCAGCCCGCGATCATCATATAAATGATAGATTTGTTTATTTGTCACTCCGATAATAAAGTAATCTAAATCAGAATTAGGAGTGCCTATTATATCTTTTGAAGCAATATGATGTAGTAATTGCTTAATTCTAATTTCATTTACCCTGCATCTAATATTAATTTCAAAATAGCTTTCTATCCCGTTAACTTTTCGCACTTTCGATGTGTACTTTAATTTTTTTATTCTTAATAAATTTTTTGATTACTCCAGTGGAACGAGTTTTTCTTTTATGATAGTCATGAATCATAATTTGGATATCTTCATCTTCTTCAAATAACTCATAAAATATTGCCACAGACCTTTCATCAACCTGCTCCATATAATGAGAAGAAGTTGATAACAAATTAGGGTTCCCTACCTCAAAGCGTATCCCCTCTTCTTGAAGTAAATGAATGAAGTCTTTTTTTTCATTCAAACTGTATTCCTCCTTTATGTTTATTAAAATGGATTTCAATCATCCAACCATTCTCACCTTATAACCTGCTTGTAAACTTGCCAGCATCAATATAATCACCATTGCCTTTTCTTAGATTCGTGGAACTCTTCGGTTTTCCACTCATTTTTTATAAAACTTTACAACAAAATCTACAATCCGTTCTAGTAGTTCCTGAAATTTCCAAGTCATTATAATATTCTTTTCTTTCTAGTACTACTTTGCTAAAACCGCTTAAAATTATTATCGCTTCATTTACTTTTTAACCTCATTCAAATTTAATATTGTGTAGCAATCCTTACTTTCTAAAATAAATTCTTCATAGCCATGATTAACTCTGGTTATCTTTTTCCAAGTATTTGAGTCAATAAAAATTTTTGACTTAACTTCCATGTGTTGATTTGTGACAAGTACAATTCCCTTTTTCACCTTACTAGAAGAATTTTCTAAAACGTAGTAACTATCATTCGCAAAACCTACACACAAGATGTTAGAATCCAGTTGCCGATTTTTTGTGATTTGTTTAGTTCGTATATTATAATCTAAATAGAAATCTTCGTATGAATAGTCGGACTCCTCTACTATCTCACCACAGTAAAATAATCTAATTGTACTCTCTCCGTCAAAACAGATACCATAAACATCAATGATAGCGGACTGCATATCTGTAGGTAATAAAGGTAATATAGTCTCTCTCCGTGTATCTATTTGTACAAAAATCGATTCTGAAAATTTTGTGTTACCTTCACCAGAAAAAATACCTTCTTCTGAGAAAACAATGTATATATGACCATTTTCTACTAAATAATCCTGAACACCTTCTCCAATTTGAAATTTTGATTGCTTCTCAGGAGATGCTACAAAAAACAGATCATCAGCATTAGTGCCATAACAGTAAATATATAAGCACCCGTCCTCTTCGATTGCCTTAACCACTTTAAAATCCTCGTGCCTAATAGATTGATCTTTGATTCTATATTTCATATTTTTTCCAAAAAAGATGTTTAACTCATCTTCTACTATCACATATTCAGCAACTATTCCGCCACTTTTTTTAAAAATATACAGTGAATTTTTATCTTTTCCTGATTTTTTTCATTATATTTCTCCTTATTACCTAATATGGATAGGATGTATAGTTTTTTTATAGCCATGTTCTTTTAATACACTCCTTTATTTTTTGGTTTGTATCGAAATTTCTCATTTCACCCCAAAAACGGGCAAGAAATCTATTTTCGAATTTCTGCCCGTTTTTCATACTCAACTACGATGTATGTCTCTCTATTTAATAATGGCTAACCTACATGTTTCAATACTAATTTCTGAAATGGAATCTCGCATAATGTATGCCCAACCATCCGCCTTCAAATCATTCGCGCCAATATGCTTTATTTTTATCACGCCTGAATGGTAGCTTTCCATATAGCCCACCAATATCTCCCCTTCAAAAGTTTCCATTTCAAATA
Organism: Listeria fleischmannii subsp. fleischmannii LU2006-1; assembly: GCF_000344175.1. GTDB lineage: Bacteria > Bacillota > Bacilli > Lactobacillales > Listeriaceae > Listeria > Listeria fleischmannii. The sequence continues at coordinate 16,758 of NZ_ALWW01000035.1, read as the reverse complement.
AAATATGCTCTTCACACAGCCAAAATATAATTTTATCTAAAACTTCCATTCCAGCATCCCAAGTTGGCAATGTTGCTGAAGCTGGTTCGATTTCTTCAAATCGGTTTAAATACTGTGTTTTCTCTTTAATCATATAAATATTTTCAACTAAAATGAATCGAAACCCATCAAAATTTCCTGTCCTATCATAGGTTTCCAGTAATAAAAAATCAGGATAAATCTCTCGTATATAACCTACGGCAAAAGTATCTGTATCTTCTGCATCAGTATATATCTCATATAAATTGGCTTTTTTGACAAAGTATAGCTGCTCTTTCAACATTTCTCCCACTCCTTATTCATTTTCATAGATAATCGCAAGCTCACCATCCAAAACTAGAACAACTGCCTTTCCATTCTTTTCTAAATTAAAATCAAGAGTAGCTTTGCTTGAAAATATTTTTTTGAAAAGGGAACTCGGCTGGCCTTTTTTCACTTGATAATTTGGCTGACTAGCATAGAAAAGATACACCCGGTCCATAAAGCTTTCTGAATGTAATTTTTCAAGTGTATCTTCGCGAACATCAGGTATTACTGGCTCTGATAGCAACATTTTGTTTTCCAAATGGTAATCAATCTGTAACTCATCCAAAACGTCATCATAAAAACTTGAAATCGCAATCATCTGGAGGGCATCATCTGCATACAACTTATGTAGCGTGTCATCTCCCCCCTCATTTGGATCATTTAAAAGTCGCGCAAAAATACGTTTGAAATTTCCATCCGGCAAATCAAATTCTTTTAAAAAGTCTGGCGGAACAGCAATATCAAAGGAACTATTTTCCTCATATGTCATAAATGGAATAATTTGGTCATCAAGACGCGTATCAATCAATTCCATAAAGTTTTCACAATCTTGTTCATTTTGAGCAGATACGTAAAGAACAGGATCATTTCCAAGTAAAGTAATCGCCACCGAATTGCCGCTTAAATGGCGGCCAATATCCCACTTTCCTTTTTTCCCAAATTGTTCTAAACGAAATTCACACGGACGCCCTAAAAACAAGGTGATATACTTGCTTCCGCCATATACACAAAATTCCTCCAACACTTTCACTACATGAAAAGGATTCGGTGAATGTAAATAAATCTCTGTCATATGGATTTTAAAAGGAATGTTTTCCTCGTTTAGAAATTGCTTCACTCTTTTTTTACTCTGTAAAATAATCGTCATCGCATCATTAGCCACAATTTTTTTCATATCGGTAAAAACATCTTCTCCGTCTTCCCAATCTTCAAAAATGACCTCACCCACAAAGCCTTCATTTTGAATTGGCTTGTATTCCAAAAATTCTTCTTTACTCATTCTCTTCCTCCACTAAATAGCCCTTTTTTGTTAGTTTATTTAAAACATAATTTTTCGATTGCCCGTACGAAATGCCTGCTTTCAAGCTCGTTCCATCTTTTTTTAAAATATGAAGATGTTTATCATAATTGGAAAAAATTTGCGTTTTCCAATTTGTACGAAAAATCATTTTTTTGATTTCAGATTGCTTCAATTGAAAACTTTTCCGCTCTTTAAGTAAAGCTTTCATTCCTTTTTTTACTAAAACAGCATCCACATAAGCCTCTCGCTTTTCCTGACGCTTTCTAGCTATTTTGTACGGAATATAGAATAAAATGGCGCCAAAAAGCCCCGCCTGTTCAAGCAAATTTTCATGATGAAACTGCCCGCCTAGTTTTACAAAAACAAGTGTATCTTCGTAAAAATAAACCCGGTAATACTCATCACCAGTAAAAAAACGTGGCAACGATAAATGAATGTGCGGATATTCTTTCATCTGTCATTCTCCCTCTTGTTGATTTGAAATTTCCAATATTAAACAAATATAACCCTATGCCATATACAAAATATCCTAAAATAGTAGATTTGATTCTCCACAAAAATCTGGTTTACCACCACTTCATATTTAATTTACTACAAGTTCTTATGAGCATTAGATTTAAAGCCAATATTTTAATAATCTTATACTATTTTTTAAAACTTGTTGATTTTCTATGTCCTTTTCCTCTTTCAGCTGTTTTAAAAAAAGTTGAAATGTCCTTTCAGAATTTTCTTCTGAAGTAATATCAGTTAATGAATTGATGGTCCCAAATCTCGCTATTTCATCACTCGAAGTTAATAAGAGATTTTCCAATAGCTCGATATAAGCTTTTTTCTGTTCATCAGAAACTAAAAGAAATAACGCTAAGTAACAACCAGATTTAACAACATCATTTTCCTCATCAAACCATACTTGATAAAATAATCTAATATAATTTCTCTTATCTGTTCTTTTTCCGTCTCATTAAATCTCGTTCCATTTTAATTTTAAATGATGTTCAGAAAGAATTAACGCTAAAAATTTGCGTTCTTCTATTTTCATGTTATTTTTCTTTCATTTTTTACGCCGATACAATTTACTGCACGCTGTTGAAGAATTCATTAACCGTTTCATTATCGTAACAAAAATGTAACAAAAAGATTTTAACTTGTCAATCAAAATATATACTTTCACGCTTAGAGCCAGAATGGATTCACGCGATTTAAATGATGAAATAAATTACTATAATCTACTCAGAATGCCTATTTTTTATCTTTTAGGCAGAATTACATTTTTTTCAAAAAGACCACTTACAAGTTTAAGGCTTAACTAGAGTGTTATAACATGACTCAAATTCCACTAATTATTTATACTAACCATGATATTGAATATACCATTCCCTTTCATTTGTTTTTGCTCTTTTATGGTAAATCAATTCTAAAACGATAACAAATCTAACAAGACCAACACTTGTCCTAGCATTAAAACATCATGCTTGTATTTTTAAAAACAAAAGAGTGCCTCACCAATTTAGAGACACTCTTTGGGTTACTAACAATTATTAAAATTCTTCGCTACTATCTGTTCCATATATGCATTATGAATTACGATTCTTTATTAGCTGAATAGCTCCAGTGATATAATTTTTTGTTTTTTCATCTGTTTCTTTTTTCGTGAACTCATTATAAATTGTAAAAACATTGTTTTGGTATTCTGGATAAGCTAAATCCGCAAGAATATCAATGATTGTCATTTTATATTCACCCTTCTCTGTCTCAAGTAGTATCTGCCCTATTTGGTCTATCAAGCGAATGTATTCTTGATCTTCCGTAACTTGATAGGCAATCCCATAATAGAGCCCAACCAGTACAACAGGATTATTTTCTTGGTGAATATAAACATTTAAAACCTTATTACTATTTTCTAAAAGGACCCCTAAATTAATTGCTGAATAAAACCTCACCCATTCTCGTTCATCCTTAAGAAATCCTATGAGCCGTGGAACGATTTGTTTTTTATTATGGTAGCCTAACAGTTCTATACAGCGAATAACCACTTTCTGTTCATCCTCTAAGTGTTTTATTGCCGCATGGATAACCTGTTTATGACCATTTTTTAATAAAGCATCGAATGCAGTAGCTCTTAAAACTGGATACTCGCTTTCTGTAAATTCTAAGAGAGTCTTCTCCACAGTTTTTCCTTTTGAAAATTTAGATAGCTCATTTAGAAGAAGAATATGACACTCCAAAATATTCATTATTTATTAGGTTGTTTTTTTTTAGTTCTTTAAGTAGCTGTTTAGCATCCATACTATCTATTTGTAAAATTTTTTCATTTGTTATCAAGGCACTCTCCCCCACTGCTTTTCTTTCGCTTTGTTTTAACTGTACTTTAATAAATAAAACTTTGTCATTTCATTTATCACTTTGAAAGTCAGAATAATTAACTTACCATTTAGACGTATCAATGAGGAACTGATTTATCACATATATACCAGATAAAATAACAATAATAAATGGGAAAAAATAATTTTACTCCTCTCCCGATGAATCAGAAAACAGCAGAATATTAAATTTAAAATCGCCACTAGAAAAATTAAAAATAACATTATACTCCCCTTTCACCATATAAAGCCATATAAATATATAGTTGCAACAAAAATAAATAAAAATCCTATTATTAGGCAAGCATATGAAATAATTTTATTTTGTAACTTATCTTTATCAAAAAAATACTTAGAATGATAAAGGTAAATGCTACTATAATTGCCAATAAATGTTTTAATGCATACTCAAGCATCAGATTTAACTCCTTTTAAAGTAGGTACAATCAATCAGCATCATTAACTATATCAATTAAATCTTCTATTTCTAAACCATATTTATTTGGTTCATCATCATCTTCTAAACCGTAATTTGTAAAAGCTGTAAGAAATATATCTATAATTTTTTCTACGCTTTCAGAACTAAGATTGTTTACGCCATTCTTTTCTATCTCATCGATATATTCTGGGAATTCTTTGAGTAAATCATACAATAATTCTTTTTGCCTTGCCTTCATCCAATTATTACCTCACTCTCTTTATCCTAGTATTTCCTTTTCCACGAGCCATTGTTGTAACTACTTTTCTTTTCATATTCACTACAACTATACTTCTCTTTCCTTCCATTCGAATTCTTCTACTTCCGCCTCGTTTTTGGACAATGGTTTTCCTAGGTGATCGAATTGTAGATAATTGTGCAGATGTTTTAACGCCTCTACCATTCCTTGATATAGCTTAATGTATACCATGTTTAGAATACCCTTTAATCTTTACTTTTAAAGGTTTATTTATTCTACCCATATGCCGTACACCACGTGCTGCTTTTCTAGCTAACTTAAACTTGCCACCGCTTAAAGCTCCTTTAGCTGTAGCGATGCCCGCCTTTTTCCAACTTTTCGTCTTTTTATAAGCTTTATAACCATCAAATCTTCAAAAAAGATAACACAATTTTTTGTCATTTTCCAATTGTAAAATAGAGTTATTTTAAAGCAAGCATCTATACAAAGTTGTATAGATGCTGCCTCCTAAATTCACAACCCTCGGAAAAGAACTTCATAATGCATAATATAGCCTAGTTTAAATCGCTTATTTCTTGTTTGACACACGTATCTACTAGAATATATTATTCATGATATTGTGTAATAACTTACTTTTAAAATTTATTACTTATTTTATATTTCCTCTTCCGTGTCTTCATCAGATTTAATATCTAACATATGAATCCCTTTGTACATATTCTCCAAGAACATTTCTATCCAATGTTGACCGGGACTACCATATGGATTATTTATTTTTCTCGCTTCTTCAGGATCAATTTTAATAAATTCTCCATTGTTAGGATCTCCAATACTTTTGTAATATGTCATTTCATTTGGCCGCAAAACCCCACCATCTTCTGCACTTACATATTCTAATTTAGAAAAATCATAGCCTATGGGTGACAAAGTGCTTACTTTCTGCCACTCCCCATTCAATATGCCAGTTATACCGCAATCAGACAACATACCTACATTCTCACGAATTAAGTACTTAAATAGTTCTTTCATCGTTGCTTCTTCCGGAGTAAAGTAATTAAAAAATGCAAAAAGATGGTATGGAAGAATTTCCTCCTCTCTTTCTTCTTTCACGCACATTGCATAACTATAAACATTGTTCTCTTTTAAATAAATTTGAAAAACATCTCCCAATGAAAATTTTACTTTTGTCGCTTTTTTCATTCGAACTGATACATTTGAGAGTTGTTTTTCTTTAAACCGCCTTAGATCTAGAGAAAGAGCTTCATGAATTCTTTCTGTCACTATCTCTAAATTATCTGGATTTTCAATGCTATCGATATCTTTTGTCAAAATATCATGCAAAGTTAATAATTCCTCTCTTGTCACTATAAGTACCTCCTTAACGCCAATATTTCCTTGACTGAGACATATACTCTTTATACTTTCTATTTTTCTTAGAAATCGGGCGAATTTTGTTCCGTAATTTTTTCTTTCCACCTAATTTAAGATAGTATCTGTGTTCTAGCCCCCTAGCAGATGCATAACTAATGCCTCGGGCTCTAACTTCCATATAGGTATCTGGGTGTGTCTTGGCATGAGTACGTTTACGAGCTTTAATATTCTTTGTTCTTCCTACATATACTGGTTTCTTTGTTACTTTATGATTCAAAGTATATACATTATGTTTACCAGTTACCCTACTAGCCACCCTAAAAGTTCCACCCATTGCTTTTCTGGCTAACTTAAACTTACCGCCACCAATCGCACCTTTAACTGTTGCAATTCCAGCTTTTTTCCAACTTTTTGTCTTTTTATAAGCTTTATAGCCATCGTAAGCAGCAAAACCGGCATTTACTACTAGCCAAACCCAATGTCCATCAGGGTCGACGTGCATAACGGGATTATTTTGACCATAATCGTACCCATTCATCGTCTGCGGGTCATCTTCATCGCCTGGGTCTGGGTCGTAAGCGGTGAACACACCTTGTTCCGGTTCATAGTAACGAGCCATCAAGTAATACTGTTCAATTTCTTTGTCATACGTATAACCTGCGTAGAGATACGGGTTAGCGCGTGCCTCGGTTGTGGTCGCTGTGTTTTTAAGGACAACGCCCCATGCATCATAGGTATATTCCGCGATTACTTTGCCATTTTCATCCGTCATCGCCACCACATCACCGTGCGCGTTGTAGTGATAGTAAAGGGTTTTTCCATTCATTTTCATCGCGAGGCGAATGTTATTGTCGGAATAAACATATTGACGGAACACTTTTCATCTGCTTGAGAATCAAACAATGAATTAGAATTTAGGCGTGAAACCTATAGGAGCGTAACTTCATATTGTGTTTTATAAGTATTTAGAATAGAACTATAATACCTATATAATAAATGTCAAAACTATATAACTAATATATATAAGCATGTTGGTTAGAATTAAAACTAAAATACAAATATTTTTTAATCTACTGGTTGATCTCCACCGAATCAAATTATTTGTCACTATATTAGCTAATAGTATACATAATTCTGCTAATAAAATAACATACATGTATTCATGCACCTTATCTGTTCCTGAAATGAGGAAACCTATCCCTACCATAGACATACCTATTAGCCCAAGTACTGCTATACTTTTTTCAATATATTGTTCCCTTCCTTTCAACTTAGCAGAAGGAAACATAAAATTGGCAAATGCTACAAAGTTAATGATAACATCTAAAATAAAATCCATTGCTCACCATCCTAATGGTCTTATGTATTTTTGTAAAAATAAACCTGGTATCTTATCATCAATAAAAAAACGTGGCAATGACAAATAATGTGCGGATATTTTTTCAAACTTCCCTTTTTTATTATTAATTCTGAAGTTTTAGCTGCATGAGATGACACATGCAGCTAAAACTTTGAGTAAAAGTACGCATATAGTTGACTAATTAGAATCTACTTTTTCTTGATATTTTCCTTGCGTGAAAAAGATAGACTTGCTTTTCTGTCTAAGTCATTATTATGATGCTCCGTGCGTCACGTCGTATTGAATTGGTAGTAAACTCATTTTCAACGCAAAAATAGAGTTAACAAGCACATATACCATTTTGTACAGGGGCTAACCTACGTTCATTAGATATAGTTACTCGTATTCGCACTAGCTTCTAATCTGGGCATTATTTATTCAACTGACCCCATAACTTCAATCTCCCTGCAATAAAATCTAATGGATTGAGATTCATAGTCCTCGACATAGTAATTAATATTTTCTAGTTGCGAATCAGAAATTGTATCAATTCCTATATCATAAAAATATTGATCACTTGAATCAGCGTTTACTTTTAAATCCTCTACACCTAAAAACTTTACTTCAATACTATCATTTTTTCTATTGAAAGAAGCTATTAATGCCACTTCCTCGTTTTCTATATAGTATGTAAATTTTGTAATTTTATTTAAATTTTCCTCTACAAATAAAGAATTTTCAGCTATTATAGTATTTAATTTTCTCCATATCGTCACAGCTTCTCCCTCCCACTATTTTCTATTCGATATTTCTGGCGCCCGTATTTATCATAAATAACAGTTGACTTTTCTTTCACTCCGTTCTTCAATTTATAATGCAAAATTCGAGAATTTGGTCTTCCCATCTTAGGTGCATTTCGTGTCTAATATTCTGCTGGTACAAAAGGACCTTGTTTTTTCGTTTTTCTCTTGAAATAGTAAGAACGAGCTGCTCGATAGCCTTTATTTAATGCACCGCCTGCACATTTAGCTAACTTAAACTTACCACCAGCAATCGTACCTTTAACTGGTGCAATTCCAGCTTTTTTCCAACTTTTCGTCTTTTTATAAGCTTTATAGCCATCGTAAGCGGCAAAACCGGCATTTATTGCGAGCCAAAACCAATGTCCATCAGGGTCGACGTGCATAACGGGATTATTTTGACCATATCTGAAGTTTTAGATGCATGAGATGATACATGCATCTAAAACTTTGAGTAAAACTACGCAAAGTGGACTACAACTTTTAAATTAGAATCTACTTTTTCTTGGTATTTTCCTTGCCTGAAAAAGATAGTCTTACTTATCTGCAGTATGCTAAGTCATTATTACGACGCTTCCTATTTTAGTTAGCAATGCATCTCACTTTAGTGTAACCATCCTGCTAATTTCAATATGATATAAAGGTCAACACAACATAGACAATATAGGCAACCAAGTTAAGAATAGATAATAGCCACACGCACACTATCAACAAAGTAGTCTCTCCAAATTTCTTTATTAATATATTAAAAATAAGTAACGTGACAGTAATTCCACAACTTATTCCTAATTCAACATAGTGATAAAAATGAACCGAATCGCTACTAGAAATAAAAAAAGCAATTCCTACAATGGACATGCCAACAATATTAGTTATCGCAATGATTTTATTTAAATTCCTTCTATCTGATTTTAAAATCCAACTAGCACCAATAAAGTTGAGTAGTGTAATTAAATTAATTATTAGGTCTAATACAAATTCCATTTCTTCCTCCACAATACATTTTTTGATAGTAATAGAGTTTAACCTTGTGTTTGAGTCTGGATTGGAGCATGCCTCGGTTGTCGTGGCTGTGTTTTTCAGGACAACTTCTCATACATCCTCTGCAATAACTAACTTTGCCTTCTTCATTGGCCATGGCAATGGTGCCACTATGTATGTTCTAATGGTAGCATTTATTTTAATTATTTCACAAGCACCTATACACTATCGTACATGTGTACAGATGCTTGCTTAAATTCATTGGATTTACCTTATCTAGGTTACTCGTATCCCATAAGCTTCTGAGCTAAGCGCTATTTATCCAACTGACTCCATAACTTCAATAGCCCTCCAATAAAATCTACTAATTGGAAATTTATAGCCCTTGAAAGAATAATTAATAGTTCTTAGTATTATCTAACTTATTAACCTTTCTACTTCTAGCAATTATTAGACTATCGTAAATTTATAAACTTCCTTTTTGATATATTGATGTCTTATTTCAATAATATCATTATCTAACCAATTAAGACTTCCTAATATATCTAGCCCCATTCTGCCTGGATGGTTTACTGGGATACTTTGTTTTAATAGCAAATCTCCTTTTTTGTCAGTCACAACTAAATCAATTTTCACAGTTTGTGTCCCCCATTCGACTTGGATATAGGCTTTTTTCTTTCTATCAGGTGAATACTTTGGCTTTTTCCATATAAATCTATTGAGATAATTCAACTGAACAATCTCATTCTGAACTTCTATGAAAGGTTCTAAATTTAAATTTAAAAATGAGCTAGCTTTTCGTAATCCTAACATAATAATCTCTAGTTGAATGCTCCTTTTCTTCTGTTCAGATAGATTATTAAAATCCTCTAAATTATAAGCGATATCAACATCCAAGAAACCATCAATTAGTAACATATCCTCTATCTTATCACTAGACTTACAAGTAATATTGATTACAGCAGCCTTTGCTCTTATTTTCTTCTTAGAAAGTAGGCTCGAAAACATGTCACACATGGATTCAGCTTGAATATGAAATACATCATTAAAATCTATCTTTCTTGTGTCTTCATCACTGTAAATTCTCACCATTTTTAAAATCAAGTCTATATCCTCCATTAATTATTAGAATCTCCATTATATTCAAGCTATCGCCGTTATAGTGGTAATTGGTTGTCACACCATAAACTTTTTGAATAAGCGACAATTGTCAGCAAAAGCCAGCATATTTAATCCTTGTTCCACGAAGCTCCTACTTCTATTTTTCAAAAAAACATTCGACCAGCTTGAATTGAAAAAAAAAATTCCCGTTGCAAAAACTAACCAAAATAATAATCCTCGTTTTCCTTGCTTATTACTTTCTAAAGCTATACAAACAAAAGCGCAAACAATGATAATTAATAAATAAAATATTAACAACAACTCAGCCCCTCCTTGTCAAATCATCTTTTCTTTCGACTTTTTTTTCTTTTTTCTTAGATTTTTTACGCTGGGTAGATGGCTTACTTACTTTTTTCTTCCTAGCAAACGTTTTGTACACTTTAGTGCCTTTAAATTTTTTAAATACTTTAGTCCCTTTAAATTTGTCTATTCCTTTTTTAACTACTTTCGTTGACTTAACATATTTCGCAACTCTATAAAACTTTCCAAATCCGATTCCCCATGCAGCGCCAGATAATACAGATTTTCCAAATCCTTTCCATGTTTTCTTTTTGGTTGTTAGTAAATACTGGGCTCCTCCCTCAAAAGCACCAATACCTCCGGCCACAACCCACCATGCAACGGCAATATTTCCATCTGGATCAATCATCGTCACAGGATTATTATTCGCATAATTATACCCATTCATCGTCTGTGGATCGTCTTCATCGCCTGGGTCTGGGTCGTAAGCGGTGAACACACCTTGTTCCGGTTCATAGTAACGAGCCATCAAGTAATACTGCTCGATTTCTTTGTCATAAGTATAACCTGCGTAGAGATACGGGTTAGCGCGTGCCTCGCTTGTTGTGGCTGTGCTTTTAAGGACAACACCCCATGCATCATAGGCATATTCCGCGACCACTTTGCCGTTTTCATCGGTCATCGCCACCACATCACCATGCGCGTTGTAGTGATAGTAAAGGGTTTTGCCATTCATTTTCATGGCGAGGCGAATATTGTTGTCGGAATAAACATACTGGCGGAGCACTTGTCCCGCGCTATCCGTTTCATACAATACATCAATGCTATCGCCGTCATAATGATAATTGGTGGTCATACCGTCCATTGTTTTAGATAAGCGGCGGTTGTCATCATCATAAGTATAACGGACAAAGGGACTATTTTCACCTTTTTTCGTAATACTGATTAAACGGTCGCCTGTATCCCACGTATAAGTGAATTTCCCGTCGCTCGTTCGGTTGCCATTAGTATCATAAGTCAATCTATCGCTACCAAATTGTACCAGCTGGTTGCCATCATTGAACGTGGCGGCAATGGTCTTCGATTCTGCCCCGGTTATTTGGACTTGTGTGCGATTACCAAAACCATCATAGGTGTAGGATTTGATGGTGCCGTCTGGTAGGCTTTCTTTGGTTAATTGATTCACGGCATCATAGTCATAGGTGGTTTTTCCGCTTTTTTTGTTGTCGATACTCGTGCGGTTGCTTGCGGCATCGTAGGTGTATGTTTCGTCTAAAATAGTATCCCCATCTGCATCTCCAATAGCTACATTGGTGACCTTTTGCGTACTATCATACGTGTAGTTGGCGGCTGTGCCGTTGCCAGCCGTGTAGACGCCAATATTGCCGAATTCATCGAACTCAAAATAGGCGTTTTTGTTGCCATCATTCACACGTGTATTTTGATCTAAATCGTTGTACGTATAACTGGTTTTTGCGGTATAGTAGCCGTGACGAATGGAAACATCGCCCACTTTGTCGGTCTTCCCTTTATTGTCTTTGGTTGGTTTATCTTTGTAGGAATAGCTAATCTGACCGCCGCGTTCGGCTACTTGTGTAATACGGTCTGCGTCGTCGTAGGTTTTGTCCGTCACGATACCATTAATTTCGTCAGTGACTTTCGTTTGGTTGCCGTTTGGATCGTATTGGAATTTGAACGCTGGTTCGTCGTTCCACTTGATGCCGCTCATGCGGTCTGCTGAATCGTACGTACTCTCGGTTATGCGCCCGTTTGGCATGATAGCCTTTGTCTCATTGCCGCTTGCATCGTATTCGTACTGAATTGTCCGCCCAAGTGCATCGGTGAACGCTGTAATCTTGTTGTCTACGTCGTAGGTATAACTGTTTTTTTGCGTTTTCCCAGAAGCAGTGACGTTTTTCTCTGTGGTATTGCCGTTGTCGTCATATTTGTAAGAAACGGATGTGCCATTTGCGAGTGTTGTGTTCACAAGGGCATTATCGGCATCATAGGTGAGTGTTTTTTGATTCCCTTTTTCATCGGTTTCGGACGTTTTATTGCCGTAAGCGTCATAGGTAAAGCTTATTTTACGGCCTTCCTCGTCGTAACTTGCGGTGACATAATTACCTGATGCGTCATATTCTTCGCGTGTGAGCACTTCGCCTTCCATCACGCGCACATCATCAAACCAAGCTTTTCCTGTTAATCCGTTTCGGAAGATGGTGTAGGCTTTGATCATCCGAATAGGTTTGGTAGGTTTTATCACGACTGCACTTCGGTTCCAGTCGTTGGTGCCGAGTGGGAATTGTCCTTGTACGGAAGAAGTGGTTCCGTCTTGATAATAAATGGTTCCCCAAATGGAGTAGTCGTTTGACATCGTAGCGGTGGAGCCATTTGCTTTGGCATTTTCTGATTTAGAAAGGGCGGTTAGTGTTAGCGCCTTCGCTTCTTTTTGATTAATGGGAACATCTTGAAGAATATGCGTGTAGGCCTCACTTGTGGCTTTTCGCTCAAAATAAACCGCACTATCGCCGCTAAAGCTTTCATTATCAACGACTTTCGCTTGTGTTAAAGCTGTGTTTCCAGTACGTATCCAGCCTGTTGGAACGCTGCCATTATGGTCTTCAAAACTATTGTTTGTGACCGGATTATAACTCGAAGCCACACTCCCTTTTTCAAACTGAACATTATCGTACCAAACCGTGCCCTTCCCTTTATTCGGCGCGGCCTGCTCATTGTCTAAATAAAGCAGTACTTGACGCGTGTTGGGCGATGTTTTAAACGTGACTTGGCGTTTGACCCAGCCACTATTATTTTTAATCGAAGTAGGGCGATTAGACTGCCAAACGCTACCATCCGTAATATCTTTCGCGTTTGCATCTTGCATTCTCACAATCAAAATGCCATCTGCGTTCGTCATCGCGGAAGTTTTCGTCCAAGCACTAAACGTATAAGTCGTACTCGGTTCTACATCGACACGCTGAGTAGCAGCCGAATAGCCTTTTTCAGTTGTGAGCGCCTCACTCGTCACCTTAAGCGCACCACTACCACCAAGTGCACCAGGCGCCATTTGCGTGCCATCAAATGCCAGCCCACCTTTTGCCCCCGATTGAAGGAGCGTCCAGTTCGCTAAGTTCGACTCTTTTTCAAACCCACTATTTTGAAGTAAATTCCCGCCAGAAGAGAGCTCTCCGCTACCGCGAACCGGATTCCCGTATGCATCGTATTGAGTAACAGAAGAAACCTGTCCTTCCGTCGCCAGTGTTTCAGACACCGCATCCGCTCCGTCATAAGCCACGGTCGTCTTGCGCCCTTCGGTGTCGGTCGCACTCGTCACATCATTATTGTCATTATACGTATAGGACTCCGTACCGTAAGCATCCGTCATTTGCGTCACATTTCCATCCGCATCGTACGAATACGTTTCTTCTTGCCCTTTTGGATTCACTTCTTTTGTTAAATTATTCGATTCATACGTGTAGCTCGTCGTAAGCTTTAAGCCGTCCGCATCTACAATTTCTTTTTTCGGATTTCCAGCATCATTATATTCATAAATCGTTTTTTTCTTTTTCTCATTCGTTAAAGTCGCCGTCTGGTTATCCTTATCATACGAAAGCGTAGTGGTTTTACCAATAGGATCTTTAATTTCAATTAACTTTTCACCGTCATACTTAAATGTCGTTTCATAGGGGGACGCATCCGTATGTTTCGGATCATAAATTGCCGTTAATAAGCCATCCGTATAGCCGTATCGATACAATTTGCCTCGCGCCGTCGAAGAAGCCGTCAGTTCCTTATTCGCATTATAGCTATAAGTAATAGTTCTTCCCAGAGGACCAACCAGTTTCGTCACAACATCTCCGTCATAAGTAAGTGTTATCGTCCGCCCAGAAGCATCGCGAAGGCCAGTCAATTGACCATTCGTATACGTATAGCTGAGCTGATTACCTTTCGTATCTTTTTCAGAAGAAAGACGCCCATCTGGTAAAAAGCGTGTTTCCGATTTATCTTCTTCCACTTTCAAATAGCCGTCCGCTGTTTTCGTCACTTCCGAGTAAATCCCAGGCGGCGCCTCGTATTTATCCCCTTTTTTAACAAAACGATGGATTTTCTTATCCGATTCCACCCAGACAATGTTGCCATTTGGCTCCTCCACCAGTTTTTCCTCGAGTGTGCTTGTCCAGCCTTTCCCGAAAATTCCAGTTGCCTCATCTTGGCTGTTGAACGTCCGGTCCACTTGAATACTTGGTCCACGTCCTGCAAGTTCAAAATCCGTTTCATGGAATAAGAAATTCCCGTTTGTCGCATTGACTTCCCCGCCGCGAACAGGAATACTCGTCCAATAATCCACCATACCCAGTTGCTTATTCACCGCATCCGGAATGACCGGGCGTGCGGTTTCTGATTGCACACTAGCCGCATTGTTCCCCGCTTTTTGGTAGGCAATAATACGGAACCAATAATTTTGGTACTCCCCGTAAACACCGCCTGAATTCCGGTAAACCGGCGATGGATCTTTGGGCAATTCTGCGCCTGCCCCGTCTTGATGGAGCGCAAACTTCCCAGCACTAATTTCCGAACTGGTCGGCCAAATCCCTTTATTTTGCGTCGTCCATTTTGTCGCCGCCCCAACATCATAATGTTCATAATATTTTCCGTTAAAAACAAGAACTTTATAGCCATCCGCCATTGGACTTGGTTGCCAGTTCAGCTCCACATAGCCTGTTTCTTTATGCGCCAAGTTCGCATAAGCTTTCGCATTTGGCGGCTGCGGCTTTTCAATCGGCATATAGGTCGTGACTAAGTCTGAAAACGGACTTTCTCCACCATTATAAACCGCTTGGATGCGGAATAAATATTTGGTAGAATTTCGCAGTCCAAATGTACTGCCCGCCTGATAACCATTTTCATAAAGCTCCCTTGGATCAAGGGCAAACTCGGTGCCTTTTCCGTCTTCATGAAATTCAAAATCACCATTTTGAATCTCCGCAGCTGTCGGGAAAATCTTTTTCCCTTTTGTGCTCCATGTTGTAGCTGTACTTCCGGTATTAAAATATTCATAATTATAACCATTGGAAATCACCACATTGTAACTGGTTGCGCCTGGAACAGCTTTCCAAGATACATCCATATACCCTGTACCTGTCCCAATGCCATTCGAATATGTGGTGACGGTTGGTTTTTCAGGTTGTGTATACGTATAGGTCACTTCTAAATACGGATAGTTTGTATTATTTTCACTGGCTACAATTTTCTTCCAGTAATTTTGGTCAATATTGGTTCCAAGACGAAAACCATTGTTCGGACGCGTACCGCTCGCCCAAGCTTGTACGGTGTTAGTCACATCTAAATTCGCCCATTCGCCTCGGCCAACGTTAACACTTCCAAGACGCGTGCTTGCAGGTTGATTATCCCACGTCACTTGCCACGGAGACCAATTGGCATTTACTTCATAGTACCAAAGATCATTTTTCACGGTTGGCGACATATGCCAGATGTTATACACTTTTAAAGTCGCTTTTGAAATCGTGGCTTTATTTAATGTCGACGTATCCATTTTCAAGAAAGCCCCATTGTTCCCCGTCGTACTATCCCATTTTCCTAATTTTAACGTGTAGGCATTTTGCCCAGAATCCCATAATTTACTCCCAATGTTATTTTCAGTTGGACGTAGAGAATTAATATTCGCATTATAAATATCATCTACGCGAACAGAAGGATCAATGTAAATCGGCAGAACACGCGCACGATCATTAATCCACACGGTATCCACTTTTAGCTGCAATTCATACACTGTTTTCGTAAGTGGCTTTAATTCGAAATGAGCCGCATCTGAAGTCGCCGCCTCACCAGACTCCTCGTCCACATTAGAGTCCGCCATCACTGGTTTTGGCAATGTGTATATCGTTTCCCCATCTTTATTTTTAAAAACGAGGTCTCCATTTTCCACTTGACTCACATTTAGTTTCGTTTCAATTTGATAAATATACGTATCAATGTCATTTTTTTCAGATAAAACAAGATCTTCCTTCACCGATTGATTAAAAGTAAAATGCCTTAAATCCGTGTGAGGAAGGACATCCTTATACGTCACTTCATTATCCTTAAACGTGGCGTCCTGGTTCGTGACAGGAATTTCTTCCTCGCCTTGTTTCGCGGATTTTAAAGCAAACGTCACTTCTGCACCCGCTTGAGTTAACTTTTGATAAATTCCGTTTTCCATTTTTTCTAAAAATTCAATATCTAATTGCGTTTGCTTAGGTGCAATTTTCTCCGTTACACTGTCCTTCTCCAGCTCTGGATTGACGCGTTCCATCTCACCATCAACCTCAACATGAATCGGCTCTGAAAAATCTGACTTTGTAAACTTCCAATCATGATTGTCGTAAACAATCTCCTGTTTCTTGTTCGTTCATCCTTACCTCATGTTCGTTTTTCCTCTACCTTCATCCGTGTCTTTTGCGAA
>NZ_ALWW01000034.1 GCF_000344175.1 Listeria fleischmannii subsp. fleischmannii LU2006-1 | reverse complement strand
TACTTGGTTGATCCATTTCTTGTTTTTTAAATTCATAATTTTAATAAAAGTTGTATTTTTCGAATTTATTTTTAAGTACTAATATGTTATAATCATTTGTTTTATCATTTTAGTAGATTATTTTATATTTTCTTTTTTACTAAATTAGAATAAAGCAAGCCCACTTTGTATTCAAAGTGGGCTTGTGCTAATTATTTCGAATTCACTGGAATATAAATCGTAAATTTATCCTCACGTAAATCTTCTAAGTTGAAGTTGCCAGCTAAGTCATATTGTCCGCCTTGCATGACTTCACCGTAAGTTTGACCGATAAAATTATCAATCGCTGTACGTTCTGTTTCTTCTGTCACAAATTTTGCATAGTCGCCTTCTGGAACTTCGAAAGAAATGACACCATTTCCATCACCGGATTTTGCAACAATATAGTTTTGCTTGCCTTCAATCGCTGCGTTAATTCCTACATAATTTTTAGAACCATCTGCATACTTTTCGAATGCTGCTGATTTAATTTCACTCATTTTAGAAAAACCTTCTTGTGGATTAAACTCGGGAATTTCAACTTTTTCTCCGGAAAATACTTCTTTTTCTAAATGTACAATTTCAAATGCCATAACTTTTCCCTCCAAAAATAAATTTAATTTTGTTATGATGTAACTATATCACGGTAATGTTGACAACTATCTGTCATCATTTAAATAAAAGGAGAAAAAAATGAAAATTGAGCGCTTAATTGGCATTGTTATGCTGCTACTTCAACGTGAACTTGTAAGTGCAAATGAAATGGCATTGATGTTTGAGGTGTCCAAACGGACGATTTATCGCGATATGGAGACGTTATCGATGGCTAAAATTCCAATATATACTATGCCAGGCGTTAACGGGGGAATTGGGATTATGCCGACCTATAAGGTGGATAAGCGTCTACTAACAACGGATGATTTAACATCAATCGTGACAAGCTTAAGTGGATTTGAACAGTTATTTTCTTCACAAGAGATAAAGAAAACCCTGCTTAAAATGAAAAATATGCTAAAGTCAGATCAGGAAAATACGGATAATTTAATTTCGTTAGATTTTTCAAATGTGACAGGAAAAAAAGAAAATTAATGAGCATGTTGAAGAGCTACATCTTGCCATTAAAAAACATCAATTTGTACGCATTTCCTACAATGACCGCGACGGAAATGAGACGAATCGTAAGGTTGAACCGTATCATTTATTGTTTCGAAATCGTTACTGGTATCTACAAGGATATAGCATCGAACGTGAAGATTTTAGAACCTTTAAGTTATCACGCATACTTCATTTAGACGTACTTCCGGAAACTTTTATTCCGCGTGAATTTGTTGTGAAGCCATTTAATCCACCAAAACAGTATCCAGTATTTGAAATGCTTGAGGTGGATTTGCTTCTAGACCGCACTGGTAGGGAGCAAATTATAGAGCGGGCAAATTTAATAGAAATTAAACCAGAAGATCAGACCTACTTTCTTGCTAAGGTGATTTTACCGAACCACGAGGCTGGATACCGCTTTTTATTAAATTTAGGGAAACATGCTACGATTAAAAGTCAAAATGAATTTTATGATGGCTTTGTGGCCTATTTGGAGGACATTCAAATGAAATACCAATAACAAGAAAGAGCCTATCCAACGGATAGGCTCTTTCTCACTTTCAAGGATGCTATATAAAATAGGCTGGACACCTATGACCTTGATTTTTCTATATTGTACTGTTGGAAAATGAAAAATGAATGAAAATAAAAGAAGAAATAAATAAAAAGCCTTCAAAACGAAGACTTTTGTTTAAAAATATAATTCTGGACGACGGTCATCGAAAACAGAAATAGCCGATCGCGCCTCATGAACTTCATCTAATTGGATTGTACAATAGAGATTTTCTTCTTTTTCTCCTGCAGAGAGGAGAATGTCACCCTGAGGATTAATTACCATAGAATGCCCGTTAAATTGGTTGTTTGGATCTTGCCCGATACGGTTAACGGCAACAACGAAAGCCTGATTTTCAATAGCTCTCGCAACCAGTAGTTTTTCCCATTGTGAAATACGGACATCAGGCCACTGGGCAACAACAAAAATGACTTCAGCGCCCTTTGCAGCATGGTATCTTATCCATTCAGGGAAACGAATATCATAACATATAAAACCAGCTGTTTTGATGCCGTCTAACATAAACAAGTTGGCATCATTGCCTGGCTCTAAATAAAGATGTTCATCCATTAATTTGAACGGATGGACCTTTTTATAAGAAGAAAGAAAATCTCCTTGACTATCAAAAGCGTACATAATGTTTGTGAATTTTCCCTCTGTTTTGATGGCAACGGAACCACCAATAATGGTGATGTTTTGCTCTTTCGCAAGCGCCGATAAAAATTTTTTCGTTCGCTCGCCGTTACGGTCAGCATACATTTCAAGCTCACCCAAACAGTAACCCGTATTCCACATCTCGGGTAAAACGGCAATTTGGGCACCGCTTTTTGCCGCCTCAGTCACTGCTTGCCGAACCCGTTTGAAATTCGCGTCTGGATCTTTAAATGTGACATCAATTTGGCAAAGTGCTAACTTCCACATATTGTATTCCCCCAGTTTTTAATCTTTCTTTAATCGTCTTGCTAGGAAATTTCCAAGGGATTGTAAGGCTTGAACGATAATAATCAAAATAATGATGGTTGCATACATAATCGTTGGTTCAGAGCGCTGGAACCCGTATTGATAAGCGATAGTTCCAAGACCACCCCCACCAACAAGGCCAGCCATCGCAGTAGCTCCAATAAGCCCAATTGTTGCGATTGTAAGTCCAAGAACAATGCCTGAACGCGCTTCACGCAAGACAACATTTAAAATGATTTTGGATGTTGAAATTCCCATCGCTTGATATGCTTCAATTACGCCACGGTCCACTTCAAGAAGAGCAGATTCCATCAGTCGGGCAATGTAAGGCGCTGTAAACACAACAAGCGGTAAAATAACTCCCTTAACGCCAATTGTAGTGCCAACAACAAGTTTTGTAAATGGTAGAATTAAAAAAAGTAGGATGATAAAGGGCAGTGAACGCAAAATATTAATCACCCAATTTAAAATAGTGTAAGCCGTTTTATTTTCAGCTTGCCCATCTTTTCTGGTTAAAACAAGCAAAATACCAAGTGGCAGACCCACCAAAATGGCGATGACGAGCGTTATACCTGTCATCGTAAGGGTTTCTAGAAAGCCAGTCCAGAGCGTATCGCCCCATTCATTAAAAAAATTAACCATTATGTTGCACCTCCGAAACGACAACGCCTTGTTCACGTAAATAATCAATCGCCTTGTTATATTCCACTTCGTCGCCCTTTAAATGCACTAAAAGCTTACCAAGTGTATCATTTTTAAGGTGATCAATTCCTCCCGCCAAAATGCTTGGGAGGCAATCAAATTTGCGAGAAACGAGCGCAAGGGCAGGCTCATCCGAACCTTCGCCAATAAAATGGAGGGAAACGAGTTTTCCGGTTTGTTTATATTTTTCTAAAACGTCAGCTGGAATTTCAAAGCTCGCCTCAGATCCAACAAAGCGTTTTGTTGTAGGATGATGAGGTTTTGTGAAAACATCCAAAACGGAGCCTTCCTCAACAATTTGTCCGTTTTCCATGACGGCCACACGATCACAAATACGCTGAATAACATCGAGTTCATGCGTAATTAAGAAAATTGTAATCCCAAGTTCACGATTGATTTTAAGAAGAAGATTTAAAATCGCTTCGGTTGTATCTGGATCAAGCGCACTAGTCGCTTCGTCGCTAAGTAGAATTTCAGGTTCATGAGCAAGTGCTCTTGCAATCGCCACACGCTGCTTTTGTCCGCCGGATAGTTGCGCCGGGAAATTTTCTTTTTTCTCCGTAAGGCCAACAATGTCTAAATATTTTTCTACGCGAACTTTAATTTCGTCGCTACTTAGGCCCTCAAGTTTAAGCGGTAATGCGATATTTTCATAAACAGTGGCCGTTTTAAGTAGGTTGTAGCCTTGAAAAATCATTCCAATTTTACGCCTTGTCAAACGCAGATTTTTAGTAGATAGTGACGCCAAGTTTTCACCAGCAATTTGAACCGTTCCCTCAGTTGGTTTTTCCAAAAAGTTAATACAACGCACAAGTGTGCTTTTTCCAGCGCCACTATAACCAACTACACCATAAATCTCACCTTTTTGGACAGAAAGGGAGACATCCTTGACCGCCTGAACGCTCCGTCCGTTTACATCAAATGTTTTACTTACATGTTCGAGCTTAATCATGCTAACAACTCCCTAAAATGCAGGTACGACTGACCCATTAAATTCTTTATCAATGAAGCTTTTGATTTCATCAGAATGGTAATATTTTTCAAGCGTTTTGACTACTTCATCATCTTTGTTTTCAGTACGAACGACAAAAACATTTGGATAAGGATTGTCTTTAGTCGGCTCATGGAAAATGGCATCATCGTTAATCGTAAGTCCTGCACCCATTGCGAAGTTTGTATTAATAGCCGCTGCTTTTACTTCGCCTAACTGGGAGGGGATTTGAGATGCTTCAAGTTCAATGATTTCTAAATCGAGTGGATTTTCCGCCACATCTTTTTTCGTTGCTTTTTCTTCTACACCGTCTTTAAGTTTTAAAACGCCAGCATCTTCAAAAAGTTTTAAGCCACGATATTCGTTTGAAGGATCATTTGGAACTGCAATTTTATCCCCCTTTTTAAGTCCTTTAATGTCTTTAATATCTTTTGCGTAAATGCCCATTGGGAAAGCGACTGTTTTAAAGACTTGCTCGATTTTGTAGCCTTTATCTTTTTTCTGAGCATCTAAAAAAGGAATGGTTTGGTAGTTATTCGCGTCTAAATCCCCGTCGTTTAGCGCTGTATTAGGTGTATTATAATCGTCAAACGTTTTGATAGTAATATCAAGGCCGTCTTTTTTAGCTAACTTTTTCACTTCTTGTGCAATTTGTTGGTGGGGACCTCCTGTTACGCCAAGTGTGATTTTTTCTGTACTAAGCTTTTCAGAGCTACCGCCCCCGCAAGCTGTAAGTGCAAGTAGTGAAGCACCAATGATTGAAATAAAAATTCCCTTTGTTCTCTTTTTCATGAAAATTCCTCCCTAAATATGTATGAACTAAATTTTTATACAATTTCTTTTTGAGTGAACCTTAAATGGGCATAAAAATAACCCCCCTATTTCAGAATAGAGAAGTTGAATGATTTGCGTATTCGAACTCCTCTTATCTGCCAAAATGGACATACCATTTTGCTGGAATTAGCACCTTCACTTGAAAAAGTTAGGTTGCCGGGCGTCAACGGGCCAGTCCCTCAGCCACTCTCGATAAGAGAATTGGATTATAAAAACTTGTTACGTAAAAATATACCGATTTTTGGAGCTGTTGTCAATGCTTTTTTAATCTTTTTTATTTCCGGACTAGACAAAATTGCAAGAAAACTTTAAGATGTTTATCAATGAAACATAAAACGGGAGGCATGCGACATGAGATTTTCTAAAAAACTCGAAAACTTACCAGAACAATTTTTCTCAAAGCTTGTGCAAAATGTAAACCGCAAAGTGGCGGAAGGGCATGATGTCATTAATTTAGGTCAAGGAAATCCTGATCAACCTACACCACAAAATATCGTGGATGCACTCAAAAATGCCGCAGATGATGCGCAAAACCACAAGTATTCTTTGTTTCGCGGCAAGGCAGAATTGAAGGAGGCGGCTGCCCATTTTTACAAAAAAGAGTACGGGGTAGATTTGGATCCTGAAAAAGAAATTGCCATTTTATTCGGGACGAAAACGGGGCTTGTGGAGCTTCCGATGTGTTTGCTTAATCCACAAGAAACAATGCTTCTGCCTGACCCGGGCTATCCAGATTACCTTTCTGGTGCGGTTTTAGCGGATGCAAAGTACAAGTTAATGCCTCTTTTGGAAGAAAATCAATTTCTACCCGATTATGCCCAAATTGATGCGGCTACACGGTCGGATGCGAAGCTAATGTATTTAAATTATCCAAACAATCCAACCGGCGCAACAGCTACAAAGCAGTTTTTCGAAGACACCGTTTCATTTGCACAAAAAAATGAGATAGCGGTAGTGCATGATTTTGCTTACGGTGCAATTGGTTTCTTGGAAAAACCAATAAGTTTCCTTGAGACGGAAGGCGCAAAAGACGTGGGAATTGAACTGTATACACTTTCCAAAACATACAATATGGCCGGCTGGCGAATTGGTTTTGCCGCTGGAAATGAAAAAATGATTGAAGCCATCAATTTAATTCAAGACCATTTATATGTTAGCCTTTTCCCAGCCATTCAAGATGCTGGAATTGAAGCGCTTCTCGGCTCCCAACAATCCGTTTACGAACAAAATGAACGCTATGAAAATCGAAAAAATGCCTTTTTAGCCGCGTGTGAAAAAATTGGCTGGGAAGCCGTCGTTCCAAAAGGCTCCTTTTTTGCTTGGATGAAAGTGCCTCAAAACTTTACAAGCACAAGCTTTACAGAACTTTTACTTGAAAAAGTGAATGTGGCGGTAGCGGATGGAAGCGGCTTTGGCGAATACGGCGAAGGTTACGTCCGAGTAGGTCTTCTAATGGATGAGGATAGGCTTGTAGAAGCTGTTGAGCGGATTGAAACATTAAACATATTTAAAACCGCAACCTATAGCCGTTAAAAAAATAGTTGACGATTTCCGGCAATCATGGTTTAATGATTAGGTGCCCTTTTTATGAGGCGTACAAATGGTTCCGTGGTGTAGGGGTTAACATGCCTGCCTGTCACGCAGGAGATCGCGGGTTCAAATCCCGTCGGGACCGTTTTGACTAAAAAAGCGACGATAAACATTTTGTTTATCGTCGCTTTTTTGCGTTTTTATATAATTATTTTGACTATCTTGACAAACAGTTGTCAAAGTCATTTGATAGGATGAAAAAGAAAGGGAGGTAATGAAAAATGAATTATGAAATAGTCAATTTTAAAGAAGTTAAAGTGGAAGGAGAACATGTACGTATTAGTAACAATGATGCGCATATGAGCTTTAAATTTAATGATCTATGGCAAGGTTTCTATCAAAATCATGCTACAATGGACATGGATACGCTTGTTTATGGTGTGTATTTTAATTTTGAAGGGGATTATCAAAATCCTATTTCTTTATCCTATGATGTCCTTGCTGGCGTAGCTTCTAAAAATGGAACAGTGAGCATTCAAAATGGCAAATATGCTCGCTTTGAAATCGTAGGGAATCCTATGACTGCGCCTGCCATACTGTGGCAAGAAATCTGGGAAACCAAATTAAATCGCGCCTGTGTGACCGATTTTGAATTGTATTATCCAAATCCAGATATCGAAAAAACACGAATTGAAATTTATATTGGTTTAAAATCTTAATCATACTTTTTTAAAAAAGGAAGGTTGCTTATGCGTTTTAATCGAATGATGGCGATTGTTTTACTGCTTGTTAGCAAACGAAGGATAACAGTTCAAGCGCTTGCTGAATTTTTTGAAGTGTCAACGCGGACGATTTATCGCGACATAGAAGCGCTTTTATATGCGGGTGTGCCCATTATGTCCACGCCAGGCTTTAAGGGTGGCATTAGCCTTACGGAAAATTATTATTTAGATAAACAACTGCTATCCTCACTCGATTTTAAGTATGTGCTACTTTCGCTTTACCAATTAAATATTCAAAATGATACAAATAAAAATAGTATCATAAACAAACTGGAATTGTTATTCGATGAGGCAGAGTTAGAACAAATTGAGCAACATGCGCGTCAAATTGTAGTGGATTTGTCCTCGTGGCAAGGGACTAAAACGGATGACGCCAAATTTATTTTAATCCAAGAGGCCATCAAAAATTATCAACAAATTTCATTTCTTTATACGAAACTAGACGGAAGTAAAAAGGCGCGCCTAGTAGAGCCGTATCAATTGCTTTTTAAAAGTGGACGCTGGTATATAAGTGGTTTGGAAGAAGGGGCATCAAAATTATTTTTGCTGGACCGGGCGAAACAAGTAGAATTAGGAGAAGTTTTTAAACCAGATGAGAACTATTTTGAAAAAGGTTTTGTTTGGGAAGAACAAAATATGCTTTTGTTTGTACTCCGAATCGATCGCGCCATTTTTCATATTTTCGATAGCTGGCACCAAGTGGAAATTATAGAAGAGCAAGACGATTTTTTACGATTAAAAATTTTTGCTGAACATAATGCGTGGTTGGACAACTTCATTTTAAGCCTAGGGAGCGCTTGTGTGGTTGAAAGCCCTGAGTCGTTACGTGCTTTTGTTAGGGGGCATGTTTTAGATATGTATCAAAATTATAGGGGAGATGAGGGACGTGGCAAGACCAACGACGAAAGTGGATCTTGAAAATGCGAGTTATGAAAAATATCAGCTACTTATGCAGACTTTAGATGCGATACCAGAAGAAGCTAAGACGGCGCCATTTACATTCGATATTTCTAAGCAAAAAGAAGCGCACTGGAAAAGAGATAAGAATATACGAGATGTTCTCATCCATTTGTATGAATGGCAACAGTTATTGTTGAAATGGGTAGAGGCGAATATAGAAGGGGAGCGAAAACCATTTTTTAAAAGAGGGGTATAACTGGAAAACCTACGGCGCGATGAATCAACTTTTTTGGGAAAAACATCAACAGACTGAGTACGCTAAGGCCCTTACACTTTTAGAAGAAAGTCATAATAAGGTGATGCAACTCATGGAACCATTTTCAAATGACGAGTTATTTCAAAAAGGAGCGGTGTCTTGGAGCGGTGGAACTACACTTGGCAGTTATTTTATCTCCACAACCTCAAGCCATTATGATTGGGCCATTAAAAAGTTAAAGAAACACCAAAAAAGTTTAACATAAACTTCGTAAAATTTTGTTTAAAGCGGCTAGTAAATGTAAATTTACTAGCCGCTATTTTTAATTATGAAGATTTCTTCATGTAAATTTCATTTGATACCATTTTAAGACGAGATAAACTCAAGTAAACTAGGTATAAGCATAAAATGGAAGATGAAAGTAAACAGAATTTAGTGTATGATTTGGGATAAGGAAAGAGTTTCTCGTATTAAGGCTAAATAACCGTTTTAGGTAAAAATATACCCATAACAATTATAAGAAAAGAGGGATTTTTTTGACAACATTCAACATACTTCTTGTAGAAGACGAGGAAAGTTTAGCAAGTTTTATCCAAACAGAACTCAAATTTGAAGGTTATCAGGTCACATGGGCGAATGATGGACAAAAAGGTCTTGAGTTTTTTGAAAAAAATGAGGAAGACTATCAATTAATTTTACTGGATTGGATGCTACCTGTTTATGATGGAATTACTGTAGCAAGAAGAATTCGTAGAAAAAGTGATGTGCCCATTATTATGATGACTGCTAGAAATCAAACGACAGATGTGGTCATAGGGTTAGATAGTGGCCTCGATGATTACCTTACAAAACCGTTTGAAATTGAAGAATTATTTGCGCGCATTCGAGTTGTGGCAAGGCGCGCTGAAAAAAATAAACAGGCCGTTCAAATGCTTCAGTATGAATCGATTCGGATAGAAGTAACAAAACATAAAGTGTTTGTTCATGATGAAGCCGTTTTTTTAACCCCAAAAGAGTTTGGTGTATTGTTAGAACTTGTGAAGTCAGCTGAAGTGGTGCAAACGAGAGAACAGCTACTTGATGAGGTTTGGGGCTATGATTTTGTGGGACAGACGAATATTGTAGATGTTTATGTGAGAGCCTTACGAAATAAGCTCGGTTATAGTGATGCGGGCGCGCTTATTCAAACTGTTCGGGGAGTTGGTTATATTTTGAGGAAAAATAATGAAGCGTAAAAGAAAACAGCAAACGTCTCAACGTCAACTAACCAAACAATTTCTACTCATTCTAGTCGTCATTTTACTGCTCATTAATATCGCTTTTGCGGCAGTGGCCTTCCAAACGATGTATGACTATATCGAAGAACAGGCATCTACTACGATGGAAGCGATTCAGAAAAACCAGGCGACGACGAAGAACTGGGCTGAGACCATCGATGCCTACGCTAAAAATGAAGACGATGCCATTAAAATCACACTAGATAATGGCTCTGTTTATTACTCCAATGAATCGGAAGAAACATTCCAGGAAATTGAAAATGGTAAGAGGGGCTTTTTAGGCCATTCTTTTATTTCAACAGATGATGGCTTTTATTTTTATGAAAAAGAGCAAATGAGCACTCTCACTGCCGAACTCGCAATTGATACGGAGGCGATTTTCGAATCTGTCTCCAATGTTTTTATTATTGGCATTTTCTTAAATATTGCTACGCTTGTGATTGGCGTCTTACTCATTTATTTTGTGGTACGCAAATGGAGTTTCAAGTTGCGACAAATGACTGATGAAATATCCGAGATTAGAAAAAACAATCAAAGTTTAGGTCGTTTAACGGTTCCAGAAAATCCAGTGGAAATGTATGAAGTTGCAACGGCTTTCAATCAATTAATGGAGGCACAACATAAAGCGATGGAGCGAGAAAAACAATTTATTACAGATGCCTCTCATGAACTTCGTACGCCACTTGCTGCCATACGAGGACATGTGCAACTTATTAAGCGAAGAGGGAATGATCATCCAGAGATTATACAAGAATCCATTCACTTTATTGACCAGGAATCTAAACGAATAGAAAAAATGAGTAATCAACTATTGACACTTGAAAAATACGAGCAACAAAGTACAGAAAAGCTAAACCTGTCAGACCTTGTGCAGGATGAAATTGAAAAAATGAGTTTTCTTCATGATTATTTGGTGGAATATGAAATTGAAGATGCTATTTTATTCCATGCGGCTAAAACAGATATTCAAGAAATACTTCAAAATTTATTGGAGAATGCCATTAAATACACAGATGCACATAAAAAAATCGCTGTTTTTCTAAAAGAAAATGAAAAAAGCATTGAATTACTTGTGGAAGATAATGGAATTGGTATCCCAGACGAAGCTAAGGAAAAGATTTTCGAACGTTTCTACCGAGTGGATTCTTCTCATTCCAGTGAAATTGAAGGAACAGGTATAGGGCTATCGATTGTTAAAAAAATGGTTGAAAAATATCACGGAACCCTTATTGTTAGGGATAATAAGCCAAAAGGAACGGTCTTTCAAATCACATTTCCAAAATGAAGAAATCTTCATCTAAGCTTTATGAAATTTTGGTTTTTCTTCCGACAATATTAGATATGATGAACATATCAAATCACAACAAAATATTGGAGGACTAAAGATGAAAAATTTTATTAAGAAAAATTGGAAAAAAGTCGTGATAGCTGGAGTCGTTATTCTAAGCGTTGGTGTTGCAAGTTCGTTCTTTTATA
The DNA here is from genome assembly GCF_000344175.1 of Listeria fleischmannii subsp. fleischmannii LU2006-1. Taxonomy (GTDB): domain Bacteria; phylum Bacillota; class Bacilli; order Lactobacillales; family Listeriaceae; genus Listeria; species Listeria fleischmannii. The sequence goes on along the minus strand of NZ_ALWW01000034.1, from coordinate 19,281 downwards.
ACAGCCAAGTCGCAAAAGCAGATGTTACAGAGATTAAACTGACAGAAAAGGATGTCATCAAGATTTTTAATAAGGAATACCCCAATAAGAAAGTACAGGATATTGAATTAGATCAAGCCTTTAAGGGCTATGTTTATCAAGTAACCGGGTATGATACTAATTCAGAGTATGAATTAAAGGTAGATGCGAAAACTGGAAAAGTGAAAAAGGAACGTACAGAAAAACTGAAATCGGATGATAGGTTTGAAACATTTGAATTGGCTTTTGATAAAGTTATACCTCGTGATGAAGCGACAAAAATTGCTGAGAAAGAAGCAACTGGAGGGGTAGCTAAAGAATGGAAATTAGAGCAACAATCAAATGAAACGGCGATTTGGGAAGTCACAGTTCAAGACGGGCGCGCTGAAATGCAAATTACACTTAATGCCATTACAGGTGAAGTTTTAGAATTCGATAATGAAGATTAAAAAATGCATAGGTCAAGAATTAAAAGGTATGGGGAATTCTATTTAGAGAATGCCATACCTTTTATTTTTCAAGAGCGCATGGCTGTAATAATTCAGATAATTTCTAAGTTGTGCTATAATAGTAATTAAAGCTTTATCTGTATAAAGGTGAGCAAGTTTAATCATCATAAGACGCCGCCGAATTCGTTCAGGGAGAAGGACTTTCGTGCCGCAGTTTCTATGATAAATAGTTTTGATTTTCAAAAAATGCCGGCAGAACCGGATAAATCCATTATGGGAGGACTGTTTGAGAAATGGCAGAAAAGAAAATTTTAGTAGTAGACGATGAAAAACCAATTGCTGATATTGTTAAATTTAATTTAAATAAAGAAGGTTTCGATGTATATTGCGCCTATGACGGAGACGAAGCAATCGACTTAGTGGAGGAAGTACAACCCGATTTAATTTTACTGGATATTATGCTTCCAGGACGTGACGGAATTGAAGTTTGTCGGGAGGTACGTAAAAAATATGATATGCCGATTATTATGGTCACCGCCAAAGACTCCGAAATCGATAAAGTGCTAGGCCTTGAACTAGGCGCCGATGACTATGTGACAAAACCTTTTAGTAACCGAGAACTAATCGCTCGTGTTAAAGCCAATTTGCGCCGCCACAGCCAAATTAGTTCCCAGTCCGCTGAAGAAGAAGAAAATAGCGAAATCGAAATTGGGTCCCTTGTTATCCATCCCGATGCATACGTGGCATCTAAACGCGGCGACACCATTGAATTAACGCATCGCGAATTTGAGCTATTGCATTATTTAGCCAAACATATGGGCCAAGTCATGACGCGCGAACACTTGCTTCAAACAGTATGGGGCTATGATTATTTCGGTGACGTGCGTACAGTGGACGTAACCGTAAGACGTTTGCGAGAGAAAATTGAAGACAATCCAAGCCACCCAGCATGGCTTGTGACACGACGTGGAGTAGGTTATTATTTGAGAAATCCTGAACAGGAGTAGACGTGTTTTATGCATAAAATGAAATTTTTCCAGTCGGTGCAATTCCGGCTGGTTATGATTTACTTGTTGCTAATTTTAGTGGCCATGCAAGTTATTGGAGCCTATTTCGTACGTGAACTGGAAGGGCAGCTTGAGAAGAACTTTCAAGATTCTATTAAAAATAGTATGACACTTTTAGATTATAACGTGCGGGAGGAGATTCTAAAAAACGGCGATAATAGTGCGCAAATGCAAACGGATATTCGTGAACTTTTGGTCGACTATGCGCGTAATAATTCAAGTTTACTTGAAGTTCGAATTGTGGATGAGCGAGGCAAAATCCTCGGGACGTCTAATATGGACAACCAAGGGGTTGTAGGCCAAAAATCAACCACGCCTTTAGTCAAAAGAGCTCTATCGCTTGGAACTTCAGAAGATAAAATTTATATGGATGAGTCAAACGACAACAAACGGGTTTGGGTCACAGTATCTCCAATCAAAAATAAAAATAAGGTGATTGGGGCTATTTATCTTGCCGCGAGCATTGAGTCGGTCTATTCGCAAGTGGACTCGATTACAAATATTTTTATCACCGGAACGCTTATTGCGATGGGAATTACAGCCATTTTGGGTATTTTACTGTCTCGGACGATTACAAAACCAATTATAGATATGAAACGGCAAGCGTATGCGATGGCCCGCGGGAATTATACGCGGAAAGTAAAAGTATATGGTCTGGATGAGATTGGGGAACTGGCTCAGAGTTTTAATTCCCTAACTAAAAGAGTGCAAGAAGCCCAAGCCATGACTGAAGGGGAGAGACGCAAACTGTCTTCTGTGCTTTCCTACATGACCGATGGCGTAATAGCAACTGACCGGCGAGGTAAAGTGATTCTTATCAATTCACCTGCTGAAAAAATGCTACGTGTAGCACATGAAACGGCAAATGGAAAACCACTTACAGAGGTTTTAGGTGTTCAAGATGAATATGAATTTGAAGATTTAATGGATATGACTGAGCCGCTTACTATGGATAGAAGTACAGTAGAACGTTATGTGCTTCGTGCGAATTTATCAGTGATTCAGCGAGAAACCGGATTTGTAAACGGGGTCATTGCTGTCTTACATGACATAACTGACCAGGAAAAGGTTGACCAAGAACGTCGCGACTTTGTATCTAATGTGTCTCATGAACTTCGTACGCCTTTAACAAGTATGCATAGTTATCTTGAAGCTTTAAGTGATGGTGCTTGGGAAGATAAGGAAATTGCGCCACATTTTCTTGAAGTTACGCAAAATGAAACTGAACGAATGATTCGCCTTGTTAACGATTTATTAAAATTATCGCGTATGGACGGCGGCCGGGAACATTTAGATAAAAGCTTTGTTAACTTTACAGACTTCTTTAATCATATTATTGACCGTTTTGAAATGATGAAGAAAGATTCAATTAAATTTAAACGCTACATTCCGCGCACGCCTGTCATTATTGAAATCGATGAAGATAAGGTTATGCAAGTACTTGATAATATTATTTCGAATGCAAATAAATATTCTCCGGACGGCGGACAAATTTCTTTCTTCTTGAAAAAAACAGCAGATCAAATTGAAATAAGCATAAGTGATGAGGGACTAGGAATTCCTGAAGAAGATTTAGACAAAGTATTTGATCGATTCTTCCGCGTAGATAAAGCTAGATCGCGGGAAATGGGAGGAACAGGGCTAGGACTTGCTATCGCGCGTGAAGTTATTGAAGCGCATGGTGGTCGTATTTGGGCTGAAAGTAACAAGCGCAAAGGAACGACTGTGAAGTTCACCTTGCCGTACAGCGACTTGCCGGAGGATGATTGGGAATGAAGACGAATGTATTTATACGAGGAACACTTCTCTCCGTACTCGTGATTTTAAGCATTGTACTCAGCTATTTCATTTGGAAAGGGCAACCTGACTACGAAACGATTAATGTAAAAGAAGTTGAGAAAACAAGCATTGATAAACAGAAAACAGCTATGCAAGTCTTTAGACCAATGATGATTCAGGTCAATCAAAAAAATAGCCATTTCCAAACGAATGACAGTGAATATGTGAATGAGCTTGCCGCTGATGGCAGAAGCTTTAGTTTTTCAGAAGTCGTTCTCTCTGGGAAAAAACGTAGTGAGGAATACGACCGCATTATTCACCAAAATGGAACGATTGAACTCATCTATCCGAACAACATTCCCTTTTCTATCTTCTCGCAAATTTTTCAAGTAGACGGGAAAGAATTGGAGAACGCAACATTTAATCGCATTATTTTTGATACAAATAAAACGGATACAGGTTTATTTACAGTTTATTTTACAAATGACTATGAAGATACAATTTATCAAAGCTCGCTACAAGAACGCGACATTAAAAGTGCGCAAAAAATTGTGAACGAAGCGGATAAAAAAAATGCCTTAACGGAAGTTCCAGAAGTTCTTCCAAGTAAGCATTCCATTTTCCTATCGAATGAGCCTGTCAAAATGAAAAGCGAAAAATATATTGTCGATTCGATGGACATTAATTTATTCACAAAAGCACTTTTTCCTGATATGGGTTCTGTAAAAAATGAAGATAATTCGTATACTAATGGTTCAAGCAAAATCGTACTCGATACGGATAATAAAGTATTAGAATATATTAATCCCTCGCAGGAATCGACGATGAATAATGAAAGTGTAGCAAAACGAGTTAGTCGTATCCAAGATAGCTTTAATTTTGTTAATGAGCATGCGGGTTGGACGGATAATTATTACTATACAGGTTATTTAACCCAATCAGGAACGGCTAATTTTAGTTTGTTTGTCAATAATCTACAAGTTTTAAGCTCGTCAGGGATGGCGCAAATTGCCGTTACGGAAGGTCAGGAAGCGGTATATAAATATAGTCGGCCATTTTTCAAACTTGACTATCCAATTCCTCGTGAAAGCGAAGAAGTGACCTTACCATCTTCTGTTTCGGTATATAACAGCTTAAAAGAGAATCCAAATATTGATATTAACTCGCTTCAAATGATTACACTCGGCTATCAAATGGACTGGGCAGAAGACAAGGGACTAAATCGCATCGTAGTACTAAGTCCAACTTGGATTTTTAAATATAATGGGCAGTGGTTTGTAGCGGATTTAAAGGGGAGTGAGTAAGCTTGGATTGGAAAAAAACAGAAATTATTTTTATCATTGCTTTTCTCCTACTCGATATTTTCTTAGCCGTTATGTTATTTAATAAGCAAGCAACGAATGATCCGGATAAACTTGGAAATGATACGTTACAAGAGCATTTAAAAACAGATAACATTAGCTACCCTAAATTATCATCCAAGCCTGTTATGGGTGAAATTTTCACTGCGACACAAAGCGCGTTTTCACCGAAGGACATTGCAGACTTAAAAGACCAAAGTATTACATTAACAAATAACTCCAGTAAGATTCAGTCGGTATTAAAAACACCGGTTATAGCTAATAAGGAAAAAGAAACACCTGAACTTGCTAGTTTTATTAAAGAGAAGGTGTATAAAGGGTCTTCTTATCAATTTTGGAAATATGATGAGGAAAATAATGAACTCATCTATAATCAAGTAGTAAAAGACAATATGGTGCTTTTTGATGATGGGGGTAAGCTCTTATTTCACTTAAATGATGCGAACAAGGTTATCTCGTATGAGCAAACTTATTTGGGCAAACAAGATGATTTGCAGGAGAAAACGAATTTAATGTCCGAGATGGATGCGCTTGAAGTTATTTATCAGCACGGCGATTTAAAAACAGATAGTGATGTTTTAAACGCCACATTTGGGTATTATACAACTGTCCAATTATCAAGTGGCGACGTTTATTTTCCAGTGTGGTGTTTTGAAGTAAAACATAAAAAGGAAACAAATTATTTTTTAGTTAATGCGAAAGATGAACAGGTTATTAATATGAATGAATCCCGCTCACTAGATACGGAAACCACATCAATGGGGAAAGATATATTTAAAGAAGCGGTCTTTAATCAAGAATAAGACAGAATCAATCCAATTTTAGGATTGATTTTGTTTTCTTTTCTTTTATTCTAAATAAGGTTAAAATAAGGGTATGTATGATGCTTGGGGGTACAAAAAATGATGAAAAGTCAAAATTTAGCTGGGACAGAAACAGCACAATTAAAATTTAGTATTCTTGCAAGCGGAAGTTCTGGAAATGCTACACTTGTAGAAACTGGTGATCAAAAAATATTAGTTGATTGCGGCTTAAGTGGGAAAAAAATGGAAGACTTATTTAAGCAAATTAACAGAGATATTAGTGAAGTTGATGCTATTTTAATTACGCATGAACATTCAGATCATATTAAAGGGCTTGGCGTTTTGGCGAGAAAATACAAATTGCCTGTTTATGCAAATGAGAAAACTTGGCAAGCGATGGACCGAATGATTGGCGAAGTGAACGTGGATCAAAAATTTCAATTTGATATGGAAACTGTAAAAAGTTTTGGGAGCTTGCAAGTGGAATCATTTGGTGTCTCGCATGACGCAGTTGAGCCGATGTTTTACATATTCCATAACGGGAATAAAAAATTTGTTATGATAACGGATACGGGTTACGTAAGCGACCGGATGAAAGGCCATATTAAAAATGCGGATGCTTACTTGTTTGAAAGTAATCATGATGTGGAAATGCTTCGTATGGGACGCTATCCGTGGAATGTAAAGCGCCGCATACTGGGCGATCTTGGTCACGTTTCAAATGAAGATGCTGGTATTGCAATGAGTGAAGTAATTGGAGATAACACAAAACGAATTTATTTAGGCCATTTAAGTAAAGACAACAATATGAAGGATTTGGCTCGTATGAGTGTCGCACAAACCCTTGCCAGTGAAGGCATTGTGATTGGTAGTCAAGTTGAGTTATTCGATACAGATCCAGAAATTCCAACAGGGATTATCACTTTATAAAAAAGAAAGGAGGTGCAGCGATTAATTGTGTGCCTCTTTTTCTTAAAAATTTAAAGTAATTTCATGAATTTTTCATATTTCTTTTGTAAGATAAATGTATAAACGAACATTTAGGTGGAAAGGGATGGTTAATTTGGAAAACGAAAAAAATGAATTCGATGAGAAAGACAAACTTCAAGAGAGTAGTCAACAACAACCAGATACACACGAAGCGTCAAAAACAGAGGAATCCGTACATAAACCACATACCGCAGAGCCTGTTTTTGAACCAATTTCAGAAGGTCTGGCATCTGACGGAGAAGTTTTCGCGGGGGCGACGCGTGAGCAGGCTGAGGCCAGTATGACGAATGCTTTTTTTGAGGAAGCATCTGATAATAAGGCGACCGACAAACAAGACACAGTACCGCCAGTACCTCCAGTTATTCCTCCAACACGTTCAGGTGGTAGTAGTGGCGGTGAACCTCCAAGGAAAAATGGCGGAAAACACTTTTTAGGATACTTCCTAACCGGTTTAATCGGTGTTATAGTAGGTGGACTGATTATCTTTTTTGCTGTTAGTGGCTTAGGTGACACTGACTCAAATACATCGACCGGTTCAAAATCAACGAATACAGGAAAAGTTGAAAAAGTTTCTTATGAGAACTCGACTGATATAACAAAAGCAGTTGAAAAAGTTCAAGACGCTGTTGTGAGTGTGTTAAATTATCAATCAGCTAATTCACTCGATGGTTCAACCACATCAGAAGAAGAAGCCTCTTCTGGTTCAGGTGTCGTGTATAAAAAATCTAACGGAAAAGCGTATGTTGTCACAAATAACCATGTTGTAGAAGGTGCCAACAAGCTTGAAGTGACTTTCTCAAATGGGAAAAAATCATCCGCCAAGCTAGTCGGAACTGACGAATGGAATGACCTTGCAGTACTAGAAATCAGTGACGAACATGTATCGACTGTAGCCGAATTCGGCAATTCGGATTCCTTAAAAGTTGGAGAAACTGCCATCGCAATTGGTAGCCCTCTTGGAACTGAATTTTCAGGATCTGTAACAGAAGGTATTATTTCCGGATTAAATCGTGCGGTCCCTGTTGATACAAATGGTGATGGTCAAGAAGACTGGGAAGCGGAAGTTATTCAAACCGATGCTGCCATCAATCCAGGTAATAGCGGTGGGGCACTTATAAATATACAAGGACAAGTGATTGGAATTAATTCCATGAAAATTTCCACAGAAAATGTGGAAGGAATTGGTTTTGCCATTCCAAGTAACACAGTCGAACCTATCATTGAACAACTTGAAACGAATGGTGAGGTAACACGTCCTTCACTTGGCGTAACCTTACGTGACGTGGATACAATACCTGAACAACAACAAAAGAGTATTTTAAAACTACCGGATGGCATTGATTATGGCGCTATGGTTCAACAAGTTGTAAATGGTTCTGCAGCTGATAAAGCGGGTCTTAAACAATATGATGTCATAGTGGAAATGGACGGCAAAAAAGTAACAAATTCCATGACACTACGTCAAATTCTTTATAATAATGACGTTGAAATCGGACAAAAAATGAACATCAAATATTATCGTGATGGGAAAAAACAATCTACAACGATTACACTAGAAGCGGCAAAATCCACACAACAATAAAAAATAATCTTTCCGAACCAACCCCCGTGGGTTGGTTTTTTTGTGGATAAGTTGTGGATTTTAAAATGTCAAGTTCCCTATATTTAGTTGGGAACATATTTTCTTCCGCTAAATATAGAGAAGAGTTGTGGATATGTGGATAAAAATTGTGGATAACCTGTTAGTAAGCCGTGAATAACCTGTTAGAAACCGAAAATACTGATAATTCTAATCGAATATACGGTCTTTTGAAGAGAAAATTGCATCAAATTACATTTTTAATAAAGTTTGATAGTAATAAATACCTTTTTGTGAAAATAAGGAGAATAAAACCGCATTTATCCACAATTTTATTTGTATACTAAAGATAAAATGCCTTTATAGCAGGGGTTTATAACGGTTTTACACCCTGTGGATAAACTGTGGGTAACTTATTTTTAATAGTATACATCTTGTGGGGAATGTGTGTTCGCGCACAAAATATGCTTTCCCTTGTGGATATGTGGATATATTATGTGGATAATATCTGTGTATAACTGGTTTTTCTTGTGGAAAACCATTATATACTAATTTGTATGGGAATTTAGGCCAAAAGAACCCATAGGTATTTTTTTATGGTATGATAAAGAAAATGATTTTCTGGGGTGGAATGAGATGAAAATCCAAATAATCACAGTGGGTAAATTAAAAGAAAAATATTTAGTACAAGGAATAACAGAGTATGTGAAGAGGCTTGGTCCTTACGCCAATATTAGTATGGTAGAAGTTCCAGATGAAAAAGCCCCTGAAGTACTTAGTGATGCTGAAATGATACAAGTGAAGGAAAAAGAAGGAACGCGCATTTTGGCTAAAATTTCTGATGATACATATGTTTTTGCGCTGGCAATTCTTGGTAAGCAAAAATCAAGCGAAGATTTCGCCGCGCACATGCAAGATTTAATGGTATATGGAAAAAGTAAAATTGCTTTTGTTATAGGCGGATCTCTAGGGCTAAGTGAGCAGGTTCTAAAACGAGCAGATGAAAAAATTTCTTTTGGGAAAATGACTTTGCCGCACCAACTAATGCGTTTAGTTTTAGTTGAACAAATTTATCGAGCTTTTCGAATTATGCGCGGTGAACCATATCATAAATAATAAGGGAGAATCAATATGAAAAAAATTGGCATCATGATTGGCATTGGAATTTTAGTTGTTGGCGGGGGGTTAGGCGCTCTTGTGTATTTTAATTTATGGCCGTTTCAAGGGAGTAAAATAGCGGGGGTACCAAACGGAGCTTTAGTCAAAAAAGAGGAAAATGTGATTACAGAGCTAGACCTTCTTTTAGCGGCAAGGTGAGTTTTAATACAGAAGGAAAGAGTGCTTTCGTATATTTAGATGTGTACGAAAAAGAGAATCGTGTTAGTCATAAAAAAGTGGCGGGAATTTTAAGCGACAGGAAAAGTGCGATGAACGGGGAACTAGTATGGGGAGTTGTCGGCCTTAATCTAATGAAGCCAGAAGAAGTTCGCGCTAAACTTCTTGTAAATAGTGCCCAATCAGAAGGTGCTATTCCGCTAAAGTCGGTACTCACCAATCAATCTGAACAAGGTAGTGCCGCCTCGGAGCCTTTTAAAAATGGAAAAATTAAGCTTGGTAAACGCTATATTTTACAATATTGGAATAGAAGTGAAAATGGGATTTCTATAAGCGAAGATTTTTTTAATAAAGAGGAACTTGCAAAAAAGGATCAGACAATCATTCTTTATCTGATATTTAAATAAAAAAGAAACAGGAGCGGATCCTGTTTCTTTTTTTATAGATTATCGCGTTGTGATTTTTTGGGTCGGATAAATAAACCAAGCCGGTCTCGTTCTTTTGAAAGTGAGATATAGAGTGAAATCATCATTAAGATGATGACAATGGAAAATGGAAAGGCTACAATAATCGCGGCGTTTTGTAAACCTTGGAGGCCGCCGGAGAAAAGTAGCGTACTTGCAATTCCCGCTTGTAAAATGCCCCATACCAATTTAATTTGAAAACTGGGATTCATCGCGCCGTTTGTAGTTTGGATTCCAAGTACAAACGTGGCTGAATCGGCAGAAGTGACAAAGAAAACAGCAATCAAAATAATAGCGATGATAGATAAAATAAAACCGAGCGGAAGCTCATTTAATACACCAAAAAGAACTTGTTCAGTAGGAAGTTCTTGCAGTTTTGGCACGGAGGTACGCTGAATATTTATGGCAGTTCCGCCAAAGACCGCAAACCAAAGTGTACTCACAATCGTCGGAAGGACAATAACGCCCATTAAAAACTCGCGAATCGTACGACCTTTTGAGATACGAGCGATGAAAAAGCCGACAAATGGCGACCAAGACATCCACCACGCCCAGTAGAAAATCGTCCAACTATTGATCCACTCGCGTCCAGCCGGATTTCCAGGCTCAGTACGAAAACTCATTTGTATAAAATTTTGAAGGTACTGGCCGAAAGCATTCGTAAACTCATTGAAAATTTTAACCGTCGGGCCCAAAAAGAGCGTAAGTACAAGCAAGAGAGCTGCAATATAAAGATTCACATTACTCAAAATCTGGATACCTTTGTTTAAACCGCTAGCCGCGGAAATCATAAATAGGATAGTCACAATGATGATAATAATCATTTGAATGGTAAAATTAATTGGAATATCGAATAAATAGGCGAGACCGCCGTTAATTTGTTGGGCGCCGAGTCCGAGTGTTGTCGCCACACCAATTACTGTCGCGAACACGGCTGTGATGTCAACGATATGTCCAATCGTTCCTGACGACCGGTTCCCTAGGATGGGATAGAGGGTTGCGCTAATTAAACCCGGTGCTTTTTTTCTAAATTTAAAATAAGCGAGTGCAAGGGCCACAACGGCGTAAATCGCCCAGGCGGAAATCCCCCAATGAAAGAATGTATAGCGTAATGATTGCTGCAGCGCGATTTGAGTCTCAGTGTCGCCGCTTGGTGAGCTGATAGCGAAGTGGGAAAGCGGTTCTGCTGCCCCCCAAAAGACAAGGCCAATTCCCATTCCTGCGCTAAAAAGCATCGCAAACCAAGATTTATTGCTATATTCAGGCCGGTCGCCTGGTTTCCCTAAGCGAATGGCGCCAATCGGACTTAAAATTAAAAAAACGCAAAATGCCACAATACAAACTACGACTAGGAGATAGTACCAACCAAACGTAGTGGTTAAAAATTCTTGGATATTTGCTGTTGCTGTTTCAAAACCTTGCGGAAAAAATACGCCTGATAAAACGGCCAGAAGGATAAGTGCCACAGAGCACCAAAAAACCACCCCAATTTTTTTCACATCACATCCTCCTTTTTTCTACTTTTAAACTATTATACCTTTTTTGGGATGGAAAGAATAATAATTCAATAATTATGCGCTCATAGCTCCTGAGAGAAAAGCGCTTTTTGTTTCTGCAAGCGTTGTTTAAATGCATGCATATATATTTTGGTTATTTGTGAACTTAATGTGTGTTTAAGTTTTTGTTGGGCCGCAATTTAAAAACAAGTAGACTAATTAAAAGGGGCAAGTCTCTCTTTTTTATGTCTTTTTTTCTGAAAAGTTCACAAAATCTACATAGACAGTAAAAAATCGATATGCTATAGTATAATTGCGATAAAAATACATAAACAGGAGATGAATTTCATGTCTGGACAAATTAGAATGACCCCGGCAGAACTTCGCGATCGTGCAAAAACATACGGAACAAGTGCGCGAGATATTGAACAATTATTACAACGCTTATCCCAAACACAAGAACAATTACGCAGTGAATGGGAAGGTCAAGCGTTCGCACGTTTTGACGATCAATTCAATCAATTAAAACCAAAAGTAACAGAGTTTGCAAATTTGATGGATCAAATTGAACAACAACTTCAAAAAACTGCCCATGCAGTGGAAGAGCAAGATCAACAATTATCGCAGAATTTTGGATTTTAATTTAAAAAGAACGCCTCTTATTGTAAGAGGCATTTCTTATATAAATAGAGAAAAGGGGCGTACAATGAACGGGAAAAAAATAGCTATTTCTATTATTGGTTTATCAATTTTACTAGGAGGTTGTTCATTTATGGGGAATTCAGACGAAAAAGAAAAGAAAGCAGACGACGGGACAACACCTGTAGCAGAGTATAAAGGACAGGGTTTTATCTTTGTTGATGGCGACAAGTCTAAAGATATTGTTGAAAAGAATGAAGCAGAAATAAAAAAACGAGCTGTCGCATATATGAAAGATACATATAAAACTAATGTTAAAGTGAACAATGTAGTACCTGCAAGAGATGCGGCGGTTGTTATGGTGGAAGCAGAAGAGCCAATAGAGTTTCATACTTCTGTGATTGTGGGAATAGATCCACGGACTAAGGAGTTGAATAGTGCTCGTTCTGAGGAATGGAAAGTTGAAGGTGCTATTATTAGTGGTTCATATGTTAAGGCATATAGAGAAGAATTTGGAAACTTAGATACTTTTACGAAGACAATGGCAAAAAAATATGATTTACAAGGATTGAATCAAACCGCAATCAACAAAACACATGCTTCGGGTTATGAAAAAAGCTATTATTTTGTTCCAGTTGGTGGAGATTCTACAGTAGTTTATGATGCCTATATAAAAAAACAAAATATTTCTGCAAGCGAATTGCAAAATTTGTTTTCGAAAGTAGATGGTAAGTTTGAAAATGCAAACATTGTCTTACACTTCTATAACACAAGTAAAGGGGTGCCAAAACAAGAGAAGGCTGAACAAATAGCCAAAGATTTGAAGAATGAGACAGGACTTCCAAAAGGAAATTATAGTGTTATTCTATATGATAATTTTATTGTTGATCGAGTTGGCTTGCCCGATGGTGATAATGTTAGGGTTGAGGATATTCAAAAATAATGGACAAGGGGGCTTTGGAAGATGCCAACAGCGGAAAAACTAAAAACATCGGACTTAGATATTATTGAATTGAGCGGCAAAATAGTCTATGAAGAACCACAGCCTGGAGACTATATTACTTTGAACGGCATTAAAAATTCTTATGAGGTTAAAGAAGGAAAATATGGAACAAAATCCGGACTAGATTACATGATTGTCGAAAACACCAAAACAGGTGAAGTCGGTATGGTTTTTCAAGGCACACAAGGGCAAAAAGACGGGGGTCGGGATATTATTACCGACGCCACACTGCCGGGGAACATTCCCGATGCTCAACTACTAGCGGCGGACGAAGCCTACAAGGAAATGAGTGAAAAATATGACATCAAGTACGTGGGAGGCAACTCTTTAGGGGGTGGACTTGGTAACTATGTCGCGTCCCAATAATGATGTTAAGAGTGTGACCTATAACCCTGCGATGTTGCCTGATGGGGAGTACACCCAAAAGAACCCCGATATTACCAACTATATGAGTGAGTATGATCCGCTAACATTAGGGGAGCGAAGTGCGGGATACTTGAGTCGTTTACCGGGTAAAAATATCATCGTGAATAACAATATGCCTTTATTTGCTACTCTGGTATCCAACCACACGGGCTATAGTGAATCGATTAAGATAGACGGGGAGGAAATCTTAATCGATGCCGATGCCTACTTACCTGTTGGTGTCTGGAGTGGGGCAGTTCTCACGGGCGGTAAAGGGCATAAAATAGACATGAATCCCGAAAACATGAAAATCTTGGCAGAGGCTATGGTGTCGAAAATGAAAGGGCAAATAACCACCGCCCAATCACATGTGGATCATGCCGTGGATATTGTCGAACGGGAAGGCGCTAAGCTAGATGACCGGAAAGAAACACTAACAGCTAGCTTTGATGCTTTACTCGGGCAAGATGCTTTGGGGAAAATTATGACGTTTACATCGCAGTATGAACTCGTTCGCGATGAAATTGAAAAAATCAATCCTGTAGGTGTGAAAGCCTTGGACGCGCTTCAAAGAATTCGTTCCACTCCGGTCATATCCGATATTTTTGATTTTATCTCGACGCATTCTTTTTTAGGCGCTTTTAGTTTGCTGATGGATTTACCCTTACTTGTAAACGATACTCTTATGAAACTGGATGATCTTATCCTTCAAGTGAATGCGCTGAAAAAACAAGCCATTCCCAAACTTTTCCAGGGGATAGACAATGAATTTCTTGACGATGGTATGGTGGCGGAGTTAAAAGCCCACTATAAAATCATTGACGAGAATAAGGAAGTTGTCACTAATCAAATTGTGACTTTTGGGACGCAGGTAACCTACGTATCGAAGGAGTTAGAAAAAGCGGATAAGCTTTTAACCGTTACACAACAAATAGAACGAGTCGCGGCGCCTCCTGCTACTTCTGATTTTACGTTACAGGAATCCAAAGCACTTCAAGATGGTATGGGGAAAAAGCAAAAATTACTAGACGACAACTTTCGAAAATTTCGTGATGCGGCGACCTCTTCTCTTGATCCTATCATAACCAATTTAGGTAGTACATTGAATCAATTAAATATGACAGTGGGGGAAACCTATGCGATTGTGAAGACGGTGCGAAGTGGTTTAGACTATGTAAAAGTGCCTTTTACTGATATAGACGACAACATGCGAGCAGGCTTGGATGCGTTTATTGAGTTTGCCGAACCCTACCAAGTCATGGTGGAGTCACTCATTCAGGCGACACGTTCCTTAAGAGGGGGCGGGTTAAGCGCTGTTTTAGATGCGTACCGTCCGTATATTGATACAGCGCTTTTTGAGGGAACACAGTTCCAAAATGTCATCGCACTGAACAAAGTATCGGTTAATATTTACGAAAGTTCTAAGATGGTGTTTGAAGATATTAAGTACCAGCTAAGCGACAATAAGGCAGTAGCGGTCGAAGCCCTGGACAAACTAGCGGACAAAGTCGTCATCAATTTGGCAACACTACTCGATCAACTAAAACGAGGTAGCATCGAGGTATGAAGAACTGATAAAATGGAGCACGATGAAGTTACATAAGAAACAACGTTTACTCGATTTGTAAGAAGCGAAATCATAGATAAATAAAAACAGGCTACTTTGATATTTATTTAGTAGCCTGTTTATTTATTCGTTCCGCGCCTTGAGGGTTATCCCTCACTTTGCTCTTGTTTTTAGTTACATCGTGCTATGATTTTAAAAAGTCATGATAAGACTCGATTTTTTGTTTAGAATCATAGTAAAAGTCGGATATGATTTTTTGTCGAAAGAATAATAATTCAATAATTATGCGCTTATAACTCCTGAGAGAAAAGCGCTTTTTGTTTTTGCAAGCGTTGTTTAATCTTATGGACAAATGGCGCAGGGGATACCACTTTCAACATCGGACCGAAAGATAGAATTTGAATAAGCACTTCACTTTCTACGGCTTTTTTATATGTGATGGTCAGTTCAAATGTATTTTCATCTAAACGTTTGGTTGTTTTACGGTAGCTTGCGAAGTGAAACATAGCACGTTCTAGGGCATTTCTACGATCAAAAAGGATGCAGCAAATGGTTTTTACTTGTGGATTTTGGATAATGGCATCATGGGCATTTTCAGACTGGATACATGCTAAACGAATGTCTTTCATATTTAAAATATAGCTCGAATTGTTTTTTTGAGAGATAGCATAAAGGCGAAAACGATTATTTTTTTGTGAAAATTCGAGTTTTTGAGGATTGAAACTTCCTTTTAACACGTTATTTTTTGATTTTTCATATTCTAAATAAACCATTTTATTTTTCTGTATGGCCTTTAAAATCATATTAAAGTGTGTGATATAGCTAGGGTCCGAATAGGGGTCTCCATCAGAAAATTGGTCAAAATAAAGGATATCTTCATTAGAAAAAAGCGGCTCGATAGAATGGAGATAGGTTTGCCATTTTGTAATTTCTTCTTGTTCTAAAAATAAAGCGATACGTGAATCTTCTATAATGGTTTTTAGAAAACGTTTTTCAAAGTCGCGATAAACGGGAGGTATGCTAGGGATTTTAGGCGTTAGGGCATGATTTTCATGGGTTAGTAAATCCCAATTATCTGTCGTCATTAATTGTTTTTCAATATGAAAAAGCGTCTCTTTGAATCCTAAATTTTGAACAATAGAGTGGATATCACTTTTTGACAAGGGGTTATTTTTCATAAGAATTTGATTGACAATGGTATAATAAGTTCCATAAATTTCACTGAAAATAGGCATTCTAATGTTCCTCCTCGTAAAATTCGTACATGAGAGATACCTCTTTTAGGAAGGATGCAACGAAACCTTTTCTGCTTGCTTCCATTTTAACGATTCTCCCGATAAACGTTCGTAAAAAAGGTTTAATCCCTGTTAAATCAAAAAGCTTAACTTCATATTCAAAAAGATTGGGTCCAATTTTGGTAAGCTTCCCTGAACGACCTTCCCGTTTGATGCGGTCGATCAAGTAGGTTTCGCGATATTCATCAATCCGCAGTTGCATTCTAAATGTGCTAGTTTTAAAGTTCCCATTCATATTGCTCCAAAAATAAGGGAGCGCGTCTTTAAATTCAGCTGCAATCTGGTCAAAATCTTCATCAACACCTAAAATCTTAACCGATTCAATGTGATCGAGTCGAAAAGATGTAAAGTTATGCGAACCCACCGTACGTCCCATCACATAACGTCTGCCAGTTTGTGAACTCACCAAAAGTTTAATCGGTAAAAAGGATTTTGAGATCTTTTTCTTATGGGTGAAAAGGTGGATTTCAATATGCTTTTTTAAACGTATGGCAGTGAGGAGATCAAAAGCGATTTGATCGTCTAAAGTATGAACCGGGTAAAAATGTTTAAAAATAAAAGGCGATTTCAAACTGACCTTTTGCGCATTTAAAATATACGCGCCTAATATTCCAACTGGTAAAACTTCTTTGAAAAATTGAATGGCTGTTAGAAAATCAGAAGACAATTCCGGGAAAAGGATGAGCTTATAATAGTTCACCTTTTTTTGTTTGGTTTGTTTTAGGATTCCTAATTTGACATATTCAGATAATTTTTTTCTTACTGTTCCTTCCTCAATCAGCTTTTCATTATCTAGCTCTCGCAAAATTTCTTGTAAATTTTTTGATTCTTCTTTTAAAAGGTGGATGAGCATAAAATGTAAATAAATATCATTTTTGGTAAATGACTTGGCTTTCCAAATAGAGAAAAAAGGATTTTCGCTTAAATCGGTCGAGTCAATTGCTAAGCGAACTGTTTTTTTAGAGCCATTTATTTCAGATTCGATATTATTGTGAAAATAGCTTTCGATGCGGCGCCGTTCCGTATCATAGCTTCGAATACTTTTTTGTTTAAATTCTTCACGCGTTTTAAAACCATAAATATAAAAATCACGCGCATAAGGACGTATGGTATTGATGTTTTTAATTAATTCTTGAAATTCTTTTGCCACATAAATCGTCTCCCTTCCATTTCAGATTAACATTGCGCACCTTTTTTTTAAAAGATAAAATGGGCAATTTTTTCTATACTACATATATCGACTAGGAAGGAGTGACAAAAATGTTTGTTCACTATGAAAAAGAGAAGAACGGAAAACCTATTAAAATATGGCTTGAAAGCGGCAAAGATATTGAGGAGGGCTGTTTAGAGCAAGCAAAAGAAGTGGCGAATTTGCCTTTTGTTTTTAAGTGGCTTGCGTTAATGCCGGATACTCATTTCGGGAAAGGGATGCCAATTGGGGGCGTGCTAGCGACGAAAGATGTGATTGTGCCTTACGCTGTCGGTATGGATATTGGCTGCGGGATGAGTTTTGTTGAAACCAATATTTTAGCTAGTGAGGCACAAAAAGTTATGTCAACACTAGTTCAAAAAACGCTTGAGGAGATTCCGGTTGGGAAAAGGAAACATTCTGTAAAGCAACATTCTGAGCTGTTAGATGAAGCAAATAAACTAGAATTTTATGAGGCACTTCCAAATGTGAGTGAAACAATTGAGTATGCGTATTATCAAATTGGAACACTTGGAGGGGGGAATCACTTTATTGAATTCCAAGAAGATGAAAAAGGCTATTTATGTATCATGTTGCATTCCGGAAGTCGCCATCTAGGTGCCTCCATTTGTACGCATTTTGATAAGGTGGCAAAAGCAGCTAATGAAAAATGGTATAGTCGTTTGCAGGATGAAAACGCACTTGCTTTTTTACCTATTCAATCAGAAGAAGGGGAAGCTTATATTGAATGGATGAATTTTGCGCTTCAATATGCCCATTTAAATCGTTGTACAATGCTAAATAAAGCGATGGAAATAACATGTGAAGTGGCGAGACAAGAGCTTAATCAAAAGGCCGAGTTTAAAAATCCCATTCATTGCCATCATAATTATGCGCAACTTGAAACACATTATAATGAGCACGTGTATGTGCATCGCAAAGGGGCTACAAGTGCGAAAAATGGGGAGCTAGGAATTATTCCTGGTGCAATGGGTTCTAAGAGCTACATTACAATGGGACTTGGAAATAAAGAAAGTTTTTATTCTTCCTCACACGGGGCGGGACGAAACTTTTCTAGAACAAAAGCAAAAGCTAATTTTCCTGCTAAAGAAGTATTAAAAGACTTAGAAAATCAAAATGTTACTTTAGGGAAAACAAACTTAAAAGATGTGGCCGAAGAGAGTAGGCATGCATATAAAGATATTGATCAAGTGATGCAAAATCAAAAAGAACTTGTTACAATTGTGAAAACATTACGTACGCTTGGCGTTGTAAAAGGTTGATAGGAAATGAGATAGTTCATCCCAAATTGAAGCGCTTTAACCATCGTAATTTTGTTATAATGAGTAAGACAGTAATAGAAAGGGAGAAAGAGATGGCGATAATTCAATTAGCAAGCGACAATCCAGCATTTTCATTTCTTATTAAAAAAAATCCAGCTTCTGGCATGGTTTTTCGAGGTATTCGAAAAGGTGTAGCAAATGGATGGTTCAGCGAAGAAGGGATATATCATGTGTTTTTTCAAGATGCGCAAAATACGGTTTCTTTTAACGCGAAAGATGAGCCGGCCTTTGATTATTTAAATTTATCAAAATATACGAGTCCATTTGCTTATTTACAAATGATTAATGAATTTTTTAAAACGGTCTATACAAAAGAAAATGACCAAGATAAAGTTGGCTTTCAAAATCGTATTGTTTTTTCAATGATTTATGCAAGAAAAGAACATTATTTGCGTTTTTTTAATCAATATTTTGAAGGCTATGATTTTACAGCGATTCAAAAAGCAGAGAAATATTATGAAGTTACCATTCTATCAAATGGGGAAATTGGCAGACTTAT
>NZ_ALWW01000033.1 GCF_000344175.1 Listeria fleischmannii subsp. fleischmannii LU2006-1 | reverse complement strand
AAATTCAAACTTTACAAAGTATTTTTCCTCATTTAAAATTTTTAAGGTGGCCTTATACCCTTCGAAAAACGGTCTTAAATCCGTTAAAATCAGGTCAATGCCGCCTTTCGTATCACTTTCAATATTAAGCGGCATAACCGGTTCATGCAAGCTCATCCGAAGTAAAAACCAGCCAGAGCCGTATTTCCCACTTGTTTGTACACGAATGCCTTCATAATTATTAGGCTCGAGCTCAAAATCAGGCATTTGTTTTACAAATGCTTCAAAATCACTTAACACCTTTTGCCCGTATGGTTTAAAATCATCGTCCAAAATTTGAAGACGCATTTCCATGCTTTCAGCGGGTTGTTTTAAACTAGCAATCAAGCTCATTAAGTCCTCGCCATCTGCTTTTAACTTGGCGTATTCCATCAAAATCCGTGCAACTAAATAGGCCCCATCATCTAAAAAGTAATTTTCTTTTAAAGCCGCGTGTCCACTTACTTCAATGGCAATTTCAGAAGGTATCCCCACTTCATTTAGTCGAATCGCTTCCCCAATCACATTACGGTAGCCACGTTTAAAACGATGTTGCTTCCCAGAAAGCGACTCGATAAAATGGCGTAAATGATCGGAAGTCGTAGAATCTGTGACAATGGTCGTTTCTGGATGCTCTTTTAATAGAATGGCAGAAATAACGGCGATAAGAGCGTTTCGATTGAGACTTTCTCCGTTTTGATCCATGATTGCCGCTCGATCCACGTCTGTATCAAAAATGACACCCAAATCAGCCTTGCTCTCTAAAACAGCTTTTTGTAAGCTCGCCATCGCTTCATCGTTGTCGGGATTTGGAATGTGATTTGGAAAATGGCCATCTGGCTCTAAAAACTGGCTGGCCGAAACATCTGCACCAAGGGGAGCTAAAACGCTTTTTGCAAAAAATCCACCTGCCCCGTTGCCTGCATCTACCACAATTTTACTACCTGCAAGTGGTGTTTCGGAAGTGCCAACTTTTTCCCGAATCTTCCTCACTAAATCATCCGCATAAAGACTCATTAAATCTATATTTTTGACCGTAGCAGCTTGTGTATTTTCCGTTTTTTCAGTGGCATGTTCTAATATGTAACGAATATCTTCTTTTTCTGCGCCGCCGGACTGGGTAAAAATCTTGATTCCGTTATAAAAATAAGGTAAGTGGCTTGCTGTTATCATAATCCCGCAATCTGCGTTAATTTCCTCATACTGAGTCGCCATAAACATCGCGGGCGTGGTCGCAAGATGGGCATCAAGCACCTCAATTCCATTTGAAGAAAGTACTTCCGTTAACGCTAATTTGATTCGTTCTGCCGACAAGCGGCTGTCATGACCGATTACCACTTTAATTCGCCCAGACAACTTTTTCTTTTGTTTTAAAAAAAGCGTAGTGCCCTGTGCTATTTTTTGAATCGCGTCGTCTGTTAATGTGATGTCATGCTCGTCCGTTTGAATAGCAATTCCGCGAATATCTGATCCATTTTGAAGCGCTAAAAGTTCACTCATAAGTAACCTCCTGTTTTCTTTTTATTATATAACATGGAAAGTCCTACTTTAAGTCCAATTTATGTTTGGCCCCTACGATGATCTTGTAATCAACTGTAATTGTCTGCGTTCCGAAAGAAAGGAGAAGCGCCTTCTTCTCCTCCGTAATGTGCCAACCAAGTGGTGTCATGGCCATTAAATCGGCTAGCTCCGAGCGGTCAAGTTTGCGCTTATAAGTCACCCGCTCTTCATGAACGACAGAAAAAGATTCCTTAAAGCGTTCTTGAACTCGCGTGCTAGAATAAGTATTTTCATCATCATAGAAAAAAGTTCGAAGTTCTTTTAAATAATTGGTCTCCGGAATGACTTTAATAACTCGCCCATCATCCTTTAAAATCCGCGCAAATTCTTCGTAACTCGCAGGAGATAAAATATTGATAATAACATCTGTTTCTGATTTTTTTAAAGGCATATTGGCTAAGTCGGCCACCGCAAAAATAATGTCGGCATAATCTCTTGCCGCTTGCTTCACGCCTTCTTTTGCAATATCAAATCCAAATGCTAATACGTCTTTTGGAATCATTTGAGCGATGTGCGCCAAGTGACTGCCTTCGCCTGAACCCGCATCCACAATTTGAAGTTCCTCTCGGTCGATTTCTTGGATAAAAGAAATGATTCGCGCAGTCATTTGATCAAAGAAACCTGTTTCAATCAGTCGTTTGCGCGCCTCAAAAAGCGCCTTATCGTACTTCGTTTTCGTCCCGTGAGCAAGTAAAAATAAATAGCCTGGTTTCGCCACATCAAACGCGTGCCCATTTCGACACTTTAATGTTAGTGGTGGTTCGAAATCACAGTCCTGCTCACAAATTGGACAGCAAAATGCGCTTGTTGCGCGTTCAATGAATGAAGCACGCTGCTCTAATTTCGATTTCATACGACGCGCTTTCTCACGTAAGTGTAGAAGCCGAATGAAATATCCGTTTTCAAATCGCGCATACCTGTTGTTTCGCTGACTAATTCAAATTTTGACCAATCGACGTCTGGAAAAGCCGTATCCGCATCAAACGTTGCCTCGATTTTAGTGACAATCAGACGATCCACCACATCTAAAAACAAGCGGTAAATTTCCGCGCCGCCGCAAATAAATAACGATTCCTTTTTGGCCATTTGGATAATCTCGTCTTTATCATGCACAACTTCCGCATCCGGCAACGAAAGAGTAGTATCGCGTGATAAAACGAGATTTCGCCGATTTGGAAGTGCTTTTCCTAGGGATTCATACGTTTTTCGTCCCATAACAACCGTATGGCCACTTGTTTGTTCTTTAAAAAACTTTAAATCTTCTGGTAAGTGCCACGGCATACTATTATTTTTACCAATATTACCTTCTTTATCTTGAGCCCAAATAAATGAAATCACAGGAATCCTCCTTTTAAACAGAAATCGGTGCTTTAATCATTTTATGCGGGTCATATCCCACAAGAGAGATGTCCGCTACATCAAAATCAAAAATGGTCGCCGGCTTATCCGACAGTACAAGTTTTGGAAGTGGGCGCGGCTCTCTTTGCAACTGCTCTTTCACTTGCTCCAAATGGTTGTTATAAAGATGCGCGTCCCCCATCGTATGGACAAACTCCCCGACCTTAAGACCCGTCTCGCGCGCGATAAGATGCGTAAGAAGCGCATAGCTCGCAATATTAAACGGCACACCTAAAAAGATATCCGCACTTCTTTGATAAAGTTGACAGGATAATGCTCCGTCAGCCACAAAAAATTGGAACAGCGTATGACATGGCGGCAAAGCCATGTTAGGAACATCTTCCGGATTCCAAGCCGATACAATGAGGCGTCTTGAATTAGGGTTTGTCTTAATCATCTCTATTACATCTTGCAGTTGATCAATCGTTTCCCCGTTTGAAGTTTTCCACTCACGCCATTGTTTTCCGTAGATGTTGCCAAGTTCGCCGTACTGACTAGCAAATTTTTCATCCGCTAAAATCTGCGCTTTAAATTTTTCCATCTCCGCCTGATACACTTCATTAAATTCAGGATCAGCATTTGCACGCAAACCAAAATCCGTCATATCTGGGCCATTATAGTCCGCACTTTTAACGTAGCGTTCAAATGCCCATTCATTCCAAATGTTATTATTATGTTGCAAGAGATAACGAATGTTCGTATCCCCGTGTAAAAACCATAAAAGTTCACTCACCACTAAACGAAATGGGACACGTTTGGTTGTTAAAAGGGGAAATCCTTCTTGCAAATTAAATCGCATTTGATAACCAAAAGTACTAATTGTACCTGTACCTGTTCGATCGCCTTTTTGTGTACCATGTTCTAACACATATTTTTCTAAATCTAAATATTGTTTCAATCGTCCCAACTCCTAATTCGCAAATTGCGATAAATATTCATAACGCTCATATAAATGTAATAAATCGGCCTCTGCCGTTTCAATTTGCGCGCTCAAATCACCCGCTTTTGTAAAATCTGCACCTGTTTCTTGAAGTTCTTCATTTAGTGTCACAATTTGCGCTTCCTTTTCAGCAATAGCTGCCTCAATTCCTGCCCATTCCTTTTTTTCCATATAGGAAAATTTCACTTTTTCTTTTTTAACCTCGGGCTCTTCTTTGGGCTTACTTGGTACCACTTTCTTTGGCGTTTCATCTGACGCCTGTTCTAAATACTCGCTATACATCCCGTAATATTCCTCGGTAATTCCTTGTCCTTTAAAAACTAGCAATTTACTCGCTATTTTATCAAGAAAGTAGCGGTCATGACTCACTGTAATAACCGTTCCATTAAACGTTTCTAAATAATCTTCTAGAACGGTTAAGGTTTCGGTGTCTAAATCATTCGTTGGTTCATCGAGTAATAAAACGTTTGGCGCGCTCATCAGAACCTTAAGCAAGAATAGGCGCCGTTTTTCCCCACCAGAAAGGCTTCCAATCAATTTTCCGTGTGCTTCTTTTGGGAATAAAAAACGTTCGAGCATGGCACTCACACTGATGGTTTCATTTTGCGTCGTCTTCACTTCGTTCCCGATTTCTTGCAAGTAGGTAATCATCCGTTTATCTGGGTCAAGTTCAGTGTTCTGCTGCGTATAGTAACCGATGTTTACCGTCTGCCCAGTCGTGATTTCTCCTGTATCTGGCGTAATTTGACCTGTCAGCATGTTTAAAAGGGTGGACTTTCCTGTTCCGTTTTTCCCTGTGATACCAAGCCTTTCGCCTGGTTTAATCAGTAAATTAAAATCATCTAGAATCACTTTTTCGCTAAATCGTTTCGAAACATGTTCGAGTAAAAAAACATCATTCCCTAGACGACTTGTTTTAAAATCAAGTTCGAGTTTCGCGTCATTCGTTTTTGTTTTCACTTTATCTTCTAAATCCACAAAACGATCCTTGCGCGCTTTTTGTTTCGTGGAGCGCGCTTTGGCCCCGCGGCGCATCCAGGCTAATTCTTTTCGATATAAATTTCGATTTTTCTCGGATTCGCGGACTTCATTCTCTAAGCGAATGGCTTTTGATTCCATAAAGCTTTCATAATTTCCCACATAACGATAGAGTTTTCCGTAATCGAGCTCAATAATATGATTCGTAATCCGGTCTAAAAAGTAGCGGTCATGCGTTACAACAAGCACGGCTCCTTTAAAACGGGTTAAATAATCTTCTAGCCATTTGATTGTTGTAAAATCAAGATGGTTGGTTGGTTCATCTAAAATGAGCAAGTCAGGCGTTTCAATTAATACCTGGGCAAGCGCCGCCCGTTTTCTCTCGCCGCCTGAGAGCTCACTAATTTTCGCCTTTAAATTTTTAACGCCAAGACGGTCCAGAATCGTCTTCGCTTCCGTATTTAAATCCCACGCATTCGTTGCATCCATTTCCGCTTGTGCCCGCGTGAAGTGCTCGTGTATCGCCTCTGTTTGCTCCTCTTCCATCGCAAGCAAGACCCGCTCATATTCGCGGACTGCTCGTAAATTTCGCGTTTCACCAGCAAAAACAGCCTCTAAAACCGTTACTTTTTCGTCTAAAGGAGGGTTTTGCCTTAAAAATCCTATTGTATAGTCACTCGGTTTCAAGATTTCACCTGTATCTCCGCTTGAAATCCCAGCAATACAGTCTAAAAAGGTGGACTTACCCGTACCATTTACGCCAATCAGACCAATACGTTCCCCCTCTGATATTGTTACATCAACATGATCAAAGAGCGTTTTTTCACCAAACGTTTTTGTCATATCTATCACTTTTAGTTGTTTCATAACTTCCCCATCCTATTTCACTTTGTATCTTTCATTTTAGCATACTCATGAAGAAAGGGTTAACTTTTTTTCTCGCTTGAGAGCACATAAAAAAGCGCGAAAATCGCGCTTTCAGACTGCTGACAAACGGCAATCTTCGTTGTTAGTGCCTCCGTTCCGGTGCTCATGTACTCAAGTACACTCCGCTCCGGTACAGAGGCACTGCCTAGAATCTCACCATTTATCAGCAGTCTGATTTTGGTGAGAAGCGTTTTGTTTTGCGTAATCTTTGAGTTTTTCTACAAGCGAAAAAGCGCGAAAATCGCGCTTTTTCTTTTAAAATAATCCCATTGCATTCCCATTTTCATCAACATCCATATTTAGTGCCGCAGGTTTTTTCGGAAGACCAGGCATCGTCATCACATCGCCAGTTAAAGCAACAATGAATCCTGCTCCAAGTTTTGGAATAAATTCGCGAATATGAATGGTAAAGTTTTCTGGTCGGCCAAGAGAAGTTGGTTCATCAGAAAGCGAATATTGCGTTTTAGCCATACAAATAGGATAACGATCCCAACCGTATTTTTTAAAATCTACAATTTGTTTTTGGGCTTTAGTTGAAAGTTCAACGCCCATACCGCCATAAATTTTCGTTACAATTTTTTCAAGTTTAGCCTCAATAGATTCCGCATCATCATAAAGGCGTGTATAATTTGCTGTGCCTTTTTCGATTTCACTTATGACTTTTTCAGCAAGTGGAAGACCACCTTCTCCGCCTTTTTCCCATACTTCTGTAAGTGAAAACGGAATATCATTAGCGGAACAAAGCTCTTCTAATGCTTTCACTTCGTTATCTGTATCAGTAATAAATTTGTTAATCGCAATAACAAAAGGCAAACCAAATTGTTGAATAGATTCCGTATGCTTTTTAAGATTGGCAAAACCGGCTTTTAGTGCCTCAACATTTTCAGAACCCAGTTCAGTTTTTGCAACACCACCATGCATTTTAAGCGCGCGGATGGTTGCCACAATAACTACACAATCAGGTGCTTTTCCTAAAGCAGGAACTTTAATATCTAAGAATTTTTCTGCTCCTAAATCGGCACCAAATCCAGCTTCTGTTACAACAAATTCACCGAGTTTCAGCGCTGTTTTGGTAGCAGAAATACTATTACAGCCGTGCGCGATATTAGCAAATGGTCCACCGTGCACAATGGCCGGAGTATGTTCTAAAGTTTGAACCAAATTAGGTTTTAGGGCATCTTTTAAAAGTAAAGTGAGGGCACCTTCATAGCCTAGTTCCCCTACTGTAATTGGTTCTCTTGCATAGTTATAACCAATCACAATTTCACTTAAACGATGTTTTAAATCTTTTAAATCTGTTGCTAAACAAATAATCGCCATAATTTCAGACGCCACTGTAATATCAAAACCATCTTCACGCGGAATACCTTGAATTGGTCCGCCTAATCCAACTACTACTTTACGAAGGGCACGGTCGTTTAAATCTACAACACGTTTCCAAACAATACGGCGTTGATCAATATTTAAATCATTTCCTTGTTGCATATGGTTATCAATGAACGCTGATAACGCATTATTGGCTGTCGTAATCGCATGGAAATCTCCTGTAAAATGCAAGTTAATATCTTCCATAGGAACAACTTGGGCATAGCCCCCACCTGTTGCCCCACCTTTAATTCCCATTGTTGGGCCAAGCGAAGGTTCGCGAAGTGCGATGACCGTTTTCTTACCCTTCCTAGAAAGAGCATCCCCAAGACCAACCGTTACAGTTGATTTTCCTTCACCAGCTGGTGTTGGATTGATGGCTGTAACTAAAATTAATTTCCCATTTTCTTTGTTTTCTAGCGAATGGATGGTTTCATAGGTCAATTTTGCCTTCGTTTTCCCGTAGAGTTCAAGGTCATCGGCACTAAGACCGATACTTTCCGCGATTTGTGTAATAGGATCTACTTTTGCTGCGAGTGCAATCTCGATGTCTGATTTTACTTCTTTTGTCATTCTATTCCCCTCCAAATATGTATAATAAGAAAATGCAAAATGTAAACCCTTTCCTTTTTAGGCACCGAAAAAATCGGCCAGTAAATTTTTACTGTACGGAAAAGAGGATTGCGCATCTACATTTTACAATTCCGTGATACCTTATTCTTCTTTGTCAAAATTTCGAGCGTTCAGTTCACGAAGCTTTATAAGTGCATCTTCGTTCTCTTCAAAAAACTGCAAGAGGTCGCCAATTCGATCAATTGAATTCCAACTTAAGTGATGTTCAATTCCTTCCACATCCTCATAAACATGCTCTTCTTTCACACCGATTGTACGTAAAAAACTTTCTAAGAGTGTATGACGCTCAAGTAGTCGTTTCCCAGCTTTATTGCCCTTTGCAGTTAAAATCAAACCACGATATTTTTCATACACCAGATAGCCATCTTTATCAAGTTTTTGTACCATCTTCGTCACCGAAGAAGGATGCACCATCAGTTCGTCAGCAATATCCGAAACTCGCGCATAACCCTTGTTTTCAATCAGAGAATAGATTTTCTCAATATAGTCTTCCATACTAGGTGTTGGCATAGCACTACCCTCCAACTCAATTTCGTTCACATACAAATTGTACTACACAACACAAATTTAACAAAGCAATTACCCCTAAACTTTTTTTCTTTTTGAGAAAAAGGCATGATAAAACATTAAATTGTTAATTTTAGTACTTTCGGCACCTCGTCTAATCCCCATTTTTATAAAAAAACGATAAAAACAAAAAAGAAAACCTTTACAAGTCAGAAGATTATATAATTTTTTAAAAATTATCTTGACCTTATTAGGTACTTTGGTTTATATTAAGAGTATCGTATAAGACTTTCTTGTATGACAGAAAGGTCACTTAAAAAAGGGCCAAGATTTGGAGGATTTATTTCAATGCAAAATGGGAAAGTAAAATGGTTTAACAATGAAAAAGGTTATGGTTTTATCGAAACAGAAAGCGGCGAAGACATTTTCGTTCACTTCACGGCAATCCAAGGTGATGGTTACAAATCGTTAGAAGAAGGTCAAGAAGTCTCCTTTGAAGTGGTCGAAGGAAATCGCGGACCTCAAGCGGCCAATGTAGAAAAAGTATAATGAAACTAATTTGACACGGACAAGCTGGCTTCTGCCGGCTTTTTTATTTTTGCATTTTAAGAACGAACAAAATATAATAAGGAAAACACATCAAGGAGGAGTACGAAATGGACGTTTTTGTGGACGGGGCTAGCTCCGGCAGTCCTGGTTTAAGCGGGGCCGGCGTTGTCATTAAATCCGACCAAATTTATGAGCAACATGCCCTTCCCATTGGCATTTTAACCAATCACGAAGCGGAATTTATAGCCTGTAAAATAGGCCTTGAATTGGCACTCACGCACAACCCCGATTTTGTTCGGCTTTATACGGACTCTAAAATTGTGATTGATAGCGTCGAGAAGCGCTATGCTAAAAATCCATTATTTAAGCCACATTTAGACGCGATTTTACAACTTTCGGAACTAATTCCACTTTTTTATATCAATTACCGGAATGTATCGCAAAATAAAAAAGCCGATGAATTAGCGCGCCAAGCCATTCAATCGGAAAAATAAAAGAAGCCCCCGAAACAC
Source organism: Listeria fleischmannii subsp. fleischmannii LU2006-1 (assembly GCF_000344175.1). Lineage (GTDB taxonomy): Bacteria > Bacillota > Bacilli > Lactobacillales > Listeriaceae > Listeria > Listeria fleischmannii. Next base: position 23,491 of record NZ_ALWW01000033.1, on the reverse strand, counting down.
TACTTCGGGGGCTTCTTTTATTTCTTCTTATGATAAGTAAACGCCGCTTCCGCACACAGTTGAATGGCAGCTTCTGGCAAAGGAGCATTTACATCAAATACGATGGCCCGGTTGCCTGAAAAGACCAATTCACCACCGAAAATCGTTCGAAAATGGTCTATTAAATGCGTCTGGCAATGAACGAACAAGGCCACTTGCTTTTCACCAAATGAGTCAAGCCTAACAGGTGTCCCGCCCTTCATAGCATAACTTGGCTGCCCCCATTTTAACGATTCGATAAGGGGTTCACTTGGGTTTATGAGATGGGCGATGTGAAATAAAATCCTTCTTAGTTCAAGCAATTTGATTTGTTCTTCTTTTGAATAGGAGAGGAATTTTGCTTTTACGGTTTCTGTTTTTATTTCGTTTAGCATCTCTTTACACCTCAATATCCCGCTGCACGGTTTTCAGACCGTAATGCATGCAAGCGTCACTCATTTCTTTAGAAAAACCGCGGAATAAACAGCGTTCATAATCTATTTCCAGTGGTACATCCGTATGAATAGCGGCTAGTTTTTGGCTTAAAAAAAGCATGTCTCGGTCTTCTGCAATTTTTTTCTGCTGAGCGGGTTTAAGTTGATCAAGGTTCGCTAAAACACCGTCTATCGTCTCAAATTCTTGAATAAGCTTTAAGGCCGTTTTTTCACCAATCCCACGCACGCCTGGATACCCGTCTGAAGTATCGCCCATGAGCGCCTTCACATCAATGAATTGACTTGGAGTAATTCCCATTTCTGCATAAAAAGTAGCTTCATCATAGCGCTTATAATTTCCGTAGCCTTTTTGCATAATCCATACTTCATTTTTAGGATGAATAAGTTGTAGTAAATCTTTATCTCCACTTAAAACCGTTGTGTTTAAATCTGATGTTAGCCTAGTTGTAATGGTTCCAATACAGTCATCCGCTTCAAATCCCGGAACACCAATGTTTACAAACCCAAAAGCTTCCGCTACTTCTTTCGCTAAATCAAACTGGGGAATCATTTCTTCTGGCGGCGCTGTTCGGCCAGCTTTATAACCATCAAAAAGTTCATTTCGAAATGTTTGTGAGCCCATATCCCAGCAAATAACTGTATGTGTTGGCTGACTTTGGCGCATTGCCGCAAAAATATGCCGCAACATCCCTTGAACCCCATTTGTAGGCAGGCCACTTTCATTGTACATAAATTGTTTACTCACCGCTGTTGCATAAAACGCACGAAATAATAGTGCCATACCATCAATAACAAGTAAATTAGGTTGTTTAGTTTCCATTATGAGACTCCTTTTAGTTTTCTTGTCTCATTTTACCATAAAAAAGAAGCTGGAACACTTCCAGCCTCCTCCGTTCATTATATGTCTACCAACTGGCTTTTTTTACACCAGGAATTTGCCCTTTATGTGCGAGCTCACGAAAACGGATTCTACTCATACCAAATTTACGCATATAAGCATGAGGACGTCCTGTTAATTCGCAGCGATTATGCAAACGCGTCTTAGAACTGTCACGAGGTAATTTTCGAAGTTCGTCATAACGGCCTTCTGCTTTTAGTTCTCTACGTAGCTCCGCGTATTGTTCAACAAGCGCTTTTTGACGTTCATGTTTTGCTACTTTTGATTTTTTAGCCATAGTTTCTCCTTTCTTTTGTAAATAATAATGATTACGTTTTACATTTTACGCTTTTCCATCCATTTGTCAACAAAAAAGCATACCGATTCGTATGTCTTTTTTTGCCCTTATTCACTTACTTGTTGTAACTCCATTTCTTCACTGCTGTCTTTTTTTCGTGACGGGAGCATGTTAAAAATAATATTTAAAATAATCGCCGTAAAGCTACCTGCTACAATACCGTTACTTGTAAATAATTGAATAAACGAAGGGAAGTTTTGAAATAAATCCGGTACGACTGTGACGCCTAGGCCAACCCCAACCGAGCAAGCAATAATAAGTAAATTTTCTTGCGAGGTAAAGTTCACTTTGCCAAGCATTTTAATCCCCTGGGCCACAACCATTCCAAACATGGCCACCATCGCACCGCCTAAAACACTCGTTGGAATAATCGTTGTAACAGCACCAATTTTAGGCACTAAACCGAGTACGAGTAAAAATGCGGCCGCCACATAGATCACCTTACGCGTTTTAATCCCAGATAACTGCACCAAACCAACATTTTGTGAATAGCCTGTATACGGAAAAGTATTAAAAATACCGCCTAGAATAATAGCAAGTCCTTCCGCACGGTAACCACGCGTTAAATCTTGTTTCTTTAAGGAGCGACCGGTTATATCTGATAAGGCAAAATAAACGCCTGTTGATTCAACCATGCTGACAAGCGAAATTAGAATCATCGTAACAATCGCGGGCCATTCAAACGTTGGTGTTCCAAAATAGAAAGGTTGCGGCAGATGAAAAAAGCTAGCTTCTTTAACAGGTGCCAAATTAATGCCGTTTAAAATAGCAGCCGCAACAGAACCGCCAACAAGCCCGATTAAAACGGCAATTGCTTTTGTGAACCCTCTTCCAAACCGATAAACTAAAATAATGAGTAAAAGCGTACCAAAACCAAGTCCGATATTATAAAAAGAACCGAAGTCCGAAGCCCCCACACCGCCCTGCCAGATTGTTGATAGCCACCGGAATGAGCGTTAACCCAATCACCGTTACAACAGAACCCGTTACAACTGGTGGAAAAAAACGCACAATTTTAGAAAAGAACGGTGCGATTAAAAGAACAAATACGCCTGAAGCAATGATGGAGCCGTAAATCGCAGAAATTCCCATTTCCTGCCCGATTAAAATGATGGGCGCAATCGCCTGAACCGCACAACCAAGTACAACGGGCAATCCAATACCAAAAAAGCGATTCACCGTCAGTTGTAAAAGAGTCGCAATACCGCACATAAAAATATCTATAGAAACCAAATACGTCATTTGTTCCGTATTAAATCCAAGTGCTCCGCCAATTAATAGTGGCACAATGACAGCCCCGACATACATCGCAAGCACATGTTGAAAGCCTAGTGCGGCCATTCTTCCCTTACTTAACATGATGACCCTCCTCATCTAAAAAGTGAATCCTTTGATTTTCTAAGGAAGCAATTCGTGCAAGTGACACCACTTGAATGCCCGTTTCATCAAGTAATTGACGGCCTTTTTGGAAAGATTTTTCGATTACAATGCCAATGCCGGACACGGTCGCCTTAGCGGATTTCGCAATTTCAATTAACCCTAGCGCAGCTTGTCCGTTAGCCAAAAAATCATCGATAATTAAAAGTTTATCTTCACTTGTTAAAAAACTTTCTGAGATGGAGATTGAACTTGTTTCTTTTTTCGTGTAAGAATATACTTCGGCGGTATATAAATGGTCTTTTAGTGTAACAGACTTCTTTTTTCTGGCAAAAATGACAGGAACATCTAAATAAAGGCCTGCAAAAACGGCAGGCGCAATGCCGGATGATTCTATGGTCACAATTTTTGTGATGCCTAAACCTTTAAAATGCTCCGCAAATTCACCGCCGATTTCACGCATTAACTTGGGATCAATTTGGTGGTTCAGGAAAGCATCGACCTTCAGTACATCCCCTTCTAAAACCGTCCCTTTTTCCAAAATATAATCTTCTAATAACTTCAAAACAAGTGCTCCCTTCCTTTTTAGACAACAAAAAACCTATCTCGTTTTGAGAGATAGGCGAAATAAACCAGCCGGGCTGATTCATGCATATCACTCATAGTCCGGTTATTTACGGCAACCGGGTAGAAACTCATTGTCCATATCACAATTATTATATAAGTGTCATGTTTAATTATTGTATCATTATAACGAACGTTTTTTATTTGGTCAATCGCTTTTTTTTAGCTTTCTAATTTGTAAACGAATGCATATCGCTCTTTTAGTAAATCTAGTAAATAATCCGGGTTTAAACTTTCGCCTGTTGTATCTTGCAAAATTTCAAGTGGTTTTTTTAGCTTACCGTATTGATGAACGTTTTTTGTAAGCCACTCACGGATTTCCGTATAATCATCACTTGCGATAACCTGGTCTAGATTTGGAATTTCTTGTTTCATCGTATGGAAAAACTGGGAAGCGTAAATCAGGCCAAGTGCATACGAAGGGAAATAACCGAAGTCACCACCTGCCCAGTGAATATCTTGTAACACGCCTTCGCTATCTTTTTCTGGACGAATGCCAAGATATGACTCGTATTTGTCTGCCCATGCCTCTTGTAAATCGGCCACTTCTAGTTCGCCGTTCATAAGGGCTTTTTCAAGTTCATAGCGAATCATGATATGCAAGGGATACGTTAAAATATCCGCCTCAATTCGTATGAGGGAACTTTCAGAAATGTTTGTAGCTCGGTAAAAATCCTCAAGTGACACATCGTCAAATGCAGGTTTAGAAAGAAGAGCCAAGTCTTTGTAATTACTTTTCCAAAACGCGAAACTGGAGCCTAAAATAATTTCATAAAAGAGTGATTGTGATTCATGAATGCCCATCGAAGCACCTTCACTAAGCGGTGTTCCGGCAAGTTTTGGATCAAAGTTTTGTTCATAAATCGCATGCCCGCCCTCGTGAATAATGCCAAACACGGCCATTTTAAAATTGGCTTCATCATAACGCGTTGTAATTCGGACATCGCCGCGATTTAAACCGATAGCAAACGGATGAATCGTGTCATCTAAACGTCCTGCCTCAAAATCAAATCCCATTTTCTTTAAAACACGTTCACTAAATGTTTTTTGAATCTCTTTTGCCAGATTAACTTTTAGCGGTGCGGCATCCGGCGTAACGCCCTGTTTCATTTTTTGCCGTAAATCCGTGATTCCTGTGCGAAGTTTATTAAACACATTATCCAAGATTTCTACCGTCATACCAGGTTCATATTGATCGAGTAAAGTATCATACTTATTAGCATCATAACCCCAATACTCGATAAATTTGCGCTTCATCGCCACGATATCCGTTAAATAAGACGCAAATTTCGAAAAATCATTTTGTGCCCGGGCCTCTCCCCAAACCGTTTCCGCATCCGCCACTAATTTGGAGTAAGCGGCAAATTCTTTTGCTGGAATTTTTTTATTGCGTTCATATAAACGGCTGCATTCTTCGAGCGTTTTACGGCTCACTTCATTTAACTCGTCTTTATGTGGCGTGAGTGCTGCAATAAAAGCCGCCATTTCTTCAGACACTTCTAGTTTAAAAATGTCTTCTGCTAAAACCTCAATGACAAGAGAACGTGCTGTGGCTCCCTTTTTAGGAATGCCCGTGCGAATATCCCAATAAACTAAATTTAATGCCTCGTTAAGCGCTTCTTTTCGTTTAACGTAAGCTAAAAATTCTTGTTCAAGTTCATAAACGGTTTCTGACATATTTGTCACTCCTTGTTTCTTGGTTTTCTTGGTCCCCAGTATTGATATAAATCAGTTCGCAAATAGCCATTATACAATTTTCGTTTTTTCGTTGCTTTCTTCCCGTACACTTCTTCAAATTTCTCATAACTGGTTAATACATACACCGACCACGTTGGCATCTTCGCATAGACTTCGCCCATTTCTTTATACAGAATGCGGATTTGTTCCTCATCTTCTAAACGCTCCCCGTACGGTGGATTCGCCACAACAACCCCGTATTCTTTTTCAGTTGTAAAGTCACTTGCTTGCATTTGTTTAAACGAAATTAAATCACCAAACCCTGCTTCTTTCGCATTTTGCTTGGCAATTTCAATTAAACGATGGTCAATGTCTGCACCTAAAATATCAAGCGGCTGATCATAATTAGCTAAACGTTCCGCCTCATCCCTAGCCTCTTGAAACACTTTTTCCGGCATCCAGTCCCACGTTTCACAAACAAACTCGCGATTAAATCCAGGCGCAATATTTTGCCCAATCATCGCCGCTTCAATCGGAATAGTCCCCGACCCACAAACAGGGTCATAAAAAGGCCGATCCGGATGCCAACTCGTAAGTAACACAAGCGCTGCGGCCATCGTTTCTTTAAGCGGCGCCCCGCCCTGAGCCGTCCGGTAACCACGTTTATGTAAGCCCGCGCCACTCGTATCAATCGTAAGCGTTACAACATCTTTTAAAATCGACACCTCTATTTTGAAAAGCGCCCCCGTCTCCATGAGCCTTCCACTCCGCCGGTACTTTTCACTAAGCCGATTCACAATCGCTTTTTTAGTAATCGCCTGACAATCCGGCACACTAAATAGTGTTGACTTAACGGACTTACCTGATACCGGAAAAGCCGCATCCAGTGGCAAATAATTTTCCCAAGGTAAGGCTTTTGTTTTTTCAAATAACTCATCAAACGTTGTCGCTTTAAATTCACCTACAACAATTTTGACGCGGTCCGCAACACGAAGCCATAAATTGGCGCGTGCAATCGCATTTTTATCCCCACTAAAAAACACTTTTCCATTTTCCACTTTTGGTTCGTATCCTAGACGTTTGACTTCTTTGCCGACAATAGCTTCAAGTCCAGATGCAGCGGTAGCCACAAGATTAAATTCGTTCATCGTCATCATCCTTTTTTATTTTATCCAAGAAAAAAACTGCTTCAAAAGGACATCTACGTAATACGTAAAAGGCATTAAAAGAATGCAACGGCCCTTTGAAACAGCCTTCATTTTTTAGTTCATCCTGATATTAACGTTCTGTAAGCCATGTTCTGTCCTCTACTGCGTACAGGGTTACAGTAAAGGGATAATCATCTATCTACACCACATACTAGTTACCGTAACGGAAAACTTAGTACGCGTGTCTCTTCCCTCATTCATTTACTCGGGAAAAGTGCCCCTACCATTGTTTGAGTTTCTCGCTCGTGGGGTTTACCTCGTTCCACTCCTCTTATTTCTAAGGGGACTCCGTCACTGTGGCACTTTCAAGGTACAATCACCTTATCTAAAAGACTTAGGTCATTCACCTGCCGTCAAGCTAAAAAAGCTTGCCTTGGCTTATGGTTTCACCAAGCACGATCACTACGGGCATCTCAGCACCGTGCGAGCATGGACTTTCCTCTGCATAAAGCAGCGATTATCCGAACGTTAATATGAAGTTATACATTTTTCCACTAAGTGATACTATCACATTTATTCGCCTTCGTCTAGTTTATTTCCGAAAACATGTTTTCTAGATTTGATTAAACGTTTTAAAATATCAAAATTCGTTGTGCCAGTAGTTTGCGTAGGCGCCTGATACGCACTTCTTGTTGCCTCAGGCTTTGTAGGCGCGCTATCAAGCTCTTGCACAAGGCGAATATTTTCAGCTTGCAACGCTTCGATTTCTTGTGTGAAAGTTCCATAATCTTTAATGACCATATCTAAAAACTCATCAACATCTTCAGGATTATAGCCACGTAAACCAGTTTTAAACTCTTTTTCTAAAATTTCTTTTGCAGTTAAATTATATTCGAATTGTTCTTCTGCCATAATACCCACCTCAATTTTATTCATTCCATGATAGAGTACTAAAAATGCTTTGACTCCTTTTCATGCGTTTAGTTCATTGAAACTATACCCTTATTCTTCCAAATCTCACACCATTTGTCAATGTAAAGCCATCTTTTTTAGAAAAAATTAAAAATCATTTTGACTTTCAAACACAATTTCTTGTAGCTCAAAAAAATCGATTAGTGTAAGCGCGTACTCATTTTGTTCCGAAAAATGTTTAGCCCGTTCGTAAAAAAACTTGGGCGATCCTTCCTTTTCAAAGTCATAAAGAAGCAGTGCGCCGTCCGTATTTTCAATAATAAATTGATCTCGCATTCCGAACTGACCTGGATTTTCATATGGTCGCTCTGTGATGAACGCATGATAATCTGCGCCCCCAACTACTTCTTCATACCAAAGCTTGTTCGCTTCATTCCAGTTTCCCGCCTGTTCAAAAAAAGGTTCTAAAATCGCAAGTTTTACTGGAAACTCACTTTTTAGTTCACAAACCACTTCCCCTGCCCAAAGTTCCGTCCCAAGCTGACCAGAAATAATCACCCATTCCAAACCCTCATCTATATAAGAAAGTAATTTTTTCCTAAGCGCTAATTGGATATACTTAGCCTCACTGGCATCACGTTTAAAAATACCCAACTCAAAATTTTTATATCCGGAAATAGCTAATGATTTCACTTGGAATTTTCACCTCGTTCTAATGAAGTTTGCATACGTTCTAGTGTATACTTAGAAGATTCATAGTGATCGTGAAAATGTTTATAAAACGATTTTCCGTTAAAACAATTCACAGCGGTCATTTGAATGTTATCGGAACACTGTCTAAGTTGTGTTTCCGTTAAATATAGGGGTCTAAACTCATTCACATAAGGAATGGCGAGCTCTAAAAATTGTTCGCACTTTTCTTTTGCTGTGTCTACAAAAGGTTTCATATCTTGATAAAAATCAAAATCTTCTTGGTTTTTTTGATTCGCTAAATAACGATTAAAATTTTGTTCATTTTGTTCTAAGAGCGCTAATGTCCGCACTTTTAAGTCATCCAAAATAAACACCTCCACTCTCGGTTCCTCTAGCATACCATATTCTAGTCTATTTCAAACATTTCTATGCTTAAAACATCATTTTGCTCAGTTAATCTCCCATTTTTACGCATAGTTCTTCTAAAATGACTATCATTTTCATTTTAATTTGGTATAATAAAGAATGGTTCATTTTGAATTCAAATGTAATTGAGGTGAGCATATGGCGATTGGCTATCCGAATGGAAAGAAAAGGAAAGTTCAAACAAAAGATTCTGTTCCTGTAAAAAATAAAATGACAAATTACGGGAAACGCGGTATGTCGCTCGAGGAAGATTTAAATGAAACCAATGCCTTTTATTTGGCACATGAGCGGGCAGTCATTCATAAAAAGCCTACTCCCGTTCAAATTGTTAGAGTCGACTACCCGAAAAGAAGTAATGCAACAATTAAAGAGGCTTACTTCAAACAACCTTCAACGACAGACTATAACGGTGTATATCGAGGAAAATATCTAGATTTTGAAGCGAAAGAAACCAAAAATAAAACCTCTTTTCCACTTAGTAACTTCCATCCTCATCAGATGGAACATATGAAACAGATCTTAAAGCAAGATGGCTTTGCTTTTGTGATTACTTCTTTTAGTTCACTTGGTGTGGTTTATTTAACCCGTTTCGATCGTTTCTTGCCGTTTTGGGAACGAATGGAAAGTGGCGGACGAAAATCCATCACGCTAGAAGAGCTTCAAGCACATTCTAAACAAATTCCCTATGGTCTAAATCCAAGATTAGACTACTTAAGTATTATAGATACCTTTTTTTAGTCTAATTTGTTTAAAGGAGAGAAAAATTAATGGCAGAAAAACCGCAAACTAGATCAGAGTATCGTAGCAAAAAAACGAATGCCTCGCCAAAAAAAACCAAAAAGAAATCTTACAAAAAACATTTTTAAATCCATTTTCTTTGTGGTTCTTTTCTTAGCATTCTTTGGCATTGCTGCTGGTGCATCTTTATTTTATGTCTATGCAAAGGACGCACCCGAACTCACTGATTCAAAATTGCGTGACCCGCTATCTTCCAAATTATTAGATAAGGATGGTAAGGTTTTTGCGGAAATCGGTACAGAACGCCGTGAGTATATTGAATATAAAGATATTCCAAAACAGCTCGAAAACGCAATTTTAGCAACTGAAGATTCACGTTTTTACTCCCATGATGGCTTAGACCCTATTCGATTAGGTGGGGCCGTATTAGCCAATGTCAAAAATGGTTTTGGGGCAGAGGGAGCAAGTACGCTTTCCCAACAAATCATTAAAATGAGCTATCTTGACTACACGAATAAAACATTAGCGCGTAAAGCACAAGAAGCTTACCTTGCTTTACAATTAGAGGAAAAATACAGTAAACACGATATTATTGAAATTTACGTCAATAAAGTATATATGTCGGACCGCGTACATGGCATGGAAACAGCTGCTGAACATTACTTTGGGAAAAACTTAAAGGATTTAAACTTATCTGAAACAGCGCTTATTGCGGGAATGCCGCAAAGTCCAAATAATTACAACCCGTATGATTACCCTGATTTAGCCAAAAAACGTCGCGATTTAGTCTTAAAAAACATGTACAATCATGATAAAATTACCAAACAAGAAATGGAAGAGGCGCAAAGTCAACCCATTTCAAAAGGTTTACGCTCGAAAGAAGATCGCGAAGATAAAACGTATAAATATGATGCCTATGTCACACAAGTTTTAAATGAAATTCCAGAAGAATACGATGTTTATTCAGATGGTTTAACCATTTATACGGCACTTGACCAAGACGCACAACAATATACGGAAAAAATGCTCAATACAAATGATATCGTTCAATTTTCCGATGATAAAATGCAGGCTGGTATTGTGTTACAAGATACAACAAACGGCCGCGTTCAGGCTATCGGTGGTTCACGAAATCAGGCTGAGAATGTGACGCGTGGGTACAATTATGCGACACAACTAAAACGTCAAGTTGGTTCTACAATGAAACCTATTGCTGATTACGGGCCTGCTTTTGAGTATTTAAATTGGTCCACAGCTCAAATTTTAGACGATGAACCATACACCTATTCTGGTGGAAATAAAATTAATAACTGGGACTTCGGTTACAAAGGGCCAATTACTTTACGACAAGCCCTTTATCAGTCACGTAATATCCCGGCGCTTAAGACTTTACAGGCTGTTGGATTAGATAAAGCGAAAGCATTTACCAATGGACTTGGCTTTAACTATAAAGATTTTTATGAGTCTTATGCGATTGGTGCAAATGAATCAAATCCACTGCAAATGGCGGGTGCTTATGCTGCATTTGGTAACCAAGGGATGTATACGAAACCTCATACTGTGACTAAAATTATGTTATCTGACGGCTCGACAACGATGGACTTGGAGCCAAAGAGTGAAGTGGCGATGAAAGAATCCACGGCTTATATGGTTTCTGATGTACTAAAAGATGTTCTATCTGTTGGTACAGGTACTAGTGCAGCCGTTCCAGGTGTGCCTGTTGCTGGTAAAACAGGTACAACAAACTTTGATGAAGCTGCTCAAAACAAATACCTTTATCCAAATGGCGCTGCACGTGATGCTTGGTTTGCTGGATACTCGACGAACTACACGATTGCTGTTTGGACAGGTTATGATAGTTTGAAAAATTATTTATCAGCGGATGAACAAAAAAATTTCACAACGCATGTTCAGTAGCTTGATGAGTCATGTTTCTGCTAACAAAGAAACAGCCGACTTTAAAGCACCTAGTAATGTGGTTTCCGTACCAATTCTAAAAGGATCTAATCCACCTGTTCGAGCTGGTTCAGGAACACCAAGCGATCAAGTATCTATGGAATTATTCCTTGCTGGAACCGTTCCAAGCAGAACTTCTTCTTCAACTACAGAGAAAAAGACAAAAGAAGATGACAAGTCTAAAGAAGAAGCGGAAGCGGCGAAGAAAAAAGCGGAAGAAGAAAAGAAAAAAGCGGAAGAGGAAAAGAGAAAACAAGAAGAAGCAGAAAAAAATAAACCTCTTTCTGCCCCGACCGGTCTTTCAGCCTCTTATAATGCAACTACAAAACAAGTGTCTGCAAGTTGGGGTGCTGTAGAAGGAGCAACCTATGAAGTGACTGTAAACGGGCAAAAATCTACCGTTTCTACCACTTCCATTACGGTAGCTGGAATGACTCCAGGCTCTACTGTCACCATTAGTGTTGTCGCTGTAAAAGATGGCAAAACAAGCGGAGCCGCCACAACGACAGTTTCTATTCCTGCAGAAACGAGTGCAAACGATAATGCCACTGGAAATAACGGGCAAAATCAAAATGGGGATAATAACCCAGAAAATAATAACGGACAGTCAGGAAATGGTGATCCACCATCACCAGGTACAACAGAATAAAAAAGATGTGTCCAAACTATATCAATAGTTTGGAGATTAAATAAAAACAAGCAGAAATCCAGTAATATCCATTTTGTTATAATGGCTTGATTACTGGATTTTTGCTTGTTTTATTTTTATAATTCAAGATCTACGTATGCTTTTAACTTGTTTAGCTGTTTTAAGTTGAAAAGAACAAACTCTAAACAGACAGAAAATATCTTCTGTTTTATAGCTCTACATTCCTCTAATTTTTCCTTTTTGTCGATTTTTCAAAAAAACAATCCACTCATAAAAAATAAACGACCATGAGTAGATGATTAAATTTTTTTGCTGACCGCTGTGACATCTATTCTTCTATCCTTAGATTACATATAAAAGGTTAACATGATGCTTGTTAATCTGTTATGAATACACATCTAAACGCCTTTTTTGGCGATTAATTTACGTTGTTCAAGTAGCAATTCATTTAGCTGGCGAAAACCTGAAAATGTATTTCCTTTTTCCAAACAATAGAAAAGTCGCTCTTCGATATTTAAGGGTTTGATGTCCAGTTGGGCGAGCGAGTCCTTTAAATTGATTAAGGAGACGGGCTTTTGATTACTCCAAAATAAAACAGACAAAAAAATGCCAAGTGCATCTCTGACAAGGTAAGATTCTGGTTTTTGGCGCATGCGAAGTCTAGCTTCCATTGTTCCTAAAATGGCTGTCATTTGTTTGGCGAGTTTTCGGCAGGCTTTGTCGGGATCTTTTTCCCACGGCCTGATTCCCTCCTTTTTTGAATAAAAAAGGGTTTCTTGCCAAAATGGACAGCCGGATATAAAAATGGCTTCGGGGTCAAATTCATTTACGTTGACATCGGGTGGCTGAAAAGCGTCATGTTGTAGCTCTTTTACATATTGGAATTTAGCCATCGAATCCTCTCACTTTCGCTTGTTTCTTTCCTTCTCGGCAAATATAAAGGAGTGGACAAGTGGGACACTCTGGTTTTCTGGCTTTACAGTGATAGCGACCGAAGAAAATTAAATCATGGTGTGCCTCTGACCACATCTCTTTGGGCAATTTTCTTTTTAGCGTTTCTTCTACTTCTGTAACTGAGTCCTTCCACCGGCAAATGGCTAGGCGCTTTGTCACACGCTCCACATGTGTATCTACGGCAATGGCTGGCACGCCGAATCCGACTGATAAGACCACATTTGCTGTTTTTCGACCGACACCAGGTAAACTTTCAAGTTCTTCATGTGTTTTTGGTACCTGTCCGTCAAATTCTTCCAGCAGACGTTTTGATAAACCTTGAATGTTTTTTGCTTTATTTCGATAAAGGCCGATAGAACGGATATCTGCTTCAAGTTCTTCTAGTGGAACGGCCACATAATCCTCTGGCGTATGATATTTTTCAAATAAAAAAGCAGTGACTTTATTCACTAAATTATCCGTGCATTGTGCCGATAAAACGACCGCAATTAATAATTCAAATGTATTTTTATGGACAAGTTCACAATGCGCATTGGGAAACATTTTGGCCATTTCCTCAATACACATGATGGTTTGTTTTTTGTTTAGCATGCTTGTCATCCTTTTCGATTTTCTAGCCAGTCATAAAGCGGAATAGAATCTTTACTTTTTTCTATTTCTTTTCGGCTCGTAATTCTACCTGTGCGGCCGTTCATATGGAAATCCTCCGCAACCTGACGCGCTTCTTCCACCGTTTTCACCTTTTCTTTTTTCCAGTTTAATAAAATTCGGTCAATGTAACGGAAATTAAGTTTCTGCGAAATAACCGCCTCTTTTAGTGCCTCACGAATTAACTCCGGCGCAAAATGATCCTGATCTAGCCAGCCAGAAAGCATTTCAGCTTCAAGCGGTGAAAGAGGCCGACCAAATTCCGATTCAAACACACGGTAAATATGGATTTCAGCGTCTGTTTCTACCTTTTTTTGCTCCGCTAGTTCATGATTCGAAAGTAAAGCGATTAATTTTTGATAGAGAGGCTCAAGTGAATAAATTTCACCTTCTAGCTTATTTTCCTTTGATAGGATAGCTAAAATGCCCTTTCGAATGAGTGACTCAAGTAAACGTGTCACTTGTTCAAAAGATGCCCCCATTCGCTCTGTAAGCTCATTAATGCTTGGAAACGAATTTCCGTTTGTTCGAAATGATTCGATTTGCAAAATGAGCATGAATTCCGTTTCATCTATGTTTAATTTTGTATAATGTTTAATTAAAACTTGGGGCAAAGTGACAAAACCTTCTGCCATCCAGTTATTTAATTCATTCTGATTCATCCTAAACACCTCACTTAAAATTATAGCATAGACGAAAAAAATAAGAAAATATCGCTAAAATTAAATTTTCCCAACAAAAAAAGCGAAACCAGAAATGGTTTCGCTTCAAATTAATTTTACGGATAAAGACGATTTAATAGACGTGGGAATGGAATGGTTTCACGAACATGTTCTGTACCTGAAATCCAAGCGACTGTTCGTTCTAAACCAAGCCCAAATCCAGAATGCGGCACTGAGCCATAACGTGCCAAGTCTATATACCAGCTGTAAGCTTCTTCATCTAGGCCAAATTCTTTCACACGAGAAAGTAAAAGATCTAGGTCGTGAATCCGCTCAGAACCACCGATAATTTCACCATAGCCCTCAGGCGCAATTAAATCGGCACAAAGGACGACTTCGCTATTTTCAGGATCTTCCGGCATATAGAAAGGTTTAATACCTTTTGGATAGTGTGTAATGAAAACAGGTTTTTCAAAACTATCGGCAATAGCCGTTTCATGAGGGGCACCAAAATCTTCTCCCCACTCAATATCATCAAAACCTTTTTCTTTTAATAAAGTAATCGCGTCTGTATACGTAATCCGCGGAAACGGTGCTGTCATTTTTTCAAGAACAGCTGTATCGCGACCAAGACGATCAAGTTCAATGGCACAGTTGTCTAAAACGGATTTTACAAGAAACGCCACATATTTTTCTTGAACTTCTAGGCTATCTTTTAATGTATAAAAGGCCATTTCAGGTTCAATCATCCAAAATTCAATTAAATGACGGCGCGTTTTAGATTTTTCAGCACGGAAAGTGGGACCGAATGAAAACACCTTGCCAAGAGCCATAGCAGCCGCTTCCATGTATAATTGACCACTTTGTGAAAGATAAGCATCTTCATCAAAATATTTCGTATGGAAAAGTTCCGTTGTCCCCTCAGGCGCACTTCCTGTTAAAATAGGTGGGTCAACTTTAATAAAACCTTCTTGGTTAAAGAATTCATAAGAAGCGCGAATAATCTCGTTTCTAATTTTCATAATGGCATGTTGTTTGTTAGAACGCAACCATAAATGACGATGATCCATTAAGAACTCAGTACCGTGTTCTTTTGGTGTAATTGGATAATCATGAGCCTCTGAAATCACTTCAATATTTCGAACAGTCATTTCATAACCAAACGCAGAACGGCTATCTTCTTGGATGACACCCGTTACATAAAAACTCGTTTCTTGTGTCATACCTTTCGCTAAAGTAAAAATTTCTTCTGAAACTTCCGCTTTCACCACAACACCTTGCATAAAAGCAGTCCCGTCACGCATTTGTAAAAAGGCAATTTTTCCACTTGAACGTTTATTAGCAAGCCAAACGCCTATTGTTACCTCTTGTCCTACATAATCTTTTACTTGATTAATTGTAATTTTCACCCTGTACACTCCCTATTAATTCATAAAGTCTTTTAATCGATTTAGTGCTTCTTGAAATAGTTCTGGATCTGTGGCATAAGATAACCGAATATAGTCTGGCATCCCAAAACCTGAACCCGGAATAACCGCTACAAGCGCTTCCGTTAGTAAAGCGTCCGCAAAAGCATCCACACTCTCGTAACCTTTACGTCTCGCCGCCTCACTCGCGTCAATAAAGAAATAAAATGCGCCATCTGGTTTCTTTGGTTTAAAACCAGGGATTTCCTCTAACTGCGGATAAAATCGCGCCATACGTTCAGAAAAGGCCTGATACATTTTTTCTGGCACATCTTGTGGCCCGTTATAGGCTTCAACGGCCGCATATTGCGCATTTGCTGTGGGGTTACTCGTCATATGATCGGCCAGTTTACCCATTCCACGAATCACATTTTCGTCTGCTGCTGCATAACCAATTCGCCAACCTGTCATAGAATAGGCCTTTGAAACCCCATTAATTAAAATCGTATGGGCATAAATTTCTGGACTAAGGCTCGAAACAGAAACAACGTCAGAAGGATTGCCGTAATATAATTTTTCATAAATTTCATCTGAAACAATCCATAAATTGTGTTTAACCGCTATATCAGCCAATGCTTTTAATTCCGCTTTTGAGTAACACATACCAGTTGGGTTATTCGGGGAATTTAAAACAATCGCTTTTGTTTTAGGCGTGATATGTTTTTCAAAGTTTGCCGGACTAATTTTAAAATCTGCCTCAAATCCCGCTTCGACAAAAACCGGAACGCCTCCTGCTAGCTTCACTTGTTCGGGATATGTGACCCAGTAAGGTACTGGTATAATCACTTCATCACCTGGATTTAAAATCGTTTGAAACGCTGAATATAAAACATGTTTCGCACCCGTTCCAACGAAAATTTGTTCTTCCTTATAACGCACACCTTGGTCACGTTCTAATTTTTGAACGATTGGCTTTTTTCAACTCAGGAATTCCAGTAGAAGGCGTGTATTTTGTAAAGCCGTTTTCCATGGACTTATAAGCTGCCTGAATGATATTTTCCGGCGTGTTGAAATCAGGTTCTCCTGCGCCGAGGCCGATGACATCAATACCATCTTGTTTCATTTTTTTCGCTTTTGCTGTAATAAAAAGCGTCGGTGAGGGCGCTACTTCCTGCACACGTTTTGACAAAGGTAAGTCCATTATTTTCTCCTCCTCTTATAAATTCTCGATTTGTCTTAGCCATTCGCCATCTTGAAAAGTCATGTCGTAGTAACCAAGATTATCGTTTTTATCTAAATAGCTCACTTCCCAAATGGGGATGTTATCTTCCATACCTAGCGTAACATTTAAAATTTTGCTTGGATTTTTTTCTTTTTGAACAATCTCACGTGCTTGTTTTTCACTAATGCCATCAGACGCAAATTTGACTAAAACTTCGCCTGATTTTTTCTTTGGAACCCAAACCACGATGTCTTTTCCGGCTTTATTTTGCCCAGTTAAAACATAATAGGTTTCTTTTGGTCCGTTGTATAAGTAAAAGCCATCATGTGATTTTAAATCTACGCTACCGCTAATTCGTTCTAATGCCGCTTTTTCATCCGCTTTTAGTGGCTTTTCGGCGCTGTGCAAAAACCAAAAGAATGCTAGACCTAAAAGGATGAGAATGCCAATTGGGATGAGAATATAAAGGGCTATTTTTCGCCTGTTTTTTCGTTTTTGCAAATTTATTCGCTCATTTCTATTCGTAAATTGCCAAAAGGGCTGAATTTCAATATGTTCCTATTATAGCAATTTGCTGCTTTTTTTTGAAGCCTTATGATGATTCTGTATCAAAAAAATCGCTTAGCTCTTTTAAAATCATCGCCTTTTCCCCTCTTTTCGTCGGGACATTAGGGATAGAATTTAAAAAGCTTTTTCCAAATTTGGTCGTATCCATTCGATTATCAAAAACTAAAATAATACCTCGGTCGGTCTCCCGCCGAATTAAACGCCCAAAGCCTTGTTTAAAGCGAAGCACGGCTTCTGGTAAGGAATATGTTTGAAATGCATTTTCACCACGTTCTTTGCGCAGTGCAATTTGGGCTTTCGTATAGGGATCGTCGAGCGGCTTAAAAGGCAAACGGACTATCGCAAGACACGATAATTTTTCACCCGGAATATCAATCCCTTCCCAAAAACTAGTCGTTCCAAGTAAAATGGCCTTTTCAAACAACTGAAACTGCTTTGTGAGTCGCGCAGGACTGCCTGTTGAAACGCCTTGTGCTAAAATCATATATTCCAAAAGTTCCTCTTTTTCTTTCATAAATCGTAGGGTCTCCCGTAACATGTCCGTTGCCGTAAATAAAACGAGCATTCGCCCTTTTGTGCAAACCGCGACATCGCTTAAATAATCAGCAAGGGCCTTCGCATAATCGGCCACGGGTGTACCTTTAATTTGAGGCATATCTTGCGGGATTAAAATTCGCGCATTTTCTTCGTAATCGAACGGAGACGGAATTTGCGCTTCTATGAGTGCGCTTTTTTCTAGCCCAAGTGCTTTTTTTATATAAGAAAAATCATGATGAATAGAGAGCGTAGCAGACGTCAAAATGACGCTTTTCTTTTGACTAAAGAAATCTTCTTGAAGCGCCCGCTCGACTTCCATCAGCGTACCAACAATTCGTAAACTCGCAAGCGCTCCATTTTTATCAGCCAGAAGAGAAACGGTCATCATCTGTTCTTTTTCTTGAAGCAAGTCTTCAAAATCCTTTCGCATCCGTTTCCAGTCCAGTAAAAAGGAATAGACTTCTTCAATAAAAACAGTTTCTGCTTCTTTTAACTCACCCTCCTCTTGTTTTCCTTTTTGCAAAAGAATGCCAATATGTTCCTCAATTTCTCGGAATAAAACAAGCACATTTTGACCGGCATAAAGGAGCTCAGAATCAAAGTGGACATTCGTTTTATTTTCAATCAAAACAAGTTCCTTTTTACTACTTTGATTTGCTAATATTCGTGCATGAAGTAGGCTAAACAATTCATCTGCCGCCTCATTCAATTTCACTTGGGCAATATCTAAATCATAGAGACTTTCTTCTCCGGGAAAGACCATTTCAAGTCGGCTTAATAAAGAGTATTTTTCAAGTGTCCCAAGCTGATTCATAAAGTATTTAACTTTTCGATAAGACAAGTAAAAGCTTTTTTGTTTTCGCGCACTTTCCGCAAAATGATGCGCCTCATCAATAACCGCAAACGAATAATCTGGCAATAAATTTCTCCCACTAAAATGGTCGGAAAGAAGGAGGGCATGGTTGACAATCACTAAATCCGCGTGGCGAGCTTGCTCCAAGCTAAATTTATAGAAGTCAAAGTCAATCCAAGGATCTTTTTTCTCGGATAAATACCAACCTGTGTGCTTCATTCGGTTCCAAAATAATTCTCCTCCGCTCGATAAATTCACTTCATCAATATCACCTGTTTCGGTTTCCGTTAACCAGATGAGAAGCTTTAATTTGGTCACCACCACATCATACTGCGGGTCACTTTCATAAAGCAGTTGTTCAAATTTAAATAAGTTTAAGTAATGATCTCTTCCCTTTAAAAGGGTGGCTTGAATATCAAACCCTGTTAATTTAGAGAGAAGGGGCACATCTTTTTCATAAAGCTGTGTTTGAAGAAGATTCGTATATGTACTTATAATGACAGGTAATTCCTTTTGTTTGGCAAAATAAATCGCAGGTAAAAAATACCCCAATGATTTTCCTATCCCCGTTCCAGCTTCAATAAGCGCATGACTTTTTTCTTTCATCGCTTGAAAAACAATATTCATCATATCAAATTGACCACTTCTCGCGTATAAAGGGGCGCCCGCACGCTTAAATAACGCTAATTTTTCTGCGGTCGATTCTGGAAAATCAAGTTTTCCTTTCGTTTGATAAATCGGTTTCCGAATTTGTTTTCGACGAATTACTAAACCTCGGTGGATTAGCCACTTGTCAGGCAGTGTTTCTGCCAATCGGTCCTTTTTCATTTCAATCTCAAAGAAAAGCTCCGGTAAATGTGTTTTTAGCGGCTGAGCAATCGTCGTCATTTTTCGAATCACCGCAACCGGCAACCCTTCTAGTTTTTCGACACATTTAATAAATAATTCCGCCGTCACAAGCGCATCACTATCTGCTTGGTGCGGATTTTCATGGATAAAGCCAAATTCATCCGCTAAATCCTGCAATTTATAACTATCTACAGAGGGATATAAAATACGCGCTAATTCCACCGTATCAATCAGTTTCATTTTAGGAATAGAGAGCCCTACTCGGCGCATTTCCTTTTGTAAAAAAGTCCAATCAAAATTAACATTATGGGCTACAAAAATCGTATTATCTAAAAGAGCCAAAATCGTTTCAGCCACATCTTCAAAAAGAGGCGCATCTTTTAAATCATCCGGCGTAATACTCGTTAACTCCTGAATAAAAGGTGGAACTGGTTTTAAAGGATTAATAAAGGTTGAAAAAGTCTCTACAATTTGTTTTCCTTCCACAATAGTGGCGGCAAATTGAATAATTCGATCATCTCTTGATGCTTGATTGCCTGTCGTTTCCAAATCTACGACTACATATTTTTTTAACTTTCGTCCCATTTAATTCACCTTCCTACAACCAGTTCCACTAAATTTTATAGTTTTGTATTCGCTTTTTCCTCGTATAAGCGTTCTGCAATTTGATTTTTTTCGTCTAACACAATGACTTTAGGGCAAAGCGTTTTGGCTTCTTCTGCATCTATTTGCGCATAGCCCATAATAATAACAATATCCCCTGGTGCAACTAATCTTGCAGCGGCACCATTTAAACAAATCACACCACTTTTTTTTGCACCCGCAATAATATACGTTTCAAACCGTGCACCATTATTATTGTTTACAATCTGTACTTTTTCATTCGGGAGTAACCCTGTCGCTTCCAAAAGTTCTTCATCAATCGTAATACTGCCTACATAATTTAAATTAGCTTCCGTTACAGTTGCTCGGTGAATTTTCGCATACATCATCGTTTTAAGCATTTTCTTCACCTCGCTTAATAAGTTCGTTATCAATTAAACGCGCTTTTTCATACTGCACGGCTATCGCTAAAATGAGCGTTCTAGAAAAATCTGTCACAGCTTTGAAACTAGGATACTCATAAAGGGCTAAATAATCTACTTTTTTAGTCACTTTTCCCAAGCGTTTTTTGTACTTCTGCTAGGATAGTTGTCTCATCTTCCACACCATCTAAAATGCATTTTTTCCCCGCCAAAAGGGCTTGATGGATAATAGGTGCCTCTTTTCGCTCATCCACTGTGAGGTTGATATTTCGACTACTTTTCGCTAAACCATCCGCCTCGCGCACTGTTTCAACTCGCTGAATTGCAATTGGTAAAAAGTAATCTTCTACGAGCGCTTCTACAATCGCCAGTTGCTGAGCATCTTTTTGCCCAAAATAAGCACGATTTGGCATGACAAGATGAAAAAGTTTTAAAAGGACCGTTGCCACACCATCAAAATGACCTGGTCGCTTCTCACCGTCTAGCACATCCACACGCTTTTCAACATGAATAGTTGTGGATAAAGGAACCGGATAAATCTCACTAACATTTGGTAAAAAAAGAATATCTACACCCTGCTCTTCTGCAAGTTTCAGGTCGCGCTTTTCATCTCGAGGATACGCCGTTAAATCTTCATTAGGCCCAAATTGCAGAGGGTTGACAAAAATACTCATTACGACAAAATCATTTTCTGATTTTGCTTTTTGGATGAGCGCAAGATGCCCTTCATGCAAGTACCCCATCGTGGGAACAAAACCAATAGATCCCGTTTCAAGTGATTTAATCGATTGATGCAATTCTTGTCTTGTCCGTATAATTCTTCTCATCTTATTTTCCCCCGTACAATCCTGGAAGTTCTTCTTCACTCATCGCATAAGAATGCTTATCTTCTGGGAATTCTTTTGATTTTACATCTTTAGCAAATTGTGTAAGAGCTCTCTCGATAATAGGATCCACTTCGGCATAATCTTTAACAAATTTCGCGCGGCGCATAATGCCATACCCGATAATATCGTGATAAACGAGCACTTGACCGTCTGTATGAACACCCGCTCCAATTCCAATTGTCGGAATGCGTAAACTTTTCGTCACTTGCTCTGCCAGTTGTTTCGGAATCGCTTCTAAAACAAGCGCAATCGCTCCAGCCTCTTCTACTTTTTTGGCATCTTCTAATAATTTTTCTGCTTCTTGTTGTGATTTCGCCCGGACTTTATAACTTCCTGTCAGTCCGATAGATTGAGGCGTTAACCCAAGATGAGCAACAACCGGAGCACCTGCATGGGTTAGAGCCGCTATATGCTCCACTACTTCGTCCGCTCCCTCTAATTTAAGAGCATCCGTGCCTGTTTCCTGAATAAGCAGCCGAGCACGGTCTATTGTCTCACTTACCGTCCCGTGATAGGTCATAAAAGGCATATCCGTTACAACGAAGGTATCTTTAGCGCCTCGTTTCACTGCTTTTGTATGATGAATCATATCATCCGTCGTAACAGCTACAGTAGAGTCATAGCCAAGCACTGTCATTCCAAGAGAATCGCCCACAAGAATCATGTCTACGCCTGAAGCCTCTGCATTTTTGGCAGAAGGAAAATCATAGGCCGTGACCATTACTATTTTTTCTTGATTTTCTTTCATAGCAATAAAATCAATAGGTTTTTTCATCATTAACGCGTCCTTTCGTCCATGTTCATTCACTGAATCACGGCAAAAAATGGTTGAAATAAAAGCATTGAGGTATCGTTTCCTAAGAATACGATCAAATTCATTGCTTCATCTGATAGTTTAGCACATTTACGAGATGGTATAAAGCACACTTTTTTGAAAAAACAGCCCTCGCTTTTACCATTCAAGCAAGGGCTACTTACAAAAGACTATTTATTTTGACTTAACCACTCTTTCAACTCACTTTTACTATCATTTCCTAAAAATTTGGATGCGACTTTTCCATCTTTTAAATAGACCATCGTAGGAACAGAATCAATTTTTAACCCTTTTAATAAGCTCATCATCTGTTCCCGATTTTCTTTACTGGCAGCATCCGTATTATAATAAGCCATTTTACCAGAAAAATTCTCTTCCTGTAGCGCCTCTTTTAAAATCGGTTGAAAAGCTTGACAATCCACACATGATGGCCGACCAACATAGATAAAGCCGTCTTCTTTTTGGTCAAGTTTCTCTTTAAAATCATTTGTTCCAATCGTCGTTAAAAAAGCTTTTCCCGCTTGACTCGTCTCTTTCGTTTTTTCACTTGCCTCTTTCTTTTGTGATTCCGTTTGCGAACAGGCCGCAAGCGCTAACCCTAACACACAAACCCCAATAAACAGCATGATTTTCTTCATGACTAACCTCCTAATCGCTTTTTATTTTACACAATTTATATCAAAAAAGAAAATGCTAAAACTTAGCATTTTCTAAGGGTCACTCTTTATAAAATGATATTTTCATAAGCGAAATCGCTTCAATTTCCATTTTTAAATCATCAAAAATTAATTTTCACTAAAGAAGTCAATATCTGCCGAATAAATTTGGTGTCGCACCCCGCTATCATCTCGCACAAGTAACACACCCTCGTCTGATATCCCTTCTGCGGTCCCTTCAATGGAGCCTTGCATAGTGGACACAATGATTTTTTCACGAAAAGGAATCGCTTTTGCTTCCCAAAGTAATTTAATCGGACTAAACCCATCATCCATAAATACTTGATAGTATTTTTCAAGTTGCCTTAAAATTTCTTGAAGAAGCTTAGCGCGAGGGAACGAGTGCCCTGCTAAAATAGCGAGCGACGTAGCTTTTTCTTTTATTTCTTCTGGAAATTCAGTTTGTATTCACATTAATGCCAATCCCGATTATAATCGCTTCG
>NZ_ALWW01000032.1 GCF_000344175.1 Listeria fleischmannii subsp. fleischmannii LU2006-1 | reverse complement strand
TTTCGGGTGCGCTCTTAATTGTGTCGCACGGATCGTTACTTTCTTGGACCGCGTCGTGAAATCAARRTTTAATGAAATTTCACRCRCTAAAAATTACGCACTATACGGGAAACTACAGTCGCTTTCTTGTTTTAAAGGCGGAGCAGCTTGAGAAGGACTGGAAAGAGTTCGAGAAACAACAGACGGAAATTGCGAAATTGGAAGATTTTGTTGCGCGAAATATTGTTCGCGCCTCCACTACAAAACGGGCGCAAAGCCGGCGTAAAAAATTAGAGAAAATGGACCGCCTAGCTCGGCCAGAAGGTAACGAAAAAGCCGCCCATTTTGGTTTTCAATTTGACCGCACGCCTGGAAATGATATTTTATTTGTCGACGACCTCGCGATTGGCTATACGAAAGATAAATTGGTGGCTGAAAATATTCGTTTTGATATCAAGCGGGGAGATAGTATTGCACTTGTTGGCCCAAATGGAATTGGTAAGTCCACTTTGCTAAAAACGCTTATTGGCGATATTCCTACATTAAAAGGGCATTTCCAGTTTGGCGCTGGCGTCAAGATTGGCTACTATGACCAAGAACAAGCTAAGCTTTCTTCCAAAAAAACGATTTTACAAGAACTTTGGGACGAATATCCAGAGCTCGATGAAAAAGCGGTACGAACTGTACTTGGAAATTTTCTTTTTTCAGAAGATGATGTGTTAAAAATTGTGGATACTCTTAGCGGCGGTGAAAAAGCCCGCTTAGCCCTGTCCAAGCTAACGCTACTCGGTGCGAACGTACTCATTCTGGATGAGCCAACAAACCATCTTGATATTGAAAGCAAAGAAGTACTTGAGGCGGCGCTAATTGATTTTGAAGGAACCATTTTATTCGTCTCACATGACCGCTATTTTATTAATCGTATCGCTCAAGATATTGTTGAGTTAAGTCCTAGCGGCGCAACCCGTTATTTAGGTGATTATGATTACTATCAGGAAAAATTAGCTGAAAATCAGGAAATCGCTCGTCTTGAGCGGGAAGAAAAGCTCCGAAATGGCGAGCTCCCACCTCAGGTTGAAAATCCTTCGAATAAGGCGGCCTATCAGCAGAGTAAAGAGGCACAAAAATTATTACGTCAAAAAACACGCAAATTAGCTGAAATTGAGGAAAAAATGGAAGAATGCGATGCGAAAATTGCATCCCTCGAACACGAGTTAACACTCCCTACTGTGTTTAATGACCATGAGAAAAGTTACGCCATCACCGAAGAACTAGACGCCATTAAACAAGTGGCAGAGGCCCTCATGGCCGATTGGGAAATTGTGAGTGAAGAAATTGAAGAATTAGATATATAAAAAAAGCTTGGACAAAAAGAAAGTTGCAAGCAAATAAAAAAATAAAAAGAACCAAGATCAAGCAATAGAGCCATTTTGACAAATGGATTTCGCATGATTTTTGGTTCTTTTTTAATTATGTCCCAGTCTCTTAAATTTTCCAAGCTTTATACTTCTTCAAATAATAATCCTGGTTTTGCATTTAATGCTAAATCTCCAAACTTCCCTTCCAGATAAGCAACCGTTCCAGAAGCCGCAATCATCGCCGCGTTGTCACCGCAAAGCGAAAGTGGTGGGATAATTAATTCCACATCTGGGATTTCCAGTTCGCATTCTTGAATCATTCGTTCACGAAGTCCTTGGTTAGCCGCAACACCGCCAGCAAGCAATAATTGTTTCACCTGATATTCTTTTGCCGCTGCGATGGTTTTAGTGACTAAAACATCCACGACACTTGCTTGGAAGCTCGCTGCTAAATCAGCCGGGCTCGGCTCTAGATTTTTTTGGCGCATATTATGAAGTAAATTAATAAAAGCTGATTTTAAACCGCTAAAACTAAAATCATAACTGCCATCGTCCATCATCGCGCGCGGAAAGTGAAATGTATCTTCCCCTTCTCTCGCTAAATGGTCAATTTGAACGCCGCCAGGATAAGGTAAACCAAGCGTACGCGCCACCTTATCATACGCCTCACCAGCCGCATCATCCCGCGTTTCTCCAATAATTTCAAAGTCATTATGTGCTTTCATATAAACAAGTTCCGTATGCCCCCCGCTCACAACGAGCGCGAGAAGCGGAAACTTCATTTCTGTTTCAAACCGATTGGCGTAAATATGACCCGCGATATGATGTACTGGAATAAGCGGCTTTTGATGAGAAAAAGCAAGCGTTTTAGCTGCGTTTACCCCAATGAGTAGCGCCCCTACAAGACCAGGTCCTTCCGTTACAGCAATTCCGTCCACCTCATCTAATGTGATATTCGCCTCTTTTAGCGCTTCATCAATCACAATCGTAATTTGTTCAACGTGATGTCTTGATGCAATTTCTGGTACAACGCCGCCAAAACGTTTATGACTTTCGATTTGAGACGCCACCACATTGGATAAAATTTCCGTACCACCTTTTACAACAGCAGCAGCCGTTTCATCACAGCTTGATTCAATTCCTAAAATAATGGTTTCTTTTTTCATGATAAATTCACCCACATTACTAGCGCATCTTCCCCGTTATCCGGATAATAACGTTTGCGAATTGCGCCGTTTTGAAAATTATATTTCCGATATAAATTTTGGGCTCGCGTATTTGTTACACGAACTTCCAGTGTCATCGCTGTTACACCGCTCTGTTTCGCTAAATCTAAAAGAGCAACCAGCAAGGCTTCACCGTAATGGTTTCCTTGAAAGTCTGGATGAATCGCAATGTTTGTCACATGTCCTTCATCTAATACAAGCCAAACCCCACCGTACCCAACAATTTCACCATCTAAGACGGCTAGTAGGTAATGAGCATATTGGTTTATTTTAAATTCATTTAAAAAGGCTTCACGAGACCAAGGAGAACTAAACACCGCATGCTCAATTTGAAGCAGCGCATCAATATCTTCTTCGCCTGCTTTTCGAAAAGAAATCATGCCTTATTCCTCGCTTCAAGCCACTTGCTCTCGGCTTCCGCTAGTTTAAGATAGTCGGGCGTGAAATTTGTCGCATCCACACCCTGCTCATTTTCAGCCAGTGAAACAAGAGAAGCCGCTCTCGCAAAATTCATGTCCCGACTCGCAAATACCGCATGCTGCCCAAGTGTACCTTTAATGATATCCCGCAAGTTTTCAGGAATTGCGCCGATAAATAAAATTTTCTCCGTCATCCCTGAAAAATGAGTAAGCAGCTCAGAAAGTGCGATATGCTGATCGGGCAAAACAGAAATAAGCGCATCATCGTAGAGGTAAACACCCGCGTATACATTCTCCCGCCGCGCATCCATGAGCGCTACAATTTTCCCAGAAAAAAGCCCACCACTTTTGGCTAAAACTTCAAGAGACGAAACACCTACAATAGGAATGCCTAAATCCCATGCAAGCGTTTTAGCTACCGTCACCCCAATTCGAAGCCCCGTATAAGATCCTGGGCCCTTCGCGACCGCAATTTTAGTTAAGTCTTTCACAGTCACGCCACATTCCGTTAAAAGTTCCGAAATAGCAGGAAGTAGCCTCACACTATGGTTTTTCTTTAAATTGGTAGTAATTTCACCAATAATTTGACCTTCATTAGAAAGTGCAATACTCATTGTATCTGTTGCTGTATCGATTCCTAATATCATGCTAAAACCTCCGCTATGAAAGCCTCATACTGTTCTCCGACTGCTTCCACTTCCAACTTTCTTCCCTCATCTGAAATCCGAGAAATAGTGATTTTTAAGTACTCCTGTGGCAAACTATCTGCAATAAAATGCGCCCATTCAATCACACTTACCCCGTCACCTAAAAAATACTCCTCAAATCCAAGTTCATCAGGGTTCGCATCTTCTAAGCGATAAACATCCATATGATAAAGCGGCAATCGCCCACTTGTATATTCACGAATAATTGTGAAGGTAGGGCTTTTCACAAGCTGAGTGATACCTAATCCTTCAGCCAAGCCTTTTGTAAAGGTGGTTTTTCCTGCCCCTAAATCGCCTTCCAGTAAAATGACAAATGACGCCTCCGCATTCTGGCCTATTTTTTTTGCCAAAGCGATGGTTTCTTCGGCACTTTTCGTGTACTTTTCCACTCTCATTTTTTTCACCTGTCCATTATTTTCTGCCCCTATCATACCACAAGTTTATGGGCATAGAAAAGAGCAGCTAACTAAGCTGCTCTTTTTGGGATTAAAAATTAGATTCTGTATCAGAAAAATCCATATCCCCGTAAATCGATTCCATCATAACCGATTGAATGATTTCTTGGAGCTCTTCTGTACTCACAATTTCATCTTTTTTCGGGAAAGCAGGAATTTTTTGGAAAGCCACATTTTCAATTTGGAACGTTCCACCTAGTTTTGTTTTGCTAGCCGTATCCTCTACTGTCACTTTCATGGTCATTTTTTCAAATTTGTCGTTTTTGCCTGGTTTTAAAACCATTTTGACATTTGCTTTTGTCGTTTTATTTTTCTCCATATCTTGTATGGCATCCGCTAAATTGACGCGAAGTTTTTTATACTCTGAATCAAAATTTGAAACCTCACCTTGGGATTCCACGAGCGTTTTAATATCTGCTTTCATATCACTCTCGCCTAATGCTTTTTCAAAGTTCTTCGCAAGATTAATAAAATCTTTTTTCGTTAAAGTCGTTGTGATATTCCCCTTATCATCTTCTGAAAAACGATTTTCGTCCATATCATTTAAATAATCAGTGAAAATTTCATTGACTCTTGCTTGCAAGTTTTCCGCTGCTTTTGTAGCAGATTCCGATGGTTTAGCACTCGCATCATTTGACTCACCAAGCGACTTCGAAAGCTCTGTTGTGCTAACATATTTATTCTTTAAATCAGGATAAGCTTCATTAATCTTTGAAAAAATTCCATTCGTCGCTTGATCAACTAACATTTTTAAATTACTATCCGGATTCACAATCGTATCAAGAGGAATATAAGCTTCTCCAGTTTTATTATTCATTAAAACATTTATGTTAAGATTAAAATTTAACGCACCATCTGAAGCAAGATTAAATTGCACATACGATTTCTCTGCTTTTTTATCAATAGAGGTAGTCGAACTCAGTTCCATATTTTTAAGCATTTGAATCGATGACGCATCGCTACTCGTCATGTCATCTGACTGTAATTCATCCACCTTAAATGACATTTTTTGCGTATATTGATTCGGAACATCAAGCGCTTTCGAAAATGTGTTAGAAAATTTCTCTTGCGACGTCTCCCCACACGCCGTAAGTACAAGCATAACCATAAGTAAACTTATTATCCATAACCCTTTTTTCATAAAAACCTCCTGTTTTGTAATCTGTACCTTTTTAATCTATCATAGTTTCAAGTACTGCACAATATAAAAAAAACTAGACATTTCTGCCTAGTTTTCGACAATAATTTTTGTAGCAGGAACCGATACAGTTCCTGGTGCTGGAGCCACTAATTTTGCGCCATTTGAAAAAATCGCTTTGAAGTTTTCCCCATCTTCAAGATCACTGGATTTGACCGCCTTACCAGCTTCATTCACAATCACCGTTGAACTATCCAATGTAAATATAACGTTTGAGCTATCATTTTCAGCTTGCCCCTCCCACGTTAGCGTTCCAGAAGCTTCCATTTGACCTTTACTAGCTGCCTCACTAACATCTGTTAATTTTCCATCTATTGTTAAATAAGCTACTGCCGTATTATTTGCGCAAGCCGTAAGAAATAGCAGGCTCATCATTAAAATTGGGACAATTTTTCTCATGTATATTTCCTTTCACATATGTTTATTGTCCTAGCATAGCATGGCTACAGACTGTTCGACAACCCCAGATAGCATTCTTAAACAATTCTTATAGACTCCCCACTAAAAAACCTAAAGCGGCAAACGAAATTCCAAGCACATATGATAAGCTAATGTAAGCCGTTAAAATTTTAGCTTTTTTTTGCAAATAAAGTTCCGTACATTCCACTTTAAACGTAGAAAATGTCGTGTATCCCCCCATAAACCCTGTTCCTAAAAGAAGTTGCCACAAAGTCGCGAGCTCACTTGAAACAAGCAAACCAAGCAAAAAAGAACCCGATAAATTAATGATAAAGGTAGCAAACGGAAAATTAGTCTTCCACTTATTTTTCATCCAAACCGAAATCCCGTACCGCATCATCCCGCCAAAAGCCGCACCGATACCAACAAACAAAAAATTAAGCACGGTGTCCCACCCACTTTGCAGAAAAAATATAGCCAAGTTTCGCGAAGGCAAGGCCACCAATTAAACTAATCCCAATATAAAGGCCAGCCACCCCAATTTGACCCGCTTGTAGCAATTCAATATTCTCTACGCTAAAACTAGAAAACGTCGTAAAGGCCCCAACAAAACCCGTTCCCATCCCAGCAACTAATTCTTTAGGCACTTTCGGATTCGCCGCCACCACCTGCGTCACAACCGCTAGTAAAAAACAGCCCACTAAATTAACTACAAGTGTCGCAACCGGGAATGTATAACCAGTTAAAAGAAGTCCAACCCCGTATCGCGTCATTCCACCTAAAGCACTAAAAATCCCTACATATAAAAAATACATTTTAATCCTCCAATCAAAAACTCCTATTGAAAAAAACATAGTGAGCTATGTCTCTTTCAATAGGAGTCATTCGCGAAAAACGCCGTAATAGCATAGCACGATGCCCCTTTTACTATAGACGCAAAGCTTTTTTTTTGCAAGGAAAATATTTATACAAAATTACTTATAATCGTTGACAACTCCGTAAGAAAAAGACTATAATATTTTTTGTTGGTACAGATACGCGGTCGTGGCGGAATCGGCAGACGCGCTAGGTTGAGGGCCTAGTGGGCATTAGCTCGTGGAGGTTCAAGTCCTCTCGGCCGCATTATTCTTAGAAAACGGGTTTCAAGGATTAAGCAATTTTTCCTGAAACCCGTTTTTTGTGATTTGGGGATGAAATATTACACAACCTTATACGGTGTTATAAAAAAGCTCCCGCTCAAAAAAGGGCAGTAGCCTTCAAATTTATTCTACTTTTTCATATTCATCGTTGGACTATTCATCTTCTAAGAGATTATTGAGCACGTCAAAATTATGTTTCAGCTTACTTTCTTTATAGCTCTCTAACCCTCTATAAACTTTTTGATCCGTCATTTCAAGTACTCGTTGCCCAGCAAATTGAAGATTTCCCCACAGTAATTCATACTACATACTTTTAATAAATGACTCAATTATTGTTGCAAGATGTTCATGGCCTTGATTGTTTAAGTGATTTTGAAACGCTCTATACTTTGATCCATCTGTAGCTAAGTTCATAGAATCCATTTCATAGAGATTTAAATGCTTCACCTTGTAACGATTACAAACATCTATTTCTGCATTGACATATGCATAATCGGGAATTCCTAATTGATTATTCACCGGATACTGGCTAAAAGCATACATGGATATAAGACCAATTTTTTTATTTGGAAATTTTTGAACTAAGCCTTTCAAAAGAACATCGAGTGCTCCGTAATATGTATTATTCGTAGTGTCATATGAATTTCCAAGGGGTACATTTCTTGAAAAGTCATTGAAACCAGTAAATACCGTAATTAAATCCGCACCATTATCCATATTGATGTAACGTTCGCTCATTGGATTCGAATTATTTGAAACTGTAGAGCCGCTTATTCCATAATTATTCACTTTTTTTATATGCATATCTTCTTGGATATAGTCATAATATTTTTTTGTAGCTAGAGTATTATTGGGATCAGTTAAACTATCCCCCATGACATTCCATGTTACATTTGTCCAATCTACTGCCTTAGCTACGTCCATGTTGACTGTACTAAATAGTAGGACAGGCAGTAGAATTAAAACACATAAAAATTTTTTCATTTTTGTTATCTCCTTTATGCAAGTTATGTTCCTTTTTAAGAATATCATTGAAAAGTTCTTTTTTGTGTGAACGTTTTATGGAAAAAATTGGAAATTAAACCTAAATCATGAGTATTTTGCCATAAAAAAAACCCTAGTCAGGGTAAGCCAACTAGGGAAATGGAACTTACAAATGATGCTCGAATTTATGTCAACTTTGGACAGTAACTTTCTATTTAGAAAGGAGGAGAAATAAACTGTAACTAAAAAGACCAGCTAAATGATTAGCTGATCAGATGAAAAAAATGTTTTAAACAAAAGCGGTTAAACCGAGGTATACCTTAAGTACTAAACCAGTATATCACGTTTCCAGCAAATGTCTGTGGATAAAATATGAATTTTTGGAATCGTCTCCACCAAAAAATGTCTTTTTTACACATAGCATAGTAATTAGTCTAAAACCACCTACCCAAAGCATTTCATTTCTATATCTTTTCATATAAAAAATCATTTTCCAAAAAAGTTAGTGCATATCCAGGAGATTTTGAATTTATAAACGTTTGATATTCTCTATACGAAACATCAAAAAAAACGATATAAACTTCCATCTTTCATTTCAACCTCTAATATTCCATCTAACCAGCCAACAGAAATTATTCTACTCGTAGATACTAATTTTCGTTTCATTTATATTCACCCCTTTGCCTTACTCAAACCAATATTTCAGTAAGCGTTCTCATTAATATAACGCTTTTCAAAACTTAAATCTGTAGATAAATAATGAATTTCATAGTTTATTTTTGGGTTTTTGACACATAAAAAACCAACTCCCTAAAGAGTTGGCCAAGAGAATTGTACAAAATGAAACTGCTACTTTTCAGATTGCGTAAGAATAGTATGTCATAGTTACCTCTATAAATCTATGGATAAATCGTTAACTTTTTATATAAAAAAAACGCTTTTTTTGTACATTTTACACATTGCTATTTTTGCAATAAAAGACCAGCTCATAGGGTGAGCTGGCTGTGATACGAAATGAGTTTGTTATTGACTAAAGTATTTCGTGAACATTTATATTCTATCATCATGAATCAAGAAAATCTGTAGACAAAATGTGCATAAATTAACAAAAACACTTTTAAATCCGTATAAATTACCCATTCTGACTCACAAACGCCGTTTTTCCTATAAAAAAAGACCCTAACCAAAAAGTTAGAGCCAAAGAGTTGAACATTTGGTTAAAAATCAAAGGTTATCATAATAAAGCTATGTGCATTGCCTTACTATGCTATTAATCGTAACATATTATACCATTCCATTCTGTAGATAATTGTTGGACATTTACTTTGATTTAGCCATTTTTCGTGTGGAATTTATACAAATAGATACAATCATCAAAAGTGAAAACCCTCACTTCAAAATGAAATGAGGGCAAGTGAGTGACGTATTACAAGGTTTGTTTAGAAAAGAGAGGTCTAAACGAACAAATGCTGCTTGTAATACTCCTTTAATCATAACGGAATTTCATTCGTTTAGGTGTGACAAGAAATCGAATTTTTTCACTAAATTTGTGTTAAAAAGTCAAAATTTGACACTTTTTTCAAATAAAAAAGCAAATCATTTTTTATTTTAGCTAAAAAACGATACAATGTAAACGAATACAATTTTTGGGAGGCAAAAAAATGAAAGTAGCTACTTTTAATCTTTGTTGTGATGTCGCAAAAGATGGTGATATCGCTTGGTCTGTCCGACTACCGCTTATTAAACGCATCATTCGCGAAGAAGCCTTTGATGTTTTCGGTGCACAAGAACTCGTGCCGCATCAATTGCGTGATTTAAACATGGAGTCACCATATGCGCATTATAGCCTATTTCGCGACGGTGGCGAGACTGGCGAAGCAATTAGTATTTTTTATTTAAAAGCACGTTTTGACTTGCTTGAAACCGGCCATTTTTGGCTATCCGAAACGGAACAAGTGCCATCGTTTTATGAAGATGCCGCTTTTCCGCGTACGTGTATTTGGGTGAAATTGTTAGATACCCAGACCGGAAACAGCTTTTACGTATATAACACGCATTTTGACCATATATCAAGTAAAGCACGTACATATTCAGCAGAACTGCTCCAAAAAAATCTACCACAAGATGCACCGCTAATTTTGCTTGGGGACTTCAATTCCACACGTCAGTCTGAAGCCTATCAACTACTAAATACTACTTTTCAAAATGCAGGAGAAACTAATTTACAGAGCACATATAATGACTTTTCTCTGGATGAAAAAAATCATGAAGAAATTGATTTCATATTCACACAACAATTTCACGTTGAACAATTTTATGTGGTGACCAAAACGTTTGACGGCCTTTTCGCTTCCGACCATTATCCCGTTGTTGCTCTTCTAAGCTTGTAGAAAAACTCCAAGTTTTCGTCAAACAAAACGGCTCACACAAAACCAGACAGCTTGCATAGGAAGAGCCTGTGTATCATGGAGTGCCGAAGCTTGCCGTTTGTAGACTTAGAAGAGCGCTAGACTCCTCTAGCGCTCTTCTTCAATGATTTTTTTCGCTTCGCTTAAATTAATTTGACCCGTTTCAAGCATTTTTTCAGCTACTCGCTCAATTTCTTCTCCCTTTGCGCCAGCTGAAATGGCTGTTGATTTGGCTTGCAGTGTCATATGACCACGCTGAATACCTTCTGTCACTAGCGCTTTTAGGGCGGCTAGATTTTGGGCGAGACCAACTGAAACGGCTAACATCGCAAGCTCTTCGGCGTTTTCCACCTTGGCGATTTTTTTAGCCAAAGTAGCCAGTGGAGAAATGGCAATCGATCCTCCCACTGTCGCGACTGGCATTGGGAGCGTCAACTCACCCACTAAGTCGCCGCGTGCGTTTACCGACCACCGACTCATCGGCCGGTAGCGACCGTCTCTCGCAGTAAAAGCATGTGCGCTAGCTTCGATACTGCGAACATCATTTCCAAACGCAAGTAAAACCGCATCAATTCCGTTCATTATTCCCTTGTTGTGTGTGGCCGCTCGGTAAATGTCCGCGTCACTAAACGCAAAAGCGCGCACAATGCGATCACGCACTTCTTCACCACTTCTATTTTTTGTAAAAAGGAGGTTTGTGGGAATCGTACAAGTGGCGGTGGCCGTCGCCTGATCTGTCAAGTTCGATAATATTTTCATTTCGGCCGTGCCGCCTGTGAGCCGTTCGATGTCTGGACAAAGCGCCTCAACCATCGTGTTAATCATATTGGCCCCCATTGCTTCAAGCGTTTCAACGTGAAGATGGACAACGAAAATTTTCTCTTCTGTTGTTTCAACTTCTCGCACAATGAGCTCCCTTGCTCCGCCACCACGTTTTAAAAGCGAAGGATAAGCGGCATTGGCCACGTCTAATAGAAACGTTTGATGTTCTATGATGGTTTGTTTCGCTCTTTCAAAATTTAAAACCCCGTAAACAGCCATTTGACCGACCATCAAACGGCCGGAACTTGTTGCCTTTAGGCCGCCTGACTGGGCTATCAATTTGGAAGCAGAGCTCATGGCCGCAATGACCGAAGGCTCTTCGGTCGCCATCGGAACGGCGTATTTTTTGCCGTTTACAACCATATTTAAACCGAGACCGAGTGGGACTTGAAATGTGCTAATCATATTTTCAACCATATGGTTCGCCGTCTCAAAAGGGAGTGCCCCTTCATGATTTAAAATAGCCAGTTCGGCGTCCGTTAAACCCGCGTAGTCACGCAAAATTTGAAGCCGCTCGCTACGTGATTTTTTGTAATACCCTTCAAACATTTGGCACCTCCGTTACATCGGATAAATTTTCGTCTGCGCTTTTTTTTCGCGCTTACTTTCATAAAAAGCGAACCGAGTGATGAGCGTTTGTCGCAAATCTCTAGGGGACACCACATCGTCCACCACCATTTCAGATGATAGTTTGAATAAATCTACATCCGCCTCATATTCCTTCATTTTTTCCTGAATAAAAAGAGCTCGTTCATTTTCAGGAAGCTCCGCTATTTTGCCCGCATACACCGCATTAACGGCCGCGTCAGGTCCCATTACAGCAATTTTCGCTGTTGGAAGTGCCAGTGTCGCGTCAGGCTGAAAACCAGGGCCTGCCATCGCATAAAGTCCCGCCCCATATGCTTTTCGAACGATGACCGAAATAAGCGGCACGGTGATTTCGCTCACAGCCGCGATTAATTTGGCGCCGTGGCGAATAATTCCTGCTTTTTCAACTTGTGACCCAATCATAAAACCAGGTACGTCTGCTAAAAAGAGCAGTGGAATTCGGTAGGCATTGCATATTTGAATGAATTTAGTCGCCTTATCCGCAGAATCCGGGAATAAAACGCCGCCTTTTATAATGGATTGGTTGGCGACAATGCCAATGGATTTCCCGTTTAAACGTGCAAATCCCGTGATGATTTCTTTGGCAAATAGTGCTTTAATTTCACAAAATGAAGCCTCATCAATCAGATTTTCGATAAAGTCATACATATTTAACGGGGCATTTTCATTTTCTGGAATAACTTGAGCTAATTCTTTAGCCGCTTCACTCACCCCACGACTTTCTTTTTCGTATGTGGAATAGGAGAGGTAACGTCTACCAAAGAAAAGCGCTTCTTTTTCAGAGGAAACGAGCACATCGCCGCAACCTGAGATGGTACAGTGCATGCGAGCGCCTCCCATTTCTTCTGTTGTCACCTTTTCGCCGATGACTTTTTCGGCCATGCGCGGCGATCCGAGATACATCGAGGCATTTTCCTCAACCATCACGACCACATCACAAAACGCAGGAATATAGGCTCCGCCAGCCGCCGAAGGGCCGAATAGTAAACAAATTTGGGGAATTTTACCCGCTAACTGCACTTGGTTATAAAAAATCCGCCCAGCTCCGCGTCTTCCAGGAAACATTTCCACTTGGTCCGTAATTCGAGCGCCCGCAGAATCAATTAAATAAAAAAGCGGTAAACTTAATTTTTCAGCCGTTTCTTGCATCCGGATGATTTTTTCGACCGTTTTAGTTCCCCAAGAACCAGCTTTTACCGTCGAATCATTTGCGATAATCGCTACTTTTTGGCCATCAATTTGGCCAAGTCCAGTTACAACACCATCCGCCGGTAAGTCCTTTGCGCTAGCGTTCGCAAACAAGGCGTCCTCGATAAATTCGCTATCTGCATCTAACAGTAAAGCAATACGCTCACGGACAAATAACTTATTCTTTTTCGCCATCGCTTCATGATATTTTTGTGCCCCGCCAGATTGAATATGTTTTTTTCTTTCCTCTAAATTCATCTTCTACCTCCCTAAAAATCGCGCCGAACGCTTCTCACTAAATGCCTGAAGCCCCTCTAGGCGGTCTTTTGTTCCAATCAGTGATTGATAGGCTTTTTCTTCTGCTAAAAAGGCTTCCTCCAAATTTAAAGACACGCCCTTCACAACTTCCTTCGCCCGTTTCACAGCAAGTGGAGCATTTCGCGCAATTTCCGTGGCAATTTGTCTCGCTTCAACTAAACAATCCTCTGAAACCTCAGCCACAAGGCCGATTCGCTCCGCCTCATCCGCCGAAATTCGCTTGGCACGTAAAATCAGATTAGTGGCAGCCGAAACCCCCACAATACGCGTTAAATGGACCGTTCCAAATGCGCCCGGAATAACACCAATACTCGTTTCCGTTAAACCCATTTTAGCCGCCCTACTTGCTACACGAATATCACACGCAAGCGCGAGTTCAAGTCCCCCGCCAAAAGCTGCCCCATTAATCGCCGCAATCGTTGGAATGTCCAGTTCATAAACGCGCTGAACAAGCTTTCGAATACGCGAAACCGCAGGCCATACTTCGTCTTCCTTTAAGTTTTTTCGCTCTTTTAAATCCGCCCCCGCTGAAAAAGCCTTATCACCTGAACCTGTGATAATTAAAACGCGAGCTTCTCCGATTTGGTCTAATGCCCCATGAAACGCCTCGATTAACTCGTCTGAAAAAGCATTCATCGCACTTTTACGGTTAATTTTCAACAATAGAATTTGTTCGGTTAAGAACTCACTTTGAATGAGCGTCATACTAGTCAAGCATCCCAACACTATCGTTTTCGTTTACAAAATCTCCTGCTGTAACAGACCATTCAATGATTTTTCCAGTGTTTGGCGCTTCAATTGGTATAAGCATTTTCATTGATTCAATTTGGGCAATCGTCTCCCCTTTTGTTACATCATCTCCAGCATGTTTTTCAAAACTGTGTAGTGTTCCTGTAATGGTTGCTTTAATTTCTTCCATTTTTATCCGCTCCTTCTTTTAAAAGTTGCCTTGCAATAACGAGACGTTGAATTTCAGACGTCCCTTCGCCAATTTCTAAAATTTTGGCATCACGTAAAAGACGTTCCACACCAGCTTCGCGCATATAACCCGTACCGCCTAAAATTTGTAGCGCACGGTTAGCGTTTCTAGTCGCCGTTTCAGAGGCGAATACTTTCGCATAAGCGGCTTCTTTAATAAAAACATCTCCTCTATCTTTTAGAAAACTTGCTTTTTGAACAAGTAATCTTGCTGCTTCGGTTTCAACCGCCATGTCCGCCAGTTTAAATTGAACGGATTCAAATTGTGAAATCGGCCCACCAAATTGTTCGCGTACTTTTGCATGTTGAATCGCCTTATCGTAAGCTTCTTGTGCTAATCCGACTGAAATCGCCGCAATCGAAATACGCCCGCCATTTAAAACTTGAAGTAATTGCTTCATTCCGGCGTTTTGATCCCCTAAAAGGTTTTCTTTGGGTACTTTTACATGGTCAAAATAAATTTCACCCGTATCCGAAGAACGCACGCCCATCTTGTCATAAGGTCTTTTTACCGTAATCCCAGGTAAATCCATGGGAACAATCAGCGAAGAAATCACTTTCCCGCCGTCTTCCTTATAGCCTGTAATCGCCGCAATCGTCACAACCGACGCATAGCTCGCATTAGTAATCCATTGTTTTGTCCCATTTACAATAAAATATTCCCCCGAAAGTTCAGCCGTCGTTTCAACCCCCGCCGCATCTGACCCTGCATTTTTTTCGGTTAAACCGAAGGCCGCAAGTTCACGTCCTTCTGCAAGTGGGCGCAAAAATTTTGTTTTCTGCTCCTCCGTCCCGTACATCGCAATCGGTGCCGTCCCAATTGAAACCGTCGCCACATAACTTAACGCTACCCCGAGGCTAGCTTTCGCAATCTCCTCTGCAACCGTCATATAAGCGAGCGTACCCATCGCCTTGCCACCGTATTCTTTCGCAAAAGGCAGGCCAAGATATCCTTTCTGACCGATTTTTTGAAAAAGCTCTCGGCTAAAGTACGCTTTTTCGTCCCATTCAGCCGCAAACGGCCGTATATATGTATCCGCAAATTGACGCGCGTCTTCTTTTAATTCTGAAATTTCCTTCGAAAGTCCGAAATCCATTTTTCTTCCTCCTTGCCACTCAAACTCTTTACTCTATTCTATGATAATCATTCCCATTTACAAAAGCAATTTTGGGGATTTATCAGCACCCTGATTTTGATGTGAGCCGTTTTGGTTTGCATGAACTTTGAGCTTTTCTACAAGCTAAAGAGACTGGGACAAAAAGGAAGTTTCAAGCAAATAAATGAAAAATAAAAGAACCAAGATCAAGCAATAGAGCCATTTTGACAAATGGATTTCACATGATCTTTGGTTCTTTTTTAATTATGTCTCGGATTCTTATTAAAAATTAAAGTTATCTGGATCTGGACCCGTACGTTCATCTTTATTTAACGCATCGATAGCAGCCATGTCTTCTTTTGTTAATTCGAAATCAAACACATCTGCGTTTTCTATAATACGTTCTTTATGAACAGATTTTGGAATCGTTACAATGCCATGTTGCAAGTCCCAGCGAAGAATAACTTGCGCAACGGATTTACCGTATTTTTCAGCGATTGTTTTGATTTCCGGGTTGTTTAAAATTTTGCCACTTCCAAGCGGTGACCAAGCTTCTACCACAATATTTTGTTCCGCACAGAAATCACGAAGCGGTTTTTGGGAAAGTAACGGATGAAGCTCAATTTGATTGACCATAGGCACAACCTCTGCTGTTTCAAGAAGCGTTTTTAAATGATGTTCATGGAAGTTACACACGCCAATGGCACGTACTTTTCCGTCTTGATAAAGTTTTTCAAAAGCGCGCCAAGTTTCATTAAACTTTCCTTCAACAGGCCAGTGAATTAAGTATAAATCTACATAATCTAATCCTAACTTATTAAGGCTTGTTTCAAACGCCTGAAGAGTAGATTCATAGCCTTGGTCTGCATTCCAAAGCTTAGTCGTAACAAACAAATCTTCGCGGTTCACACCGGACTCACGAATCGCCTCGCCGACACCCTCTTCATTTTTATACGCAGCCGCCGTATCAATGCTAATGTATCCCGCATCAATCGCCCATTTAACAGAGTTCACAGCCTCCGCCCCGTCTTTCACTTGCCAAACTCCAAAGCCAAAACGCGGCATTTCAACACCATTTGCTAGTTTTACAGTATCTTTTAAGCTCATTCAATCAGCCTCCTAAAATCAAATTCAACTTCATCTTACACCTTTGAGTATACTCTAAGGCAAATATTTAGCAAAATTTTTTTTCGACATGCTATTCTTTTTAGAAAAAGGAGTTTTAACATGTCCCTTTCAATAAAAGAAGCATCCGAGCAAGTCGGACTGTCCGCCTATACGATTCGCTACTATGAAAGCGTCGGCCTAATCCCCTTTCTACTGCGGGATGAAAATAATAATCGCGTATTTGACGAAGAAGCCTTACATTGGCTAGATCTTCTTGTTTGCTTACGCCGAACTGGTATGCCACTTGCTAAGCAAAAACAAATTGTCGAACTCACCAAAAAAGGCAACTATACCGTAAAAGACCGGATTGATGTTTTAAAAGAACATCGTAAAGAACTCGAGAAAAAACAACAAGAGCTTGATTTAGCTTTTCAAAAAATAGAAGCCAAACTTGCTTGCTATGAAGATATGACACAGTAAAAAACGGAAAATCAACTGATTTTCCGTTTTTTACGTCTTCGAATTAGCATAATAATGATAGCGACTAGCAAAATAAGAAAGACACCTGCTGAAATCGCAATATTTTTCACATTAGGAACGCCGATTTCAAAATAAAGCCGATTTTGTTTCTCTAACGGAATATGCCAAGTCAATTTCCCGCCTTCTTTTGAATCCGCATTATTTTCGCCAATCGTATCAATTGGAAAATCTAAAACAAGCGTATAGTCGACCTGTGATAAAAGCGCTGTTGGCACTTGATCGCCTAGCTTTTGCTCTTTTAAAATTTTCGGCACATCAAGTGTTGCATCAAAACGAATTTTTTTCATAAAAAAGCCATCCGTTTCCTTTACTTTAACCCCGTATTGATTCGCTTCCGCATTCAAATCGGCTTGCTCGGTCGGTTTCTCCAATTTTTTATGGATGGAAAACTGGTTTTGTGCTGTCTTTTTAATCGTAAATCCTGCCTCTTCTAGTTTTGGCTCAAGTTCGCTTATAACAGGGCCCGCAAATAACCCCATCGCCGTACCCAATTTTATATCAAAATTAAGGTCTGCTGTTCCGTCCTTGTTCACCTTCACCGTGTTGACCACATCGGCGCAACCAGTAAGTAGCAGTGTCATACTCATAAGTAAAATTAGTAATCTTTTCATGTTTAACCTCCGCTATTAGCTTACCACGGTTCACGTCTAACTTAAAATATTTAGAAGCTTGGAAAGCGCGTGAATCTCATAAGTAGGTTTTTCATCTTGCGGTGCTGTCAAATGATCCGGGTTAAACCAACAACTATCAAGACCAGAAAGACTAGCACCGCGAATATCAGAACTAAGTGAATCCCCGATTAAAAGCGTCTTCTTTTTATCAAAATGAGGAATGCGCGCAAAACAATAATCAAAAAACTCCGTTTGAGGCTTCTAATAGCCTGTATCCTCCGACACAAAAATCTTTTGGAAGAAAATATCTAGGCCAGAATCTCGCATCCTCCGGTATTGCGTTTTCGATACACCGTTTGTCACAACAAAAAGAGCATAGTGAGGCGCTAATTGAGTAAGCAGTTCCGCAGCACCACCAATTTTTTCATGCCCCTCTTCTAAAAAACCCCGATATGTATTTTCAAGAAGGACCCCATTCACGGTTTGACCATGCAACTCAAATAATTTAGCAAAGCGCGTTTGAATCACCTCATCACGAGAAATTTCTCCGCGCTCAAACGCCTTCCAAAGTGACTGATTCAGCTTCTTATACTGAACCGTCAGCAATGTCGCATCCGAAACGCCTTCACTTTCAAACAATTTGACTAGCGCATCATCTTCCGCCTTCTTAAAATCTAATAAGGTATCGTCCACATCAAAAAGCAACGTATCATACTTCATTTTGACTCCCCCAACTCTTTTTTTAGCATCTTAACATAGTTTTCCGTATAATAATAGGAGAAATCTCATATAAAATGAGGGAAAAACGATGAAAAAAATAACCAATCACACACAAATTTCAAAAGCCCTTGACATAAGCCCCTTTCAAAATCTTTTAGAAACGAAAAAGCTAGATCTTTATTCTGTTCAAAAAGGGGAGTTTATCGTCCACCATTTAGCGCCTCTTGAAAATCTGTATTTCCTCCTCAGCGGAAAAGCCAAAATTAAAATGACGCACGAAAACGGCAAAGTCTCCCTTATCGATTTTATTTCAGCCCCGTCCTATATTGGCGAACTTACGCTTTTAGGCGTTGAAGATAGTCCGAAAGACGTCATCGCCCACACAAATGGCGTTTTATTAGCTGTACCGCTTAAGGAGAATCAAACGCGCTTACTTGAAAATGCTTCATTTATGCATGACTTGGCGGTTTTTTTAGGCAAAAAAGCTCTACATCGAACTGAAGCCTTAACGGAAAGCTTGAATTTACCTTTTTCAACTCGTCTAGCGCGCTTTATTTTATTAACCGAAGAAGAGGGTTTCTATTTTGAAAAGCATACAGAGGTCGCAGAATATTTGCATGTAAGTTACCGGCACCTGCTTTTTGTCTTACACGAATTTACCAAAGAAGGACTTTTAGAGAAAGCGGCACGCGGCTATAAAATTAAAAATTATAACGGCCCTTTTAAAAAAATAAACGCACTATGCCCGCAAAAAAACAGAAACTTAGCATAACTAAGTTTCTGTTTTTTTTATTTTTTCTCAATCCATTTATAACTATATGGTGCCCCAAATAAATGGTGAACCACACCTGTAACATTTGGTTTTTGAAGAACGGCTGTACCTGACTGATAAAGCGGTGCAATTCCAGCATCATCTAGTAAAACTTTCTCGGCTTGAATCATAGTATTCCAGCGTTCTTCTGGTTTTGTAGCTAATTCACCTGAAGCTTTTGCGAGTAAAGCATCATATTCTTTATTTGAATAGTTTGCACGGTTATAATTGTTATTTGTGGTTTGAATATTCAAGAAAGTAATCGGATCTTGATAATCAGGACCCCAACGTGTTAATTGAAGCGTATAATCTTTATTTTCATCTAGTTGCAAACGCGATTTATACGGAACCGTTTTAATTTTAATCGTGACACCATCTAAATTGCTTTGTAACGCATTTTGAATAAATTCACTTGATTTTTTGTTGAAATCCTGGTCATCGGCAAGAAGTTCAATCGAAATTTTATCAATACCAAGTTCTTCCTTAGCTTTGGCCCAGTATTCTTTCGCAGCTTTTTGGTCGGTCTTTTGAAGCGAACCACTCTCTTTACGGAAATCTTCATCTGTTTCTGGGTTAAAAGTAAATTCACCTGGGACAAATCCGTTTATTGCTTTTGACCCGTTGCCAAGAACTGTGTCCACTAATTGCTCTTTATTTAAAACTAGCGCAAAAGCTTTACGCGCATTTGCATTTTTAAACAAGGTATCCTTACCATCTAAAATTTGATTGAATTTCAAATAATAAACGAAAGCTTCTAAATCCGTTTGATAATCGGGATCTGAGCTTTTTTGTTTGGCATAATCGCCTGTTAAAGTCGCACGATCCAGTTTCCCAGTATTATATAAGTTTACTGCCGCGCCTGGTTCTTTCACAACTTGGACATTAATTTTATCGACTTTTATATCTTTTTTATTCCAATATTTATCGTTCTTTTCAAATTTCCATGTTTTACTAGTGTTATTCCAATCTTTCATAACAAAAGCGCCGTTATAAATCATGTGCTCGCTATCTTTGGCATAATTATCGCCTTGTTTCTTCACATATTCTTCTTTTTGCGGATAGAACGGCTGGAAGGTTAATAAGGAGTGGAAATAAGGAACGGGCTGTTCCAATGTAATTTCAAGCGTCGTATCATCCAGCGCTTTGACTCCTAAATCCTCTGGTTTTTTCTTTCCAGAAATAATATCTGTCGCATTTTTGACGATTCCATCAAAAATAACCGCATATTCTGCACCTGTTGCCGGATTTACCATTTTTTGCCATGCATAAACAAAGTCTTGGGCGGTAACTTGACTGCCGTCGCTCCATTTCGCATCATCACGCAATTTAATCGTATATACGGTTTGATCCTCATTCATTTCAGGATCACCCGCTGCAACACCGGGTTGTGTTTTATCATCCTTATCTAAATAATAAAGCCCTTCAAATACTTGATTTTGAGCCGTAAAACTTACACCATCTGTCCCTTTTGTAGAATCCATAGAAGGGATTTCTGCAGATTCCATTAGATTTACTTCTTTTTTTCCAGAAGATGAAGTGCCACTCGTTTTGACCTCATCTTTGCTTCCCCCACCACAAGCCATAAGCACCACACTTATAAGTGCGACTATGGCTGTTAGTAGCCAGTACTTCTTTTTCATGCAACCAAACCCCTTTTTCAAATTTTCTGTCTATTAGAGAGATGCCACTATAGACGCACAGATCAATTAGAATATATTGTACAATCTTAATTTTCTGTGT
Organism: Listeria fleischmannii subsp. fleischmannii LU2006-1; assembly: GCF_000344175.1. Lineage (GTDB taxonomy): Bacteria > Bacillota > Bacilli > Lactobacillales > Listeriaceae > Listeria > Listeria fleischmannii. Next base: position 14,321 of record NZ_ALWW01000032.1, on the reverse strand, counting down.
ATTTTATATATTAGCACATCTTATCGAAATAAAAAAGCTAAATTTTAGATTTTTTTTAAAAAAATTTAAAAGCCGCAGAAATTTCCTCTCTGCGACTCCTTTTTAAATTCAATTAAACCGATTTTTGCATATGTTCGTACCTGTGTCCACTTAATAAGATTTCTCCGGTAGTTTGGAAACCTAGACGCTCGTATAAACGTTTGGCTGCTTTATTTTCTTTATCACAATTTAAGCCGATAGTATGTTCACCGTCCGCCTTTGCGAAACGAGGAAGTTCATTTAAAAGCGCAGTGCCGATCCCTTTTCCGCGGTAATCGGGGCTTGTGACAATAGAATCCAAATACCACTCCCCGCTAAACGTTTCCTTTTCCTTAAAAACCGCCGACTGGTCAATAAGCTTATGCGCTTTTGCGAGTTCTGGCCAAATTTGGTCGATAAAAGGCTCTTTTGCCCCGGGATATCCCGAAACAACACCTGCAATTATGCCATTATCGTCATACACATGTAAATGATTAAAGCCGTACCGATAGTCAGGTACAGAAATGGCCACAACAAGCGTCTCAAGAATCTTTTCTTCACTCTCTTTTTGTAAAAGGGGAAGTTCCATGTCTTTCCAAATTGTAAATAAAAGTGGCGCTACCATTTTCGCATCCTCTGGCCTAGCATCTCGTATCATTTTATCCCATCCTTTTAAAAAACTAATTACCATTAGGTTAATGATAACATATCTATAGTCCCGACGACAATGCCCTGAAAATAAAATTATTTTCAGGGCATTCGTTTATAAAATCGGAGAAAGTAAACTAGAAAGGTTTTCTTTCATTTTCACATACCACGATTTTTTCCTAATATCTTCCATTGTGTAAAGCTTGCTCACCTTAAAGTCTGCCTCAAAATCACGTTCCATTTTCACAATCGCCTGATCACGCTCATAAAGGAAAATCATTAATTCATGATTTAAACGGAAACTACGAATATCGAAATTAGCCGTTCCAACAGCGCCCCGTTCCCCGTCAATCAGGAGAAGTTTCGCATGGACAAAAGAGTCGTCACGGTAGGCATATACTTTTGCCCCCGCATCAAGCATCGTCTCAATATTTGAGTTACTTCCGTTGAATGAAATCCCGCGGTCTCCCTTACCTGGCAAAATAATTCGGACATCAATGCCGCTTAGTGCGACACGACGAATCACCGCAAGGGCCTCTTCATCTGGGACAAAATACGGAGAAGTAATCCACACAGACTCTTTGGCAGAATCCATTAAATCAAGAATGGCATCGCGCACATATTTTTCCTTATCATATGGCCCGCCGTACACCACTTGCGCCCATTCATTCCCAGCAGGTTTGGGTGAAAAATATTGGCCGATTCCGGCTTCACTAATAAACCCGTCAGCAGCTCCCGCTTTATTTTCCATATAAACCCAGTCGACTAAAAAGGATTCTTGAAGTTCAATGACTGCCATACCTTCCACTTGAATGTGCGTATCGCGCCAAACAACAAAGTCAGGCGTATTACTGCGGTACTCCTCGCCAATATTTAAGCCTCCCGTAAAGCCGATTTCGCCATCAATCACAATGATTTTACGGTGGTTTCTAAGATTGGCTGTTCTCGCGACCCAAATCGAACGAATGGGGTCAAACGCATGAATTTTTATCCCAGCTTTACGCATCGGTTCTAAAAAGTGTTCACTTAATTTGGCAGAACCCCAGTCATCATACATGAAGCGAACCTCAACGCCCGCATTCGCACGTTCGATTAAAATATCACGTATTTCTTGACCGATAGCATCCGATTTATAAATATAATATTGAATATGAATATGATTTTGGGCCTTTTTAAGCGCCTCAATAATTGCAGGAAATGTCTCTTCCCCGTTTGTTAAAAGTGTCAATTTATTCCCATTCACAGGATTAATTTCTGTTAAATGTTGAATTCGCTTTGATAAATGGGGCGGCTTTTTGCCATCCTCATAGGGTGGTAGATGGTGAATCGTACTCGCAATTTTATGCATTTCATTTGTCTGATTATGAGTAAAAATACGATTTTGCGGGTTTCTTCCAAAAAATAAATATAAAAATACGCCTAAAATGGGCAATACAAAGACTGCTGCCATCCAAGCCACTTTTGAGGTTGTATTTCGTTTATCCCAAAATAAAAGTCGAATAACAATAACGACACCAATAAGTTCCACAATAAAGCCAGCCGTGTATAAAATCCATTCCGACCATTGTCTTAAAACAAATCCCATAAATAATACTAGTGCAATAATAATAATTAATTGAAATCTTTTTTTCATCTGTTTGCCCCTTTTTGGTTTAATATTTTCAGTATATACTCTATCCCCTTTTTATGCGTACATAAATCCTTTTTCTAAAATAAAAAATTAGGTTTTTCTACTCTTTTAAATCAGCAAATGTGATAAGCTCAATTTGATTACTCGTGAACCATTTTTTAACGAGTGGGCTACAAATCGTTTCGAGCTCTTTACACCTTAGCAGTGTGTAAGAAGAATTGTCAAGGACAAATTGGTCTAAGTAGCCTACATCAAAATGCATTTCTGCAATTTCATCTTGGCCTAGGTCGAGCAATTTAAAATCATCATTTAAAAAGTTCCGAACGGATACGCCGTTTGAAATATATGGTAGCGCGCCTGATTCTAGCAATTTTGTAATCGGCTTATAGCGCTTATTTTCAGGCCATTTCTTATCACCACTATATTTTAAGGTGACATGTACGTTCATTTCAAGGCTTAAATCATAAAATACTTGATCCACAACCTCATCGCCAATGGAATGGCAATCCATATGCTCCGGATAATGCCCGGTAAGCTCTTTAAAGCGCTCCATTTGCGCAAGGGTCTCCGTTCTAACGTCATCGTAGCAAAATGTAAACCCTGGGTTACTCCGGTAATAAGCCGAACGGTGAAACTCCCCATTTTCATCCACAAGAGAAGGGATGTCTTTCGGGTTTGCGCACGGTTTTCCGAGTAAAAAGTTGGTATGCTGCCCGACGAATAAATCGGGGTAATTTTTTGCTAAACATGCGGCGTGACTCGCGGCCTCTAAATTCGGCATAAGCAGTGTGGAGGTAGTTATGCCGTCCGTATAACTTTTAATAATGCCATGATTAATCGCTTCTGACATTCCAAAATCGTCTGCATCTAAAATCACTTTTACCAAAAAAACACAACCTTTCTTTATACATTTTATTATACAAGATGAAATTGGATAATTTCACCTTTCACTATTTTTCTGACATTATGTTCATTTGATAGGAAACAAACCTCATATTCGGGAAGATTCAGAAGAAGTAAAAGAAGATGTATTGAATCAAATTGAAATTTTGAATAAGCTAAAATAAAAGGTCAATGTGTAAATGGCTTTTTTATTGTTTTAAATACTGGATTATTTTTTCTTTTTCTTCTTCCGTAAGTGAATCAATATCTTTTAAAATCGCATAAACATCTTTCTTATTTGTCATAAAAAAGGATGTAATCGTACTTGTAATAATCCCAATTATCCCAATCCCGAATATCATTAAAACAGCAGCTATAATACGACCGATAAGTGTCGTCGGTGAAATATCCCCGTAACCAACTGTTGTAATCGTGACTAGTACCCACCAAAAAGCATCCCCATAAGAATGAATACTTGGCTCGATTAAATAAATAGGGATTGGTAGTATCAAGACCAATAGAAGGATGGCAAGAAAAACCTTATCCAAATGTTTTTGCCGCATAAAAGTAAAAACCGGTAAAAAATAACGACTCCCAATCGAAGTTAGTCTAAGTAATCTAAACACTCGAAGAATTCTAATCGTTTTAAAAGCCGCATCAAAAGGAATAAGTGCAATTAGCTCAATCCAGTGCGTCTTTACATATTCTTTTTTACTTGTTGCTCTTATAAAGAAAAAGATGTAATCCGCTAAAAAAACGAGCCAAATCACCCCATTTAAAATAGCCACATATAAATGATCAAAGGGCAATAGAATAATCGAGATAATAACTAAAATCAACATAAAGAAGTCATAATATATTGTTTTTCTGCTTATATTCAATTTAGTGTCATCCCTTCCCGTTCCTTTTTTTGAAATAAGGGCGTGTCTTAGAAATTTTTGAGGCCACCGTTTCGCCGTATACGCTCGCGTACACTGAATAAATGATGTCCATCACATGAAGCATCTCAATACGCGAAGCCGCCGCCACATACCCTTCTGGATGCTCAATTTGCGCGACTGAAATATTGCAATCCGCTACTTGCGTTAAACTGTTATCCCCTTCCGCCGTAAATGACAGCGTGTATGCCCCGAGCTGTTTCGCGATTTCAAGTGCCGCAATCACTTCCTTCGTTTCGCCGCTATAGGAAATCCCGACCGCCACACAGCCCGTATCCGACTGCTGGGCTTGAGATATTTGAATATGCGAATCCGCAAAAGCACTTGTATTTTTACCCGAACGCAAAAAACGGTAAGAAAAATCTTGCGCCACTAAATTCGATACCCCACAACCATAAAAATCAATTCGTTCTGCTTCGAATAAAACTTTCGCCAAGTCTGTCACAAGTTCCGAGTCTAAAAATTGCACACTTTTAATCATCCCGTTGATGGTTAAATTGGTAATAACTTCCCCAATTTCAATCGCCGCTTTGTTCGGATAAATATAGCCACGGTTATAGACTTCTTGCTTTTCAAAAAACCATTTATGTAAATTTAGAACGAGGTCTTGCTTAAAATCGGTGTAGCCATTGTAGCCTAGTTTTTTGCACATCCGTACAATTGTAGCTGGACTAGTGTAGCATTCCTTCGCTAGTTGCGTAATATGCATAGTTTTAACAGCTTCCGCATTTGTAACAATGTATTTGGCTATATCTTGATAGGAACTCATAGACTGCTTTGCTAGCGCTTGTAATTGTACGATACCTGATTTCAATTCACATAACCTCTTTCCCTTCAATTTGTATACATCTATTATACAACAAATATCCCCGTGATTATTATGAAATAATCACGGGGATAACACCACAAGTTATATCTTTAACTTTCCAATCTCTTTTAAAATAAATTCACAAAATATCGAATTGGACCAAGAGAACCATTCTCGCGTATAGATGTTCGGATCATCCGCTAGAAAACCTTCATGTGTTAAATCCGTATCGGCATCCGTTGTTTCAAATAAACGAAGCAGTTCCTTTCTCTCCTCTTTATCTACTGAAGTCAAGCCTTGAATGGCAAGCCCCATATGCCAGACATAGCCGGGCGGGGTATGTGGGCTCCCTAGGCCTTTCGCTATTTTGCCTTCAAAATAATAACGATTATCTGTAGATAAACTGAAGCGTCGTGTGTTTTGATAAATTGGATCACTCGGCTCGCAGTATTTAATATATGGAAGCGATAGTAAGCTCGGAACGCCTGTATCATCCATACAATTGTGATGGCCTAAACCATCCACTTCATAGGCATACATATCCCCGTATTTAGGATGCTGAATAATGCCAAATTCATTTATTCCCGCTTGAACTTCTTTTCTTATCTGAGCCACTTCATTTTTTAGCGTTTCCTCCTCGACAAAGAAAGCACTTAAAATTTCTTCCAAATAGCCGAAGATCACAACAGCAAACATATTCGCCGGAATGAGATAGCCGTATTCACAAGCATCGTCACTTGGACGAAACGCCGACCAAATCATTCCCGTGTAGCCGACTTCTGACCCACGACCATTGTTTGGCACACTATCTTGCTCTACGCCATTTTCGCGTATGAAAAAGTACTCGGATTTTTCCATGTGGTGCTGTTCCGTGCGGCATACTCGTACAATTTCTTTAACCGCTGCTAAAAATTCTGAATCAAAAATATCTGTTCGCCCTGTTTTCTTCCAGTAAAAATAAGCAAGTTCAACCGGAAAACAAAGGGAGTCTAGTTCATATTTACGCTCCCAGCTAAGTGGATTTTTCCTTTCGCTTTGATCAATCTCACTCCAACAGTTTCCGTCCGCAGAAAAATTGAAAGCATTCGTATAAGGGTCATTTACAATATAACGAAATTGCTGGCGAATCACAGACCCAATCACATCGTATAGTTTCCCTGTCGGATCATCCAAGTTTAAAAAGACACGTAACTGTCCGCCTGAATCCCGAAGCCACATCGCAGGAATATCTCCTGTAAATAGAAAAGCTGAATCATCCTCTTTTTGAACGAGTGTTGTTGTGATTGTATTTAACATACATTTACGAAACATGCGTTTTAGTTTGTCAGAGAGTTCGCTTCCTTCTAGCACTTCATGTATTCTATCACCAATTATTTCTGCTAGTTCCGAATTATCTTTTTTGGCTTGTTTTAAAATCGTTTTTGTAATTTGGCGCAAGCGATAATACGTTTCATCGCCCATAAAATCAATATCTCGACTTGTTTCATTTAGTAAATTTTCATTTTCCATTTTGTCAGTCCCTTCTTTTGACAAGCATAGCCGCTCCGTATAGCCCTGCATCTTCACCAAGCGATGCCAGTTTCAGCTTTACATTTGAACGCATCGATTCATAGACAAGCGTTTCCACCCTATCTGTAAGATGCTTAATGAGCCACGGATTTCGCAACATAACAGCTCCACCTAAGACGAAAATTTCTGGGTCAAGCACTTGAATCATAGACGTTAATCCTGCTGAAAAATGAGTAATCCAACGCTCCACAATTCCCTCCGCCTCAGAATGATGATTTTTAGCCGCGATAAATAAGTCTTTCGCCGTTTTTTCATTACCAAATAAGCGTTTACTTTCATACAGTAGCGCCGTACCACTACAAACTTCCTCCAATGTATTTCCACCGCTTACGTCCACTATCATATTCCCAACCTCAGAAGCGTGCCCATGAAAGCCCGAAAACAACTCTCCGCAGTGAACGAATCCGCCGCCAACACCCGTACTAACCGTAATAAATTGAACCGTATGACAGCCTTTTCCGGCACCTAATTTGGCTTCAGCAAGAGCCGCAACTTTTGCATCATTTGTTAAAAAAACGGGTTTTCCGAAACGTTTAAAAATGGCCTCTTTTAGACGAAAACCATGCCATCCCGGCAAATTAGGTGCGTCTAAAATGATACCTTGCGCGGCGTCTAGTGGCCCAGGTGCCCCGATACCAATTCCAGAAGCAAATTGATTCGGATCGACTTGCTGAATCATATCGAAAAGTTTCTCTAACGCCTGCGCTACGCCTAAATGCGCCTCAGTTTTCTGTTCTGCTCTTTCCATAAGTTGATACGCATCGTTGAAGAGGGCCACTCGCATATTTGTTGCGCCAATATCTATCCCGATTCGGTACATAAAATTTGCACTCCTCATTATTAAATATACATCGATAAAAATCCTTGATTGTAAGCCTTACACAACTCGGTGGCTTCTTTTGGTTCTTTTTTCGAAACCACTGAAAGCGTATAGCGGAATTCATAAAAGCCGGCTAAATCCACTTTAAAGTTTGTTTCCCAAAAATTATTCATCGCCCATACATAAAGTGGCTCCGCATTGTTCGTTTCTTTATTTTGACCAGAAAGTTCAATTAAATGATGTTCGAGCTCGCCTAAAACGAGTAAAGGGGTATCTTTTAGCGCGATTAAAAAGGATTTTTCAGTCCCTACATAAGCGGCACCTTCTTGCACCAAATAAAATTCTTGATTAGTTCCTGGTAGTTGGTCCACCCCGGGCCGCATGACGCATCCTGCTTTATCAAAATAAAGCTCTTCGGTTTCGCCTGTTGTAAACGGAAACGCGATATATAAATTTTCCGGATCCCAAACACTATCTTTATGAAGACGCAGGGTTACATCGATTTTAGGGGTATCTCGGTACACTTTGACATGGATTTCATACATTTGCGTACCTACTAACTCATAGGTGAAAACGGCTGTTGCGCTGACTTCGCCTGATTCAACGATGCGAATATCGCTTAGCTCTGAAACGTAGCGTTTTGTCCCTACTTTCTTGCGGTTCCGCCCCATCGTATGACGAACTTCCCACGCATCTGGTTTAGTTTCTGTCCGTTCATAAACGCCTACAAAAGGCGCGTGAATAAGGTTATCACGAAGTAGTGACCGACCGTCTTGTTTATCAATGAAAGAAACAATTCCTTTCGTTTCGTCTAACGTCATTTTGTAGTAATCTGTTTCAATCTGGTGCTCGTTCACACGTAAACCATCTTGCCATCCCTCATACATAATGTCTTTAATTTTATCTACCGCTAAATATTGATAGTTTTCTTTACTTAGTTTCTTTTTAGGGCGAATCCGGAAAATTCGTTCTTCAAATGCTTCTAAATGAGTGACGATTTCCACTTCTTTTGCTCGAGCAATTTCACGAACTTGTGTACGAACAACCTCTCCTGTTTTTTCATCCACCACTTCAATGTTTTGTAGCAAAGTATCAACCGTTACGCCTTCTACATCTTCCCAGTGCTCAATGTATAAACACACACTATCCGTTCTAGCAATGCCAAGCGGATTAATGACTTTAAATAATTTTTCACGTTCTGGTCGAATGCTTACTTCACCTTTTGTCGCTAAGATTTCATCCAGTTTTAAAGAAGCTAATTGATTCGCACGTATCGCATAAGCCGATTTCCTAAAATCTAAATCATTGACAAGCGTTTCCCAAGGTTCTGTTACAGAAGAGGAATAGCCCCATGTATGTTCTGCATAAAGCGCAAGTTCATACTCCACATCTTTCATATAAGCCTTATCCTCTACGGTTAATTCAGGCGATAACTGTTTCCCGATGTGGTACTTACGCTGCGCATCTTTATAATGTTTTACTACAGCAGGCGTTGAACCTACACCATCCGCCCACCAGTCATTCCAGTCCCCTCGGTACACCGGCAGTTCGTTCATTTTTTCTCTTAATATTTCGAAAAAGTGGTTGAGCGTAATCATTTCAATTTGAATTTCCGCGCCGTGGCGCTCGTTCCACTCTTTTATCCGCTCTAAAATCCGCCCATTGGGAGCCCCGTTGTCAGTACTCATCCCAGACACCATGATAGGAACAAAATCATATTCATATTCAGGATCGCTGTCTAGCTTACCAATATACTGGTAAATCCGGTCTTCTGTAATTGAAAAATCAGAAACCGCTGCTTTTTCATTAAAACGGTCTTCTAAGAGGTATGTAATGCCATGACCGGGGACGAGGCAAAGTTCATTTCCCATATGATAGTGATCGGAAACCCAAGTTAAAACACGGTCGCCGCTTGGTCCTTCCCACCAAAAACCGTTGTGCTTCTTCCCAGCTGGAAACATACCGTGATGGGTGTGAATACAGCTAAATAAGTTTTCAATTCCGTTCTCTGCTAGCGCATCTGCATACCCCCATGAATAGCCATTAATATCTGCACTCATCGCTGAATCAAGCGGTACAGCTAGGCGATCAGCGTAGTTTCTGCCTTCTTTTAGTTTATGATTTAAAACATCTTGATCAACTAATTCGGTCATGTTTAAATAATTGAGCGAAATATCAATTAAGCCGGCCTGCACGTAACGTTCAAAACTCGCAATATTTTCTGCGCTACTATTCGCTAAAAAGTTTTCTACTTGCCAGTAATTTTCACAAACCCAGCGGAATCCCTCCCATTCAGGATGCTCCCCGTCTTCTATAGCCTTTAAAATGTCAATGGCTTGTTGAATAAAATCAACATGGTAGCGTTTTAACTTTTCTTGCCGCTCTGTGTAACCAATATCCGTATGAGAATGATGCAGTACATATAACTTCCATTTTTTCGATAAACTCATTTTTACAAACACTCCTTATTTTGTAGTTACAATAAATCCTTTTTCTAAATTTCGATGCGATAAAACAAATAAAATAATCGTTGGGATAGATACGATAATGGCTGCAAGTAAAATGGGCGGTACCTTTTGAATGGTCGAGCCGCCTAAAAGCGAAACCGCGGCCATGACAGGTCTTGCCGATTCCGATTTCGTGAGCGTCATACCAAATAACAAATCGCTCCATATCCATGTGAATTGGAATAAAAATACAGCTGCAAGCGGTGCACGCGCCATAGGCATATAAATTTTTCTGAAAATGTAAAAGTCTGAAGCCCCGTCAATTCGCGCGCTTTCAAGCATCTCTTTTGAAACACCCATTAAGAAATTACGTAAAACAAACACACTAAACGGAATAATGAGCGCCGCATAAATTAAAATCATCCCGATTCTCGTATCATACAAACCCACTTGATTATACGCTTTAAAAATAGGGATCAAATACACCTGAAACGGGAAAATGGTGCCACTGTAGATGACAAAAAACCACAGTAAACCGTGCTTAATTTTCAGTGTCTCAATCGCATACGCCGCAAGCGCCGCCATAATAATCCCAAGACCTCCCCCAAGCATCCCGTAGATAATACTATTGATAAAGCCCGAACCAAGCTGAATTTGTTGCGTTAAATATTCCCAGTTTTCCGCTACCGAAAATGATTTTGGTAAATCCCAAAAATTTCCCACACTATATTCCGCTGAACTTTTCACCGCATTCACAATGACATAGAGAAACGGAAAAATCCAAATAATCGCAAGTAAAATTAAAATGATATTGATAATCCATCTAGAAACCCCAGCACTCTTTGTATTTTCCATGGTTAAGCTCCTCCTTCCTTCGTAAATGTTTTTCGTAAGTAGAAAATAGAAATAACTAAAATAATAACCGATAACATAATCGCAATCGCTGAACCCATTCCTAAGTGATTATTCGAAAATGATTCTTTATACATCGTGACAGCAAGCGTCTCAGAAGTCCGGTACGGCCCCCCGCCCGTCATAATCCAAATCCCGTCAAACGTTTTAAAACTATTGACAAGCGACATCAAGACCACAACAATAATCGTTGGCTTTAATAAAGGTAAAATAATTTTTGTGTATAGGCCAAATCCCGTAGCGCCCTCGATTTTAGCAGCCTCAATCGGTTCAGTTGGCATATTTACTAATCCGATAATAAAAAGTAACATATTCATCCCAATGCCCTGCCAAATACCCGCCACAATCATAACGCCCGTATTGACATAAGGAATGTTTAACCAGTTTTTATCCAAGTTTTCAAAACCAAGCATCCCTAGAAGTTGCGGCAAGCCATACATAGACAATAAGCTTGTCATAATGAGACCGACAATAACGCCTGAAACCGCATTAGGAAAATAAAATAGGTTTTTAAAAATCGTCGCAAATGAACTTTTCGTTATCGCAATAGCAAAAAGAAGCGGTAAAACAACCGGGATAATAAGGCCCGCTGCTACCCAAACGAGCGTATTAATACAGGACAGTAAGAAATTTTTATCTTGAAAAACCGCGATATAATTACTAAAACCAACAAATTCGAAACTGCCTAACCCGCTCCAATTTGTAAAGCTAATAAAAAGCGTAAAAATAATTGATAAAATACAAAAGCAAAAGACGAAAATAACTGCCGGTGCAATGTATAAATAGGTTTTTAATTCCCGGCGTCTTGGCCGCAATTCTCTACTCATCCGAATCACCCTCTTCTAGTAAAGTTAGTTTGAAAGCAAAAGGTGAACATAAGAATCTTCACTATGCGCACCTTTTACTGCCACTTTTATTGGAATGTTTTGTCTGCTGTTTCTTGAATCGTATTTAATGTATCGTCAATCATTTTATCTGTTGGGTTATAGAAAAACTTCCATAATTCATCCGTTGCAACATTCACGATTTCGATTGGCGTCGCTTCATAATAACGAACCATAACCGAATATTTATCCGTATCGGCCGCTTCTTTAACAAAACCGCCATTTACAGGATCATCTGATTTCGTGTTATCCGTATTGATGATTCCTGCCTCATCGACAAATATTTGTTGCACATCTTTTTTATAAAAACTTTGTAATACTTTTTTAGCATCCGCACTTTGTTTACTATTTTTTGAAACCGCAATTGGAGAAGCTTCAAAGAAAATGACTTTCTTTTGTCCTTCTTTCATAGAAGGGGCTACAAAAACGTCGAAGTCTTTTCCTGGTTCCATGTTGTATTCTTTTTTAAGTGTTGTAGACGTCACTGTTGGTTCGTAGATCATCGCGCTTTCACCTGTTGAGAACATTTTTGCTTGGGAAGCAGGATCAACTGGCTCGCCGAAATATCCCTTTTTAATCAAACCTTGCCAGATTTTCATAACTTTTTTCATTTCTGGATCTGTATATTTAATGTCCCCATTCGTTAGGCCTACATAAAGTTCAGGGTTGTAGCTTGCAATCAGCGTTTGGAACCAAAGGAAGCTTGCCCACGGATCATTTTTAAGTCCAACCGGTTCTATTTTTTTCGATTTTAATGTGTCACATACGTTAATAAATTCTTCCCATGTTTCGGGTGCTTTTAAGTTATATTTATCAAACACTTTTTTATTATATATAATCCCATTGTAAAGTACGCTAAATGGCGCTGCATACACCTTGCCGTCTATAGTAAAGGCATCTGCTAGGCCGGGGTTTACACCTTCTTTTTCATAATAATCTTTCCATTCTTTTGATAAATCTACAACTAAATCATTATCGACTAATTTTTTGAGCTTATCGCCGCTCCACCAAGTAAATAAACCCGGTGCTTTTTTGCTATCTAATGATTGTTGAACAGCCGTTTCATAAGCAGTTACTTCGGTGTAACCGACCGTTTTATAGCCCACTCCCCCGTCATCTACAATTTTATCGGACATCGAATTCATTATGCCCACATTTTCTCCGCCTTTATCTGTATAAAACTCTACGCCTGAGCTTGCTGAACTTCCCCCACCACAACTTGCTAAAAGCATTAGGACCGCTATCATACAACTTACAGAAATAATTTTTTTCATCCTAAACTCTCCTTTTTATTAAATTACTAATAAAAATATAATGAAATATTTTTATTTTCCGATTTCCTATTATCCAGATAGATAATTTTTAGAATTGCCTTATTTCTTTTTCATTATAAATATTGCCTTATATGGGTGCAAGCGGTTACAAGGATTGCGAAAATGATTTTCGATTGACGAAAAAAGTATTTACATATAAAAAAAATAGGACATCCGTTGATTCTAAAATAAACTTCTGTCCTATTTCTGAAAACTACTGAATACGGGCACGTAAAATGGCTACCTTCTCACTATTTCCAATATTTCTAATTCTAAATTTCTCAATTTGTGCTGGAATCACAAAAGTCTCCACATAATGCACTTCAAATGCCTCAAACGTATTATCAACACTTTCAACAACCACTTTTTCACCCGCAACTAAATTCAACATATTGACTGTTTTTTCGCTATTATCATAATCAACATAGTCCGTAAACCAGTCACGCTCAGTTACAATTTGCTCTGTCCCGTAAAGTCCTGTCTGTTCTTTTGTATGTAAATCGGTTTCTTCAAGCAGTTCAAAATGGTTCACCAGATTTTCCCTTACCCATTTTTCAGAGCGATTCCAGTTAATGACCTTCTCACCGTGATTGATATGAACAGGACGCGGTTTCCCGTCAAGCCCAAGTCTTCCCCAATCCCAAAGTTTAAAAGTAAAAATGTAAGCCGATAAACTGACTTCAAGGACCATTGAGCCCGCGCCTGAACAATGAACGGTGCCGGATGGTATTAGAAAATGATCGTGCTTTTGAGCTTTATGCGTGTGCATGTAATGGTCTGCATCAAAAGGAGCGTCTCCACTTTCTGCTTGACGGAGAGCAGCTAACAAATCGGCCTCCTCTACACCATCTTTTAGTCCTAAATAAACGACGGCTTCATCTTCAGCATCTAATAAATAATAGCTTTCTTCTTGGGTATAATCCATGCCAAATTGCTTTTTAATATATTCTTTATCTGGATGCACTTGTAAACTTAAATTTTCGCCGCCCATCGTATCTAAAAAGTCAAAACGAATTGGAAGTTCTGCACCAAAGCGACTAAAAACAAGCTCACCCAAAAGCTCAAGCGGATATTTTAGCACCGCATTAATGGCCGGGGTCTCAATGCACATATTTCCAAATTGTAAATATAAACTGTTTTCTTCCGCCACCCCGTCAAACGCCCAGGCCAATTTCTCGCTTTCATGCGTAATGGAAAGTTTGTCCTTCATCCAGTAACCGCCCCAAACCCCCGGATCAAAATACGGCACAAAACGAAACGGACCAGAAAGCATTTCCGTAAGCCCCAAACAATAATCAGACCACTTTAACATCTTCGGTTGGTTTAAACTGTTGTCGTCTATGTAGTAGTCAATTTTATGAAATAGCGACACCTTCATACGGTCCGCTGCACGCCAATCTAAGAAAAAACCACGCTTATACTTACCGTAAGATGTCCTCATCCACATTCGWG
>NZ_ALWW01000031.1 GCF_000344175.1 Listeria fleischmannii subsp. fleischmannii LU2006-1 | reverse complement strand
GATTTTTTCAACCTCAACACCAGGTTCTTGAAACAGCACGCCGCCGATTTTCCTCATTAGAAACGTTTAAAATACTTCCACAATAAGTCAGCCTTTTTTTCTGGATTCTATACATTTTGACCGTATTTTAAAATAAATGAATCTCGTGTATTTTGCATTTCCTTCAAAGCGAATTCTCGAACAGCCTTATCATACTGATTGGAATTTTTCAATACCTGTATGGGGCTAATTCCTTTCCAAGTACTGATTATAGAAATGTGTTTTACATGAATCATATCTAAATGATGGATAAAATAGGTCCGCCCCTCATTTCGAATGCGATACCATAATTCATGAGATTCTCGCTCTATCATCGGCTCGACGTTATTCGGGTCTAATGGAATCAAGTGTTCTACTTTCGCTCGAATATCTCGTATAAGAATCGCATATCCATTACCATTTGTATTTCTGGACACTTCAAGTGACTTTATGACATCTTCCAAAGTTTGATTTACATTCGGTGCAAAATATAGCTGGTTAAACTCATCTGTATTTTGCACGTCGTATTCCTTATATAATTTAAACGGCAAGCTTGCTAAGACATTAGAAAGTCGAGACACAACAGAAAATATATTTTCATTTGTCGCAAGTGTGTCATTCTCAATCCCAAAGAAAACTTTTCCTATCCAGGAGGTAAAATTACTTTGCGTTGAGAAATCTTTTACAATTTTATTTTTCACGCTTTGAGGAGTCGCTTTGTATATTACTTTCTGAAAAAAATTCACAGCCTCACCACCTTTCGCTTAAGAGAATAGGTCTTTCATTGTAATAACTCCCACACCCCCTTCGAGTTGGGGTTTAATCAACATATCAATCACTGTACAATGTGCATTTAAAGCTGCAGCAAAACCGTCAATTTTTCGGCTCTTACTTGATTTTGTTGGCAACCAATTATCATTTCTGTCTTTTCTTAATGTTACATTACTTAGAAACCATCGAAACATACCAGAATTATTAAAAATAATCTTAGTGTCGAGTAACATTTCTTTGAAATTTTGTAGCGGACCGCCTAAGGTGAAAAATCCTTGTCTAGCTACTTCTGTTTCAAATCCAAACTGTTCTAGTTCTTTATTTAAACGGACGGCTTTTGCAGGATCGTAACGAATCAAAACAATATCATAGAGTTGATTCATTTCTTTGAACCAATCTAATACATATTGAAAATCTACATAATCACCATCAATAATCGTTAATTCCCCTTCTTTTTCCCACTTGCGGAGTCTCTGGGGATTTTTATCGCGTTCATATCGAGCCCGAGGAATCCAACTATGATTTAGAATAAATATTTCTCCTGTTTCAAGTGGGAATTCGAGAATAGCACTGGTAAAGTCTTCTGAATCAGATAAATCATATCCTCCAACACATTTTTTACCTCGCAACTCTTTTATATCAATCACTTTATTATTTTTTAAAATGATATGATTATCCACAAAGCTCATATCACTAATATCACTAAATAAGTTAAATTGCTTCGTAACCCAGTCTGCTTTTTCAGAAGAAACTTTTCTATCTTTTTTATAATCCGTAATCATAGAAACCACATCCATCAAACAAAAATTAGGATTGGCTTTAATCCAGGTTTCCGGATTATCTGCTTCTGAAATATCATCTAACATGGCTAAAAAGTAAAAAGTTCTTTCATCTAAGTTTTCTTCATAACGCTCTAAACACTCTTTGCCGGCATCTACCATATCCATTAGTGGACCGTCAATTTTTGTTCCAGCCGTTGTAATATACATAATTAAAGGCTGAGAGCGCATTGCTCTAGATCGTTTCATAACATTGATTAAATAATAATCTTCGTAATCATGAACTTCATCAAAACAACCAAAGTGAAGATTTTCACCGTCTTTATCTTTTTCCGCAGATAATGCCACCATGGAACAA
Organism: Listeria fleischmannii subsp. fleischmannii LU2006-1; assembly: GCF_000344175.1. GTDB lineage: Bacteria > Bacillota > Bacilli > Lactobacillales > Listeriaceae > Listeria > Listeria fleischmannii. Next base: position 33,587 of record NZ_ALWW01000031.1, on the reverse strand, counting down.
TTTTTCTGAGGATATAAAATTTCACGAGCCATAGGTTTCAATTTTTTCATTAAAAAAGGCGATTTCTCAACCATCGCTTTTGCTTCTTTAAATAAAATATTAGATTGTTTTTGAGAATTAGCGAGAATGTAGATATTGGCACCATTTTCCCCATCTTCTGACAGCATATAGTTTGAAAGGCCGGAAACTTTTGTCGTTTTTCCGTTTTTTCGTCCGATGAAGTCTACTGCCTCTCGAAATCGCCTAATTCCTGTTTCACGATGAATCCAACCAAAAATTGAACCAATCACGAAATGTTGCCAGGGTTGCATCACTAACCGTTCAAAATTCCCTTTTGAGGCTGACATTTCTTTTCAATAAAACGAATTGGTCGATGCGCCTTTTCTATATCAAAAATCCACGGAAAGTCATCAGTTCCTTGTTTCTCTAAATCTTTCATGTGGCGTTCAGCAGCTAAAATAACATATTTATTAGCTGGCATAACACAATCACCTGGAGAAACTTTTGATTTATCTGCAACGTTTTTATAATCAATCACTCGTTCAGCATACCAAGTAGTTAATAATTCAGGATATGATTCAAGTAAATACCCTCCCCAACTCGACATGGCTTCTTTGTATTCTGAGAACCAAGATTCTAATTCTGTATAAGTAAAATCCAAAATACTAGTAGTCATCGGTCTCACCATCATCTTGCTCCGCTAAACTTGCAGCTAATCGGATTCTTGCGTGCGGGGATAAACCTAAATCAGCACCAAAACCTCGCATTTGTTTGGCTGCATTCTCCATTTTCGTAATGTATGGATTAGGCTTTCCGTCCACCCAATTTCCTGTTGCTTTAACAATTCGCCTATATTTCAAATACTGTGAATAAGAGTCCGCATAAATGGCAATCGCATATAGGTCGGCATTACCAACTAAATCAACCGATTTTAATTCCTGTACAATATAAATAAATGCTTTTTTTCCTTCTTTATCCAACCATGCTGGCGGTTTTCTTAGATTATCCGTATTCATTTTTAGTTTCTGTTCATTCTCTGCTTGTTTTTTCAATTTCGTGACATTGCGTTTATTAGGGTTACCATTTAAAACTTGTAGCCTTGCACTTTGCTTTTGTTGAGCCATATTTTCACCTTCTTTCTGGTCCTTGCCAATTATTGAAAAGCGGTATTTTTGTGAGTTATGCTGGTATCCGTCTAGTGGTACCAATGGATTCCAACTTTTTAGAGGAGGGGGGTACCTTACAGTTCTTCATTTTTATAAAATCGAATGACATCCTTAGATAATTTCTTTTTTGGCTGGCTTCCATTACGCTCAGGATGCAATCGGTTATGACAAGCATCGCAAACTGTTTCAAGATTACTCAACTCATAGGCTAATGATTCATCTTCTCTAAGCTCAATGATGTGATGGACTGTCTTACCTTCTATGATTCTTCCTTCTCGTTTGCATACTTGACAAAGATAGTAGTCCCTCTTCAAAACGATTTCCCTTACCTTACGCCAGCGTTTATTTGAATAGAGTTGGTCTAATTTATCCCTTGCTCTTGCCATTCTATACACTGCCTTTTACTTACTAACCACTTAAATTCCCATAATAAAAAGCCCTTGGGTGAGGACTTTGTTTTATTTATTCTTTCTTACATAATTAAGTGTTACGGTTGTTATCAGTGAAACGCTAACTACAATTAAAAATTCTATCCAATTCATTAGATTAACCACCTTTTATACTTCATACAGAAAAGAGCCTTGCATGAAAGCAAGACTCTCCTTTTCTATTAAAAATCACGAACAAAATGAGTATCATATAATAAGCCTTTTTCTAACATTTGGTCAGTTATTTGATTCTCCCATTGTTTTACATTCTCTTGATATTCTTCAGCAGAAAAACGATTCATTTGATCAATACTTTCCATGTCGGTATCTGAAATTGTAAAATCCATGTGATAATTTTCAATCACTCGTTTTGCTCGACTTGATTTTGGAATAACATGATAACCATGTTGGATAGCCCATCGGTTTAACAACTGCCCAATGCCCACATCGTACTTCTCACAAAGCTGGTCTAAAAATTGTTTTTCGCTAGATGTAAGTGCTGATTCAGGATAAAAAGGATTAGGTGTAAAGTAAGGTTTTAATATCGAGTAGCCAGTCAATTGAATATCATTTTCTTTACAGAAGGTTTCTAATTCAATAGGTCGTGTAGTAGGCGAACATACGATTTGATTCATATAAGGTTTTACGCCAGTCTTTTCAATTAAGTATTGAATTCCAGAAATCGAAAAGTTAGATACCCCAATATGCTTAATCTTACCTTCTTTTTGTAGCTCAATTAGTTCCTTGTAAGCCTGTAAGTTTAGCTCACTTTGAATTTCTGCATGCAGCAAAACTAGATCTAAATAATCCGTTTTAAGTCTCCTTAAAGAACCAAAAACTGAAGCCCTTGTATGCTTTAAATAATTCATTGGTGCAATTTTGGTTGTCAAAAACAAATCGTTTCGGTCTATTTTTTCTGCTTCTAAAATTAAACCGATGTCAGCCTCATTGTTGTACATTTGAGCTGTATCAATGTGACGATAACCCTCTTCTAAAGCTGCATGAATTGCTGCTTTCAATTCATTATAATCCGTTAAGAGCCATGTCCCTAAACCTATTTGAGGTAATTCTAAATTATTCATTTTTTCTCCTTTCGCTTGCGCATGATTGAATTATAGAATAACAAATTATCGCAATTAAGCCCATTTTATTGCTCAGTTTATTTCATTCTTAATTATGACATAATTGTAAGTGGATTGTAAGCAACATCGATGTTTCAAATCATCCAGTACTTATATAATAAATATAAATTAGGAAGGAGATTACTTATGAAGAAAATATTAATAGGAATCATAGCAATAATTGTCGTTCTAGCAATAGGTATAGGTGTAACATTAGTAGGGAAAAATTATTATAAGACAACAGATTATTATGTCAAAATCACCAAGAACCCCATTGTAAAGAAAGAAAAAGCTTCAGATGGAATAATAGATACGTATTATAATTATCAAGTTTCTGGCTATGATAAAAACGGAAAAGAACGTAAATTAAAATTGGAATCCCAGGATAAAATGGAAATCAATCAGTACTACTTAATTCATTGGGAAGATAGACGAAGTATCATATCAAGCAAAGAAAAAGTTTCTCATGATACTATTCCATCAACCATCCAAGAAAAATTGAAATAAAACCAAAAGGAACAATCAATAGCAACTATTATTTTACTTGGATTGTTCCTTTTATCATTATTTTTATATCGTCCCCACACGGGGCACTTCTTCGAGAGGTGTCTGGGGGAAAAGAACTGGCAGGGATTTGCACCCTGCATGATTGACTACCTTAAACAAGTGCTCATGCCTATATAACGTACGATTTATATAGCCGGCCAATCCACTTGTACGCATCTACCTATTCCGCCACAGTCCTAGGCTAAGGAAGCCCCATTAATAACAACAACCAACCGTGAGTAGTATTTTGGAGTGGTTGGCTGTCTTATGAAAATTACTTCATACTAGCATAATATCATGTTTTTTATAGCCAAAACGGGCATTAAGCGGGACTTATAGTTCGGAATTAATTTTTTTAAGGAATTTTTCCGAAGTAAACAAGTAAAATACTATTACACTAAAAAGATTAACTTAAAGCTAAAAAATACTAATGACAATAAAAAAACGAAAAGATAAAGTTTAGTATCTCACTATCAGATGGAGAAAATAAAACGCGTCCAAAAATTAGAAATGAAAAAATCGCAACTCCTAGGAGCATTAAATGATTTTTCAATAAATTCAACCTATATTTTTTCATTTCCTTGTACTTCTCCTCATCTGACAAAAATAAAAGAATTCCTGCAAAAGATGTTGTTAAAATCACTTTTAAAAGGGCGCTAAAGCTAAAATTATATGTAACGTATATCATTGCAATCAAAATTGGGGTGCTAACTAAAAAATATTTCACTCTGATATATTCTGTCTCCATTTTTTTCACCTCAAAGTAATTATAATTCAAAAAAATATAAATGACTAGGAGCTTAACACCTAGCCATCTATATCTAATACCCAAGTCTTTTCGAAATCTCAATAATTATTTTTCGGCTTCTCCGTCTCGCTGTACTTTCATCCATATTTAATTTACTCGCAATCCATACCCATGTTGGTTTCCCTCTATCCCAATACCGGAAGTGAATCAATTGTTTATCTTCATCGCTAAGTTTATTCAAAACGGAATCGAGGGCTAAAATGACTTTCTGCCTTCGTTCAATCTGACGATCCATTTGTAAGAGCATTGCGCGTTGTTCAGTTGGATTACTTATATATCCGCTTGAACTTCCACCTGTATTTTCATCCCGCTGCTCCTGAAATGAAGCACCCAAAACTACATTGATTCGCAATTGTTCCAACTCTTTTTTTGTATCATGATAAAAACGTATCTCATCTTCAATGCTTTTATATTGCGCTGGTCTAAGTCGTTTACTCATTCACTATCACTCCTCCACAATTCGTATTGCATCCTCAACGCTTCGAGCTACTCCGCATAAGGCTGGTTTATACTGCATCACTTCTTGAAAGTGTTGTTGCTCTTTTCGAAGTTGTCCTTTTTCATTTTTCACTTCAATAAAAAATATCTTCCCATCAGTTCCACGAAATCCGAATAAATCAGGGAATCCTTTCGGTAGTCCAGTATCGAATATCCGACCATCAGGTAAACGTACAGTGGCAACGTTGGCTCTGAATACATAATGCCCACGATTTGCTAATCCAAGGCGAATGGCATTTTGAATATCACGTTCGGCTGTCATTTTTTCAACTCCTTTTTTGATTGTGTACGAAATCGCTTTATCGTGTTAAAGAAATTATGTTATTTTTGTATACGAAATTCTAAAAACGGTTAAAAAGGTGCATGGTTGCGCATGCTTGGCGCATAGTTGATTGCAAACTATGCACCCTCTTAACCCATTGGTATTACTTACTTTATTAATACTTTTTTATCTTTGGTGCATAGTTAGTAGTAAAATAGTAAAAGTAGTATAAGGAAATAAAATATATAAAGGTTTTAGGAAATCGGGGTCAACTATGCACCTCTGCTGTTGTTTATAAGCGAAATCGATTGGTACTCTAAGATTCATAGAGGGTGCACAGTTTAGGTTAACTGTGCACCCTAAAAATTAAAGCTTAGATTAAAATATTCGCTATTTAATGTGATACCTTCATATTTAAATCCTGTTTTTGCTTTTTTCTTGCTAAATTTTAGAGCGATTTCTTTCCCGAACTTCGTGTTACTCATGACATATTGTCCGTTATTTTTCGCCCAATCCCGGTATGTTTCATAAAGCACTTTTGCTTTGATGTTTTTATCCTCTCCAACCTCACAACAATCCTCAATAAAAGCCGTGATAACATCCATTTCCGACTTATATTCAGCTCTTGCCCGTTCGACTGCTTTTGGCAATCCTAAACCTTCTGTCTGCCATTTTAAACACCCTTCTACTGCCCAGTTCAGTATGCCGGTTAGTTCAGACCGCAATTTATATTTCAATTGCTTATCTACTTTAAAATCAGGTATTTTCACAGTAAATGGGATTAAATGCAATCTGCGCCATATCCCATCATCACGCCCCCTAATAATTGGTTTGTGGTTTGTTGCCATCCAAATTTTAAATTCGGGTGTAAATTCAAATTCATTCTTATACAGATGACGTGCGGGCACTTTGTCACCACCAGTTAACTGCTTCACTAGCCCTTCATCTAATCTCACACCCTCATTTGGTTCTGTGGTTGTAACAAATCGGGCACTTTGTAAGCGTGCAATATCACTATTTGCATTACTGGTTTGCTGCTTAACCATAATAGTCTGTGGTTGAATGTTTGTGGCGTACGTCCCGAAAATATCATTAATGATTTCGAGAAAGACACTTTTACCATTACGACCATTGCCGTATAAAATAAACATGACTTGTTCCTGTGTACTACCTGTAAGCGAATAACCGATGGCTTTTTGAATATATTGAATTAGCTCTTCGTCGTTATTAAAAATATCCTTTAAAAACTGTTCCCACAGTGGTGCGTCGATTTTATCTGTGTATTCAACCAGACTGATTTTAGTAAACATCTGTGTACGATCGTGTTCTTTCAATTGACCTGTTCTTAAATTGATAAAACCATTTTGCGAATTGAAATAATAAGGGTTCATATCGAATTGTTCTGGCAAAACAGGTAATAAATGTTCAGCTTCCTTGATCATGTTTGTTTTTCCTTTGTTACTTCTTGTCACCTTCAAATGTTTCATAAAGGCTTTTTCTTCGTCGGAATCTCCTTCCATGTAAGCAAAATCTTTCTTCATATTTTGAATGACCGTATCTGCGAGTGCTTTTACTCTTCCTGTGTTGTCAAACATCCACAGTTTAGAATTGTAATAGTACCAGCCTTTATTTACATAAGAGTATCTAAGAAGATTTTGAAATTCATCACGAAACCTTTCCGCATTACCTGTGTCATCTTGCGAGTATAACTTACGCGTTTTACCAGTATTTGCGATTTTTATTTCAAAATCAGTAATAGGATTATTAGGTGTATAGACATTTTGGCATTCAGCAATCGCCTTATTGAGTGTTCTCTCTCCATATGTGGATGCCCCGCGCTTCATATCCCACTTCGAACGCATCAATCCGCTCGTGCGGAATATTTCGTCCATTTTTTCATAATCGGCACCCGTCCAGAAAGCAAGCATATTTGCAAACGCTAAATCGGCATCTGATTGAGAAGTATATAAACCTTCCCAGAAGCCCTCGTACAATGTTTTAAAAGGTACCCCTTGCTGACTTCCATATGCCTTTTGAATAATCTCACTAGCAGGCAAATCTACGCCTGTATATTCATGAGAAACAGATTGTAATTCGTTCGTTCCAATATATTTAGAATGCAAATACTGAATGGCTTGAGAAGACTCGTTCACCGTTTCGTAATTATCAATGACTTGACCTGTCATAACAAAAAATCGACCATGATTATACATTTCTACATTATTTTTCCGCCTGCCACCAGTAGGGAAATCGCCTTTTGAAATAATATGGATACCTGTCCCACTCACAGAATACTCCGTATAGCTAGAGAGAGTCTGAATGAATTCAGCCACAATGTTATCTGTATCACCTAATTTGTAATCTTCTATTTCGTCTTCTATTCCATCGATATCAACACCGAAGTAGGGTTCTTTGAAATAAAAACCTAAACCGTCAAATTGATATTTTTCTAAGGATTCAAGGGCGGTATTAAAATCCGCCCATGTATCCTCATCCACACTATTGCCATAACCACCATTATTAGCATTTCTAGGGATTTTTTTATGCTTGTGTCGTTTCTCATCCCAAACAAGCTGATAAGCACACCATTGTTTTAACTGTTTTAATTCATCAGGTATCCGTTCATACATTTCTGTGCACTCCTATCGTTTAAAATGGAAGGTCTTCATCTTCGATATTGATTGGGTTATTAACACTTTCGCCCTTCTTAAATTGATGATTTAAAACACCTTGTACATTACTTGGTTGCCAAGCCTTTACATTCGTATTTTCATAGGTTTTACCATTGTATTCAGATTGTTCATTTTTTACCGTTACACGGCATGTTTTCATTGAAAAATCTTGTAAAAGTTCATTGATGCTGTTATATTCTTTGCCATTTTCAAGTTGCAACGCTTTTCCGATTGTATTAAATGATTTTGGGTTGTATTGATTCGTTTGTTTTGACATCCAAATTTTATGGAATATATGTGCATTTTGATATTTTTGCTCAACATCATTCCGTACAATTAAATCAAGTTCCACATATTCCGCTCCGCTTGGTGTCGCGTCTTCTTTACCATTATTGATCACTACTTCGTACACGCCATCTTGAATTTTTCCTTCGTAAATATCATTAGTATCTAATTTAAACATTCCAATTCCTTCTTTCATTTAATTTTTTATATAAATCCACGAGCTTTGCCTTGATGATACGCCCATCCACGCTTATAATTATGCGTTTTAGCATAGTCATATAGTTCTTTCATACTTTTACAATCTTCTGGTGTTCTGAAATCCAATTTAAATGTTTGTTCATCGATTTCTTTTAATTCTGCTGATTCGTCTACTTCTATTGCTTTTGCTTCGACTTTAAACACAGCTCCACAGTGCGGACACTTATTGTCCGTTTGCAATACTGTCATGAAGCATTCTTTGCATATTTTGACCGGTGCTTCTGCTTTGGTCGCGTTACTGCCTTTTTTCGGTGTTAAGGACCATGTGCGTTCCATATCTGGTAAACCAAATCTGGTTACATTTCCAACGTGATCAATGATAATGGACGTTTTACCAGGTCTGTAACGCATTCCACGCATGGATTGCTGAATGTATAGTGATAATGACTGTGTAGGTCGCAACATAATAACTGTTGAGCAGTCAGGCACATCGAATCCTTCACCGATTAAATCGAGGTTGCACAATACTTTGATTTCACCATCACGGAACTTTTGAATAATTTCATCCCTTACCAATTTAGGTGTTTTACCATCAATATGTTCAGATGGTATATTTGCCTCTTGAAAACTTGCTGCCATTTTCTTACTTTGGTAAATCGAACTGGCATAGAGTATCGCTTGTTCGCCATCTGCTAATTTCTTATAGTGTGCAATCACATCACCCCATATTTTGCGCTCTGTGAACTGATTATCTAATTCGGTAAGGTCATAATCACCCGTACGCTTTACATGTAGCTGGAAAGTTTCCATGACCTCAGGCGCGAAATATTTATACGGAGATAAAAAATGATTTTCAATGAGCCATTTCGTGCTAACCTCTTCAATCAATATGTCATTGATATCTCCTAAACCTCCACCATTTAACCTGACAGGGGTCGCGGTAAAAGAGATTATTTTAGCATCATTAAAATGAGTGAATATCTTTTTATATGAACTCGCGAGCGCATGATGTGATTCATCAACAACGATTAATTTAGGTTTTCTTGTATTATTCATTCTCCTAACAACAGTTTGAATCATACCAAGTTCAACAAAATTCATATCAACCTTATTTAACAATAATGTAGCCCTTATTTGTTCTAATATTTCCTTACGATGTACTAAAAATAAAACATGATTTTTTTTGGACGTTGCTGTCCTTATAATCTCTGATATTACGATGCTCTTTCCAGATCCACATGGCGAAACAATGCACGGAGAAACATGACCATAAAAAAAGGCTTCCTTTGTTTTTATAATCAAATTTTGCTGATAAGGTCTTAACTTAATTGACAACTAAGCGTTTCCTTATTGGTGTATTTACAATCCGCTCCATGCTCCATTTTCTTTGTATCCTACTATTCATTGTTCCGTATGTTATATCTAAATAATCAGCCCATTGTGACATCGTCATTGTTTTATCTTTATATTTCAATATTCTGTTTCTCGATTGATTATTAGCTTGTTCTTTACTAGTTGCCCACCTGCAATTTTCAGGGCAGTAATCTCCATTATTATCAATTCGATCAATTGTTAAGTCGTCTTCATAATAATTGTCCAACGCCCATCTTCTAAAATTCTGATAATCATATCTCCAAGCATCACATACAATGACCCCTTTACCTCCGTAGTGTTGATACCTCGTATTGTTTGTGTTGTAGCATCTAGCTTTCATCCCCTTCCATGTCCAATAAAGTCTCTCTTTGTTAGAATATCCATGAGTTAAATTAACTTTTCTTTTTCTAGATAATTCCTTATTCAAGCATCCACAACTTTTTGTTGCTCCAGATTTCAAACCAGAGCCTCCAATTACTTTTTCAGTCCCACAGTCACATTTGCACAGCCAATATAGATTGTAATACTTATCTTGACTAGCAAGGCACAACACTTCCAATCTATCAAATCGCAGCCCTGTTAAATCTCTAATATTAGCCATCCACATCACCGATTTTGAATAATTCTTCCTGTAAACACGATTCACGATTGTCTAACTGGTTTTTTGCAAATGTTCCATTACTTTCAGCTAGCAAGTATCCTCTTGCGCCAGATTCTGCATTTCGAACTAATCTACCAACAAGCGGTATAATTCCCATTATATGATTCACAACTTTATCTCGAATATCCGGTAAAAATTGGTTATAAATCTGTCCATTTTCTAATGTAATTTGTCGTGTGTTCTCCCATGCTGTGTAAATCATGTTTATGTTTGGAATGTTATTAAAAATGGAAATCATATCAATTAAATGTGTATCAAATTTCCCATAATGTTGAAGCTCTGGTTGACCTGATTTTGTTTCACGACCATGGAACATGAGCCATAACTTTTGGTAGTGGCTTAAGTTATCGATGACGATGTTTTGATATTCTTCACTATGAGTTTTTGCATACCCATAAAAATCAACCATATTTTGAACAGGATTTTTTGGATCTAAAACGGTAATTGTAATATTTGGAAAACCACTTAAGACGGTTGATGTGCCATCACAATCTAAAATTAATGTTTTTCCTTCTAGGTACTGAACTGTGGATGTCTTACCTGCACCAGGCTTTGCATATAGAAGCATTTTCCAATTCTCACTTCGTTTCATTTCTTCTGATTTAATAAATTTCATTCTCATCACCCTATCTTAATAGTTTGCGTATCAATGCTTTCAGCACCTGGCACGGTTTCTTTTTCGTTAATCGCTTTTTTGATTGCGATTTTATCAGGTTCACCGGGTTTGTATCGTATAAATCTATCTGGTAATCGACTGAAATCATATACATTAATTTTTGTATTATTCCGAATTGTTAGAGGGTATTTAACGTCATTTACTTTCTTTATACCTGCTTTGTTTAAGGAAAATAATAAATATTCTCTTGTTTGATTTTGTCTTGTTTCAATTGATTTTTTTTAATGCTTTAAGACGTTTAATCTCATTATCCAGTGTGGAAATATCATCATCCCATGTCAAAATTAACTTTGCGATATTGATTGCTTTTTCTCGTAGTGGTTCTTCTATCGCTTGCAACGTGTCTTCAAAAACTTTTTCTTCAATAGAATCAGCTATCTGATATAACTGTTCGTATTGAGCACTCATTTCATGTAGTTTCACTGTCTTCACCTTCTTTCAAAAAGGTTGAAATAGATATATTTCCATTTTCGGCATTGAACCATGCAGCATTTCCCTTTTTCACAAATTGAGGAACAGCAATCTCTCTTGCCAAATCGTAAGCTTCCTCTATCGTACATCCGTGTTTGTAGAACCAGACTTTATCCGTTCGGTGAATAATTTGTAATATATCTGAATCACTTAATGTTTTTTCATGTAATTTTACTTGTACTTCCGGAATGATGAATTTTGAAAATCCATCGATATCTTGTAAAGTTAAAGTAAGTGTCGCATCATCTTTTGCTAATACTTGATATATTTCACCATCTATACAAAATTCTTCTACACCAGTTCGGTCTTGAATTTCAACTTGATCACCGCATTTAATCATGATGTAACACCTCCAGTTCGTTTAACTGCCCCCACAAATAATCCGAAAATTGATTCGCCTTCATTGCTAATGTGCGTAAATCATTTTCATTATTCAAAATAACGTTACGAAAATCATGACCTACACGAGTAGTTTTATTGGTTGTTAGGTTTAAAATGGTTTGTTGGTATAAATCGGTTCCTGTCTTCAATTCGATTCCTCCTGTTCATAAATATAATAGAATATATGGTGATGTCCGTAATCTATCGTCGTCTTACCGTCGATCGTCCAGTGTCTGATGTAAGGCGGATCAAACTCGTTCAACTCCCACCATTCATAAATGGATTCCATAGCCTCGTCTAAGCTGTTGTAAGTTCCATGGATTCTATGTTCATCCGTTTGATGATGTTTCCAATGCACTTAATATTTCATCATGATCCCTCCCCCTGATTGATTCTCTTACCCACCTAGTAGTTCCAGTTCTTTACGGTTCTTATTGTATTCACGTACTCGATACATCTTTTTATACTCAGCTTCTGATTTTTGCTTCCGTACAAGCTGTGGATGCACACCTAAATAGCTCGCAATAAACGGAAAAGGTAAACCTTGATTTCGTAATAATGCTACTTGTGCCGGGGAAATCAGGGTATCTGGGTTAGGAACAGTACGACGCGCGATTTGATAACGTACATACAGCGCATGTTCTTCATCTCCTTCTCGGAACAGCTGGTGAAGCTTTTGTTTTTCGTACGTGCAATATTGCCCTTTTTTTCGCTCAATGCTATCTAACAAGTCCCGTTCCTCATCTCGTCGTTTTTTTCGCTTGCGTTGCAATTCTTGAATGTCAATCACTTTTATCACCTCGTAAGTTGCATATTTATCAGCATGTAACTGGATTTGTTCGTCTACTTCCGTACTGGTATAGCACATGGTTTTAGTTTGCCTCTCAACCGTTTCCCAAAGAATCATATAGGCTGGAGTTGGGCCATCAAACCCAATGAAATTATTTTTCGTTTTTTCTCGCATCACCATAAACTCGCCCTCTTTCTGATTAATACGGTCTAACAGTCTGTGAATAATAACTGCCTTCTGAACCATTACGCAAAGCAGGATGCTTCGCTGTTTTAATTTTGTGATCTAAAATATACATTTCCGCATCGGTTAATATATTTTGCAAGCCTTTAATGGTTTGTATTTCGTTTGCTTTTGAAGCATAATAAGCCGCTTTTTCATTATCGAATTCTCGTACAGTTTTACAACACATTGCTATATTTTGTCGCAATATTCCGATTTTATTTTCCAATTTATTTACACTCCTTATAAATATAATGTCTAAACCCGTCATCCCAATACTCATCAACAACCATAGGGTTTTCTGTTTCTTGATTCATTTTATTTAACTCCTTACTTTTGATTTAATTATGTCGATTGGAGGTGAGATTAATGACTTTTTTCGATTTTATTGCTAGATATCGCGGTGAACAAAGTCCCCTTGGAGATTTAGCCCGAGATATTTATTTAGATGATAATTTCCCAACAGAAGCTACTGACCCAGATGTTATACAAGAGTACTTTTCTAGAATCTATGGAAAAGCAGATGGTTTTGAGATGGCTATTTCTAAAGCTCTAGACTATTTCAAAAGAGAAGTTTAATTGCTTTTACTTTTGATATATCTATAGGTTGCGCTTGATATTTGGGAATTATTTCTATTGTATAGTTTCTGTACATACCAACTAAGATGATGTCCACGGTTAGACCTTCTTACGAACGAATTTCTTAAGCAACCATTCATTCGCTTTCGCCGCGTCAAATGCCCATGGTTCGTGATCTTCTTTATCCTCCCAGTTGCTAAAATCCTTCACTTCTGGAAAGCTATTTATATTGTCATACCACCAAGATTTACTCCTTGGGCTAGCTGCCGAAAATTTTTCCATGTTCCAAACACCATACACTTTATTTTCTTGTGGTTGTTTCATTTTTCTTGGTCTTGCCATATTAACCACCTCCTATCTAATTTTATAATCGCGAATGACTTCTAAGATGAATAAATTGACCGCCTTTCCGGTGTTATGTCCGTCCAGCGATTGTTGCACCCACACACGGCTTTTGCCATAAGCACTGGCTAAATCGTGAACAGATACTTGATTTTCTTTCATGAAATCTTTAATAAGATTTCGTCCGTTTTCGATGTTACTCACTGTTTTCAGTCCTTTCTTTTTTAAACTAATACAAGTTGTGATTCTGAAATAAACTTATTAATAAAATATATTTGACCTTTACCTGTAACTTTAGGTGTCCTCGTAATACGCGTACTTTCATCTCCATTTACAATAGAACGCTCTTTGATTTCCATAATCTCGAGATCCATTGACTTTTGAGTTGGCATGTTGTAGCTTTCACTTTTTTTCGCAATCAAGTAACCATTCTTTCTCAACCATTTAAACAAACGATTTTGTCCAATTTCTACCCCATTTTGATTAATCAGTTTGGCTAACTCTCCTACTAAAATAGAAGTATGGCTCCCTTTTACTGCATCTGCAAAAAGCGCTTTAGGTTGCATCTCCGTATTTTTGATTTTTAAAAGTTGATTTTCCTCTTCTAAATCCGCCGCTAATCGCAAAGCTTCTGCACGTGTTTGTGGAATTTGGAAATCATTTTGTTTGATTTGATGTTCCATTTTATTAAAAGCTTCGATATATTTAAGCTTAAATTGAAGCGCTTTTTTACCTGTGAACCCCATCGCAAGTAAGGTGAATCCGTCTCGGTTCATGTAAATTACTTTCCGTTCTCTCCCGTACGTATCAGGTTCGGTTGCTTCCATAAACATCTCTCCAAAATTGGAGACATCTCCCTTCAACATTTGAATATCCCGCATAACATGTGCATGTTGCTTCTCAAACCCTTCTGCCACATTTAAACTACTTGTGACCGCTTCTTGATTTTTCATAATAACTAATTCATTCATTTTTTTACTTCCTTCCTATGGTATAATTTTCAGTGAATGGAGGTGAAAATTACATAATGGAATTTAAAATTAAAATTGCAGAGCCTAGTACCAAAACAGTACTCGATCGAAAAAAAGTTCATATCCCTACCCTCTGTCCAAATTGCGGTGTGTCTAACAATCCTGTTACTAAGGGGGTAGCTTCCGCTCAAAAAATCGCTTTCTTTTCTCACTTGTGTACGTCTTGTAACGCGTACCATTTTTCATTACAAGATATAGAAAAAGATATTGGAATTTGTAAAGCTATTTTCCCAAGTAATCAACCATCTGATTTACCAGAACAAGTAGTCAGCTTTTCTCCAAGATTCGCAAAAATGTACCGAGATGCAGAGTTTGCAGAAAATAATAATGCTGTAGATTTAGCTGGTGTAGGCTATCGGGCATGTTTAGAAATTTTATTGAAGGATTATGCATTTGATTTTAATCTTGCAGAGTATGAAGAAATAGCAAAGATTAATTTAAACAACGCAATCAGTAAATTCTTTAAAGAAGATACTTCTGTACAAACAGCTGCCGATGTTGTACGCATTCTTGGAAATGACTACGCCCACTGGAGGCAAGAAGAAGAATTTGATTTAAGCATTTTAAAAGCCTATTTAAATATTTTCGTACAGATAATCAATACTAAATTAATGCTCAAAAACCCCCCTGTTAGTCGAAATAAGAAATAGTCGAATCATTCGGCTATTTTTTTATTAGAAATATACTCTTCGAAATTCGCTAATACTTCTTTTTCAAATTCTTGTAAGAACGGGTATTTTTCACAAAATCTCTTAAAGTATTTTCTGGCATTACTTATGCTTGTTTTTTTTGTTTCTTCGATTATTCGAATAGAAAGCATACCGATAATTTGAATCCTATATGCCAATAAATTCATTTTGCACACTTCGTATTTTTTAACTTCTTCTAAAATCATTTCCATTTTCAATTCCTCCCTTCCCCATATTATGTAAGCAAAAATGATAGAAAGTGTTGACATTATGCTAACTGTTTATTTTCTTCTTTATTAGCCAAACGATAAACCTCTTTACTTACTGATAAATTCAAACCAAATTTATCTTTAAATGTCATCAATTCAACCGCACTATCCAAAAGTTCTTGTCTGTCTTCTAGCATCTGTGGAGTCATATCTTGCTTTTTTCACCATTTAGAATGACCATATTTGGTAGATACTGACTTATTAGCAATCGTATTTGCTTTAATAAAGTCCCTACGTACAGGTTCTTTTAATCCCTGTTTCAACTGGTGCATCATTTCTTTTTGATGCTCTTTGTCTAACATGCGGAAAATTTCGAACCCTTCAAAACCTGATGACTGACGTAGTTGTTTGATGATTTCGAAGACCCAGCGCTTGAACTCTTTTGCCTTTTTCATTTTAGAGCTAAACACCAAGTCATAAATCCCGAATTCACTAATTAAAATGGCTTTAGACTTATAATTTGAACCAGTCCCCTGAATTAAGGTAGTGGTTTTGTCTATACTAGATACATGTGATGAAACAGCATTTTCAGGCTTCTTATATCCCAATGCATCTGCCACATCTTTCGCAACAGCCCACCACTCACCTTCTTTACTGACAAATCGTATTTCATGATTATTCCATACTTCTGTTTTCATTTAATTAGCCTCCTTCCCATATCATGTAAGCGAAAATGATAGAAAGTGTTGACATATTTTATACAATCGTATAAAATATATTCATAGTTAAATAAGCACATAATACTACCTATAATTACGTTTGGCGACGGTATTTCAGGTTAAATTTTAATGCTATTTTTCTATCAAATTTGCTTACAAGATAATATTGTTACACTTCGTGTAAAATGTCAACATATTTTCACACGAATGTATAATTATTTTTTTGTAATATTGGAGTGGACACTAATGAACGTATTCGAGAGGATACAAATTTTAGCAAAAGGCAAAGATAAAAGCTTGCAACAAATCGCGGAAGATTTAGGGTTTAGCAAAAATTTATTTTATCGTTGGAAAACCTCAAGTCCTAAAGGCGAAGATTTAGCGAAAGTTGCTAATTACTTCAACGTATCAACCGATTACCTATTAGGTAGAACAGAAAAAAAATATTTCGAACTAACGAGTGATGAAAAAAAAGATATTGCAGAAGAAGCTGATGAAATACTTGCAGGGATAAAAGATGGGACTAATTTCAACTTCTACGGAGAACCAGCTACACCTGAACAGTTAGAAAGAATCAGAGTTGCATTGACTACTGCGATGGAAATGAACAAAGAAGAAGCGAAAAAGAAATTCACGCCTAAGAAATATCGGGATTAGGGTGGTGAGATGAATGAATCAACATACCATGATAGACAGAGAAGTCAAAACAGTACTCAAAAAATCTAAAAATATGAGCATCTCTGAAATTTTAAGGAGCTGCAACACGAAAATTCTATACGCTGATTTAGAACAAGAAACAGGAGGATTTACAACAAGTAACAGCCGGTGTCATACAATTGTTATTAATAGCAACTATACAGGAATTCTGCAGACGTTTGTTATTTTTCACGAATTAGGACATCTAAGATTACATAATGGAGTCTCTACCCCTTTTTACAGGACTCTAGCTCTTGGTTCATTTGTTCCAAAAATTGAACGTGAGGCGAATGAATTTGCATTAAAATTATTAGTGTCAACTGAATCAACTAATAATATTAGTGATTTATTAAACAAAGTTGGTCTTCCTCAATCAATGAAAAGTTATCTGTAAACTCATAGTATGATAATATATACAATCAAGATGGAGGGATGAAAATGAAAAAAATTTCATTTATTTTTATGGTGGTTCTTTTAAGTATAGGACTGGCAGCTTGTGGTGATGAACCAAAAGCAAAATCGAAGAAGCAAAATTCGCAATCAGAGAGTAAAATTACTGATAATTCAACATCTACTAAAATAGGCGATCTACTAGATAAAACCGATTTAAAAGAATATTCAAGTGAAGCCGGATGGGGAAATATGGATGATACTGAGTTTTATCAAGTGGATGAGGTTGGCAAAATCATTTTTATCGAAGTAACCCTAGATGAATCTCTAAATTTTCCGATTTCAAAAGACAAGTTAATTGAGCTTGCTAAACCTTATATCCCTGACGATACGGTTTTAATTAGAAATACTGATGACGGATTTGGAGCTCAAGGCTATGCATGTAAAAGTGGTGATATGACATTTGATATTTTACATTCTGACAATGATGAAAATGGAAAAGCCGGAAAATTATTTATAACATATTAATTACTAAAGCCCGTTCATTCGGGCTTTTCATTCAAACAAAACAAGAACATATATTCTGCAAAGGAGGTTCTAAATGAAAATCATAAAAAATTCTAGAGGTTATACTACAACTGTGGGGATCAAAAAAAATGGAAAATGGACAACGAAACGAGTAACTGAAGCAACAAAGCCCAAATTACGCATGACAGTGGCTAAATTATTAGAGGTTTCAAACAGAAATGAAATACCAATCGACGATTATAAGTTATTCGAGTTCATCGAGTTATTTTATGATACCTTCAAAGTAAACACTATCGGAGCATCTACACAAAACTCTTATGAAAATGCTTTTCGTGAAGTAAAGGAATATTTCGGTAATATTAAATTACAAAAAATAACCCCTATTGAGTACCAAAAGTTCATTAATACCCTTGGAGAAAATCTTGCAAGAAGCACTGTGGAGACGAGAAATAAAAAAATACGCGCTATGTTTAATAAAGCAGTCCAATTGGGTTATATGCGGGCAAATCCTACACATGGCGTAATATTAGCCGGAAAAGATGTGGCAAGTTTAAAACTACAATTCATCGATACGTCTCTTATCTCTCCTCTTATAGAAGAAATAACAAAGTCATATTCGATTAGTAGAGCAGTTAATTTCATAGCATTGCAAACAGGCATGCGTTTCGGAGAAATTGTCGGACTCACGTGGTATGATATAGATTTAGATAATAAGTTTATCAATGTAAAAAACGCTTGGGACTATAAAGATACTCAAAACTTTATTTCTACAAAAGGAAAAGACAGACGAAAAATTTTTATTGATAGTTCCACGGTTGAATATTTAGAAGGATATAGAAAATGGCATGAGCGATTCATGAAAAAAAATAAAATTCAAAATAAATACTTGTTATTATTCTGTTCTCGTGATAATTTGCCAGTGGACAATCAGGCATGCAATAAGGTGCTTAAAAAGTGTTTTAATAAGATAAGTAACGAGGACATTACTTTGCACAAATTACGTCATACACACACCGTACAGTGCCTAGAAAGTGGTATGGATATTATCTACGTATCAGAACGTTTAGGGCACGCTGATATTAATACCACTTTAAAATATTATACGCATATTAGTTCTCACATTCGAGCAATCAACGAAAAAAGAACGCAAGAATATTTCAAACGTACAATCAAACTGCTTGAAATGTAAAAAAAATGTAAAAAAATAAAAGGAAATAATAGGAAACCAAAAAACTTCCAAACCATCCAAAACACTTGATACAACAAGAGTTTCCAACGATTCAGAAGTTTTATAAAAACCTTTAAAAACGTCCTGAGAGGGATTCGAACCCCCGACCGATGGCTTAGAAGGCCATTGCTCTATCCAGCTGAGCTATCAGGACAAATGGCTAATTTTTCAACAGCCAAGTATCATTTTATTGTGATTTCGGTCTTTTGTCAATGGTTTTATGCAACTTCTTTTATATTTTTGCAAAAAGAAGGGATTTAAGCTTTTACTAAAGGAAATATTTGAGTGAGTTCCACTAGTTCCTTGTCTTGATCATCCATAAATTTAACGCATATTCCCTCAGGTACACTTTCAATCAGTGCATACGTTTTTTCGCGAATCTGGCCGCGTGGTAGTGAAATACTACCTGGGTTTAAAATGAGTGTTTGATCAATAAGCTCAGCGCCTAATTCGTGTGAATGACCAAAGAAAACAAAGTCAGCATCTAATTCACGCGCCCGATAACGTAAATTCATCAAAGTCATTTTAATATTGTATAAATGACCATGCGTCACAAGAATACGATAGTTTTCTACTTCAAAAACAATATCGTTTGGAAAATCAGCGCCAAAATCACAATTTCCTCGTACAGTATGAAAACCAGAAATTGCTGGATCACTTTTTTCAAGTTCAGAGTCCCCACAATGAATCATAGCATCCACTTTGTTTTCATATTTTTCTTTCAAACGAAGCAGGCAGTCCCGTTCATGATGGCTGTCGCTAACTACTAATAATTTCATAAAATGTATTTCCTCCCCATGTGCTACTGCTTATTATTTTCTCACTTTTTATCGATTTTTTCTAGTACTTTTTCAATATTCTTACCCAGCGCTTTGATTGCGTTTGCGCGATGACTAATTTGATTTTTTTCTTCGGGTTTTAAATTTGCCATTGTAATCCCTCGGTCAGGAAGTAAAAAGAGTGGATCGTAGCCAAATCCATTTTCCCCCGAAAGTTCATGCGCAATTTGTCCTTCACAATCGCCTTCAAAATAATCAACCTCGCCATGAGGAGTTGCTATAGCAAGCGTGCAGTGGAATCGTGCAGTTCTTTTTTCATCGGGTACATCTTTTAATTCATCTAACAGTTTTTCATTATTTTTAGCGTCATTATGGTCGCCAGCATAACGTGCAGAATGGATACCTGGCGCTCCGTCTAACGCATCAACAATTAAGCCAGAATCATCGGCTAGAACAGTTGTATTTAATATTTTAGCAACCGTTTGCGCTTTTAAAGCCGCATTTTCTGCAAATGTTGTGCCTGTTTCTTCAATTTCTCCGATTTCTGGAAAATCTTTTAAAGTTAGAATTTCTACATCATACTGACTAAAAATGCCAACAAATTCTTGTGCCTTTCCAACGTTTCCAGTTGCAATCACTAATTTACGCATCTTTTACTCTCCTTTAATAAGTGCTGTAATACTTGCACCTAGTTCTTCTTCTTTGTTTTTGAATCAACTCTTGAATTCCTTTTTTTCCTAGCTGAAGAAGCTCTGTTAGCTCCTCGTCCGAAAAAGTTGCCTCTTCCCCTGTACCTTGAAGTTCGACAAAACGGCCACTCCCAGTCATGATGATGTTCATATCGACATTAGCCGCGCTATCTTCTACGTAATTTAAGTCAAGCACAGCTGCTTCATCTTCTAAAATGCCCACACTTGTAGCGGCAAGAAAATCTTGAATAGGAAATGAGTCAAATGATTTTTCCTTATGTAATTCATAAACAGCAAGCGTCATGGCGATAAAAGCCCCCGTTATGGAAGCTGTACGCGTCCCTCCGTCCGCTTGAATCACATCACAGTCAAGCCAAATTGTTCGCTCGCCTAGCACATTTAAATCAACAACAGCTCTTAGCGCGCGGCCGATTAGACGCTGGATTTCCATTGTGCGTCCGCTTACCTTTCCTTTTGAAGATTCACGAATATTTCTCGTACCCGTTGCCCGTGGAAGCATGGCGTATTCAGCTGAAATCCAACCCTTTCCTTCACCACGCATGAAAGGTGGTACTTTTTCTTCAATACTCGCATTACAAATAACTTTTGTGTTTCCTGCTGAAATTAAAACGGAGCCTTCTGGGTGAATAATATAGTTTTTTTCAATATTGATTTCACGTAACTCTTCTTTATTTCTACCATCAAATCTCATTTTCACACCTCATTTTTTATTTTCCCCAAGTACAATGTGTTCGACCTGCATGTGAGGTACTTGTAGCCAGTCGCTTGCGATACCATGAAAAATTTTAACCGAACCTGTTGTATAAAAGCGGTGATCTGTTTCGCCTGCTTTCCGCTCTAATAAGTCATGATAATCTAGTAGCGCACTAACTTCACTAGCAGTCTCCTCTCCCGAATTAATAACAGCCACACCGTCCCCCATCACGTTTTCAATGAGTGGTTTTAAAAGTGGATAGTGGGTGCATCCTAAAATAAGCGAATCGATTTTTGTGCTTTTAAGAGGTAAAAGAGATTCTGCTACGATTTTTTTGGCGATGGGACTTTTATATTCGCCAGATTCTACAATCGATACAAATTTAGGACAGGCCAGTGAATCTACCTTCACTTTGTTATTTAAACCTTTTAAAGCATGCGGGTAAGCCATACTTTGAACTGTCCCGATTGTTCCAAGCACACCGATATGGTTGTTATGAGAGGCCTTTAAAGCCGCGCGAGAGCCAGGTTGAATAACGCCAATGACTGGGATACTCAATTGACTGCGAATCTCTTTTAAAGCGGCTGCTGTTGCCGTATTGCAGGCAATGACAAGCATCTTAATATTGCGTTCAACAAGGAAATTGGTCATTTCCCAAGTGAATTTCAAAACTTCTTCTGTATCACGTGGCCCATATGGACAACGTGCTGTATCACCTAAATAATAAATATTTTCATGAGGTAGTTGTTTTAACACTTCTTTTACAACGGTTAAACCACCTACTCCAGAATCGATAAATCCAATTGCTCGTTTCACGGTCTCGCCTCAATTTCTATTTCAATCTATACGTTTCCATTTTCTTATTTTTTCTCGCTTTTAGCAAGTATTTTCCGTTATTTTATTGTTCTTCGTTTCATTTTATATCTTTTTTAGTTATAATAGTGGGGAAGAAAGTGGGGTATTCATAATGACAGAAGATATTCAGAAAGAAAAAACGGAAGAGACTGCGCAAATTCCTAGTTTTGGTCTTGAAATTTTGCGCGATTATTTAATTCCTGAACTACTAGGCGAAGAGGCGCCACATATTCTTTACTGGGCTGGTAAAGATTTGGCAAGGAAATTTCCGCTCGAAAGTTTAGAAGAAATTAACAGCTTTTTTAAAAGAAGCCTCGTTTGGTGATCTTGAACTTATCAAAGAAAAAAAAGATGAATTACGTCTTCTTTTAAGCGGCAATCAAGTTCTAAAACGCTTTTCATTAGAAGAAAATCCTACTTTTAAACTTGAAGCTGGTTTTTTAGCGGAACAAATACAAAAACAATTAGGTTTTTATGCGGAAGCCTATGATGAAGTGAATGTGAGAAAAAAAGAAGCCGTCCTCATCGTGAAATGGGATCGTAAAGAAACCACAGATAATTTAGAAAGCTACTAACTAAAAGCGCAAGGAGAAATCCTTGCGCTTTTAGTTTTCAAGTTCAAATGTATCGTGCAAGACTTGAGCGGCTTCTACCATCTTCCGTTCAGGCACAACTGTTGATACTTTAATTTCAGATGTACTTATCATTTTAATAGGAACATCATTTTCAGTTAGCGCTTCAAACATGCGCGCTGCTACTCCGGGATTTGAAACCATACCAGAACCCACGATGGAAACTTTTGCTAAATTTTGTTCTGATTCCAGTTTCTCGTATTGAATATCCGTTTTTTTTATTTTCAAGAACAGCTAGGGTATTTAAAAGGGCTGCTGATTGAATTGTAAATGAAAGATTGCCGTGACCAAGCCCGGTAATACCTTGGATGATAATGTCCACATCAATATTATTTTTTGCTAACTCAGAAAACACTTTTGAAACCCGCATATTTTCTTTTTCGCTCCAGTGAATGGTTACACGCGTAAGCTGGTCTTCAAATGCAATGCCGCGAACTACTTTGGCATTTTCCACATACATCTCCTCCTCAATCATTGTTCCATTTTCCAAGCCGTGACTTAATCTTACTTCTAGTGGTATTTTAAAATTTTTTGCATACTCTACAGAACGTGGATGTAAAACGCCTGCGCCTAAATTGGCTAATTCAAGCATTTCATCATAGGTTAATTGCGTTAATTTTTGCGCACGTTTAATAAAACGCGGATCGGTTGTATAAACGCCGTCCACATCTGTACAAATGACACATTTTTCGGCTGAAAATTCGGCGGCTAAAGCGACGGCCGTTGTATCTGAACCACCGCGACCAAGTGTCGTAATTTCTCCGTCGCGCGTTATACCTTGAAAGCCTGCGACAATGACAATTTTTCCGTCACCAAGAGAAGTCATAATTTTATCGTGTTCCATGTCTAAAATACGAGCATTTCCGTGGACAGCTTCGGTTTCGATACCTGCTTGCCAACCTGTATACGAAATCGCCTCTTGACCCCGTTCTTGTAAGGCCATCGCAAGAAGTGAAATCGTGATTTGTTCCCCTGTTGCAAGAAGCATATCCATTTCTCGTTTACTAGGCGTTGTTGCAATTTCTTCTGCCATTTGGACGAGCTTATCTGTTGATTTTCCCATTGCTGAAACAACCACGATAACTTGATTCCCTTTTTGATGTTCTAAGACAGCCTGTTCAGCTGTTTTTTGAATTTTACTAACGGAACTAACAGAGGTTCCGCCAAATTTCAAGACGACTAGACCCATTTTTTCCCCTCTATTCTTCTTTTTCTGCTAATTTTGCATTCACTTCGCTCACTTTTTGAAAGACTGCTTCTGCAACTTGTTTTGGAATGCCACTTTCTGCAAGTTCTTCAACAGATGCTACTTTAATTTTTTTCATAGAACCAAAATGGCTTAAAATTTTCTTTTTACGTCCCGGTCCCACGCCCGGAATACCATCTAGGATGGATTGGAATCCTGATTTGCTACGAAGCTCACGGTGGAATGTGATGGCAAAGCGGTGGACTTCATCTTGAATACGCTGAAGCAAGTAAAATTCTTGGCTATTCCTTCCAAGAGGCACAACCAAAAGAGGATCACCGAACAGTAACTGGCTGGTTTTATGCTTATCATCTTTGGCTAATCCGGCGACAGGAATGTCCAGTCCAAGTTCATTAACCAGAACATCTTTCGCGCTATCAATTTGGCCTTTTCCGCCATCAATTAATATTAAATCAGGTAATGGCAAACCTTCTTTTAAAACGCGCCAGTAGCGTCTTCTAACGACTTCTCGCATGGTAGCATAATCATCCGGACCATCTACCGTTTTAATTTTATATTTGCGGTAGTCATTTTTACTTGGCTTTCCGTCTAAAAATGTCACCATAGCTGAAACGGGATCTGTTCCGTAGATATTAGAATTATCGAAAGCTTCAATGCGTGAAGGGGTCGGAATTCCCATTTGTTCTCCAAGTTTTTCCACCGCACCGACTGTTCGCTCTTCATTCCGTTCGAGGAGCATAAATTTTTCGTTCAAGGCGATTTTGGCATTTTTATAGGCAAGCTTGACAAGGTCTTTTTTATTCCCACGTTTAGGTACGATAATTTTAGTTTCGGGTAAAAGAGCTTGCACCGCCTCGTGGTCAATATCGTCAGGTAAGTAAATTTCTTTCGGCAAGATGTGGTTCGTTTTTTGGTAAAACTGGCCGATAAAAGTTAAAAAGTCTTCTTCTGCTTCTGTATAAAATGGGAATTGGGAGACATCTCGTTCGATGAGCTTTCCTTGACGGATAAAAAATACTTGAACGCACATCCAGCCCTTATCAATAGCATAGCCAAACACATCTCGGTCTACAAAATCAGTCATCGTCATTTTTTGTTTTTCCATAGTAGTTTCGATGGCTGTAATTTGATCACGAAATTCGGCCGCTGTTTCAAATTGCATATCGCCTGCTGCTTCTTCCATTTTTCTGGCAAGCTCTTTTTTTACATCTTTATAGCCACCGTTTAAAAAGCTGACTATTTCATCTGACATTTTTTTATAGGTATCTTGATTCACTTCAAACACACAAGGCGCCAGGCACTGACCTAAATGATAATATAAGCAAACCTTGTTAGGTAGTGTCGTACATTTTCGTAACGGATAGAGCCTGTCTAATATTTTTTTGACTTCATTTGCGGCGTACACATTTGGATAGGGTCCAAAATACTTCCCTTTGTCTTTTTTCACTTGTCTTGTGATAATAAGACGCGGATGCCGCTCATTTGTAATTTTTATAAAAGGATAGGTTTTGTCATCTTTTAGTCGAATATTAAATCGCGGATCGTGTTTTTTAATTAAATTAATCTCGAGCAGGAGTGCCTCGACGTCCGAACTTGTTACAATATATTCAAAGTCCTCTATTTCTTGGACTAAACGCTGCGTTTTAATATCATGTGCACCAGTAAAGTAAGAACGCACACGGTTTTTAAGAATCTTGGCTTTCCCGACATAAATAATGGTTCCTTGTTTATCTTTCATTAAGTAGCAACCTGGCTGATCAGGTAGAAGTGCTAATTTATTTTGAATATGTGTGGATACCATTTGATCAACTCCTTATAAAAAGACATCGCAAAAAATGCGATGTCTTCATTTTACCATAAATGGGTAGCTTTATACATATTTATTAATGACTTCGTCTAGTTCTTCTTTTGGACGGTAACCGATGATAGTATCAACGACTTCACCATCTTTTTTAATTAAAAGTGTTGGGATACTCATCACACCAAATTTGCTTGGTGTCTCTTGATTTTCATCCACGTCCATTTTGACGATTTTTAAGCTATCCCCACGTTCATTTGCAATTTCTTCTAAAACTGGAGCAACCATGCGACAAGGTCCACACCATGTTGCCCAGAAATCTGTAAGCACTAAGCCTTCGCTTGTTTCTTGTTCAAAATTTGCATCGGTAATTTCTTGTATATTAGCCATGCTTGTTTCAACTCCTAACACAATTTGTATACTCAGTATATCATTCGCCTTACTTTGCGGGCTATTTTTTTGCTCACTACTTCAGTTCCGCAATCGTAATCCCATTTCCGCCTTCAGCCGCATCACCAAAACGGATATTTTTAACCATTCGGTGATTTTTTAGAAACTCGGTCACACCTGTTCTGAGGGCGCCTGTTCCTTTTCCGTGGATAATCGCTACACGCGGATACCCTGCTAAAAGAGCTTCATCAATATATTTATCGACTTCAAAAAGGGCGTCCTCATAGCGCATGCCTCGAAGATCTAGCTCAGCGCGAACAGGTTCTGTATTTCGGACGTTCGTAATCACCCGCTGTTTTTTTGGCTTTTCAGGCTGAATATATTCTAAATCGGTCTCTTTTATTTTCATTTTAATAATCCCAATTTGAACATTCCATTCTGTGCCGCTTACTTTATCTAAAAGCACCCCTTTTTGGCCTAAAGAGAGCACCCTAACCCCGTCGCCTTCCTGAAATTTATGTGCCACTTTTTTTAACTGGGTGCACAACCTTTTTTTGAATGGTTTTTGGTTTTGCGCCTGCTAAACGTGATTTTGCGTCAATAAGTTCATGTTCTTTAACGCCTGAAGCCCCGCGAAGCTGTAGTTCACGTAATTCACGAATAATCGTATCGGCCTCTTCTTCTGCCGCTGTAACGACTTCACTCGCCTTTTCATTAGCGCGTTCTAACAACTTATCTTTTTGTTCATAATAGGTTCTAATTTCTTTTTGCAAATCTCGAAGGAGTTTATCCGCATCTTTAGCAAGCTCGCTTGCCTCTTTATATTCGGCTTCTGCTAAATTCCGTTTTTCTTCTAAACTAGAAATCATTTCGTTTAAATCTGCACTTTCTGTATCGACTAGCGCCCTTGCTTCGTCAATGACACCCTCGTTTAAACCTAAGCGTCTCGAGATTTCAAACGCATTGCTTCGTCCCGGGATACCAATTAAAAGTTTATAGGTTGGACTAAGTGTTTCCACATTAAACTCTACAGAAGCGTTAGTGGCAAACACACGATTATAGCCATATGCTTTTAATTCTGGATAGTGGGTAGTCGCGACAACACTAGCACCGCGTTTAGCTACCTCATCTAAAATGGAAATCGCGAGCGCAGCACCTTCTTGTGGATCTGTTCCTGCTCCGAGCTCATCAAACAAAACAAGAGAATGCTGGTTCAATTTCTCAAGTATGGAAACAATATTCGTCATGTGCGAGGAGAATGTACTTAAACTTTGCTCAATTGACTGTTCATCACCAATATCCGCAAAAATATCCTCATAAATCGCAACAAGCGACTCTTCTTGCGCTGGAATTTGAAGCCCTGCTTGTGTCATCATTGTCAGAAGCCCCAAAGTTTTAAGCGTAATCGTCTTCCCACCTGTATTTGGTCCTGTAATCACAATCGTAGAGTATCCATCACCGAGCAAAATATCATTAGCTACAACATTTTCCGGGTCTAAAAGGGGGTGTCTCGCTGCGTACAATTTGGTAACGCCTTCGTTATTTAAGTGCGGCGTAATCGCTTTTTGTGACTTCCCAAATCTCGCTTTAGCCAAAATAAAGTCAAATCGACCTAAAATGTACGTGTTGTGATGAATTTCTTGGATAAATTCCGCTAATTTGGCTGACATCTCGGCCAAAATTCGTTCAATCTCTTGATTTTCCTTCGCCTGAAGAGCACGTCGTTCATTATTTAAATCAACGACACTTTGCGGTTCCACAAATAAGGTTTGGCCAGAAGCCGACTGATCGTGAATAACACCGCCATAATGGCTTCGATATTCTTGCTTAACAGGAATAACATAGCGGTCGTTTCGAATCGTAATAATGGCATCGCTTAGCATAGTAGCCGCATTTCGGTCCCGTAACAAACTCTCCAATTTTTCACGCACGCGTCCTTCTGTACGCGCTAAGGTTTGTCTTACTGAGCGAAGCGTCTCACTTGCTGTATCAAGCATATAGCCTGCTTCATCAACTGTTAAATTAATTTCTTCTTCTAAATCTTTTAGGACTAAAATCTCTTTCGTAAGCTCAAATAACAGCGGCAGTTCGACGCCAATTTCTTCTAAGTCATCCATAAAATTTTTCATTACACGACTTACGCGCAAATTGCTTCCTATTTGGTAGATTTCAAGCCCGTTTAGATCCCCACCTATTTCTAAACGCTTTAAATGAGGTGCTACATCACTGAGGCCAGTAATCGGCGCACTTCCTTTTAAACGAATGATTTTGGCGCCTTCTTCCGTTTCACTTTGCATTTTTTGAATGCTATCAAACGAAGTAGCCGGCTCTAAACTGCGAATCGCCTCCTCACCAAGAGAAGAGACCGCAAATGGCTCTAGTAATTTTTTAATTTTATCAAACTCTAAAACATGTTCGACTTTTTTATCCATATTTTTTCATCCTTTATTTCTTCTGTAAAAACTGCTTGAAAGCTTCTCTTGACATGGTATTTAAAATATCATCTTTAGAGAGCCAACCTTTCGTTGCCGCACGTACACCAAGTTTCATAAAATCTAAATGACGCGTATCATGGGCATCCGTATTAATCGCAATTTTTACATGATTTTCTTTCGCAAGCTGTAAATGTTCAGCATTTAAATCCAGTCGTTCTGGATTCGCATTCAGTTCTAGCGCGGTATTTGTATCCTGTGCCATTTTCACTAGTTCATCCATATTCACAAGATAGGGATTTCGTCTTCCAATTACTCGGCCAGTTGGATGGGCAATTAACCGAACGTAAGGATTATGAACGGCCGTTTCAAGCCGCTTCATTATTTCTTTTTCAGAGCCCGAAAAACCGGAATGAATCGAGGCAATAACAAAATCGAGCTTTTGAAGTACCTCATCTGAAAAATCTAACGTTGCATCTGTTAAAATATCCATTTCAACGCCGTGATAAACATCAATTTCAGGATAGTTTGCGGCCACTTTTCTGATTTCCTCTTGTTGCTTGTCTAAACGCTCTTCATTTAGTCCGTTTGCCACACGCAAAAATTGACCATGATCTGTAATCACCATGTACGAATAGCCTTTTTGAATACAAGCTTCAATCATTTCTGAAATAGAATAAGCCCCGTCCGACCAAGTCGTGTGCATATGAAGGTCTCCTCTAATATCCGATAGTTGGACAAAAGAGGATTCTTTTTTAATGCGCGCAATCTCCGTTCCGTCACGTCTCACTTCTGGTGGAATAAAGGGTAAATCAAAATGCTTATAAAACGCCGTCTCAGATTTAAACACATGGTTTTTGTCTGCGCTATCTAAAACGCCATATTCGCTAATTTTTTCGGAGCGTTCTTTCGCAATTTGACGCATTTTAATATTATGGTCTTTTGAGCCTGTAAAATGGTGAAGTGTCGTTGCGAAAAATTGGGGTTCCACCATACGAAAATCAACTGAGATTTTAACCCCCGCATCTAGCTCTGCTGAAATTTTAGTATCGCCAGCGCCTGTCACTTCATCTATTAGGGGAAAAGCAAGTAATTTCTCACGGACCGTTTTGATATCTTTTGAGGCAATCACAAAATCTAAATCTTTAATGGTTTCCCGTAAACGCCTTAAACTGCCCGCTTCCTGATATTCATCAATTTCTAGAATCCCGTCTAAAAAATCGGCCACCTTGGAAGCGATAGGTAAAACAGCTTGAATTGGATAGCGTTCAGGACGATCTCCTAAAGCTTTGACGCCCTCTACCATTTTATCAACTGACTTTTGTCCAAAGCCAGAAAGAGCAGAAATTTTGCCTTCTTCTGCAGCGCTTAAAAGGGAGTTTTTATCTGTTACACCCAGTTCGTGGTATAGGCGCGCAATTTTTTTACCGCCCAACCCTTGGACATCTAAAAGTGGGACTAAGCCAGCCGGCACTTCTTTTTTAAGCGACTCGAGTTCTTTACTTTCACCCGTCTCTAAAAACTGCGTAATAATTCCTCCGGTCGTTTTGCCAATACCCGGGAGCTTTGTGATATCTTCCATCTCATTTAAACTTCGGTCGTCTAATTCAATGCTCTGGGCAGCCTTTCTAAACGCCGAGATTTTAAATGTATTTTCACCTTTTAATTCCATATAAAGAGCTATTTCTTCTAATAAACGAATCACATCTTTTTTACTTTTCATAGTCATCTCACCTCGTTAATAAGACCAGCTCATGAAGCTGGTCTCAGCCTACTCTCAAACGGCAATCTTCGTCGTTAAACCCTCCGTTCCAGTGCTCACGTACTCGAGTACGCTCCGCTCCGGTACGGAGGCCCTGCCTAGAATCTCACCATTTGAGAGCAGTCTGATTGTGGTGAGAATCGTTTTGTTTTGCTTAAACTTTGAGTTTTTCTACAAGCTTAGACCAGCTCATGAAGCTGGTCTAAGTGTATTATTTAGGCAGAACACCCGTCATCCAGTCGTAAAATCGTTCAGAAAGAATTGGGGTGTTTTCAAGAATCCAAGCCGCTACGCTCGAACCTTTTAATAAATTTTCAGCCCACTCTGCTGGGAAAATTGCTGTTAAATACAGAATAACGAAGATAAATAAATAAGTAGCCACAACGCCTAGAATCCCACCAATTAAACCATTCACCTGACTAATTACTGGAATTTTCGTACGGTTTCCAATTAAGGAACTAATCATATGCACAATAATGATTGCAGCTAAAAAGATTAAAATAAAAGCGATAGAATTATAATATGCTTCTTCTGTATGAAGCAATTCAAGCAACTTATAAACGGAATCTGTTTTATCTACATTCGGATATGGAATAAAACTTAAATGTGGTGCTAAATCCGCAAAATAATGATAGGCCACAAAGAAAGATAAAAAATAACCTAATGTAACTACTAGCTGCCTAATAAAACCGTTACGATAACCTGTAAAAAAACCGCCTATCAGTAAAATAATAATAATAATATTTAAAATCATACGTCTCGTCCTTTATATCTCGCTAATTCATCTTTTAGCGCATTATATTTTTCTTCTAACAGCAAATAATCATGCGTTGCGTTTACAGCCGTCAAAACAGCTAATCGTCCGCTGTCTAACGCACGATTTTGAGCGCTAATTTCATGCATTTTAGTATCTACTAGATGCGCAACATGACGCAAATGCTCGGCCGGTTCAGAGCCAATGATTGTGTAGTCACGTCCATAAATGGTTGTGGTGATTCTGGTTTTTTTCATTTTCTGCCACTCTGTTCCCCTCCTTACCTCACATTTATAAAGAGCTCTCGTAAACTCATATTATCATGAAACCCCTTGAATGAAAAGGCGTAGCACTCATTTTATAAAGAATCAGCCTCAAGACTTAAAAGGTTTTTGGAAGCTTTAAATTATGATACAATACGATTGATAAAAAGTGAGAGGAAGAGGACTTATCGCAAATACCGTCATTCAGGCATCAAACGGGCAGTTGACAGAGATGAAACAGGCTTATACGCCATATATTCAACCAAAGCTTCCACCAGGCGCTTTATTTTCTGCCAAAAAAGGAAGTATAACAATTACAGCTTATAAATCAGGAAAAGTCATGTTTCAAGGAGCAGGCTCTGAACTAGAGGCAAGTAAATGGGGTAATTCACTTCAAAAAAGTACGCCTAGCATGGCTAAACATACACTCCCGGACGGCTTTCAAACCAAAAACGTTTTAGGATCAGATGAAGTTGGGACAGGAGATTTTTTCGGTCCGATAACCGTTTGCGCTGCTTATGTGGCTAAAGAGCAAATGCCACTTCTCACGTCTCTTGGTGTCAAAGATTCGAAAGCCATGAAGGACCCCGAAATTTGTCAAATTGCCGAAAAAATTATGCCTATCATTCCGCACAGTGTGCTCCTATGCCCTAATACAAAATATAATGAACTCATTGGCGCCGGGATAAACCAAGGACAAATGAAGGCGATGCTCCATAACCGCGCACTCCAAAATGTATTACGGCGCATGTGGCCGGAAGAACCTGATGCCATTTTAATTGATCAATTCGCCGAAAAAATACCTACTATCGTTATTTAGCCAAAGAAAGCGATGTAGTTCGTGATAAGGTATTTTTTGCTACAAAAGCGGAAGGATTACATTTATCCGTTGCTGCAGCCTCCATTATCGCGCGATATAAATTTGTCGAAGCCTTTTCTGAAATGGAAACCGAACTCAAGATGCCACTCACAAAAGGCGCTGGCCCAAAAGTGGATCAAGTTGCGGCTCAAATTATTAAGAAATACGGAACCGCTACTTTAGAAAAATATACAAAAAAACATTTTGCCAATACAGAAAAAGCCAATCGACTCGCACGTTTATAAATCCAACGTCACGTCCAGTGAAATGGCGATTTTAAGAGTGATTACTAAACGAAATGGCCTAGCTGAGCCTATATAACGAACATCAAAAACGAAACCCAAGCTAAGCTTGGGTTTTTTATATATTAGGTATTTGCCACTGAATTGGCGTAATACCATTTTGGCTTAAATATGAGTTGGTCTTGGAAAACGGTTTAGACCCGAAAAAGCCGTAGTTCGCTGAATATGGACTTGGGTGGGAACTTGTTAGCACAAGATGGTTTTTATTTGTTAGCATAGCTTGTTTAGCTTTGGCATTTTTGCCCCATAAAATAAATACAACCGGTTCGTTTTTTTCATTTAAAAGTTGAATGATTTTATCGGTTAACTTTTCCCAGCCTTTGCCATGATGCGAATTGGCTCTACCTGCTTGGACGGTTAACACGGTATTTAAAAGAAGTACGCCTTGCTCTGTCCATGGTTTTAAATAGCCGTTATTTGGAATTTCGCAGCCTAAATCTCGTTGCAACTCTAGATAGATATTTTGAAGTGATGGCGGCGTTTCGATGCCCTTTTGAACAGAAAAAGACAAGCCGTGCGCCTGATTTTTTCCGTGATAAGGATCTTGGCCTAAAATCACAACTTTTGTATCCGCATATGAGGTGAATTTTAAGGCATTAAAGATTTCATACATATCGGGATAAATTGGTCTTGTCCCGTACTCGGATTTTAAAAACTCACGAAGCTTAAGATAATAGTCCTGTTGAAATTCATTAGCTAAAAGTGCATCCCAGTCATTTCCTAGTTGTATCATTTTTTCTGCCTCCGTCTCTGTTTTTCTATCTTCATTATAGCGAAAATAGACGCTCGTTGCGAAGGAGAACTAAAAAACCAAGCGAAAAAAGGAATATTTCGCTTGGTTTTTGATTACTCTTTGTCATCACGTTCTGCTTTGGACGGAATAAATGGCCACCAATTGCCTCGACCAAATAGTTTGACCATCACCGGAACAAATAGTGGTAACACAACGAAGGCATAGAGGACGAGCCCGATTAAAACCACCGTTGCAATTTCAAGAAGTGACAACACTCCGGCAGGCATCATAGCTGCAAAAGTTCCTCCTAAAATAAGGACGGCAGAGAAGATGACTCCCCCCATATTTTTCATTGTTAAAATCATTCGGTCCTTAATCGCCATTCCAGTGTATTCATTAAATCGACTCATAAGGAAAATGGAATAATCGATTACCAAGTGCCAACGA
>NZ_ALWW01000030.1 GCF_000344175.1 Listeria fleischmannii subsp. fleischmannii LU2006-1 | reverse complement strand
TATCAATAATATCAGAAAAACATGTGCTTTTGGAACATTAGGAAATTCATTTATAAATTGAGTTTGTTTTGTAGGTAATTTTCCTTTTAATGGATCAATATCATAAGCAGAACCTTTTACTTTAACTGGTTTAATCTCATCAACTTTCAATCCACTTCCAAATCTAGGAGCTTCTAAAACTGGATTGGTGATTTCCTTTATTACTTTTTGATTAATACCGTTACCTTTCTTATAAATCATACTCCCACGAATCGCGGCAATACTTAATCCTAGTCCTAGAACCGCATCTGTCAGGCCGCTTTCGTCCAAGGTGCCTTTTACAGATTCTACGTAGGCGGATGCTCGCAGTGTGCCGCCAATTGCGCCTGAGTATTTGGTTCCATCAATGTAATAGATACCTTTTTGCCAAGATTGATTGATTTTTTTGTTGAGTTCTTCATTTGTGATGATTTGATAGTCGCTAGAATTTAGATATTTCCCTGTTTTGTCTAAATATTTTTTAAGTTCTGGATGACTGACCCCTACTCCGTTTTGCTCGAGTAGCCACATGACTTGTGGTTTTCCGTAGTGATCTTGGTACACGACTGCGATGACGTCATACTCTTTCAGCGCTTCTTGTTTGCGGGCGTCAATGCCGCGGACGGTATCTAGCCTTTTTTTCATAGAGGCAAGGGTTTGACTGTAACCTTTTGGCATGACGTATGTACCTGTTTTGTCGTTAAACTGGACATCACGAATCAATGACTGCATGGTGCGTTTAGCTGTCATCACAAGAGCGAGTAAGTCTTGGAAATAGTTGCCATAACTTTGTTCAAATTGTAAGTATTTTTCAAGAATTTTTTCTTGTTCCACGGCCTCTACGAAGTCAAGACGTAAGGTTTGGGCTCTGCCTTCGTAAAGACCAGCTGTTGAGCCAGACAGGGATTGCTTTAAGGCCTCTTGTTTCCGGCGAATACTTTTCACTTTTAGAACAGCTTCTCCTAAAAGTTCGGCATCAATTTTCGCGTTTGGTGAGGAATCGACTTGTGCACTAAAGGCATTTAAATAGTTGGCTAATAAATCTTCACTTGTATTCAAAATTTCGGTTAAAACATCACAAATCGCGCTGTAGTTTTCTTGAAAATACGCTTTAGAAGACTCCACCGCTTGTCCACTTAATGATGTGTCTCCGGCGTACTGCAAAGCAACTGCCTTCATTTTTTCAATTCGAGTTCTCATAGTAGTATTGGCGGTTTTTAGGGCATGTTGGAAAGCACGGACTTCTTGAATGTCAATGCGGCTCATGAAGTTAGCTCCTTCCGTATTTGTGCTTGTTGTTCTTCGAGCTGAATAAACTTCCTTTTAGATTCGCTGACTTCCTTTTTTAGAACATCCGCTTCGGTTTGAATATCTTTTTTCCACGTTCGCTGTTCTTGCTCCTGAACGTCTTCTATGTAATAATGAAAAGCTTGTGCATTATCTCCCTGCCAACCATTATGCAATAGTTCTTGCAGGGCCCTTTGTTCAGTCCTCATAACATCAAAATCTGCTTCCTGCCACTCCTGTTCATATTGTTTTTTCCAGAGTGTTTGAAGGGTTTCTTCTACTTGAATTTGTTGCTTTTTCAAAGTTTGAAGATGTTGGGTTCGCTTTTCACTCACTGAATCCATCAGCGCACCCCCAGTTTTCCCATTTGCTGGCCTGCTTTGTGGTCTTGTTTAGTGAAAGCGCGTCCCATCTTCTTGAGGCGCTCTGCATCTTTTTGACCGAGTACGGCTGCCCCGTCCATTATGTCAATGGACTCGATTACAGCTGTTCGCAGATCATTTATGGAGTTGGCTCTGGAATAACTCATATTTTCAGAGCGTAAAGGTGTATAGGATGGGCCGCTTCCGGCATTTACTAAGTCTGTTGCATAGTTTAAAATGTACTTTCTTTGACGCGTATTTCTGTCATTTTCATCCCCTCTTCGTTGTTTGTCTATCATATGTTTTATGATAATTTATTATAGCATGAAACCTACAATCTTGACTTAGATTGTTTAAAAATTAGATAAAATGATTTAAAGTTCAATAATAGATTCGTTTTGAGTAAGTGTTCGCTCTAATAGAGATAATCGTGCGCAAGCGTTAAACTTCTTCCCGTCACTTAATGAGTTATTATCCTTCAGATAAGCGAGAAGTTCAGCCTCCGATATTTGTCCATATGCTGCAATTGTTTTGTATGACAAAAGAGCAATTTGATGTAAACTATCAACTATGTGTACTAATCGTTCATCTGCCGAAATTGATTGATAGGCATAAGTCAAAACGATACTTTTATCCACTAAATCTGTACCAATTTCGCTTATATCGAATTCTAATAATTTCTCATAGTTCGACCCAAAATGCTTAGAAAAATCATGATCACTAAAATAATAATGGTCTTTTAATTGTTTTATATTCTCTTTAAAATTGGCAAACTCCATTTTACGTCTCCTTCTCTACAAAATTCCACAGACCTATTATACAAAAGCAGCTGACTCGAATAGAATCAACTACTTTTTAATAGATTTTTGGTTAGCCAGTTCTTCCAATCTAAACTCACTAAAAAGGCTGTAATGAGAATAAATGGGAAAAATTGAAGTGGGAAGACAAATAAGAGAATGGAACTTGTTAAAAATGGTCTCCCAACTACTTTAGTACAGCTTGCGGCAACAAAAACCGTCACTAAAAAGCCGACATGCATATCAAGCGCCCATGTTGTCACGTACCCCATCACACCACTTGCGAAAACGGCGGGGAAAATCATGCCGCCCTTCCATCCTGTATTTAAGCAAATCGCAACAAGAAGCGGTTTAAACAGGCCTAACGCGAGGAGGAGCCAGAAAGAATAGTCCCCAATTTCTTTCGTAATTTCAATCAACTGATGTTCTCCGGAAAATAAGAAATAGTGTGACACCATTCCAAGTAATCCAATACACACTCCTCCGATTAAGGCTAGCAAAATCTTATTTTGGATAGGTTGAAACAATTTTTGTACAGCTTTTTGTAAAAATAAAAAATAAATTCCAAACAGGCTGCCAAGGATGATAATTGGTAAGAAATATGCGAGGTTCAGCCATGACCATGAAATTTCCGGTACTCGGATAGAGAAAACGCCTTTTTCAAGCGGCAAAAGTCCTTTTACAAGAATAAAAGTTGCAAGTCCACTTAAAGACACGAGTAGTGACAGGCAAAGTTTCGACCAGCGCGGTAATTTTTGATTTTGATAGTCTTGATCGAGATCTTCCGCAATCCCATTAAACGGCGCCAGGAAAACAACCGACAACATGCCGAGAATTCCGAGATTCACGAGCGTCTCCTTGCGCTGTATATCCATTTTAATATGGTCCACAAGCCACGTCACAAGGCCTCCAATGATCCCCACAAGTGCTGCTTCTGGGCCTAAACTTGCGCCAAATGAAAGCACGACCCACGCGGCCAAAATGGTAAACAACAAACGATTTTTATACTCCACACGCCCCGTTTTTTTAATTTCCGCCATATTTTCATGAAGCGTATACGGAAATGCCCCTACTTTCGTTTGAATGAGCCCCACTAAGAGCCCACCAACTAGCCCCACTATAACCGGATAAAAACTAAAATCCGGTAAAATAGCTGGAACTTCCTGCCAAATAATATGGATAGAAAATTCAATAAGCGCAATAAAAAGAGCGGCAACCACGCCAACAAAGGCACCAATAAGTATCGTATAAAAAATATAAATCAATGATAATTTTTTCATGGACATCCCCTTTTCCAAAAAAACAAGAAAATCTTTTAAATCATAAAGAAAAAGGCGATGAGGTTATTTACAAAATGAAGTAAAATACAAGCTTCTAAACGCCTAGTTTTATAATACATAAATGCGAGCCCAAAGGCCATTACAAAGTATATGATAAAACTTAAAATGTCAGTTGGAATATGTAAAAGTGTAAATAAAAGCGAACTCACAATAACGGCAATCTTTGGAAACTTACGAAGGACGACTCCCATTAGTAGACCACGGAAAATGGTTTCTTCCGCGATAGGCGCTAAAATAACGACTGAAATGAACATGGTCATAATAGAAGAATTACTAAAAATATTTTCAATTCCCGTTTGATTCGCCGTATTAAAATCCGGGTTTAGTAAACTAATCGTAATTTCAACCACATTGGAGAGTAGAAGCGTCCCTACACCAATAGCAAGCGCCTGAAGAGTCTCTTTTTTAGAAAAAGGTCGAAAGCTAAACAAACGCATATGTGTCAAATAGGCTAAAAAAATCACCAACCCAATTGCGATGGCTTGCGTGAGATTAATATACCACGGCATATAAAAATCATCTATTATCATTGTATTTGAATTTGTCATAACCTGATTAAAAATTTGCGGAATAATGGAAATAAATTGACCAATAATATCCAAAATAAAATAAAGGACAATCCAAATAATCCCAAGCCACGCTTTTGGTTGCTTTTCATAGGATTCGACTGGTATCATGCGAATTCCTCCTTTCTTTTACCTTAGCCTAGCATGAAAAAGACAAAAAGTAAACGACCCGCATCACTACAGGTCGCTTTTCTTTTTATACAAGTTGTTTAGTGTGAAACTGTGGCAAATGTTCTTTATGCGCTTCTAGCATTTCATCCAGTAGCGTTTGAGCAATATCGCCACTTGGAACAAGCGGATTAAGCGTGAAGGCTTGAAGAGCAGTTGCATAGTCGCCTGTTACGGCTGCTTCGATTGTAAGTTCTTCCATCGCTTTCATCACTTGAAGAAGACCGCGTTGTGCCGGTTCAAATTTCCCAAAGTTAATCGGTTCAGCCCCGTGCGCCTTAATAACACTTGTAATTTCAATCGCACTATCATAAGGCACATCATCAATCGCCCCGTTATTTCGCGTAGAAACGACCATCGTTGTCCCTTTGTTATTATAAATCGAGTTAATGATTTCGCATGCCGCATCACTATAATGAGCTCCGCCGCGTTTTGAAAGCTCTTCTGGTTTATGATCTAAGTTTGGATCTTTATAAAGCTCGAATAGACTTTCTTCCAAGCGTTTCACAACTTCACCACGAGTCCCTTCATTTTTAAACGACTCAAGCTCTTCTTTTAACATATCATCAGTCATATAGTAATAACGATGATACGGGCAAGGCAACATTTTCAAATGCTTCACTTGTTCATATAAGAAACGCATGTTTTTAATGTTTTCGACCACTTTTTCAGGATTCGCATCAGGCGCGTATAAGCCATCAATCACCTGTTCAGTCAGCTCCGTACCATCTTTATCAAACACGCGGTGCCAGTGAAGATGATTAATACCAGCAAACTTAAAGAACAAGTCTTCTTCTGGCTTTTGAAGTACATCACTTGCGCTTTTCACAGCGCCAATAGGTACATTACATAGGCCGATAACTTTATCCCATTTTCCGTAGCGTAAAACCGCTTCTGTTACCATTCCAGCAGGATTTGTAAAATTGATAAGCCAAGCATTAGGACATAATTCGCGCATGTCATCTACAATGCTAAGAATTACGGGAATTGTTCTGAATGCTTTAAACATACCCCCTGCACCGTTTGTTTCTTGCCCAATAATGCCATGACTTAGAGGAATTTTTTCATCTTTAATACGAGCATCAAGTAAACCAACACGGAATTGCGTTGTAACAAAATCAGCATCCTTTAATGCTTCTCTACGGTCTAAAGTTAAATGGACTTCGCAATCAATACCCGCAGCTTTAACCATTCTTTTGGCCATATTGCCAACAATTTCTAATTTTTCACGACCCGCTTCAATATCAACTAACCATAATTCTTTAATCGGCAGTTCGTGATAACGTTTAATAAATCCTTCCACGAGTTCTGGTGTGTAACTTGAGCCTCCACCAATTGTGACAATTTTTACTCCGTTTTTCATGAAATAAACCTCCTAAATAAATTTAAAGCGTTTACTTTTTTACATTTTTATCATAATTTATGTAATGCATTACAGGTCAAGCTTTTTCCTAAAAAAAATTATTTTTATGCTATACTAAAAAAGAGAGAGAACGAAGTGAGGTGCTTATTTTGGCGAATATAAACGAAATTGCAAAGCTTGCAGGTGTTTCAAGCGCAACCGTTTCAAGGGTTATTAATAAACAAAACTATGTCAGCGAACAAACGCGTGCTCGTGTTCAGGCGGTTATTGATGAACTGGATTATGTCCCTAATTTAAACGCAGTTTCTTTAAAAAAAGGCGCTACGAAATTAATTGGAATTGTAGCCCCAACTTTTTCTGATTCATTAAATGTTTTTATTCGTAGTTTCACTGTAGCTGCCCAGGAACATGGTTATAATGTTACCCTTTTTATGACCAACATTAACCGTGATAAAGAATTAGTTGCGCTTGAAATGCTACGTCGCAAACAAATTGATGCCCTCGTTTTAGTTATTCGTTCAAATGATTGGGAAACTATCGAACCATATACGAAATATGGCCCTATTGTGACTTGGCAACGTGTTTTAAATCAAAAGATTCCATCTGTTTTTATGAATCAATATGATGGTTATATGCTTGGCCTAGAACACCTTTATGAAAAGGGCTATCGCCGTATTACAAATGTATATGGCGTGACTTCTGGTCTTAATACGCAAAGTCGTATGCAAGCTTACCTTGATTTTTGTAACCAACATGAATTGGATCCACATGCTGTTCGTCATTTTTATGGGATGGGCACGAGAAAACAAGGTGAAGAGCTTGTACATTGGTTTAAGGAAACGCAAACAAAACCCGATGCTTTTTTTACCCCAAATGACTATCTTGCAGCTGGTATTGTTTCGGAGGCGCGGCGTCAAAATTTGATTATTCCTAAGGATTTTGCGGTGTGTGGTTTTGACGATTTGGAGCTTGCGCACTTGCTTGACATTACGACTATCCACTATCCGATTGATAAACAAGCGATTAACGCATTTACAATTATTCGTAATGAGCTAGACGGCACAAATGATGCAGTAGAGGAACTCGAATTTCGTTTAGTGATCCGAAAAACGACTTGATGTGCGAGTAAAAAAGCTATTTTTTGTCTTAGAGTTGCTGTCTTTTATGATTTCTTAAAACGCGAATTATAAAATTTGATTATAGATTGGCCAAATTGCCTTCTTTACCATGCAAATTTCTCCTTTTAATTCCGACACTTTTAGTTGTTTATTTATTTTTTGCTTTTAATTTTACCTATAACATTCACAGCTATAAAAATGAATGCTATATCTCAACAATACAGAAAAAACCCATCACCTATAGATAATTCTTTCTATAAACTTGAATATTTATATGTACTACGTCATGTTATACTCATAAATCTAGATTATATAATGCGCCATCAAATTATATTGATGAACTTCATTTTTCACGTTACTGTCTTCTTCAAGATAATATTACCTTAATGATAAAAAAAGACTAACATAATACATTTTTAATATTCTGTCTTTTATATACCTATTTATGAAAAAATTAATAGTATACGTACAAATTTATAAATAAACAATCAATACCAGAAACCTTAGTCTCGAACTGTGCTATTTATAATTCTGATTACCATAGTTCTAGAATATTGATATACCAAAGAATCTAAGACTCTTTAATAACCGATTTTTCCTTAGTAACTCACTTACTTATAAAAAGAGCTCCGAATAAAGTCCTAGAGCTCTTTTCATTAAACTTATTTGTTTTAGATTTTCAATTTTATATTTGACTCTGCTTTAATTATGATAGATAAACAGAGAAAAAATAAAACGAATGACATACCATGATGTTAAAACTAAAAATGTTAAATTAATATATTTAATTTCATTTTTAACAGATGTTGAACTTTTCCATATTTTAAGGATTTGAGTTAACACTATCCAAATTGCAACTAAAATCAATAAAAAATTTAACAAAAAGTTCCCCATATAGTATTCTAAAAAGTATAAAATATTCATAACAACACCTTTTAATTTAATTTATAATCTAGCCATACTTTATCTTTAGCAACTCGAATATAGTTATAAATAGTAAAGTTTCCGCCGCCTGAATCATTAACAACCATTTTAACTCCCCCATAAGAAGAATAGCCTGGCTTTTCATTTTTCCGGAATACACCACTTGATATAATACTGCCACCTCGTGATGTTCTATAACTAATTCCATAAATCCGATCTAATCTATCTGCATATCGAGTCCCCCACTCAATCTTACCATAAAAAATAGTATAGTCAGCTTTATATGAAAAATTATATCCATAAGCACTTTGTT
Source organism: Listeria fleischmannii subsp. fleischmannii LU2006-1 (assembly GCF_000344175.1). Taxonomy (GTDB): domain Bacteria; phylum Bacillota; class Bacilli; order Lactobacillales; family Listeriaceae; genus Listeria; species Listeria fleischmannii. The sequence goes on along the minus strand of NZ_ALWW01000030.1, from coordinate 28,596 downwards.
TGACTAATACACCTTTATAAATCGTTCCTCCAGAAAAGACGGTTTGAGCCCCACTTCCTTTGCTTGCTCCGCGAAGCAAAGGCCTATTAACATTAGCTTGACTTGCATCCATTTCTTTAGCGTCTTGATAAGTGATTTTGGCTCCCTCTTGAGTAAAAATATCAGCATTTGAATAATCCAATTCTAATTGAACAATTTCACCATATGTACCCTGTTCAAGATATACTTTTTTTTTGATCATTATTTGTGTCATTCTCTTCTGCAAAAGCTGATTTTCCTCCTAGTGTCACAAATATAACTAACCCAATCCCAAAAAGAAAATATTTACTTTTCATATAACTCTCTCCCATCTTTGAAGTATAATAAAATTATATCAAAACAACGCTTTCATTTCAATTTTAATAAAACTACAAAAATTATTTCTCTATTTATTATTAAGGAGAATATCATTTATAATGGTTTACGGGAACGAAATTCATGTCTCTCATACTTGGATTTATTTTTTAGGACAAGCCATGACTATTCTTATCAGTCGTTTTTTCGCTGGTCGACTTTATGATGTGAAAGGACATCGCTTTGTGATTATCCCTGGCATTTTGTCTATGGCCTTGGGGCTAATTGTATTGTCTATGGCATGGAACGCCCCTTCTCTGTTTGTAGCCGCACTTATCTTTGGACTTGGATACGGAATGACTCAACCAGCGCTACAAGCATTGGCTGTTGAACGAGCGGCTCCTGATAAAATCGGGGCTGCCAATGGAACCTTTCTTTCTGGCATGGATTTAGGAATGGCTATTGGAAGTTTTGGGTTAAGTCTTATTGCCACATATAGTAATTACTCATTTATGTATTTAAGTTCTATTACAGCCCTTATTGTTTTAGCTTTAACTTATTGGTTCACAATAGGAAAATCTAGAGTGGTCCATTAACTTGATTTGATTGGTTCTATTAGATGGGTTTTACTAGGCATATTCTATTGTTACTTGTTTAAGATGCTTAATAAATGACTTTCCCATATATTCATACCCTAGTGAGAAGAATGGTTGAATCATCTCTTCTTTTTCACTAGGGTATTGATATTTATTCAAAATAGACCATTTCCAGATTTACTTCCAACTGAAATTTATAATCCTTTATTCAGAAAATCCAGTTGCTCAAGGTAAAAGAACCGATAGTTACTCAAACTTTATGCATGTATAGAATCGGATAATTATTTCCTTGTTCATCTAGTTCACTTCTTTTATAAACTTCAAATCCGATAGATTCATAAAATCCGATAGCCATAGGATTTTGCTCGTTTACACTAAGTTTATTTACTGAAAAATTTTTAATTCCATATTCTAATAATTGTTTACCTAATCCCTTCCCTCTATTCTCATTTGATATAAACAACATTTCAAGGTTTTGCTCATTAATCCCCATAAAACCAACAGGATATTCATTTTCTATGATTATCAAATGCTGTACGTTATCCAGTGCTTCTGGAATGTACTTTTTAATATTTTGAATTTCATTATGTGATAAAAATAAATGTGTTGCTTTAACTGAACTCTCCCAAACCGTTAATAAATGTTGTATTAATTCAGGGCTGATTTTGTTTACCACTTTTATTTTCATATTAATCTGCTCGCTTTCCATAACGCTATAGTGAAAAATTCTATATCATTCTAGCATAATTTTAAACTGGACTAAATACTAGCCAGATAAATCCGCTGGGTCAGATTGGAGAAACACTCCTACCATAGAATTTTATCGAACAATTTGTCCATAATTCTATGCTAGGAGCGTTTTTCTTATACATCATATTCTAATTCTTTTTCGGCAGCTTCGATGAAATCAAGCGGCGTTTGGATTGTTTCAGGGTCGAATAGTTTCGCCCCAACGCGAAGTTCAATTCGGACGCGGTATTTGGTTGCGAAATCAGTATGGTTGGCTTCACTAATACGATTTTTAATCCGGTCAGACACAAGTTTTGCTCCCGGATCATCAGTTAGCAAAAGTACACCCCAAGTCGCTTCTTCTTTATCCAGTAAATAAAGCACATCACTTGTGCGAATGCAGGATTCAAGGAGTGCGGAAATATCTTGAAGCGCAAGACGCATTTCTTCACTGCTTTGGAATCGTTTTAACTCTTTCCAGTGGCGCACTTTTATGACTAATAAAACAAGTGGCATATCATAGCGGCGCGAAATACTGGAAAAAATCGCTTCGTCATTTTGAAAAGAAACAATGTTTTTTAATAATGTATCTTGATCAATCGTTCCTAAATATTCATTTTGCGACTTAATAATCGCATTTTCCTGTTGTAATTTAGTCGTATTTCTAGTAAAAAGGAACGCAGCAACTGTGAAAAGTGGTGTCATAATGAGCCAAAAATAAGTGCCCGCTGTATATTCAATACCTTTTGTAACCGTATTATACAAAATATACGATGCATAGCTGAAAATAAAGATGATATTTAAGATTAAGCCGAACGTTAAATTCGTAAAATAGGTGACAATAACAAGCAAAAAGGCAACATTTAAAAAGATGATATTTACTAAATAATTGGTAGGATCATTCGCTATAAACGCGACACTAATAAAACAAAGAAGGATAAATAGCAAAAATCCAATATCCGTTATAAAATCATTTTGATTTCGTTTCATACATCCTCCCTCATTTCTTCCGATATTTACGTAATAATAAAACAGTCGCTGTAGCAAGTAGAATGAGAATCATCACCGTAACAGCCGCAAAAGCAAGAGTGCCTTTATTATCCGCAAGCTTAGTCGCAAACGAAGTCTCATTATCCGCACTCGCTACCTTTTTAAAGCGATATGCGTGGATAGTATCATCCGCATCAATAATTGCCCCGTCCCCGTAGGTCTTACTTAACATCTCACGCGAACCTAAAAGCGACGACCCAAGCGCTGTTGTTTGACTCGTCGGGCCAGTGACAGCTAAAATCGCTTTTTCTTTGTTAAAAATGGAGGGGATGAGTTGGACACTGCCAATTCGTTTTCCGTAAGTTGGATCAATTTTCATTTTTTCGTTTGAAAGGAAATAGGTGCCCGCTTGATTATATTTAAAGTACAATTTATCGTTGGCTTGTTTAATAACGGTATTGTCATTTAGACCACCAAAAGCAATAATATTTTGAGATTCATTAGCCGCTTTAAAATGGCTGCTTGAAACGGCTTCTAAACTACCATAGTTACCATCTACAAATTGCCCAAATAAATTGAAGACATTTTCAAGTGATGTAAGAATAGATGCATCCGGTTTATCCGGTAAAACGACTACCGCCTCATTGAATGTCTCGTCTTGAATTATTGGGTACGGGTAGTTGTTAAACAAAAAGTTCTTTTGTTCTTCCGTGTGTAAATCAAATGTGGATTCATTCGTTACAAATCCCCATGGAATTTCCGAATCATTCATAAAACCACAATAATTATCCGTTAAAATTAAGTCAAACGCGACGGTGACATTAAAATTGCCTACAATATTCATATCTTTAGGGACATTAATTGTAAATGAGTCATCATTTGCTTTTTTGGCGGTTAATTTTTGGCTTCCAATGGGTTTACCGTTAATCAAAACGGTGACAAGGGAATGTTCGAAATCAAGGTTGCTTGAATAGCGATACTTTAAGTTCACTTTTGTCCCATCCGAAATGCTTCTATTGGAGGGAACTTTGATGAAATAATCTTGCTCCACATGTCCTATGCCCTTCACCTTGTCGCCCTCTGTTGTTAATTTAATTTCCTTATCCACTTTTGTTTTTGGCGTTTCCACTTTTTCGTCCGCCTTCACCCACTTTTCGTCTAAAGCAAGTTGGGAGGTGAGCGACTGATTACTAATAAGCTTCGCTGCCACTTTTAACAGAGCATCGTCTTTTGATGTCACAATAAGAACGCGCTTACCCGCCACGTTTTGAAGTTTTATGACCGCTTGCTGATTTAATTTTTCCGTGTCTATTCCATTTTTAAGTGCAGCAGGCAAATTTTTAAAATTGGCGACAACGAGTTGATAGCGCTTGTCATTTCGTTTAGCTGTGTCCCCGTAGGCACCAAGCGCAATCTGTTTGTCATCTAGCTTATTTTCATGCGCAAAAGCCGTCACCATTTGTAAACTAGACGTCATTTCCGCATCCGATGTTTTATCGGACATAAAAACGCCGCTTTGTTCGTTTTTCACCGTATCAATACCTGTAAAACGATCATTAAAATCAGCAATCGTATTTTTAAATGGTAACTCATCATAGTCTACTAAAACGCTGCTTGCCTTATCAATATGCAGCCAGTTCGCTGGTGTATCATCAATCGTACATTGATTATCAGGTAGCGTTGTATAAATAAAACCTTCCACCGCAAAAACATTGCTTCCTTTTTTCAACTTATCAACCGGCACATCGACCGTAATTTCCTGTACCCCCGTCTCACCCTTAGCCGGACGGAACGAATAGAACGGCACATCATTCACCGAGAAGGTTATGGTTGAAACCTCTTGTTCCGAAAGCTGCGTCACGCGGTACACCAGTTTCGCCTTCACCGTTTTTGCCTTCCAATAATCTTCAATCGTAAAATTTTGTTTTGTCGTCGTATATTTACCACGAGCTTCCTTGTCTACCCCAAGCACCGTCTGATAAGTAGCCGCTTTTGCATGCAACTCGTAACTAGTTAAACAAAAGAAGATGCCAAAACATGCGACCAGTAAAATGCCTAATTTTTTCATATTGCCCCTCCTAAAATCGCTCCGTCTTATACCATTTCGTTTCCCTTTTCAAAATCGTATCTTTTAAGAAAATGTAAAAGCCATAAACAGCCACAACCATCCACAGCTGACAATAAGTCACATACATCAACATAATAAATAGAAAATTGGATAATGAAATTTCATCTTTTTCCGTTGAAAGTGTAATAAAAGTCCCTGTAATAAAAAGAATAATGGCCAGTAACCAAAGCGTAGTACTAAAACTTGCAAGCGTTGTATGCACATACCCTAAAAAGTTAAAAATAAGTAATGTATCACTTAGAAGTAATGAACTTAAAAGTAAAAAATAAATGGATAAGAAGTATAAAATGTCAAAGCGAATAGGGCGACCTTTTTTTTGAAATAAAAGCGGCACATTTTTTAAAATGACATAAATATTCCCTTTTGCCCACCTTGAACGTTGCTTAAACCAGACAGAAAGCGTCTGCGGTTCTTGTTCCCACGTCACAGCTTTTGATTGGAACTTAATACGATAGCCCATCATATAAATACGAAAACTAATTTCAGTATCTTCAGCAACCGCTTTGATATCCCAACCGCCGATTTCTGTTAAAATAGAACGCCTCACTACAAAATTAGTTCCCGGAATGGTACACAGCTTAAAAAGCGAATAACGGCCTGCTTGAGCCATCCACTGAAAACTAAGCGTTTCAATATTAATAAAACGTGTGAGCCAGCTCGCATTTCGATTCCTCGTCCGAAACTTTCCAATAACGGCACCAAGTCTCTCATCATGCGTAATTTCGCCAATTAAATAGCGTAGTGCATTTTTTTCCGGTGTGTTATCCGCATCATAAATCGCAATATACTCACCCCGACTTTTTTCAAAACCAATGTTTAACGCATTTGATTTTCCCTTACCACCCGTTTCACTATCTGTATTAATGACGGTGAAATTCCGATCTGGGTACTTCATTTGTACGTTTTGGAGTAATTCGGCGCTATTATCGGAGGAGTTATCATTAATCACAATGACTTCATAGCGGTCATGAGGATAATTGAATGCAAGAAGCGATTCTACGGTTTTTACAATCACTTTTCCTTCGTTATGGGCTGGAACCATGATGGATACAAAAGGCTCCACTCCTTTAATATCAGGAATATCTCGCCTTTCGTTACGTAAATAATAAATATAACCCGCAATGATGAGCACGATATTCACAAGCAAAAGTCCCCAAATACAAATAACAGCAAAAAGCGATAAATAGTCTGCAACTGTCAATACCCTCACCTCATTTCACATATTTTTTCCGGTAGGCCCGGTAGCCAATCACGAATAAAATCACAAAAATAAACAACGTCACACAAATAATGACCGTTAACACCTTCGATTGGACGGAAAAGAATTCGTTTAGTGAAGCTTCTTGTGGTTGAATTTTTTTTCACCTTCACATTTAGAAAATGGTCGGCCGGAGTAATTTCCTTCCCGTTCACTGATAAAAAGCCGTTTTGAGCCGTGATCTTATCCTTTTCCGTCTGAACGGTATGCGGTAAATTTGTATAGTCTTGGATAGGCATTTGACGTAGCCACGAAACCGTTTCCCGCAACTCTTTTTCATTTTTAAAAAGGGAGAATCCAAGCGCTGTATCCACATTAAACGGCGTTTCATTTGCCGCTTGCTCCCATTTTTCGTAGCGCTTCCCGTCTAAATAAAAGAGCGCACTTGTAAAGGCATTCGTTTCTTTAGTTTCATCTGTGTAAATAATGTTTTGATTTGGGAATAAAATGGCGGAGGAAAACGGGGCTAAGCCTTCTTTTTGATATACTTTATCCGTTTGCCAGTAAGCCTCTGCACTTATTCCAAGCGGTGCAATTTCGTTTTGCGCAAAAAATTGGACAGAAGTAGTCATAACGTCTGTTAGTTCGCCTTTCTTACTTTCTCCAAAAGTAACGACTGGGGCATTTAAAACTATGCTCCCGCCCCGTGTTTCAACGTATTGAAGTAGTTCCGCATAATTTTTGGCTGCCTTTAAGTTCATATTTTCAAAAACCGGGCCGGCGCTTACGATAAACGGTATGCCCGCCTCGTTAAAGGCATCTGCTGTTTTTTGAACCATGTCAAAGTCTACAAACGGGTTAACATCCCGAATCACGACATAGGGCTGACCCGTTTTTCCCGCACCATAAAAATCATTTAATACTTCTAGTAAAGCAAATTCGCTCAGTGAATCTTTGACTAAAAAACTGGCATAAGACAGCTTATTATTTCGAACCGCATACGGAAATTTAGTCCCGTCATCCGCTGTTAGTTCCCCTATTTTCTCTGCGCTCGTCTGTTTAATTAACTGGAGCTTCCCTAAAAGGAGGGGTTCAGATTGTAGGGCTTCTTTTGTCCTAACGGAAATGGCGGTATCACTTATTTGCATCTGCAAATTCCCTAGCTGCTTTCGTGCCCAGCCAGGCGGTGTTTGCCCAATGAATAAGATTTTTTTACCGTATTTTTGTAGCTTTTCACTCACTTCCGGTTGAATCGGCTTTGCTTTATTTTGAATGACAATTATATGATCCACTGAAGACGTATCTAATTTTTCACGTGTATCCGAAATACGCACTGTTTGCCCGTATGAGGCTAGCATCCGTAAAAGCAAATCCACGTTGCCATCTGTTGCGCTTTGTTTCGCCAAACTATCATATAAAACAAGCGTCGTCTCGCCCTTAGCAACTACAAGAGGTGCCGGCCAAAAGCTTATACTGCTGATAAAAAGAAGCACTAAAAGACATTTTTTAAACATGCTTTTTCGCCCTCCTTTTCGCAATTTGTTCCCAAGTAAATTCTGTTAATGACGCTAAAATCATTAAAATCAAAATATCAAAGCAAACATTAAATAAAAATTCATGTTTGGCTAAATCCGCTTCCCCGTCGCCAACAATCGTTGTAAGTAGAACCGCAAAGCTTGTTCCTACTAAAATGAGAACTAAATCGAGCCGAACTAATCCGCGAAAGTCGCCTAAGCGCCATTTTTGAATGCTGCCGCGGCTGTAGCCTAAAATGACAGCAAGGGCAAACAATACAATCATGCCGAATGAGGAGGGGGAAGCATTATGTTTCACTGTACTGTACAGTGTGAAAAAACCCGTTTTAGCCCCAAACGGTTTTCCTGCACTTTTTTCATAGTTCCCCATTTCGAGCGGTCGAATGGTGAAGGCGTGCTCGGCAGATAAATTTAGCATTTGAAGTAAGGTGTTGGGGTGACTTATATAAAATTCCAATACGGGCACAAAGCCAAAATGGCGATAAAAATTTTCTTCCATAAAAGGGCTGTCAGTTTCGACCATTTTATATTTTTGGAAATAAGTAGTGCCTTTTAAGAGCGCAAACTGCTCATTTATTCCCATGTCCTTTAAGTCTTTTTCAGGTTCTTCCGTATTTAAAATGACTCCGCGCGTCATGGTCTGATACTGGTTAATTGTGACGAAGGTTTCAGGGATGAAGGCGTACATGAGTACACCAGTTAGAACGATTGCCCCTAATGCGGAAGCAGTCCAAATCCGAAAAGCTTTATTTTTTTTAATAAAAAGAAGGAGAAGTCCAAGCATACCGATGACGATGGCGACTGGAGCGTTTTGCTGTTTCGTTGTGATGAGGAGCAGGCTTGAAACAAAAAAAAGCGCTAGCATCCAGTAATCATTGTAGCGATTTTGGTAGATGAGAAGGAGGCTTGCTGAAATATAGAGCATGGCAATAAGCATTAAACCTTCGCCGAAAAAGGAGTTAAAGTACGCTATATAAGCGGTATCGCCGAAAATGAGAATAGCAAATAGCGCGACAACATAGCCAGAAAAGCCCTTCATTTTTGTCGTAATACCTTCTACAAGCAAATAAACGGCCCCTAATAAGAAAATGAAATAAAGGAGCGCCAAAAAACGAATATCAAAAATGCCATCTTAAAAAGAAATTATTCAAAAATAAAGCCGACTGAAATAAATAAACTTTGGGAGGAAAAAAAGGCGGTGTGTTGTTCGTTAAAATATTCATAAATCGGATAATCTTTTACGAAATACCCAAATTGTGTCGCGGTATGTTGAACCTGATCGACATACATGCCATTACTTGAAAAAACGCGAAAAAAATCGCCATTGTCGGCTAAACCGATATAAGGCGGTACAAAAAGCACGATAATTCCAATTATCAAAACGCCAAGAGTGGCAAAAAGGGCTGGGCTCATCCACTGTTTTACAAAATGAACAAAAGCAATCCATTTTGCGTAAATAACTTGATTTACATGTTTTTCACCCATAGAATCCCCTCCTGTTTTGCAAATTGGATTTTTTTCTTAATACTAATGACCTATTACGTTTTGACACATTTTCGACACATTTACAACATAATTATATCAAAAATAATAAAAATTACTAGCTAGAATCCTTTTTTTGCGTCTTTAGGTGTAAAAATGCAAAAAAATTTCTTTTCAAATTCCGCAATTAAAACGCCCATTTTAAAAATAAAATGGGCGTTTTATGCTAAATACTAATTATTTTTTCTTGTGGTATTTCTTACTATTATCATACCGCCTAAACTTGAAGTTAGAGGGGCGCTTGAATCAGCACTATCGTTTTGAGGCGTATTGTTAATGTTTCCTGATAGTAGCAGTACTGGAGGCATATTTTCCTCTGCCTCGTTCGCCGTGGTCAATTCGATTTGCTCTGGCTTCCCAACGGATTCGTTGCCAGTTTTTACTCTACAATAGTTCAATTTCAGCTTGGTTAATTTTCCTTATCCAATTGTGTCCGAATTTCCCGTGCTACACATTCAATCGTGTAAAGAGCCGGGAGTTGAGACGTGATGTTTGCGTCTTGATACATTTCTTTATTGATATAGTAAGCAATATTCGCATCGGATAGTCTTGCGATGGTAGACTTGGCGCTGTTTGTAATGGAAATAATTTTGCATTTTTGAGACTTTAATTCGTGAATGTAGCGGATAATATCTTCATTTTCACCGTCAACCGAAATCGCCACGAGGCAAATCTTATCGGATAGTTTGCTTGAAAGGTGGTAAAAAGGGTGATTCAGTGGGTCTTCGATGTGTAGGGCGAGTGTGAAAAGGGACGAAAAATACAGTGCGCCGTATTCGGCGATTATGCCCGATGAACCGATGCCGGCAAAAAGGACAAGCTCAGAATCGCGAAGAACCGACGCCGAACGAGCAACCTGACCTTTAAACTCAGGAGAAGCTGTTCTTTGTAAAAAATCGATGTAGGTCGTTTCGTCTGACATGTCAATCCGCGTCCGTTTTTGCTCTTCGGCATAGAGTTGCAGTTTAACGCGAAATTCGGAGAAGCCGTTACATTTAAAGCGGCGACAAAAGCGCAGAATGGTCGTCGTACTCACATGTGTGGCCTCTGCTAAATCACGGATGCGCATATAAATCACCGTATCAAGATGCGCGGTTATATAATTATAGATATCGAGTTCCGTGTCGTTAAGTTCAATTGATTGGTCTAAAAAAAGCATGTTGAACCTCCAACTTACATTTTCTTCATTTTACCATGTAACACCTCGTTACTCAAATGTAACAAATTCCTTTTTCAAAAATAGCTACCAAGTTGTAGCAAAAGGCTGGTAATTTGTGAGGAATCTTTCTATACTAAAAGGGTAAACAAGAAAGCGTTCACAACAAAACGTTAATTCTTAAAAATTGGAGGAATAAAAAATGGCAAAAGGTATTAAAATTGCAACAATTGGTGGCGGCTCGAGCTACACTCCTGAATTAATTGAAGGATTTATTAAACGCCAAGATGAACTTCCTGTTCGTGAAATCTGGCTCGTTGATGTGGAAGCTGGTCGGGAAAAATTAGAAATCGTAGGTAACCTTGCCAAACGTATGGTCAAAAAAGCAGGGGCTAATATTGAAATACATTTAACGCTTGATCGTGAGAAAGCTTTAAAAGGTGCTGATTTTGTCACAACGCAACTTCGCGTTGGTTTACTTGATGCACGTATTAAAGATGAACGCATTCCAAATTCGCATGGCGTTGTTGGCCAAGAAACTAATGGCCCGGGTGGAATGTTTAAAGGACTTCGTACCATCCCAGTCATTTTAGATATTTGTCGCGATATGGAACGCTTATGTCCGGACGCTTGGCTAATTAATTTTGCTAACCCAGCAGGTATGGTAACAGAAGCAGTCTTACGTTATAGCAATCAGAAAAAAGTTGTGGGATTATGTAATGGTCCAATCGGCATTGAGCGTAATATTGCAGAAACACTTGGCGTTAGTCCATCTGAAATTTATGTGGAATTCGTTGGGTTAAATCATATGGTATTTGCGAAAACTGTTTATCATAACGGGAAAGATGTTACGCGTGATGTGGTTTTCAAAATGACTGAGGAAGATCAAGGTTCAAAACTAAAAAATATTAATGCAACAGGCTGGGATAAAACTTTCCTTCGCACACTCAACATGATTCCAATTGATTATTTACGCTACTACTGGCAAACTAAACAACAACTAGAAGATCAAGCAAAAGCTTACGCGGAACACGGTACGCGTGCAGAAGTTGTTAAAAAAGTAGAAGCTGAACTATTTGAGCTTTACAAACAAGAAGAGTTGGCAGAAAAGCCTAAACAATTAGAGCAACGCGGTGGCGCGTATTACAGTGAAGCTGCCTGTAACTTAATCAACTCCATCTATAACGATAAACGTGATATTCAAATTGTTAACACACGTAACAATGGCGCCATTTTAGACATTGACCCTGATTCCGCTGTTGAAACAAACTGTGTCATTACGCGTCAAGGTCCGATTCCTCTAGCAAGCGGACACTTACCAGTTGCCATTAACGGTATTATTCAAGAAATTAAAACGTTTGAGCGCTTAACAGCAGAGGCAGCCGTAACAGGCGATTACGACAAAGCTTTACTCGCTATGACCATCAATCCATTAACACCTAGTGATAGCGAAGCACGCGTACTTCTTGATGAGCTTTTAGAAGCGCATAAAGAATATTTGCCAAACTTTAATAAATAAGTGAGACACGAAAAAACAGAATGCCGTTTTGGCATTCTGTTTTTTTTCTTATTGTAACAGTTTTAAAGCTTCTCGGTTAAAAGCAGGTAAATCATCTGGTGTCCGACTTGTGACAATATTATTATCTACCACCACTTCTTCATCTTTCACATCCGCACCCGCATTTTCTAAATCTTTCCGAATAGAAGTAAAACCCGTTACCGTTCTCCCCTTAAGTCTATCCGTTTGAATAAACAGCTGCGGACCATGACAAATAGCGAAAATCGGTTTATCTTCTTTTATAAAAGCATCCACAAATTGGACAAAACGAGTGTCTGCACGCAATTGATCAGGTGAGAAACCGCCAGGAATAAAGAGGGCATCAAATTCTTCTGGTGTCACATCATCAATTCCTTTATCAATCTTAACCGTCGTTTCACCTTGCTTCCCGGTTACTTCATTTCCCGCTTTCTTTTCAATAGTAATAACCTCGTGTTTCGCCTCTCTAAATGCTTCAGCAGGGTTTGTAAATTCCACATCTTCAAATAAATTCGTTAAAACCGTTGCAATTTTTTTACTCATAACGTATTCCTCCTCTACATCTAAACTTTTCCCTAGCACAAAAAGCTAAAACGTTTTACGAAAAAAGCACACCGCTTTATATCCGCATGCCATCCCCATTTATCTTCATTTGTTACAATTTTAATACAGGCAATTCTTCGGTTGACTGCAAACGGATATCAGCATGGTTTAAACTTTCATCCAATCCAATCGCTACCGCTTTCATACCCGCTTCTTGGATAGCCGTAACGCCTGCCGCTGCATCTTCAATCCCAATGCAATCCTCTGCTTTTAAATCTATTGCTTTTAGCGCTTTCAAAAACACTTCTGGATGTGGCTTTGAATAGCGAATTTCTTTTGCATCCACGATATAATCGAATTCATTCAGGAGTTCTAAGGAAGATAAAATCGTTGTCGCATTTTTAGATGCCGAGGCAATCGCCTTTTTAACGCCCGCTTGATTTAGTTTCTTTAAAAATGGAAGAACACCGGGCAAAACGTCACGAGGTGTGATATCGCGAATTAATTTTACATAATATTCATTTTTAAAAGCCATTAACGCCTCTTTTTCCTCATCCGAAAAGGCATCTTCTTTATTTCCAAAAGCTAAAATACGCTCCAAAGAATCCTTTCGGCTCACGCCTTTTAACTCTTCATTAAATGTGCGCGTAATGGGTATACCTATCTTTTCGCCTAGCGCTTTCCAAGCTATGTAATGGTATTCTGCCGTATCCGTTATGACACCGTCCAGATCAAAAATAACACCTTTTATTTTCATGAAAAAACCCCTCTCAAATTCCAAGCTTTTTAAAAATCATATCCTTTCTACGCCTAGGTTTCAAGCCATCTTCCCCTGTTACCGCTAACAAAAAAATAGCCCTAAAAAAGGGCTACTTTAGCGAGCGATAAGTGTATCTACATGCGCATGTCCTAAAACATAACTTGAAATACTACCTAAAACGATTTTTTCCACTCGGTTAAGACCAGTGGCTCCAACTACAATTAAATCGGCTTCAAATTCCTCTGGTAAATTTTTAGCTAAAATGGTTTTTGGATTCCCACTTTCCACATAGGTGGCAATATTTTCAAGCCCGGCTTTTTCTGCTTCTTTTCGGTAACCTGCAATTCGAGCTTTAGCCGCTTCTTTTGCTCGTTCTTCCAGTGAGCCATCATAGGATACGTTTGGGGAAAATGAACGCAAGTCCACAACACTAGCAACGCCAAGAGTTGCTTGGTATTTCAGCGCCAGCTCAAGCGCTTTTTTAAACGCGCGATCAGCTTGGTCAGAGCCATCAACTCCAACTAATATTCGCTTATAGTTTTCCATTTTTTGTTCCTCCTTCTTTTAGATGCATCGTATACTTCACTTTACCCCTTACCGAAATACTAAACACTCGTTTTTTTTTAAAAATAAATTTCTTGTTGGCACAAAAAAGGTTATAATAATGTTAGCGATATCGAAAAAAGGGGTAGAAATATGGATATTGAGACTAGATTAAATCAACAAATCGCACTTTTTTATTTTGCCTATAAATCGTTTACTAATTCAAGCGATACTCTCATTGAAAAACATGGTCTAACACGATTACACCATCGTATTTTGTTTTTTATTGCGCGTATGCCGGGTGTTACAACTGGTGAAATGATTACGATTTTAGAAATTTCAAAGCAAGCCTTACAAAAGCCCATTACCGAGTTGCGCGAAAAAGGACTTATTCATGTAGGAATTGGTGAGCATGATAAACGGAAACGCGCCTTATTTTTAACATCTGCTGGGATTCGATTAACCCATGAATTAGATAAAATGCAACGTAAGCAATTATCTGAGGTTTTTAAAGAAGCCGGCGATCCAGAAGGTAAGGTTTTTACGGCTGTCTTAAAAGAGTTTGCGAAACAACGCGCTGGTACGGAATTTATTCAGCATTTTTAGGAGTGAAAAAATGGAAAAATTACTTTTTATCCAAACAGGTTTTGGTGTAGATGTCCATGGTCAAGATGTAACGAAAGCGGCTGTTCGCGCTGTACGACATGCGATTTATCATAATTCTATGCCTGGGATTCAGGCTCTATTACCGAATCAGGATTTAAATAATATGGTTGTGCATGTAAAACTAGCTGTGCCAACTGATAAAGAAAACGTGGACTTTGATGCGATTAAAGAATTAATCCCTTATGGAACCGTGCAAATTTCAGTGATGGACGGTGGCATGCTCACAACAAGTGGTATTTTTTTAGAAGACAAAAGTGATAAAAACGATCTCATGTATATCGTCAATGCTTCAGTTGAGACGGGTTACTAAACTTTATCGCGATTTAAAGGGATATTCCCGTAAATATGACTTCTTGCCAGTTTAATAAGCGTGTCTTGCAATTCCTTTAAGACACAAGGATATTCGATAAAATACGTGTGTGCAGATGACTGAATGGTATAATCATTCGTTATTACATACGTATTTTTTGTTTGGTCAGAGAAAAATCTACTTGCATGTTGAAATTGCACCATCATATTTTTAGGCAAAAATGGTTGCAGTGTTTTCTCTAAATAAAGTTGCTCGTTAATATCATCTTGTAAAACGACGAAAATATAAGTTTCCTCCTCCGCTTGTTTTTGGTTGGTCATAACAATTTGAGCAAGTTTATAAGCAATCGCTGGAACGGCCTCTTGATCACTAGTGAACATATGGGCGATGAGATGGCATTTTTCGAGCAAAACTTTGTCATACTCCTCGATTTGTTTGCTAGGGAGTTCTTCAATTAATGTATTTTGTCCAAAATCCTTTAAAATGTAAAGATCATCTAAGTAGCAGCTTAGTACATTGATTAATTCTGGGTCTCTAATGTTTAAAATTTCCTGACAAAGAATTCTATGATGGTTATCACAAAGATAATGTTTATTTCTTGAAATTTGTACTTGTAAAAAGAGCGAATAGTAAATATGGCTTTCTTTTATGGCAACAAATAAAAAACGGGTTTCATCATCTGGAAAGTTATCAATTTCTAAATTTTCTTTTGCAAATTCTTTTAAATTGGTTTGAAACGCTTCAAAATGATGGTCTTGGACAATGGTTTCTCGTTGTTTCTTTGATAGTGTAATGGTTGCGCCTTGTAGAATACGGCTGATACAAACTTGAAAACGGATGACGACCTTTATAGGATCATAGGCTGTCGTAAAGGCACGCAATTCAGATTTAAAATTTTGTAAAAAAGCAGTAAAACTCACTTTTGGTGGTGAAAAAAGCTGAAACTGCCTTGTGAAATAAAGCATATTTGTAAAAAAACAACGGATGGCCAACTCATTTCCCCAGCAAATAATGGGCTTTCCTTTTAGTTTCATTTCATAGCGGCTTAAAAAGCGGTTTAAATCCCGCATATACCTCTCAAGCGTTGAGACAGAAATGAAAAAACGTTCTGCGACTTCATCAAAAGAAACTACATTGTGCTCATAAATTTGTTTTAAAATATAAAAACTGGGTTCCTCGTTCATTAGCTGGGAAACTATTTGAAATTGCCCTTCAAAGCGGCAAGAATAGGTAATCGAATGACTATCTTTATGCTCAGAAATCAAATCAGTATAATAGGTTTTTAAATAGTCAATATCTTTTTGGATAGTATCCCGACTTACTTCTAACATTTTCGCTAAACTTAAAATGTCCATTTTTTCTTCTTTTATAGCGGATAATAATTTTATTTTCCGTTTCGTATTTTTCGTGATAAATAGGTTTTGGATGAAATCATTCATAGACGTCCCTCTTTTCTAGATTGTAAACTTTTATACAAATGATAATAAAAAATGTATCAAATTTCAAATATCTAAACTGATTTTTGATGTTAAAAAAGGAACGTGACGTGATAAAGTAAACTGTAAAGATTAGGCCTAATTTTTTACGTGATAACGGTGCTATCCGGTAAAGCTTTTCTCTCTTTTTAACATCTCGATATGTATTTCTCTATAATCGGATGCAGCGTTTGATATTATAAAGTTTGCTTTCCTTTACGGGAAGGAAGACAAACTTTCCAAAACATAATAAGGATGGACTGATTTGAATGACAAACAATTTAACTACTAATGCTGGGCAGCCGATTGCTGATAATCAAAACTCGCTTACAGCGGGGAGCAGAGGACCTGTTTTAATCCAAGATTATGCCCTTCTTGAAAAATTGGCGCACTTTAATCGGGAGCGTATTCCTGAGCGTGTGGTGCATGCAAAAGGTGCGGGGGCAAAAGGAATTTTCACGTTAACCAATGATATGAGTCCTTTTACAAAAGCAGATTTATTTAATGGTGTAGGAAAAAATACGCCTCTTATTGTACGTTTTTCGCAAGTGGCTGGGGAAGCAGGTTACCCTGATACGTATCGGGATGTACGTGGGTTTGCTGTGAAGTTTTATACACAAGAAGGAAATTATGATATTGTCGGAAATAATACGCCAGTTTTCTTTATTCATGATCCATTAAAATTTCCTGATTTTATTCATTCGCAAAAGCGCCATCCTAAAACACATGCTAGAAGCGCTGAAATGCAGTGGGATTTTTGGTCTCACTCACCAGAATCTGTTCACCAAGTGACAATGCTTATGGGGGACCGCGGTATTCCAGCTAGTTACCGTATGATGCATGGCTTCGGGAGTCATACATTTAAATGGGTTAACCAGGCTGGCGAAGCTTTCTTCATAAAATACCATTTTAAAACGAATCAAGGTGTTAAAAATCTTTCTAATGATTTAGCAGAGCAATTAGCTGGAAAAAACACCGATTACCTGCAAGATGACTTATACCAAGCCATTGAAGCCGGCGACTTTCCTTCTTGGACACTGTACGTACAAATCCTTCCTTATGAAGAAGGTTTAAACTATAAGTATGATATTTTTGATGTGACTAAAGTAGTCTCCCAAAAAGATTATCCACTTATCGAAGTCGGCACCATGACTTTAGACCAAAATTTCACAAATAACTTTGAAGAGCTCGAGCAACTAGCATTTTCACCAGCCAACTTAGTACCAGGAATCGAAACTTCTATGGATAAACTCCTGCAAGGTCGCCTTTTCGCCTATAAAGACGCGCATCGTTATCGTCTTGGCGCAAATTACGAAAATTTAAAAGTGAACAAACCCCTTGTAGAAGTGCACAACTATGAACGAGATGGTTTGATGGCAAGCGGACAAACAGATGAAGTCAACTATGAACCTAACAGCTTTAACGGTCCTAAAGAGGTTCCTTCTGCTAAAATTAGCGGAGATGCTGTCCACGGAGAAACTGGCAACTATGGGTACGACACGGACTATTATTCTGCTGCCGGCAAATTGTACCGCCTCTTTACACCTGAAGAACAAACTCGCTTAATCGAAACCATTGCCTTGAATCTTGGCCAAGTAAAAAATAAAGAGATTCAAATTCGCCAAACAAAACAATTTTATTTAGCAGACCCTGAATACGGCGAACGCGTAGCAAATGCTTTAGATTTAAATATGGATGACATTATATAATAACAAAAGCCAGTGGCTAGGCCACTGGCTTTTGCTTGCAGAAAAACTCAAAGTTTAAGCAAAACAAAACGATTCACACCAAAATCAGACTGCTCTCAAATGGTAAGATTCTAGGCTGTGCCGAGTACCGGAGCGGAGCGTACTTTGAGTACGTGAGCACCGAAACGGAGGCACGAACGACGAAGATTGCCGTTTGAGAGCAGTCTGAAACAAAAGCCAGTGGCTAAACTAGGCCACTGGCTTTTGTTTGTCATTTTTGTTCTAAAATCGCGAAATAATTATCCTCAGGGTCGTGGAAGTTAAATACACGGCCGATGGAAGCTTCTACTAATTCTCCAACGGGAACCCCATTTTCTTTAAAAGTGGTGTAGGTTTGATCTAACTCATCCGTATAAAAAAGGAGTGAAGGTGTGCCAAGATTCATGTCCGGGCTCATTTTAGCCACTGCTATTTTATCTTGTAGAACGATGGTTGTAGCTGTCTCATTGTCTGGTGCGATTTCAATCCATTTTTCCTCATCTGTTTCGCTATTTCTGGACCGAATCACGAAACCCACTTTTTCAGTCCAAAATTTAGCGACTTCTTCTTGATTTTCTACGTATACCATTACTTGACCTAATTTTTTAATCATCTTCATTCTCCTTTCGCTTGTTGAGTTTATTTTAAAGGATATTCGCTTTTGCTTCAAATTTAAGCGTTTTCGATATGAAGTAACTTTTCTTTAAGCGCTAGTCCGTCGCGGTAACCGGTGAGCTTTCCTGATTTTCCGATAACACGGTGGCACGGGATGGCGATTAAAACGGGATTTGATCCAATTGCCCTTCCAACTGCTCGGACTGCTTTTTTATTGCCCATTTTTTCTGCAATTTCGCTGTAGGTGGCTGTTTGGCCGTACGGAATGGTGCGTAAAACTTGAAAAACGCGGGCTGTAAAATCGCTCGTCGCTAAATCAAATGACCAATCAAAAGCTACTTTTTTGCCGTTAAAATAAGCTTTTAAATCAGCTGATTCCCTTTCAAATTCCGCAGAACGCCTGAATTCCTCACCTCCGAATTTCTTTTTAGAAAAAGCGGCCAAATCGTCAAAATTGTTTCCGATATAACAAACGCCGCGACTAGTTTTCGCTACATATAATCCAACCTCTTCCACCAAATCATAAATCATTTTAACACCTCATTTCGGTATTTAGACGGCGAGCGTCCCGTTTTTTTCTTAAAAAGCGTTGCAAATTGTGCGGCATTTTGAAAACCTACTTTTTCTGCCACCTGTTGGACTTCTAAATTTTTATTTTGAAGGAGTTCTTTTGCAAATGTTATTTTTTGGTGGACGACAAAATGATGAATGGTTTCGCCGGTCACTTTTTTAAATGTGCGATGTAAATGGCTCTCACTGCCATGACAATACACGGCAATTTCGTTTAGCGTAAGCGGCTCACTCAAATTCAGCCGAACATAGCGCTTAATGTCCAACACCCATTCCTCATCTGGCACTCTCGCCCCGCCTGATTTGCATCGTTTACAAGGTCGAAATCCGGCTTCTATGGCTTCATCACGCGACTTAAAAATGACGACATTTTCAAATTTCGGTGTTTTAGATTTACAGGAGGGCCGACAAAATATCCCCGTCGTTTTGACAGCATAATAAAAAACATAATCAAACTGACTGTCGCAATTTATAATCGCATTCCATTCCTTTTTTTCAGGCTTTCTCATTTTCTCGCCCCCTTTCGTACTTCATTATAACGCAAATTAAATTAGAAAAACGGCTTTTAAAATAAAAAAGCAAGAATTGAAAGGTCATAAGACTATTTTCCTTTTTAAAAAATATAATAAAAAAATGTCGCTTCTGCTTCTGAACGCTCGTAGCCGCCTGGTTCTTTTTCTTCTATGAATATTTGACCATTCCTTTTTTTAAAAAAATGTCGTTTTTATGAGGCTTTTCAGAAAACTAGCCGCTGTAATGGTCTAGTTTGCAGGTATAAGCGCTCATTTTCGATTTTTCGTGATTATTTTATTTTGCTGGAGGGAAAGAGCAAATGGGCGCATAAGATGGTGCGTACCAAAAAGGAGGCAAATAGATGATGAAAAATGTTGGAAAATCTGCAGTATTTTTAGGGGCTTTGGCGTTAACACTTTCGGTAACTACAGTTGGGGCATCCGCGCATGGCTACATTTCAAAACCGGAAAGCCGCGCATATTTGGCTAAACTGGGCGTAAATCAAGACGCCGGACCGATTCAATATGAACCGCAAAGTGTGGAGGCTACTGGAAACTTCCCGTCTAGTGGACCGGCTGACGGGCATATTGCCGGTGGCGGGAAATTTAATGACATGGATGTGCAAACGACAACCCGCTGGCATAAAGTGGATGTCTCTGGCGGCGCAAACACAATTGAATGGACGCTCACCGCTAATCATCGCACGTCTGAATGGAAATATTTTATTACTAAAAAAGATTGGAATCCTAACGAACCTATTACCCGCGCTTCACTTGAACACCTAACCACAATAGATGGCAATAACGCTGTCCCACCGTCCAAAGTGACGCAAACAGTAAACCTCCCAACCGATCGTTCAGGTTATTATGTGTTACTTGGTGTTTGGGAAATAGCAGATACTGGAAATGCCTTTTATCAAGTAGTCGATTTAAATTTATCCAATAACGGGACTTCCGGTGTTTCACCACTCCAATTTGTCCCCACATCGATTCAGTTTTAACTAATAAACAGGAGAAGGTTTCATACCTTCTCCTTAGCTTGTAGAAAAACTCAAAGCTTACGCCAAACAAAACGCTTCTCACCCAAATCAGACTGCTGACAAATGGTGAGATTCTAGGCAGAGCCTCTGTACCGAAGTGGAGCGTACTCGAGTACGTGAACCTCGGAACGGAGGCGCTAACAACGAAGATTGCCGTTTGTCAGCAGTCTGAGGAGAAGGTTTCATACCTTCTCCTTTTTTCTTGTATTGCAGAGCACACATAAACCTCCTATAATAAAAAAGACAGGAAAAAACGGAGGAATTAGTTCATGAATGCTATACAAGTGAAAAATGTCACATATAATTATCAACAAACGAACGCTCTTACCAATCTATCCCTAGACATCCCAGAAAATACAAGCTGCGCCATAATCGGGCCATCCGGTTGCGGAAAAACAACATTACTCCATGCCATGGCCGGTTTTTTAATACCTACAGAAGGCAAAATTTTCTTTTACAAAGAACGCGTCACAAAGTTCCCAAAAGAAACAAGCATCCTTTTGCAAGACTATGCTTTATTCCCGTGGAAAACCGTTTTTGAAAATATTTCCCTAGGCTTAAAAATCAAAAAAAAATCAAAAATGGAAATTCAAGAGCGAACGATAACGCTTTTAAATGAGCTAGATTTACTCCCTCTAGCGCACAAATATCCAAACGAACTAAGCGGCGGTCAAAAACAACGGGTTGCTATAGGCAGAAGCCTCGCCCTAAATCCTAAAATAATGCTCCTTGACGAAGCCACGAGTGCCTTAGATGCCATGACAAAAGAAAACTTACAAAATATGTTGCTCAAAGTGAAGCAAAATCGAAAAATGACACTGGTTCAAGTCACCCATTCCATCGAAGAAGCCATTTTCCTAGGCCAAAAAATTGTCATCATGGACGCAGGACAAATTAAACAAGAAATCGAAAATCCTCTTTTTGGAAAAAAAGAACTTAGAATGCAAGCCGAATTTTATGACATGTGCCGCACCGTTCGATTAGCGCTCGGAAATGAGGTCGTAAAATGAAAGAAAAAATCGCCAATACGTTCATTGGACTTTTAGGCATCCTTGTCATTTGGGAACTGCTCTTCCTTTTTGTGAACAGTCCCGTCATTCCGGCACCCATTCCAACCTGTATAACATTTTTTGAAAAAATACCTGAATTACTACCGCACACTTTCGCAAGCCTATATCGGATTAGTATCGCCATTTTTATCTCGCTCCTAATTGGTATCCCTTTAGGCATTTTTATTGGCGTGAATCCGTATGCAGATAAATGGCTGTCGCCCATCCTTTATTATATTTATCCCATTCCAAAAGTGGCTTTTCTGCCCGTTTTTATGCTTTTATACGGGCTTTTAGATACTTCAAAAATCATGCTTGTAATTTGGATTATCATTTTTCAAATTATTTTATCGGCACGCGACGGGGTGAAACAAATCGATCCAAGCTACCATAAAATGATGAGCTCATTTCAAGCAACAGCTTTTATGCGTTTTAAACATCTGTTACTTCCAGCCATTTTCCCGCAGATGATTAGTGGTCTTCGCATTGCTATTGGGATTTCACTCGCTTCTTTATTTTTTGCAGAAAATTACGCCACAACGAGCGGACTCGGTTTTTACATCATGAACGCCTGGTCTGTCATCGATTATACCGATATGTTTTGTGGCATTCTTGCCTTAGCATTTCTTGGATTTTTCTTATTTAAACTAACTGATTTAATTGGAAAACGCCTTATAAAGTAAAAAACGTTCACTCCGAACGTTTTTTTTAGAATCTATTTTTCAAAAATTTATAAATGCCTTCTTTATCATTCGTTTCTGTTACAAAATCAGCTTTTTGCTTTAGAGCTTCGTTGGCATTTCCCATAGCCACGCCAATGCCAGCATATTCAATCATGCCTAAATCATTTTCCCCATCGCCAAATGCAATGATATTCTCTTGTTTCACGCCTAAACGCTCTGCTAAGGTTTGAACGGCAACGGCCTTATCAATTGATTTTGGTAAAATTTCGATATTATTATGGTGAGACGATAAAAAATGAACATTTGGTAACTGTTCTAATTCGGCCCGCAAATCGTGTAAGCGCGAAATATCATTTTCTTCCACGATTAAGCCATTTATCATATCATCCACGTGTGTCAGAAATGTTTCGCGTTCATTTATAGAAACATGTTTGACCGCCTGAACACGTTCTTTGTCATCATCTTCTTTAAAATGACTAGGCATTTCCCCGACAAAATACACGGTATCGGTCGAAAAAAAGAAAGCCCTTACTTTTTCAGCACGACAAACATCATAAATTTTTATAAGCGCTGCGTTATCCGTTTTAATCTGGTGAAAAATCCCATCTTTAGAGGCAGCGATAGAACCGTTTGAAGCAATCGTAAAGGCTTCTTCGTGAACGGATTTCGCAAATTCATTCGCGGCGTGAAACAGTCGGCCCGTTGCTACTGAAAAATAATGTCCCTCTTTCATCAATTTCCGCAAAAGGCGCCGCGTTTTTTTAGGCACTTGATGATTATCATTCAGTAATGTGCCATCAAGATCCGTACAAATTAAATATTTCTCCACAATCGTCTCCCTCTCTATCCCTTTTCTTTTATTATATAGTAGAATGTAAAAACCGCAAGACTCGCCTGCGGTTTCCTGATTAATCTAGCATTGAAAAATTGGTCATTTCGTCATAAGAATAATCTTTTTGAATCATTTCTTTTTCTTTCGTCCATTTTTCGATGCTATCAAATTGTTTTTTACTTACTTTTTGGGCCTTCGTATACTTCTCTTCTTTATTTTCAAGATAGCCTGTCATGGCTTCTGGGAATTTATAGGCTTTTAGGACGTCTGCATAATCGGCTGCGTCGTGTTCATTCATATACGAAACGCCTTTGTTGTAGGCTCTATAAAATGCAGCAATGTCTGCCTTTTGAGATTTTACGATGTCACTTGCAAAACTAATTGTTCCACCTTTAATATTGTATTTTGCGGAGCTTCCGAGCACATGGGCGCCATTTTTTTGAAGAAGAGTGGCTTGTGGTTCTGTAAAAATAACGGAATCGACTTGATTATTTAAAAGGGCTTCATATCTTGCGGAAATAGACGGGATTTGTACGATTTTATAGCTAATATCGTTTTTTGCCGCCATTTCGTCCATAATATATTCTAATAAAAATTTCGGAACAAGCGATACTTCCTTGCCGTCTAGTTGCTTGATATCCGTAATGCCCGAATTAGGCGCGGACAACAGTTTGAAATCTTCATTAATATCGGAGGTGATAGTAAAATCCATTCCGCCTTCACGCATCGAAAGCGCCGTCATCACGTCCCCAATCATGCCATCAATTTTACCCGCTTGAGCCGCAACATTCCGGTCATTTGGCGCATTAAACGGGGTAATCTCCACATTCACTTTTTCTTCCTTAAAAAAGCCTTTTTCTTTGGCTAAAATAATAGGAATAGCAGATTCTGCTGGAAGCGTCCCAAAACGCAATGTTTTATTCGTCGTTTCTGTTTTTGTATCCGCCTTCAATTCATTTCCAGAATCGGAACACCCTACCGCTAAAATCCCAACTACTACTAACATTAAAATCCCAATCCATTTTTTCACGTGTTTTTCCCATCCTTCAGTAAAATTTGTTTTAGGCTATCCGCATCCATTCCGAGCGCCACAACTTGGCGATGCAGTTCAAGCGGCGATGTCTCGCGTTTATTTCGCCCTGGTTTTGTTGTAAAAGAAAACTTGATTTCTGCTTGTTCCAAACGCTCCAAATCGCGTTTTGTGTATGCTCCAAACGGATAAGCAAAAATATCAGGCATATCAACGAATTCGGCGCATTTTTTTAAATCTGCCAAAAGTTCTGCTGTTGTTGCCGTTTGAAATGTACTTTTCTCGCCAGTTGCATCTTGATTATGCAAATCGCTCGTATGATTCGCAAATGTGAACACATCGCGCATTTGGTTCACTTCGCTAACGCTCATGACCACTGATTTTGCGGGATCAAATGGCTCGGCGGACTCTGAAAGCCAATCACGCACGACAAATAAGGTGGCCGGCAATTGACGTTTTTTAAGTATCGGGTAAGCGTATTGCAAAACGGATTGGAATGCATCGTCAAATGTAATTAGTACGGCATTTTCAGGTAAAGTTTGCCCTTTTTCATAAAAATCCCGAACTTCTTGCATTGAAATAACGTTCCATTCGCTATTTTGCAACATATCCATTTGCTTTTCAAAGTCATCCACGTAAGCGAACAGGACTTTTGGCAGCGCGACATCACAATTTGTGGCTACTTTCACAATCGACGGCGCATCCTCACTAATCGTCCCACGCTCACGAAGCTCATGATACATCAAAACATGAAAACTCATTTTTAACTCTCCTTTTTCGTGAATTCACTCACAATAAACCCCTTTCATTTTAGCGGAATGAAAGGGGTTTGTAAATGGGGTGAAGCAAAAACTCATAATAAAAAAAGTCATTAATCAACAAATTCAATATCTTTTTCGAAGTTCTCTTCTTTATTTCCATATTTAATTGCATCAACCTTCAAAGTTGAGAAATCTAAATTAAAAAGTTCCATTAATCGCTTGATATAACCCATTTTTCGTACATTAGAAAGATCAATATAAACATATACTCCTGATATTACTTCACTGTTTGTTGTTGAGGGCTCCCCACTAAATAATCCTTCTAAACCATTTGACCCTTCACCTTTCATTAATTCAATGATTGGCATACTAGAAATTTCAGTTAATTCTCTCATAAATTGAACAAAAAATTCTTTCCACGTAGCTACAATTTGATACTCATCATTTTGAAAGCAGTAACCTCTTATTTTATAACCAGTAAAGGTTTGCTCTCCGTCAAAAATAATAAGTTCATCTTCATGCAAACGGGGGACAAATTCAGTTTGCGGATATTCCCAAATGTTAAGTGCCATTTCAATTAATTCATCACTTCGTTTTAAAATTTCTCTTTCACTCCATGAATCAGATTGAGCTGGTACCTTATTTAAATTAACAAAATGGCTTTCCTTAAATCCCTTCTCCATGTTTTGCTTTTCAATGAATGTCTTGTTACTGTATTTGGAGTTGTATCCCGTAAGCGTTAAATTGCCTAACTGATTTAAATATTTTTGATGAATTTTTTTATGATTCACGCCTAATTCTTGTTGCCAAGCTAGAGTTAGCCTTCTTGGCATAATATGTTCAACTGAATACTTCCTTTCCCAAACTCCCTGATAAATTTGCAAATCTTCCGTATGCCCATAGTTTTCGAGTCGCTCAAAAAAATAAGTTCTAAAATAAGGATTTATGTTATAAAAATCATTTGTGCGTAAATGGTCAATCATTGTAAAATCCTCAGGCATTTTTGCCGTACTGGTTTTAGTTAAAACCTGATAGCTAAATAAATCTTTTACAGCTATTTCGCCGTTTGAATCCTCCCTCAAACGTTTCAAATCACGATAAAGTGTTGAGATTACCTTATTTAATGAATTCGATGGTATTTTGGCAATCATTCGTCTTGCAATATAGTTCTCTAAAATACTAAACAGATCTATAACCTCGAAACTCTCTAATTCGTTTCGATTATAATCATATAACACTGCCATTAAAAATGGTCTTACAACAGTTGACTGCAGTTCATTAAAACGCATTAAAATTGAATTTATTTCTTTGGTTTTTCCTCCTATGAATAAATACTATCCAACATACACCTGTCGGTAAAATACCTGTGTCATATGTTAAGCTTACCAAAAAAAAGAAAAAATCAAACATCTAATAGTTTTATCTTACTTCCATTTTTTTAAAAGTACATAATTCTTTAGTTATACTTAAATGTATTTATACAAATATCTTATTGATCTCTTCGGATTGTCTTAATAAAGTAAATAAATCCTTTTGCGATAATGTATCAATAACTATAACACCGCTTAACCTCGTGATTTCCTTCAATAAAACTCTATAATTCCTTCTAGAAAATTTTTCTCTCTCTTTCATATCACAAATATATGTTAAAATTGCCTTAATAATGTCGGAGTTCTTACTATAACTACGTTCCAGAATTTGTTGGTAAAGATCTTGATATGAAAACAGTAGTCTTGTTAATTCATATTTATCTTTTCTCTCATTACAAATAGTTGCATGTACTCCCCACCAAAGTCTTGAGATAGAGTTTCTCATAAAGCTTCTATCACTCTTTTCAAAAGCTTTTAATATTCCTCGTTCTAAAATAACTTGTTGATTTTCTTTTCCTTTAATCCATCTTTCATAAGTGTAGTCCCAAAATTCAACTAATGCAAGATAACTCCAAAGTCTTTCATCAACAGCTTGTATGTTTGTTAATTGTAAGTTTTCATAAAGTAAAATTGCATTTTCAAAATCTTTCTCCACCAAAGGCGTTAAAGAACTTTGCATATTTATATTTATATTTGACTCGAAAAGATAATCATAATCCGTGTCATCCGAAAAATAGTTTAAGACCCAGTTACTATCTTTCGATAATTCAATTGAACCAAATGCTTCAGTCTTAACAAATTCATTTAATTCTATAAGTGCATTCTCTTTAAAAATTTTCAAACCCATGCTTAGTAGCTCCTTTCCTCTAAAATTTTCACCCCATATGATAATGGGTCTCCAATTAATTCGTTTGCAACAGTCAGAGAATCTTCTCCCCAATTTATTTTATCAAACACCAAATTGCACTCATCAATTCTTTTTTTTATGCTAGTTAACCATGATGCTCCTTCATGTTCATCAATAAAGTTTTTGATAGAAAAAGATTGCAAAACAGAGGCTAAAACTGGCACAATCAACATGGAAGAAAGTAAAGATTGTGCGTTAGAATCATACATTAGTTTTTTGTACCTAGTAAAATTTTCTTTTGATAACATTATGATTATTTTCTCACTGTCTGTATAGTAGGCAATTGGTTTTTTCTCATCCTTAACATTCCTAATTATTGCGAATATGGAAGATAAGTTTTTCACTTTACTAGGTTCTCTTTTAGCATCAAAACTGTATGGTTTACAGACAGCAAGTATCTGTCCTATCTCTATTTTAAATGTCAGTTCGCTAAAATCTGGATGACACTTATTATTTTTATAATCATCTATTTTCTCTTTAGAGATAACTATCATTTGAATATCTACATTGCCCTCTAAAAACTCTGAAGAAATCTCACAATTAATAATTGTTTCATTATTAATTTTAAAAACTTGACGATATCTTGTTTTTCTACACTCAACATGCAGAATAATTTCAGCCGATTTAGAATCAATCAATTCTTCTATTGTAGGATTTAACATTTTGACTACTCCACGAATAAAATATTTTGATTTGTCTGTACTTATGAATGCTTTAATGTCATCAATACTAAATTCTCCTGTTATATCATCACTAAAATATGTTAAAACAGGGTAGGGATAAAGCTTTTCTTGAATTATCATTTTTTCTCCCTCCTAATAATCCCCTTAAATGCAGCCAAAATCTCTTCTTTAAATTCAATCTTTATGTACATTGATTTTCCTTTTTTAAATTTTACAGGCCCTATTTTATTTTCTTTAACTTTTAAACTCCTTCCATAAGAATCTCTAGCCGTCAATATATCGTATTTTAATATACGATTAGTTTCATCCGAAATATTTATCTCTATAATCCCTTTCTCTTGAACATTCGATTGTATACTTAATTTGTAATTTTTTTTTATCAATTGAAATAATTCTATTAATCTTTGCATCTATAACATTAGAATGCGTATCTAGTGAAGATAATTCTCCATCTTGTTTATCTGGCTTATGTTTTCTATTTCCATTACCTGTACCATTTATTCCAGTTTCCGCTTTCTTCTTCCTCGACTTTTTATCACCTGATTTTTCGTTAGTAGATTTCTCTGAAAAATCATTTAAGTTTACTGTTACTAAACCATCATTTTGTATTGAGATATCATTATTTGGTTCTTTAGGAAAAGTATCTTTTCTCTTATTTTTTAAGTTTAATTCATCACTTTCTCTTTCAAGGGGTAAATATTGACTCGCTCCTTCAAAATCTAATATCTCAGTACTAGAAATCTCGATACTAAACTTTGAACACAATCTTTTTCATC
>NZ_ALWW01000029.1 GCF_000344175.1 Listeria fleischmannii subsp. fleischmannii LU2006-1 | reverse complement strand
TTTCAATAATTCGACCTCTAGGATAGCCCACCTACCCCCAATGCGATGTCAAGGGCTAACGATCCACTTGACACAGTGGATATATTTTGATCGCTATGTTCCCCTAACTTCATAATCGAACCTTTACCAAATTGTTTTTCAATAGATTTTAGTGCTTGGTCTAACGCAGCTTGACGATCGTTCACATTATTGCCTCCTCTATATATATCTCATTCCATTATTCATTAAATCCAAATTCCGCTTAACTGAAATTCCTAAAATAACTATACCTTAATTCATTTCAATAATCAAGCAAAAAGCGAACATTTATTCGCATTTTTTAAAACAAGGGATGGACTTGTATAATTAGTATAGCTTTTAGCTACGCAAACGTCCAACTCTTTTTTGGGCGTCATTTCTAGGTTATTATAAAGATTTTTTTGCTTTGCTCTAAGCTAAAAACCCATTTTTTCTGTCAAAAATTGATTAATAACTTGGAAACCTTGTTTTACAGCGCGATTTCGGTTGTGATTTCGATCCCGTCCAAACACAAAGGAATACGTTTCTGTTTCAAAGCCCTCTACACTTAAACCAATAAAAACAGTACCAGCTACATGTCCCTCCATGCCACCAGGACCAGCAACGCCTGTGAAGCTAATTCCCATTTTAGTATGGCAGATTTTACGAATATTTTCGGCCATTTCCCTCGCGCATTCAGAACTCACCACACCATGCTCTAATATAACTTGCTGAGAGACACCTAGCACCTCTCTTTTCATTTCTGTACTATAGGTGACCATTCCACCTTTTAAGATATCTGAAATGCCCGTAGTGCCTCCTAATTCAGCTTGAAATAATCCGGCAGTTAAACTTTCAGCTGCAGAAATAGTGATTTTTCCTTTTAAAAGTTTTCTAATAACCACATCAGCAAGCGATTCGTCCCCATAGCCATATAAAAATTCTCCATCACGTTTTAAAATCTCCTCTTCTGTTTGAGAAAGTAAGTTTTCAGCTTCTTCTTTTGTGCTTGCTGATGCCGTGATGCGTATTTCAACTTCATTATCAGAAGCATATGTGGCAATAGTCGGGTTGGTTTGATGTGTAATTAAATCCTCTAAATCAGATGCTAGTCTTGATTCGCCAATACCAAAAAAATGCATGATTTTAGATTCCAAATGAACTTCGCCACCCGTAGCGTTTTGAATTAGCGGTTTCGCATAATTCGTAAACATCGGTTTCATTTCAGAAGGCGG
Source organism: Listeria fleischmannii subsp. fleischmannii LU2006-1 (assembly GCF_000344175.1). Lineage (GTDB taxonomy): Bacteria > Bacillota > Bacilli > Lactobacillales > Listeriaceae > Listeria > Listeria fleischmannii. The sequence goes on along the minus strand of NZ_ALWW01000029.1, from coordinate 36,229 downwards.
CCCTGGAAGTAGCATATAACTTCTTTCGGAAAGTGTGAAAAACATCCCGGCAGCAAAGCCAAAATCATTTTGGAGCACCGTTGAATTTTCGATGACTAACGCTTGAAGCTTATTATTCTCTGTCATAACACGTTTACTTCCTGCAAAATACTGGGTTATTTTATCCAAATGAAAAGTATCTTCCACTAAATTTTTATGAAGATGATTCGCCACCACTTGTTTTGTAATATCATCTTGAGTTGGGCCAAGACCTCCTGTGAAAATTAAAAGATCACTACGCTTTTCCGCCGTTGTAATAACTTCGCTTAGACGCTCAGGATTATCCCCGACGACTGTATGATGATAAACAAAAATGCCAAGAGCCGCTAATTCTTTGGATAAAAAAGCGGCGTTTGAGTTGACAATTTGACCCAGTAAAATTTCTGTTCCGACCGCAATGATTTCTGCACGTACCATATGAACACTCCCTTTATACAAAATAAAAAAACGAAATACTTCACCGAAAATTTATTCGACTGAAGTATTTCAGTTTTTTACATCGAACCTTTAAAGACTCCGCGGTTTTTATAAAAATAGTCGATTCCCGACCAAACAGCGAAAAATGCACAGACGTATAGAAAAATCAAATCCACACGAATGCCCGTCCAAGCAAATGGAAAATTATGTAAGAACATAAGTGGAATAGCAATCATTTGGGTAAACGTTTTGATTTTCCCGAGTTGTCCGGCTGCCAAGACTTCGCCGCCTTCAACAAGTAATAAACGTAGTCCAGTCACCGCAAGCTCTCGGCTGATGATTAAAATGACAATCCACGCTGGCGCAATATTCATTTCAACTAGAATAATAAATGCCGCTGCAACAAGCAATTTATCCGCCATTGGATCTGCAAATTTCCCAAAATTAGTAATTAGATTATATTTGCGCGCTAGATGACCATCAAACCAATCTGTTAAAGCTGCGACAATAAAAATAATTGTGGCAACTAAACTTGTTACTGGTATTGTTGAGTCAAGCCACTCCACATTTCCCCATGAAAAAGGTACCACACAGATAACCACAAAAATTGGAATTAAAATAATTCGTGCTACCGTTAGTTTATTTGGTAAATTCATTGTTTTCTCCCCCATCACAAATTCTATATGAAAAGAAAGTATAGGCTTATTTATCACCTATACTCACTTTTATACTACTGATTTGTAGCTGAACTATCTGATGTTTCAGCATCGCTACTACTATCTTCAAGCGAAACTGTAAGAACTTGTTTAACTAAAGTCGGTGCAAGTTCTAATGCTTTTCCATTTACTTTTACAGTTGTGACCGGTGCATTTCCAACCACGATTGAAATGGTTTTATTTTCACCTGCATCAATGGCCTCGCTTGTTTCACCATCTTTTACAATACCGTTATAGATATTCGCTCCAGATTCTGTTGAAACGCCAATCCATGTGTCCCCACCAGATGCAGCAATTTGGATAGAAAGCTTATCGGTATTTGTTACCGTGTAGCTCGTTGCATTTCCTTGTGTTTCACCTTTAGTAATCGCAAGCTGCTTGTCTTCTTTTTTAGGTTCTTCTTTTTTCTCTTTAGTATCAGAGGATTTTTCTTTTCTCGTCTTTCTTAGCTGTTTGTTGATTATCATCGGATTTTTTCGTTGACGAGCCAGTATCATCTTGCACTTTAACCGTTTGATTATCGTTTGTTGATGTCACTTCATCATCCGATTTATTTGCAAATACAAAGTACCAAATAATGAAAAGAATAAATACAATAAAGAGCGCAATTAATACTTTGGGTAAAATATCAAAAAAACGATTTCGCGTAGAGGTAGCCCCACCAACAGAATGTGTTGTAAGTGGTGTTGCCTTTTTGTGTGCCCTACTCTGTTCTTGGTTTACAACTTCTTGTTGCGAATAAGGAACTTCCGATTCAAATTCCGTAAACAATTCTGCACTATCCAAATCGACAGCTTCCGCATATTGCTTAATAAATGCTCGTGTATAAAATTTACCGGGCATTACCGAATAATTTCCTTCTTCAATTGCGACTAAATTACCTTTTTTGAATTTTAGTAATTTTGTTGTAAATCATCTAAACTGTAGTCCTTTTTCTTCTTCTTGCAGTTTTCAGTTTGTCGCCTAATTCAGTCAATATCAAACACCTACCATTAATTAAATCAAAATTTATTATTACATGTTCCAGCCACCATTAACTCCAAGAGCTTGTCCTGTAATATAATCACTTTTCTCACTCAGCAAATAAGAAGCGGCATTCGCAACATCGATTGGTTTAGCAAGGCGTCCAAGCGGTATCTCATTTTCTAAGTCCAACTTTTCGCACTCTGTAAAGCGGTCCAACATGGCTGTATCAACAGCACCAGGCGTAATCGCATTTACAGTTGTTCCACTATACGCAACTTCTTTACTTAGTGCTTTTACAAAAGCAAGTTGCGCTCCTTTCATTGTTGAATAAATGACTTCCATTGCTGCTCCAATTTCTCCCCAAATGGAACTTATAAAAAGAATTCTGCCATGCTCACTCTTTTGAATTTTCGGCAAAAAAGTGCGAACCAAACGAAGTGGCATTTCAACATGAATTTGATAAAGATGCTCTAAAGACTGATCTGAACTATCCATAAAAAGTGTATATTCAGACTCACCCGCAGCATGGACAAATACATCCAGTTGAAAAATTTCTTTTGTAATCCGCATCAAATTTTCAGAATTTCTAAAATCGGCTTGAACTAGAAATACATCAATATTAAAAACTTTGAGTTCTTCCGTTAATTCTAAAATACGACTTGTGTTCTTATAATAATGGAGATAAAGATGAAATCCGTCTTGGGCAAGTCGTCTTGCAATTGCACCACCGATTTCACCACTTGCTCCTGTTACAAAAGCATATCTTTTTGTTTGCCTCAATTTTAAATTCTCCTTGAAAACCCATTAATTTCATAATAGCATGACTTCGTTTATAATACCATTTTTTCTCTGAGTTTGCTCATAAAAACTTAAATTTTTATACTTTTCTTTAGTTTTCTTCAGGTAGAAGCTTGAAAGTTGTGATTTTATCATCCTTTGCAAGAGACTTAATAAACCTATCAACATCCTCTTTTGTTATCTGCTGAGTAGCCTTTGGAATATCAAATAAAGAGGCATCTTCTAAAATATATTGACTAAATTGATTGGCGATAAACTCTGGAGAATTCAGGGAACGTAAAAATTGTCCCATTTTTTTGCGCTTCACAAGTTCCAATTCCTCATTTGAAATTCCAACTTCAGCACTTTTCAAAATCGCGTTTTGAATTGCTTCAGACTGCACATCTGGTTTAACTGAGTCGCCGCCAATAATGACAAATGAAAAACTATCTTGCAAGGAATAATCAAAACCAAATGTATCATCAATAATCCCTTCGTTGTAGAAGGTTAAATAATTGTCCGAAGTCGTGCCAAATAAAATTTCAAGTGCAATATCTGCTGTCATCTCATGTTTTACCGCATCAAATCCGCGTAATAATCCAATATTTTCCTTGATACCCACTAAAACTTTAGGAATTTGTATTGGAAACTTCACTTCGCGTGTTTTTATTGCCACTTCTTCTTGTTCATTTGGAAATGCGCGTTTTATTTCTTTCGGTTTTTCAAATGTTTTTTTGCTTTGATTAGCACGAATATCCGCCATGGTTGTTTCAGGATCTAACTGGCCTACAACAAATAAGACCATGTTACTTGGATGGTAAAATGTATGGTAGCAGAGATAAAGCAAATCTTTATCAATTTCAGAAATGGATTCTACAGTTCCTGCAATATCAATTTTAACAGGATGGTCTTTATACATATTTTCGATTACACCAAAATAAGCGCGAAAATCAGCATCATCCTCATACATACGAATTTCTTGCCCGATAATCCCTTTTTCTTTTTCAACCGTTTCTTTTGTAAAATAAGGTTCTTGGACAAAATCGAGTAACGTTTCAAGATTTTCTGGAATATGAGATGTCCCGGAAAATAGATAGGCTGTTCTTGTAAAGGACGTAAAAGCATTCGTAAACGCCCCTTTTTCACCAAATTTAAAAAAGACATCGCCATCTTCCTTTTCAAACATTTTATGTTCTAAAAAATGAGCAATCCCGTCCGGAACGTGTGTCATTTCTGTTTCGCCAAGTGGCACAAAGGTATTGTCGATAGAACCGTAATTTGTTGTGAAAATAGCAAAAGTTTTACTAAATCCTTTTTTTGGTAGTAAAAATACGCGTAAACCATTTTCTAATCGTTCTTGGTACACGGTTTCATTTACTTGCTTAAATTCTATTTTTTCCATCTATATCACTCACCTTTCGCTAAGAAGTAAACCGTATCAGCATGTATTTTTTGTATAGCTGTCACTACTTCTTCCTTGGTTGTCGCTTTAATTTTACGAATCCAATTATCCAGTGTTAAATCACTATTTTTAAGAACATTATTATAAGCTAATTCAATTAGACCTTGCGCTCCGTCGCTTGTTTCAAGCAATTGGTTTACGTACATTTCTTTTGTTTGGGCAAGCTCATCCTCTGTAAAGTCGCCTGCTTTCATGGCTTTAATTTGTTCTTTAATAATCTTAATGGCTTCTTCACGATTTTTTTCATCAATACCAGCTGAAATAATCATAAAGCCTTTAAATGTATCTAATCGGCTAGATGCATAGTAGGCTAAGCTTGCTTTTTCACGAACATTAATAAAAATTTTGGAATTTGCATAACCCCCTAAAAGGCCGTTAGCAAGTTGCAAGGGAACAAAATCGGTATCGCCGAAGTAAACGCCCGTTTGGTAACCTAATACGAGTTTTGCTTGGTTGATTGCTTGGTTTTCGGTTACAAAACGCTCTTCTTTTTTCTCTTGGTTCGGCCAGGCCGCAAGTTCTCTCATTTCACGGTCACTGAATCTTAGTTTCCTCACAAAAGGAGCTACTTCACTCGGTTTCATATTCCCACAAATAAAGAGCTCGATGATGTCATTTTGCAAAAACTCCTCGTAATAGCTGTAGAGATCTTGGGCTGTAACTCCTTCAATATCTGAAATTATGCCGGACGCAGGATACGCAAAAACATCTCCTGCAAACATTTCTTCAATTAAGCGAACATTGGCATAGCGAATTTTATCATCATAAATACTTTCCAATCGGCTTTTCAAATTTACTTTTTCGCGCGCAAATGTTTCCTCATCAAAAGCTTGTTCCGACACATTTGGGGCAAAAAACACATCGTTTAAAAAGTCGAACGCATCCGCTAAAAGCTGTTCAGATTCGGGCACAAGTTTGGCATCTACCATGTCAAAAACAGCGGTTATGATGTGCTCATTTCCCTTTTTCTCTACAGAAGTAAAGAAATTTGCCCCATATAAATAAGCGAGTCGGCGTCTAAAATCGGTTTGCGTTTTATAGTGAGCGTTATTCGTTTCAAACATCATCGCGAGTAGCGCTCTTTTTGTCAGTGTCTCACGGGTTAGCGGTGCACGAAATTTAAACACAATTCGATTAGATTTAAATTTTTTAGTTTCTATAAAAGTCGTATGTAAATTCCCTATTTTTTCTTGATAATAATCCATGTTGATGCTCCTTCCGTATTTCCTATCCTTCATTTTAGCGTAACTCCCGATGAAGTACAATTTTAAAAGCCTCCACACCAAGTGTGAAGGCTCTAGCGACAAAAATTATTTTCCTTTGATATAATTGACACCATCCGCTTTTGGCGCTTCCGCTTTCCCGATGAAGCCGACGAGCGCTAAAATCGTCAATACATAAGGCGCAATTTGTAAGTAAATATCTGGAATTTCTTTGAAGAATGGAAGTGAACCACCTGTAATGGCAAGACATTGTGCGAAACCAAAGAAAATGGCAGCCCCCATTGCGCCAAGTGGATTCCATTTACCGAAAATCATAGCGGCAAGAGCCATATACCCTTGTCCAGAAATCGTAGCATGACCGAAATCTAGTGTAAAAGACTGGGCGTAAACAGCGCCACCTAATCCACCTAAAATCCCGGAAATTATAACACCTTGGTAACGCATAAAGCGCACTTTAATTCCCATCGTATCAGCGGCAAGCGGATGTTCCCCAACCGAACGAAGACGAAGACCAAAACGCGTTTTATAAATAATGAACCAAGAGAGTATCGCAAATAAAATCGCCACATAACTCATAATAGGTACATTTGTAAAGAAAATTTCACCAATAAAAGGTATATCTTTTAAGACTGGTATATCTGGTTTTCCGAAATAATACGAAATTTGATCCGTTTGCCCTTTGTCATAAATAACTTTTACAAGGAAAAGAGACAAACCAGTTGCAAGAAAGTTAATTGCAACACCTGAAATAACGTGATCAGCACGGAAATTAATGGTCGCAACAGCATGTACGAGGGAAAAAATCCCACCAACTAGCATAGCCGCAATTAGAGATATCCAAGGGGTTAAAGCACCAAAGACGTTTTGAAACGTAAGGTTGAAGACGATTGCTGAGAATGCACCCATAACCATCATACCTTCTAACCCAATATTAACCACACCGCCTCGTTCAGAATAAACGCCGCCAAGTGCTGTAAAAATTAATGGTCCAGCCATGAGTAACGTACTAGAAACTATCGTAGCTAAAATTGCAGTCATTCTGCTTTCGCCCCTTTCTTAAATTTCGCCATCGTCCAACGAATAATATAACTTGATGCTACAAAGAAAATGATAAGGGCGATGATGACATTTACTAATTCATTTGGAACACCTGCGACTGCTGGCATATTGAGAGCACCGATTTTAAGAGCCCCAAATAGCAAGGCCGAAAAGATTATTCCAATTGGGGAACTACCGCCAAGTAAAGCTACTGCAATTCCGTCAAAGCCAATTCCAGGCGAGGAACTTAGTACATAAGCATTTCCGTAAGTTCCAAGTCCTTCCATGACACCACCAAGACCAGCAAGGCCCCCCGCAATAACCATAGACATGATAATCGTTTTCTTTACGCTCATACCTGCATATTGAGAAGCATTTTCATTAAATCCAACTGCCTCAATTTCATAACCAAATGTTGTTTTATTTAGCATTAGCCAAATAATAAGAGCAAATCCAAGCGCAATTAAAATTCCCCAGTGAAGTGTAGAATATTGGGTAATATTTTGTAAGAAATCAGATTGTAGCGAAGCAGATGCTCCAATTGTTTTTGTTTTATCGAGTCCATCTGTCAAAATGTTTTGAACGACATAATTAAAAATATAAAGTGCTGTATAGTTAAGCATAATCGTTACAATAACTTCATTAACACGTAAAGTTGCCTTTAAAATACCTGGAATAAATGCCCAAAGCGCACCGAATAGAATACCGGCCAAAATCGCAAGTGGCAAGTGAATCCATTTTGAAAGGCCATCAAATTGTAGCGCAACAATAATCGATCCTAACCACCCCATTAGCATTTGCCCTTCTGCACCAATATTGAAAAGTCCTGCTTTAAACGCAACAGCGACGGAAAGTCCGACTAAAATATAGGGTGTTGCTTGACGAATTGTTTCGCCGATATAGTACGGTTGACCAACTACACCCTCAATTAAAGCAGAATAACCAGCGATTGGGTCATAACCGAAGATAAGCATGATGACAGCACCAAATAATAGACCTAGAATAACAGCCGTTACAGGGACGATAAGTGAATTTAACACTTTTTGCACCTTACTCATGAGTTTTCGCCTCCGTTCCTGCTTTCGAGCCAGCCATTAAAAGACCCAGTTCTTGTTCGGTTGTCTCTTCTGGCTTCACAATTGCGACTATCTTCCCTTCATAAATCACGGCGATTCGGTCGCTTACATTCATGATTTCATCTAACTCAAAAGACATTAGAAGGACAGCCTTCCCTTTATCCCGTTGCTCAATTAATCTGCGATGAATAAATTCAATGGCTCCAACATCAAGCCCACGTGTTGGTTGGGCCGCAATAAGAAAGTCTGGATCTCTACTTACTTCGCGCGCAATAATCGCCTTTTGCTGATTTCCACCAGAAAGTGCTTTTGCAGCGACAAACTCGCTACTAGCCCGAACATCGTACTCTTCAATAAGCTCTCTAGCGAAGTCATACATTGCTTTATGGTTTAAAAAGCCTTTTTTCGAAATAGGTTTTTTATAATACGTTTGCAAAGCGATATTTTCACCTAAGCTCATTTCAAGCACAAGTCCATGTTTATGACGATCCTCAGGAATATGACCTAGTCCTGATTCTGTGATTTTACGAGGTTTCATATTTTCGATATAATGGCCGTTTAATTTAATGGTGCCTGCTGCCACTTTAGTAAGTCCGCTAATTGCTTGGATAAGTTCACTTTGCCCATTTCCATCTACTCCAGCAATTCCGACAATTTCACCAGCGCGCACCGTTAAATTTAGCCCGCGTACACTTTCTACGCCTCGTGCTTCCTTAACAACTAAATCTTTTACTTCTAAAACGTCAGCGCCAGGTGTAGCTGGTTTTTTCTCTGTTGTAAAGACAACTTCGCGACCGACCATCATATTAGCAAGCTCTTGTGGATTCGTTTCAGGTACATTAACTGTGCCCATACCCTTCCCGCGCCGAATGACCGTTACACGATCACACACATCCATAATCTCTTTTAGCTTATGAGTAATTAAAATAATGGATTTACCTTCTTTAATTAATGCCCGCATAATTTGAATAAGCTCTTTAATTTCTTGTGGTGTAAGAACAGCAGTTGGTTCATCAAAAATTAAAATATCGGCTCCGCGGTAGAGTGTTTTTAAAATTTCAACACGTTGCTGCATACCAATTGAGATATCTCTTACAACAGCATGAGGATCCACTCGAAGGCCGTAACGATCAGAAATTTCTTGAATTTCTTGAATCGCCTTCTTTTTTTCAATAACGCCAAATCGATTTGGTTCTTTTCCTAAAATAATATTTTCTGCTACTGTAAATTTGTCCACTAACATAAAATGTTGATGAACCATCCCGATTCCAAGGTCGTTTGCTTTGTTTGGACTGTGAATATCTTCTTTTTGACCTCTCACACGAATTTCGCCGCCATCAGGTTCATATAAACCAAACAGCACGTTCATCAGTGTTGATTTACCTGCACCATTTTCACCTAACAAAGCATGAATTTCTCCCTGCTTTAACTGTAAGGTAATGTTATCGTTAGCTACAAATCCAGAAAACTCCTTTCTGATTCCTAACATTTCAATAACATAATCCACATTCTCACTCCCTTTATCCGGTTCTTCAAAACGGAAAAACAGCCACTCGCGCATTTCTCACGAAAACGCCGCCTCTCCTCGATCAGTCTCGATGATTCTCGAGTTTTTTATCCGTTTATTTCAAATGCTCTCTTCTGTTTAAAGTTATGTATCAAGTAATCAATGTAAGCTATAAAAAAGGCATCACCTTATTTTATTTCTAATTGCCACGCATTGCAATCATAATTTATAAAAAACATAAAAATCTTTTTAGTTGTTTAGTAAAAGGGTTTACCAGTTATTAGAAAGCGGTTTCATTAAAAGGTTAAACGGTAGGCCGATAAATCGGCCCTACCGTTTTTTTATTTCATCAAGGTTTTTCTGGAACTTTAATTTCGCCATTAATTATTTTTTGTTTATATTCATCCACTTTTTTAAGTACATCAGGTGAGATGTTATCTTGGTGAGGAGATAGGCCTACCGCGTCTTTATCAAGACCGTATTCAATCTTTTCTCCACCTGGGAAATCTCCAGCTTTTGCACGAGTAGATAAATCTTTTACAGCAATATCAACGCGCTTAATTTCAGAAGTTAAAGTTACATTATACTCTTTACCATCATTTGCTTTTACTTTACCTTCGTCCCACTGGTCACGGTCAACACCGATAACCCAAACGGCACGACTTGGATCTTTTTTCTTCAAGTTTTTAGCTTCTGCAAATACTCCGTTACCTGTACCACCAGCTGCGTGGAAAATAATATCTACGCCACTTGAATACATTGTAGAAGCGATTTGTTGTCCTTTATCCGCTTTCGCAAAATCATTCGCGTATTGAACATCGATTTTGGCATCAGGATTAACAGCTTTTACACCTTCAGTAAAGCCTGCTTCAAAACGGTCGATAACGGCACCTTTTACGCCACCCACAAAGCCAACTTTATCAGTTTTCGTTGTAAGACCTGCTACAACACCAACTAAGAACGAACCATCATTATCTTTAAAGCCAATGCTAACAACATTATCGCGATCATCAATTGTATCATCAACGATAGCAAAATGGTTATCTGGGTTTTGTTTAGAAACTGTTTCAATCGCTTCTTTTAATTTGTAGCCTATACCAAAAATTAAATCATAGTTTGAACGAACAGCTGTGTTTAAATTTGTTTTGTAGTCAGCTTCTGATGCAGATTGTAAATAGTTATAGCCATCAGTGCCTTTTTCCATATCGTTTTCTTTACCAAACTCCTTCAAGCCTTCCCAAGCTGATTGGTTAAACGAACGATCATCTACACCGCCAGTATCGGTAACCATGGCAACAGTGAAATCTTTATCACTTTTTTTGCTACCTCCACCTTTACTATCAGAATCATTTGAACCACAAGCTCCCAATAAAACCGCGGAAACTAAAACTGTTGTTAGTGCCAAAGCAAATGTACGCTTTTTCACCTGCAAACCCCTCCCAAGAGATAAAATGTCAGCTAGATTTAACGGTTTACTCCGAACATTCGTCTCATTAAAACTTATGTACGTTCCCTTTTTGTTATAAAACGGGTTTCCATTGTAAACGTATACTCTAACTGCTTTTAATATACCATGTTCCGTTCTAGAAATAAACAATGAAAAGCAGTTTTTTTAAATACAAATATATTCCGAAAATTTAATTTTATTCTAGAATGCATCAACAGTAAGCGTTTACATATATATAAAGAAAAAAACCAGAACATCATGTACTGGTTTTTCTATGGACTTTTTTATTCTTCTGGATCAAGTTGTTCAATATTTACACGACGAGGCTTGCTCCCCTCATGAGGCCCAACCACACCTCTTTGTTCCATTTCATCTACTAAACGTGCCGCACGGTTATAACCTATTCTAAATTTCCGCTGCAACATGGAGACCGAAGCTGTTTGCATTTCCACAACAAGTTGCACAGCATCATGATATAATTCATCTTCACTCTCTTCTGAAACTTCTGGTACATCGTCCGGAATCATATCTTCATTATACTGAGCTTTTTGCTGAGAAATAACAAAATTAACCACTTTTTCCACTTCGTTATCAGATAAAAAGGCTCCTTGAACACGTGTTGGCTTACTAGACCCTACAGGTAAAAACAGCATATCGCCGCGCCCAAGTAGTTTCTCAGCCCCCCCCATGTCTAAAATAGTTCTAGAATCGGTTGCACTTGAAACTGCAAAAGCAATACGTGACGGGATATTCGCTTTAATGACACCCGTTATAACATCGACAGAAGGACGTTGGGTGGCAATAATTAAATGAATTCCTGCAGCACGAGCCATTTGAGCGAGCCTTGTAATAGCATCTTCTACATCATTTGAAGCTACCATCATAAGATCAGCAAGTTCATCCACAATCACTACAATAAATGGCAATTCAGCCTGTTTCTCTTCTTTTTCCTCATTATGGCGGCGAACATATTCGTTATAGCCTTCCATATTTCGCGTTCCTGTATGAGAAAATAAATCATATCGACGTTCCATTTCAGCAACTACTTTTTGCAGAGCTTGAGCCGCCTTTTTTGGATTTGTTACGACTGGAGCAAGTAGATGTGGAATACCATTATAGACGTTTAATTCCACCATTTTAGGATCAATCATCATCATTTTAACTTCATGTGGTTTCGCTCGAAGTAAAATACTAGTAATGATGCCGTTTATACAAACTGATTTCCCACTACCAGTTGAGCCAGCAACAAGCAAATGCGGCATCTTATTCAAATGCGCCAACATTGCTTCCCCAGAAATATCCCGACCGAGGGCAATTTGCAATTTATCTTCTGGTTTATTTTGGTTATTATTCTCAAGCACCTCACGAAGAGTTACAACCGCCACATTTTGATTAGCTACTTCAATTCCAATAGCAGATTTACCAGGAATCGGTGCCTCAATACGAATATCTTTTGCAGCAAGGGCGAGAGCAATATCATCCCCTAAAGAGACAATTCGACTCACTTTAACACCAACAGCAGGTTGAACCTCATATTTCGTTACAGCTGGCCCTAAATGAACTTGTGTAATTTTGGCTTTTACACCAAAGCTTTCAAAAGTTTCTTCTAATTTTTTAGCGTTGGCTTTAATTTGATTATACTCCGCAGACTGATCTGTTGGTTTCGCCTCCGTGAGTAGATTCACAGTTGGCAACTGATAAATTTCATTCTCAAAAGATTCTTGTTCAAATTGTAATTCAGGTTGAACATTTTTCGTTTCTTCCTCAACCTCTGCCGTTTCTTCAACTGGTTCAGGCACCTGATTTTGACTAAAGTTTGAAATAATAGGAGGCAGTTTCTCCTCTTTCTCATCCTTTTGACTATTTATAGTAGGCGTTATTTCCTCAGTCACTTCTTTTTCTTCTGACAAACGTTTTTCTTCACGTAACGCGCGCTTTTCTCTATTCTTTTCTAGCCATGTACCGAATTTTCGCTTGATAAAAGCAAAAGCTCGTTTTATTTTATCCATAACAGCGGAAAGTGGAATTCCTGAAGCAAAACATAAACCAACAAATACCAAAATAAGTGCAATCGTATTTGTACCAATTTTGGACAACAAAAAATAAGTGATAAAAGATGTCACCGCACCGATTACGCCACCTCCAACAGAGGCGATATCTGCAGGATGAATAACATTTGTGATAGCAACTTGAAACGAATATTCTAAAAATGAACGGTCAGCAGGCAACGTTTGAATAATAAACGTCATATGTAACATCATGGCTAATCCAACAAAAATCATATAAATACCGATTAAACGTTTTGAAAAAAACTTAGGTTTGACTCGTTTAATCATTAAATAGCCACCCAATATAATAAAACTAATGAGTAAGCCGTAACTTAGTGAACCAATCACGAATTCGCCAAGCGCATAGATAAACTCGCCAATAAACCCTAAATGGAAAATACCAATAAGTCCTAATGCAATAAAAATTAAACCGATGATTTCATAACGAAAAATAGGGTTTTTCTTCTTTTTAGAACGCGCATTTGTTCGTTTTCGCGTTGTTGTTTTTTTCTTTTGAGTCGCCAATTTTCTCCCACCTTATTTTTCACATTTCTATTTCTCGCCCAATACCGAGAAAATCCTGTTTTATTATACCATATTTCATAAAACCTCGACTCATTCCAAAGTCCTATTTCCCAAACAGATGTACGCAAAAAACCGCAACTTCGAAAAAAGCTGCGGTTTACAAAACTTAAAGTTCAGAACCAGTTTCAATAATTTTATTAACAATACCATATTCGATAGCACTATCTGCAGATAACCAGAAATTGCGGTCTGTATCTTTCGCAATTTTTTCAAATGGTTGCCCTGTCGCTTCACTAATAAGGCGATTAATTCGTTCGCGCATCCGAATAATTTCACGCGCTTCAATTTCAATTTCACTACTTTGACCTTGGACGCCGCCTAGAGGTTGGTGAATCATATAGCGCGTATTTGGTAAGCTGAAGCGATTTTCTTTTTTACTAGCTAAGTAAATCGTAATACCAGCACTTGCTACCCAACCTGTTCCAACAACGCGAACGTCCGGTTTTACAAAACGAATCATATCATGAATAGTGTCCCCAGCTTCCACGTGGCCACCCTGACTATTAATAAAAATCGTAATTGGCTCATCACTTAAAGATTCTAAAAGAAGTAACTGACTCGAAACCTCTTTGGCTAAATCTTGGTTAATTTCACCATAAATTAAAATGGTACGATTCTCAATCATTTTTTGAGTCAATAAACTATTTACGTCTTGTTTTTTCTCTTCCGCCATATTCTGCACGTCCTCTCTTTTTCAAAATTACATATTTATTGTACACTTTTGGTCAAAAAAGGTCAAAAGATAACTTTACAATTATAAATGAGGTGTTCGTTTCGTTCTCATTTGACCACCCCGAACCTCCGACATGCTCCCCCCGACCGCCAAGAAAGCATCCGGATCAATATCATCTAAAATAGCTTTTAATTTAACTTCTTCAAAACGTGAAATAATAACAAAAATCACCTTATTCGCATCACCTGAATATCCACCAGTCGAGTCTAAATAAGTCACACTTTTCCCAATTTGTTCCATAATTTCAAGTCCGATTTCTTCATGGTAACGACTAATAATAAAGGCACTTTTTGATTCATCCATCCCTTGAATCACAATATCAATGACTTTATACGCTAAAAAATATGTAATAAGCGAATACATCGCCCGGTCCCAATTAAACGCAAATCCGGCTATCGAAAAAATGATAATATTAATAACCATAATAATCTGCCCCGTTGAAAATGGCGTCTTACCATTAATAATAATGGACACAATTTCCGTACCGTCAAGCGCTCCTCCGTTTCGAATAACAAGTCCAACACCCAAACCTAGGGTCACACCCCCAAATACAGTCGCTAGGAGCAAGTCATCTGTTACAGGATCTAAATCATGCAAAAGCAGAGTCACAATAGACATAACTGCAATACCGTATAGTGTAAATAGTGCAAAAACCTTACCAATTTGTCTATAACCGATTATAAAAAAAGGAATGTTTAATACAAAAGTTAAAATACCAAGTGGAAGAGGTGTAAGTTGCGAAATAATAATGGAGATACCCACAACACCACCGTCTAAGATTTGATTATTTACGAGGAATAGTTCAAGACCAACACCCATTAAAATAGCGCCTATTGTAATCAAAAGAATTTTATAAAAAATCCATTTCATTTTTCTACGCCTTCGGATTTTAACTTCCCTTAGGGCTTGTTCTTCCAAGATGTCCGCATTAACTTGCAATTTCATCACTTCCTGACTATAACATTTTCCGCATTTATCTTTTTTTAGTATAGCATAGCCACTTTTAGATTGTATAGAAACTTCATCTAGTGAAGTAATTTGTGACTTGCTCAAAACTCCCTACTTATAGTAATATATAATATGCGCAACTTGTGGAGAAAAGCATGATTATGCATAACAATTCACATAATAAATTAAATTATAAGGGTGATAAAAATGAGTAACTATCAAGTGTTGTTATACTACAAATACACGACAATTGATGATCCAGAATTATTCGCAAAAGAGCACCTCGCTTTTTGTAATGAGATTGGATTAAAAGGAAGAATTTTAGTAGCGAAAGAAGGCATAAATGGGACTGTTTCAGGTACAACTGAAGCAACCGCGTTATATGTGGAACACATGCATGCTGATTTGCGCTTCCATGATATGGTTTTTAAAATCGATGAAACCGACAAACATGCCTTTAAAAAAATGCATGTGCGTCCTCGAACGGAAATTGTTTCCCTTCATTTAGATACCGATGTAAATCCACTCGAAGTTACGGGTAATTATATGGAACCAGAAGAATTTCGCGAGGCCTTAAAGGACCCAGATACAGTTATTCTAGATGCTAGAAATGATTATGAATTTGATTTAGGTCATTTCCGCGGAGCTGTTCGCCCTGATATTAAAGCTTTTCGTGATTTGCCTGAATGGGTAGAAGAAAACCGCGAGCAACTGGATGGTAAAAAAATCGTCACTTATTGTACCGGCGGCATTCGTTGTGAAAAATTCTCTGGTTGGTTAAAAACTGCAGGATTTGATGACGTTTCTCAACTTCATGGTGGAATCGCTACTTATGGAAAAAATGAAAATACAAAAGGTGATTTATGGGACGGAATGATGTATGTTTTTGATGAACGTATTTCAGTCCCGATTAACCAAGTAGAGCATCGTATCGTTGGGCGCGATCATTTTGACGGAACGCCGTGTGAACGATATATAAATTGCGCTAATCCGTATTGCAACAAGCAAATTTTAGCTTCTGTGGAAAATGATGAAAAATATATGCACAGCTGTTCACACGCTTGTCGCGTACATCCAGAAAACTTGTATGTCAAACAAAATCATTTATCAAAAGAAGATCTTGAAGCACGCCTTGCCGCGATTGGCGAGACATTAACGGAAACTATTCGCTAAAAAAAGAAGATGACGAATCCCCGTCATCTTCTTTTTATTTTGCTAATTGTTTAAAATCAATATTTCTGGCCAAACAAAAATCTTGAAGTTCCCCTTTCACAACAAGTGGCACATTAGGCGCGTCCTCTAGTCGCAAAGTATCTGTTAAAACAAAAAGGGCTTTTAAATTTTCTTTATATATATTTAATTTTTCTATAGTAACATTTTTTCCTTCATTTCGAAGCGAATGTAACACCAGACCAGCAACTCCAACACTTTTCGCACCTAAAATATAACTTTTCATCATATCAAGAGGGTTTCTAATGCCGCCAGATGCGATAAATTCCATGTTTTTAAACGGAGAGCGGTGCATGTCGAGTAGTGATTCAGCCGTTTTCAACCCCCATTTTTCTAAAAAAGCAAAGCCATTATCTCTGCGACGGTCATTTTCAATCTTAGCGAAATTTGTACCACCTCGCCCGCCAAGATCCACTGTTTTAACACCTAAATCTTGAAGAAGCTTGACCGTTTCAAAACGCATACCGAAGCCTACTTCTTTTACAACAATGGGAATGTCAATTTGTTCCGTATATGCTTTTATCGTCTCCATCCAATGTGAAAAATGGCGATCGCCTTCTTTCATCACAAGTTCCTGTGCCGGATTAATGTGGATTTGCAAAATATTCGCCTCCAGCATATCAATCGCGCGTTTAGCGTCCAGAATAGAAATTTCCGGGCTTACATTAGCAAATAAAATGCCCTTTGGATGGGTTTTTCTTACAATTTGATAGGTAGAAATTAAATCCGAGTTGGAAATTGCTGCGGACTGAGAACCGACTGCCATTGCAATGCCCACTTCTCTTGCTATTTCAGCTAAATCTTGGTTAATTTTTTTAGTATGCTGACTTCCACCCGTCATCGCATTGATATAAAACGGAAAATCAAAATGATGATTCGCAAATTGAGTTTCAAGTGATATCGCATCCACATCAAAGCGCGGAAGTGACGAACCTAAAATTTGTAAATCAGAAAAAGCATCTTCGGTTTCTGTATAGTTTTTTAACGCAAGTGTTACATGCTCATCTTTTCTGCGTTCCCGAAGAAGCGCTTCTTTTTTATCCAATCTCTTCCCTACTCTCTTCATTTGAAAATTTAACATCAAACGGGGCAACTTCTTTAAACCATATTGCTTTTTCTTCTAAAGTTGGTTTATAGACTTGCTCTTGTTTCATTAAAATTAATCCGTGAAAGGTTTGGATATCATCCTCACAGTCTTCACAGTAAGCTATTTCATCTTCATTCCAAGCAGCAAAAAGCACGCTCTTTTTTAAGGCATGGTTCGGATAGTTTTCATTAAGCTGCTGTGCTAGCTCCCCGTATTTTTTTAAAGGCAGCTTCTTTTTCTTTGTACGTATGGGTAGAAACAATGTTTTCCTCCCAATCTTCAAAAAACCACCATGGTTCGTATTCACCGGTTGTTTCGAATACTTTCCACTCTGTCATCTCAAACATCTCCCACAATATAGAATACTTAAATTATAGCATAGTTAAAAGGAAAGTAAATTTTTGAAACTCCGGGTAAAAAAGGCTACACTGTAAGAGAAGAAATGAGGAAAGGTGTGGATTTGAAATGGCAGTTGAAACAGCATTACTTCGTGTTACTGGTTTTGTTCAAGGTGTTGGTTTCCGTTATACAACAAAGCATCTTGCATATAAACTGGACGTTAGTGGCACGGTTAAAAATTTAGATGATGGTTCCGTTGAAATTGCAGCGCGTGCGGAAAGTGACCAGTTAGAAAAATTTATTGAAGCAATCAAAAAAGGGCCTTCCCCTGCTGCACGTATTCAAGAAGTTTTTATTTATAAAGGCGCGCCTGTTCCTGAAGGGAAAACTTTTGATATCATCTACTAAATGGGGCTTGAATTCCCGTACTATTTGAATTATAGTTAAGGAATGAATCGAGAAAGGAGCTGATGCGCGTCATGACTATTCTTGCACAAATGTTTTCCGAGCCTGAATATGTATCTCTTACTGTTACATTTTTGCTCATGCTTGCGCTATTTCGTTTTTGGCCAGTCATTACACTGTTTAAACCTAAAATGTTATCGCGCGCGGAAGCCGTTTATATTTCTCACTTAACGACAGATTCCCACAAAGAAACTGTGAATGAACATATTAGTTTTGTCGTTAATTGGATTGTTGCGACTCTTAAGAACAGCCAATCAGATGATGAAGAAAATCATTGTTCTTTGTTTTTTGACAACGTGAAAGTGAACTTTTAGGAGGAAAAAAGAACAGTGAAAAATAAAAAATTAATTCTTGTTAGTATGCTTGCGGTAGCTTTACTTGTCCTATCGGGATGTAGTATGGATCCATCGCAAAATCAAGATGGCTTTTTCTATACGTATTTAATTGGACCACTTATTTGGTTTATCCAATATGTAGCATCCTTTTTCAATGATAATTATGGTATTTCAATTATTATTACGACGCTTATTATTCGTGCCATTATTATGCCACTTAATTTACGTACTGCTAAAGCACAAATGTCTATGCAGTCAAAAATGGCCGTTGCTAAACCTGAAATTGATGATATCCAAGCGCGATTAAAGCGTGCTACAACAAAAGAAGAGCAAACTAAAATTCAACAAGAAATGATGGTTGTGTATAAAAAGTATGACATTAATCCTATGCAAATGGGTTGCTTGCCTCTACTTATACAAATGCCTGTTTTAATGGCTTTCTATTATGCCATTCGTGGTTCAGAAGAGATTGCCAATCATACGTTTTTATGGTTTAACTTAGGCTCTCCAGATACGATACTTGCTATTATTGCTGGACTTGTCTATTTAGGTCAATATTTTATTTCTATGATTGGTTATACACCTGAACAGAAAAAACAAATGCGTATTATGGGATTATTGTCACCTGCAATGATTTTATTTATCTCATTCTCAGCGCCTTCCGCTCTTGCACTTTACTGGGCAGTCGGTGGTATTTTCTTAGCTGGTCAAACTTTACTGACGAAAAAACTTTATATGAATAAACATCCAGAAGTAAAAGAAATGGCTAAAGAAGAACGTGAATTTGAAAAAATTGTTGAAGAACAGAAAAAACAACAGTAATAAAAAAAGACTGCAAACAAAGCGTTTAATAGCTTGTCTACAGTCTATGCCGTCTCGTGATAGAGACGGCTTTTTTTTATTTTTTCTCTTCCTTATCAATCGCTGGTAAGGTGATAGTAATTTTAGTTCCCTTATCTTCTTCACTTTCCGCATGAATGGTTCCTAAATAGCCTTGTACGAGTTGTTTCGCTATTGCAAGACCTAAACCATTTCCGCCTTTTTCACGGCTACGCGCTTTATCTACGCGATAGAAACGATTGAATACCTTATCAATTTCATCCGCAGAAATGCCTACACCATGATCACGAATCGAAATATTTATTTTATCTTTCTCTTTAAAGACCATCATATTAACTTCTTTTGCACCATCCGAATATTTCACAGCATTGTCCATGATAATAATAAGTAGCTGTTCTAAATGGTTGTGCTGAATCATAGCATGGAGATTATCATCTTTTTCATCTAATGTAAAAGTAAAATCTTCATACATAACTTCAAAATTACGTTTGACTTGCTCTACAACATCATTGACACTCACAATTTGAAGTTCTTTCGTTTGTGAGACTTGCTCTGCTCTTGAAAGATCGAGCATTTCTTGAACAAGACGCTTCATTCTTTCTAATTCAGTCAAGGAAGCATTAAGCGATTCATCTAAAACTTCTGGATCACTTTTTCCCCAACGATTTAACAGTTTTAAGTGCCCTTCCATAATTTGAACAGGCGTTCTAAGTTCATGTGAGGCATCTTCGACAAATTGCTTTTGTTGTTCAAAGCTTGTTTCGATTCGCGTCATCATATCATTAAAGATAACGGTAAGTTCACTAATTTCATCACGCGATTTGGATGTTGTTTCAATTCGCTTTTGGAAGCCATTGTTACGAACATCATTCATTCCTTTTGCAAGCTTTGTTAACGGGCTTAAAAAGTTTTGAGCGAGCAAGTAGCCAAGCATGCCACTAATAAATAGAGCAACTGCGCCTAGAATGAACATTGTGACAAGTAATTTACCCATAATTTTATTATAACTTGTTAGGGGATTAATAATCTGAACATACCCAATAACCGTCGAATTATCTGAAATCGATGTAATTGGACCTTGAGAAATAAGCATTTTATCCCCATTTATAGTTGGTTTACTCGTTATTCGCTCATTAGATGGCCTAAAATACTTAGAAAAATCATTATTCGCCGTCTGCTCACTCGAAGTCAAGTAATATTTATCTAGTTGTACGCCTTCTTCATTATAAATGGCAATAACTTGGTCTTGAATCTTACGACTAATACTAGGACTTTTATCAAAAACTTCTTTTAATAAATTCGCATTATCCAAATTACCACTTTTTAAAACTTCATTGGCTGTTGTTTCTGCTAATAGCGAATCTACTTTTTGCTCTTCTTCATTTAAAAGCATTTGGCCAATGCCTTGATAAATCGCATAAGAAAAAAGAAAGAAAGTAAGAAATATAGCAGCACTTGCCCCGAAGGTCCATTTAAATTTTAAAGAACGGCTTTTTAATGAAAAATTACTCGTTGTCATGTACGCATCACATAGCCTGTTCCGCGAACGGTTTGAATGTAACTCTCCTCATCAGGATGGTCAATTTTATTCCGCAAATAACGGACATATACATCCACCACGTTCGTTTCAACTTCAGTCTCATATCCCCATACTTTATTTAAAAGCACTTCTCGTGTTAAAACGATATTAATATTTTCCATTAATGTAAGGAGAAGCTCATATTCACGTTTGGTTAAGTCAATCACTTCTTCCCCGCGACGAACAATACGACTTTCTTTTTCCACCACCAAGTCGCGATATTCTAAGGTGGTTTGTTTTAAAGATTGTTCCGCATTCTCAACTCGGCGTAAAAGTGAACGGAGTCTGGCTAATAACTCTTCAATTGCAAAAGGTTTTACGATATAATCATCTGCTCCGTGATCCAGCCCTGAAACGCGGTCAATAACCGAATCGCGTGCTGTGATCATAATAATAGGTGTTTGTTTCACTTGACGAACACGGCGACACACTTCTACCCCGTTTAAATGCGGTAACATAAGATCAAGCAAAATCGCATCCCAATCTTCTTCTAAAGCAAGCTCTAAACCTGCTCTTCCGTCGTTCGCAACAGTTGTCTCATAATTTTCATGTTGAAGTTCAAGCTCCACAAAACGCGCTAAATTTTTTTCAATCCTCAACGATTAAAATTCTACTCATATAGAAAACCTCTCTTTCGGTTTCAAACATCATACCTATTACTATTGTAACGAACTTTAAAGATAAAACAACTAATAATCATCTCTATGAAAAAATTTTTGACAAATTCTTAGCCAATTTTAAGAAAAACAACATAAAAAAACACATTTCCGTTAAGAAATGTGTTTTAGTATTATCTTTTTATTCGTCTACTTCTGGCCATTCTGTATGGAAAACACCAGGTTTGTCTACACGTTCATACGTATGCGCACCGAAATAATCGCGTTGTGCTTGAATTAAATTCGCTGGAAGGACTTCTGATCTATAGCTATCGTAATAGCTAATTGCCGCTGTAAAGGTTGGTACCGGGATACCCGCTTTTACTGCTTCAGAAACCACTTCACGAAGCGCACCTTGATAATTATGTGCAATATCTTTAAAGTATGGGTCTAATAAAAGATTACTTAAATGCTTATCGTTATTATAGGCATCCGTAATTTTTTGCAAGAAACGAGCACGAATAATACAGCCCGCACGGAAGATTTTTGCGATTTCCCCGTATTGAAGATCCCAATCATACTCATCGCTTGCCGCTTTCATTTGAGCAAATCCTTGGGCATAAGAAGCGATTTTACTGAAATATAACGCACGGCGAACAGCTTCCACAAACGCTTTTTTATCCCCTTCGTAGCGATAATTAGAAGGGCCGTTTAAAATAGTGCTTGCATGCTTACGTTCATCCTTCAGTGCTGAAATATAGCGGGCGAAAACAGATTCTGTAATAAGCGAAAGCGGTACACCTAAATCAAGCGCGCTTTGGCTCGTCCATTTACCCGTTCCTTTTTGACCAGCTTTATCTAGAATCACGTCAACGATTGGCTTACCAGTTTCTTCGTCACGTACTTTTAATATATTTTTGGTTATTTCAATTAAGTAGCTATCGAGTTCACCCTCATTCCACTCTGCAAACACGTCAGCTAATTCATCGTGGCTTAATCCAACGATATCTTTTAAGATGGTATAAGCTTCTGCGATAAGTTGCATATCCCCGTATTCAATACCGTTATGCACCATTTTGACATAGTGTCCAGCACCATCTGGGCCAATATACGTCACACATGGCTCTCCGTCTGCAACTGCAGCAATTTCACGTAAAATCGGCGCAACTAAATCGTAAGCTTTTCTTTGACCACCAGGCATAATAGACGGGCCTTTAAGAGCGCCTTCTTCTCCGCCTGAAACTCCTGTTCCGATAAAGTTGAATCCTTCTTCACTAAGCATTTTATTACGACGAATTGTATCTTCAAAGAATGCGTTTCCGCCATCAATTAGAATATCGCCTTCTGTTAGGAAAGGTTTAACCGCTTCTATCATCATGTCCGTCGCATTACCTGCTTGAACCATAATCAAAATACGGCGCGGTACTTCAAGTGACTCCACAAACTCCTCTAAACTATAAGTTGGAACTAGTTTTTTATCCGGATTCGCTTCCATAACCGCTTTTGTTTTTTCAGTAGAACGGTTGAAAATCGACACAGTATGCCCGCGACTCTCAATATTTAGAGCAAGGTTACGCCCCATTACACCCATTCCAATAACGCCAATTTCTTGTTTTGCCATATGAAAATTCTTCCCTTCCTTGTATTTTTAAGGCAGAAGTTCTGTCTTACATTTTCTTTCAACCACTCTACTATACCAAATATTAAGAACCACATCAAATGAATGTTTTCAGACATTCCTAACATTTTAAACATTTTTTGAAAAGGAAATCGCTTCCTCGAGATTTTCTCCGGATAAAGCAATGGCCAAAATCAGTTCCACTAACGTTTCAAGTGAACTTTTAGAAATTTGTTCTTCCTCCGAATGCGGATTTTGATAGCCCACAGATAATAAAACCGTAGTCAAACCACGTTCATTGAAAACACTCGCATCTGATCCACCAGAATATTGAACTTCTCGTACGGGCCATTTTAAACGACGCAAGGCCTGTTTAAGTAACACGACACTATGATTTCGCTCTGTAATGGAAAAACCGGGATAGGTAACATGGGATTCCCCTAAAATTTCCACATCATACTTAATGCCAGATTCAAAAAAAACTTGTTTGACTTCTTCAAGATACGGCATTATTTCTTCTAGTGGCATAAAACCAGCAAATTCCATTTGAATAAAAACTGTCTCGCTACCCAAACTATCAGTTGTCCCTTTAAATTCTTTCACCTCATGCGTCATCGATTGCGGAAAATGGACTTGTTTTAATTTATGGATGACTGACCTTGCGACATTTATCGCGGATATACGTGATTTTTTAAAATCTTGAATAATGGTAAAATCGAGCACAAGATGTGTCTCGCCAAAAAGTTGAAAAGTGCCGACTTCTCCTGGTGCGTCAAGGGAATAACCAAAACGTGCCGTAAGCACACTCAAATCAAGCATTTTAGCCCCAAGCATCCCTACCTCTTCTTGGGTCGAAAAAATGAACTCAAGTGTCCCGTGCTTCGCGCTAGGATTTGCTTGAAGCGTGTCGATTAACTCCAGCATGCAAGCAGCGCCCGCTTTATCATCAGCCCCAAGAAAACCAGTTTCACTTGAATACACCCCGTCTTCCTCTTTTAATTTTGGCTTTTTCCCGTTTGAAGCCGTATCAACATGGGCATTAAAGAAAATCGCAGGAAAATGATCATCTGTGGCTTTTAATCGCGCAATTATTCCCCCGCTTGACCGCACAAGTAGTTCAACATTTCTTTTTTTTAATTCTTTTTCGATATAATCCAAAATTTCGGCTTCCTGATAAGAAGGCGAATAAATTTGTATGAGATTTTCAAAAAAATGGGATACGGCCATTTTTTTGCCCTTCTTTCCTTCTTTTTTATATAGAATAACATAATTCCTCTTGAACAGTTACTACTATCTTGGTAGAATAAAGTAACTACGTTTCGAGAGGAGCCTTTGCTACATGTCAAACAAGAAATTTGTTCGCTTTGTAGTCATCTTAATGCTAATTGCCATTGTACTTTCCAGTGTGCTAGCTGGGGTACTAATGTTTCTTTAATTTCAGACAAAGCCCATTAGAAAACCGGAAATTTCCGGTTTTTTTATTGCAAAAAAAAGAGCAGCACTGCTAAGAGTACTACCCAAAAACATCTAGGGAGTTTAGGGGTATGGATCTAGATGTATAGATACAGTACCCCTAAATTCACAAAGTTAAACGTTAATAAAGCGGCGTATTATCTTTTGTGATTTCTTCCACATATTTTTTGATTGCTTGTAAAAAGCGCCCTGCTAATAAGCCGTCTAGGATTCTGTGGTCAATTGATAAACATAAATTCACCATATCACGTACTGCAATCATATCCTCTACAATAACTGGACGTTTCACAATCGCCTCCACTTGTAAAATGGCTGCTTGAGGATGATTAATAATCCCCATAGATTGAACAGAACCGAACGAGCCTGTACTATTTACAGTAAAAGTTCCACCTGTCATATCATCATTGGTTAGTTTATTGGCACGTGCCTTAGCCGCAAGTTCACTAATTTCACGCGCAATTCCTTTAATCGATTTTTCATCAGCATTTTTTATGACTGGGACATAGAGTAAATCATTCGCAGCAATTGCGATAGAAATATTAATGTCTTTATGCTCAATAATTTTATCCCCAGCCCATGTACTATTTAATGCCGGATATTCTTTTAGAGCTCGCGCAACGGCTTTAATAAAGAATGCAAAATAGGTAATCCCAAAACCTTCTTCTTTTTTAAACGATTCTTTAATACTATCCCGGTAACGGACAAGGTTTGTCGCATCAGCCACTACCATCATCCAGGCATGAGGAATTTCATGCTTGCTTTCCACCATATGTTTTGCAATAGCCTTTCGTACACCATTAACTGGAATTTCGCGATCACCGTTTGATGCACGTGGATATTCTTTTTTAACCTCTTGAACGGGTTTTTCTGACGTTATTTCTTTAGCAGGTGCTTTTTCTTTTGTTTTTGTCCCGCCGTTTTCCACAAATTGAAGCACATCTTTCCGCGTAATCCGACCACCCGCTCCGCTTCCAGTAAGCTCCGCTAGGTCAATTTGATGTTCAGAAGCTAGACGTAGCACAGCTGGGGAAAAGCGCGCACCAGAAGGAGCACTTGCTTTCGCTTCTTTTAAGCTACCGCCGTTTTGTTCCGGTTTTTCAGG
This sequence comes from Listeria fleischmannii subsp. fleischmannii LU2006-1, assembly GCF_000344175.1. GTDB lineage: Bacteria > Bacillota > Bacilli > Lactobacillales > Listeriaceae > Listeria > Listeria fleischmannii. The sequence continues at coordinate 10,583 of NZ_ALWW01000029.1, read as the reverse complement.
TTCCGCTTGAGCTTCTTGTTTAGGTGTTTCAACTTCTTCACTTGCGCCACCTTCTGTTTCAATCGTGCAAATAATGGCACCCACTTCAAGCGTCTCATCTTCTTTGGCGATAATTTCTTTAATGACTCCACTATAGGAAGATGGAATTTCTGCCGTTACTTTGTCCGTTAACACTTCAGCTAACGCATCATATTTTTCAACTTTTTGTCCCGGTTCAACAAGCCACGAACTAATCGTTCCTTCCGTTACACTTTCACCGAGTTTCGGCATTGTAATTTCCATAACAGCCACAATTCTTCACTCCTTTTTAAAATTCCGCTAGTTCCCGCATCTTGTCTAAAATCTTATCCGGATTAATCATAAAATATTTTTCCATTGTTGGCGAAAAAGGCATTGCCGGTGTATCCGGACCAGCAAGTCTTGCAATTGGGGCATCTAAATCAAATAGACAATGCTCTGAAATAATAGCCGCAACTTCACCAATAATGCTACCTTCTAAATTATCTTCTGTAATTAAAAGTACTTTTCCAGTTTTTCTTGCCGCTTCAATAATAGCTTCTTTATCTAGCGGATAAATCGTTCTTAAATCTAAAATATGCGCCTCATAACCATCGCTAGCTAGGCGTTCTGCGGCTTGTTGGGCGAATTCAACGGCTAACCCGTAAGTAATGATTGTAATGTCGTCCCCTTCGCGCACAACATTGGCTTTTCCAATTGGAACGGTGTAGTCAGTTTCTGGAACTTCCCCTTTAAGCAGGCGATAAGCTCTTTTATGTTCAAAGAAAAGTACAGGGTCGTTATCTCGAATGGCTGCTTTTAACAAGCCTTTTGCATCATATGGATTCGATGGAATAACGATTTTAAGCCCTGGCTGTCCGAAAAATACTTTTTCAACGGATTGGGAGTGGTATAAGGCTCCGTGGACTCCGCCGCCAAACGGAGCACGAATGACCATCGGTACGCTCCAATCATTGTTTGAGCGATAGCGAATTCTGGCCGCTTCGGAGATAATTTGATTGACTGCGGGCATAATGAAATCAGCAAATTGCATTTCAGCTACTGGACGATAACCATACATGGCTGCACCAATTCCAACACCTGCGATAGCTGATTCTGCAAGCGGCGTATCAATCACGCGTGATTCGCCAAACTGGTCATATAAACCAGCTGTTGCTTTAAAAACGCCGCCTTTTTTTCCAACATCTTCTCCTAAAATAAATACTTTTTCATCGCGTTCCATTTCTTCGCGAAGCGCCATCTTAATGGCATCAATATATGAAATGACTGGCATTTTTATTCCTCCCCCGCATTCTCTTCATACACATATAAAAGCGCTGATTCTGGTTCTGGGTATGGTGCATTTTCAGCATATTCAGTTGCTTCATTGACTTCTTTTGAAATTTCTTTTTCAAGATTCTGCAAGATTTCTTCTGTTAAAATGCCCTCTTCTAATAACTCATTTTGGAAAATAAGAAGTGGATCGTTTGCTTTTGCATCATCTACTTCTTCTTTCGAACGATAGGCGCGGTCATCATCATCGGAGGAGTGTGGCGTAAAACGATAAGAAACTGTTTCAATAAGAGAAGGACCTTCCCCGCTTCTTGCACGATCAACTGCGCGTTTAAATGCGGAATAAACTTCAATGATATTATTTCCATTAACGCGTTCACCTGGAATACCATATCCTACGGCACGATCGGACAGTTGTTTCGCCGCATACTGCTTCTCTGCCGGCACACTGATTGCGTATTTATTATTATGAATAACATAGACCACTGGCAATTTATGCACACTTGCAAAGTTAATTCCTTCGTGGAAATCTCCTTGGTTAGAAGAGCCTTCCCCAGTAGATGCATAGGCCACAATATTATCTCCAGCCATTCTAGCAGCTAGTGCAATTCCAGCAGCATGCGGAAACTGTGTTGTAACAGGCGAACTTTGCGTTACAATACGATGTGCTTTATGACCAAAATGGGCAGGCATCTGTCTTCCACCTGAATTGGGGTCTTCTGCTTTTGCAAAGCAGAAAGCATAATATCTTGTGCACTCATACCAAATGCTAAGACCACTGCTAAGTCACGATAATATGGTAAGCAGTAATCTTTTTCTAGATCAAACGCGTATGCAGCGCCAATTTGCGCAATTTCTTGTCCTTGTCCTGAAATCGTAAATGGAATTTTCCCAGAGCGATTTAAAAGCCACATTCTCTCGTCTAAGCGACGGGCTAATAATGTTGTACGAAACATTTCTAATAATTTTTCGCCAGATAATCCAGATTCTTTTAAAGCCATTATCTTTCCTCCTAATTTAAACCAAGGTTTTATTAACCGTGAATTTGATTCCCATCAACCGCAAGCGCCGCCTCTGCAAATGCTTCTGATAAAGTTGGGTGCGGGTGAATCGTTTCCCCAATTTCAAATGCTGTTGCATCTAAGACTTGCGCAAGTGCAGCCTCGCTAATCATATCTGTTACATGCGGGCCAATCATTGACACGCCAAGAAGATCTTCACTTTCTTTATCCGAACAGATTTTAATAAATCCATCTGATTCACCGAAAACGAGAGCCTTTCCAATGCCCCTGAAGAAGAACTTCCCTTTTTTGATTGAATGTCCTCTTTCTTTTGCAATATCTTCGCTAATTCCAACACTTGCAATCTCTGGAGACGTATAAATACAGCGAGGAACTAAATCATAGTTTAATTTTTCCACATGCTTGCCTGCGATAAAATTCGCTGCAATTGTTCCTTCGTGCATCGCAACATGCGCGAGTTGTAATGTAGGAATACAATCCCCAATCGCAAACATATGACTTTCTTTAGTTTGATAAACATCATTTACTTGAATAAAACCTTTTTCAACGACAATATCTGTATTTTCTAAACCGATATTTTCAACATTAGCCGAGCGCCCAACAGATACAAGCATTTTTTCAGCGGTAAACGTTTGTTTCTCGCCTTTTACAACGGCATCAATTGATACAGTGCCATCTTTTTTAACTAAAGTATCTGCCTGAACTTCTGCACTCGTAATCATTTTAATTTTTTTTCTTTTTTAAAGAGTCTAGTTAACTCTTTCGAAATCTCTTTATCTTCTGTTGGGATAATGCGGTCAGCGTATTCTAAAACGGTGACTTCAACACCAAAATCATGGAGCATTGAAGCCCATTCCATACCAATAACGCCTCCACCAACAATTAAAATGGATTTGGGTAAATCTTCCATTTGCAAAGCGCCATCAGAGGAAAAGACATCTTTTTCATCTAACGGAAGACCTTTCAGTGAACGTGGTCTTGATCCAGTTGCAATAATAAGATTTTTAGGAATAAGCATTTCATTTTCAGAGCCATCATTAAACTCAACAGAAACCGTTCCTGCTGTTGGTGAAAAAATGGATGGTCCTAAAATAGTCCCTTTTCCTTCGTATAAATCAATTTTGCCTTGTTTAAAAAGCTGATGAATCCCGTTTGTCAACTGTTCTACAATTTTAGCTTTGCGTTCCTGTGCTTTTAGAAAATTTAATGAAGCACCACCCTCTACAGTAACACCAAATTCTTCCGCCTTTTTAACCGTTTGAAATACTTCAGCAGAACGTAATAGCGCTTTACTCGGAATACATCCTCTATGTAAACAAGTTCCGCCTAATTTGTCTTTTTCAACAACTGCTACCGACAAGCCATTTTTCGCTGCACTAATGGCCGCTACATAACCGCCTGTTCCGCCCCCTAAAACGACTACATCATATTCTTTTGCCATTTTATTTCCTCCTTTTAGTATTCTCGCGCGGACTCTTCTCCTACTAAAATCCGCTGTGCGCCTTCATTCAGTGCTTTCATTTCGTCTTCTCCAGGTGAGACGATGACTTTCGAAATAAAATTCGTCCGCTCACTCACTTTTGAAACAAAAGAGGCACTTCTTGCAAGCCCGCCTGTTAAAATAATCGCATCAAGATTACCTCCAAAATGCACCGAAAGACTCGCAATCTCCTTACTCACTTGGAGAGCCATCGCATCAAAAATGAGCGCCGCATATTCATCGCCCGAGGCAATCATTTGCTCCACTTCGCGCATGTCTGTCGTACCTAAATACGAGACGACACCACCTTCACCGATTAACTGTTTATTTAACTCATCTTTTGAATGCTTTTGGTCAAAACACGCGTCTAAAAAGGCACTGAGCGGTAAAGTCCCAGCGCGTTCAGGGCTAAATGGACCTTCTCCCCCGAGCGCATTATTTACATCAATTGCTAAACCATTCATATGAGCCGCAACCGAAATCCCACCGCCTAGATGGGCGATAATAAAACGACTCGTTTCATACGTCTTATTAAGCTCGCGAGCAACTTTACGAGCTGTCGCTTTATGATTTAATGCGTGAAAAATACTCATTTTCTCATAATTTTTATGACCAGAAATTCTCGCAACCGATTCTAATTCATCTACCACAACTGGGTCCACAATATAAATAGGAATCTCATATCCCTCACCTAATTCAGCCGCAATTAAACCGCCTAAATTTGAGGCATGTTGTCCAGAAACACCCATTCGTAAATCCGCCTTCATTTTTTCCGTTACTTTATATGTGCCACCTTTTAGTGGTCGAAGTAGACCACCGCGGCCAACAATCGCATCAAGTTCGCTCAACTGAAATTCTTTGCTGCGGAGTGTTCGAATGATAACTTCTTTTCGAAATGGAAGCTGATCTAAAATGGTTTGAAATTCTCTTAGTTCATCATGGGAATGTCTAATTTCTTCCTCAAAACGTAAGACCTCTCCGTCATAAATGGCCACTTTTGTAGATGTGGACCCTGGATTAATTGCAAGTACCGTAAAGCTCATTTTTGCCCCCTTCTAGCGCTATATCAGCACATTCGCTTTGACTGAGTTAAATTTGTGAAATTTGTTATATGTTATCAGTTATTTCAGCACTATTGTAACATGCGAGCTTCACAATCCTAAAATCCTTTGCATCAAAAACAAAGAAAACGCTTTATTCCGATTTTTATATCATATTCAGACCATTCTGCCAGTTAACAAAAAGGACCTCAATTTGTTTTCTTTCGTATCACTTCGGGAAGAAATCACAATCGGGACTTTTGCACCACCAACGATACAACTCCCTACTTTCGCTGAGCCAAAATAAACGAGTGCTTTATATAGCACATTACCTGTCTCGATATTTGGAACAACTAAAATATCGGCCTGTCCAGCAGCAGGATTTGTAATCCCCTTATGGCGAGCTGCTTCTTTTGAAATCGCCGCATCAAGCGCAAGCGGCCCAGCCGCATTTAGGTCTGGATAAGTTTCTGCCATAAAATCCATTAATTGCTTAGCATGAACAGTAGAAAGCATTTTATCCGTTACTTTTTCAACTGCACTTAAAAATACTACATTAGGCTTTTCAATCCCAATCGCTCGCGCTGCTTCAATCGCGTTTCGCGTAATTTGTGTCTTTTCTTCCAGGTTCGGCGCAATATTCATTGCACAGTCTGTCACAATGAGCGGTTTAGGATAGCTCGGCATCTCAAAAAGTGCCACTTGCGAGAGCAGTTTCCCCGTCCGTAGTTCATTTTCTTTGGCTAAAACAGCATGCAAAATCGTAGCAGTGGGCACAAAACCTTTTACTAACACATCCGCTTGACCTAGCCGAATCGCCCTAACAGCCTCTAAAACCGACTCCTCATCACTTTGTGTTTGAAACACTTCCACATCCGGAAGCGCATAATCCAAATCACCAGAGCCAAAAACTAAAAATCGCCCTAACTTTTGTTCTAAAGCAAGTTTTACAGTATCTCGCATAACGGGATCATTGCCCCCCGCAATCGCATACGTAAGTAGTTTGTCCGATTTTTTCTTAAAAAAAGTGTGCCTTTCCATCAAAACAACCCCCTCCTATTCTTACGCAAAAAAGCCGCATTCGAATTTAGTAGTTGTTTTTATGACCAGGTAATAAAACTTACCTTTACATTTTAAACAAAAACTTCATCGTATGCAAGCAATTTTGTTCTTTTACTTCGCTGACTTCGCTTTACTCGCTTGAGATAGCATCTCCTCCGCGTGTTGTTTCGCCAGTTCCGTTACCTCTGTTCCAGCAATCATTCGACTTATTTCGAGGCTTTTTTCATCCTCTTTAAGAATCTTCACATTTGTACTTGTACGCTCATTTTCAACTTGTTTCGTAATATAATAATGATGATCCGCCATCGCAGCCACTTGAGGTAAATGCGTAATACAAAGAACTTGTGAACCAACCGAAACCGCATAAATTTTCTCCGCAATCGCTTGCGCTACGCGACCGCTAACACCCGTGTCCACTTCATCAAAAATAATAGACGTAATTCCTTGATGCTTCGAAAAAATGGTTTTTAGCGCCAACATCATCCGTGATAATTCGCCACCAGATGCAATTTTTGTCATCGGCTTTGCTGGCTCTCCAGGGTTTGTAGACATATAAAAAACGACCTCATCGCCCCCGGTTTCTGAAAACTCTTCTTTGGCTGAAAAGTGGACTTCAAATATGGCTTTTTCCATATACAATTGTCCAAGTTCAGTTTTAATTTGCGCCTCCAATTGTTTAGCCGCTTTTTTTCTTAGGGCAGTCAAACGCGAGGCCTCTTCGGCGACTTGATGCGCTAGTTTTTCTACATTTTTAGAAAGCTCACCAACATGAGCTTCGCTATTCGCGAGTTTTTGAATCTCATCTTGAATTTCAACGTGGTAGGCCATAATATCCTCCACTTTTTTCCCGTATTTGCGTTTCAATTGATTCATTTCCGCAAGCCGGTTCTCAATTTGATTCAATTGCTCGGGTTGGAATTCTATTTGGTCAAGCGCTTGCCTAATTTGCATCGCCGCATCTTCTAGTTGATAATAGCTTGATGCAATGGTTTCGTGTAAGGTGTCAAAATCATGCGAGACATTTTTAGCTGCCTCAATTTGGCGCATTGCCTCACTAGTTGCAGAAAGCCCGCCTGATTCTGCCTGAAGTGCATTATAAGCGAGATTTAAATTGTCATTTAACTTCTCGAAATTGGCTAAAATATTTTTTTCAGCAAGGAGCGTTTCTTCTTCCCCCACTTGTAAGTGGGCTGCTTCAATTTCCTGGTTTTGAAATTGAAGCATATCTAAACGCTGGGCGAGTTCTTGTTCTCCTTTTGTAAAGTCGCGAAATTCTTTTTGGGCCTTTTTATATAAAGCAAAAGTTTTCTCATAAGCTTGTAACGGTTTTTGAAATGCCTCGCCGCTGTAGCGATCTAGTAAGGTGAGGTGAAACTCGTCGTGCATGAGTTCTTGATGTTCATGCTGACTGTGAATATCAATTAATTTAGAGCCAACATCCCTTAGAAGCACAGTTGTCGCGAGCTTGCCATTGATGCGACAAATATTTTTTCCGCTTTTAAACACGGTTCGTTCTAAAACAACCATATTATCTGTTGCATCAATTCCGTTATCGATAAGCGTTTTGCGGGCAACCACATTGTCATCTGCAAGGATGAAAAGTCCTTCTAAAGACAATTTGTCTTCCCCGTGACGAATGAAGTGACTTGAACCGCGGCCGCCAACAAGCAAGCCTAGTGCATCAATAATAATCGATTTCCCGGCACCCGTCTCACCCGTTAAAACCGTCATCCCTTCTTCAAACGATAAAGAAAGGGATTCAATGATTGCCAAATTTTTAATCGTTAATTCTTGTAGCACCCTTCCACGTCCTCCTTTTTATAGCATTTCAATTAAACGTTCTGACACTATTTTTGCATCCGCTTCCGAGCGACAAATAATGAGGCAGGTATCATCACCACAAAGCGTTCCGGCTTTTTCAACCCAATTTAAATTATCGAGAAGTGCGCCGATTGCATTTCCATTTCCTGGCATAACTTTTAAAAGTAGAATAAATTGAACCGTATCAACACTAATAAAACAGTCTACCAGTGCGCGTTTTAATTTTTGCTGCGGATTAAATTTATTATCAGCAGGTAAACTATACTTATACGTTCCATTTTGAGTTGGGACTTTTACTAAATGTAGCTCTTTAATATCTCTTGAAATTGTTGCTTGCGTCACTTTCACATCACGCTTTTGCAAAAGTTCTACTAATTCTTCTTGTGTATCAATTTCATTGGACGTTACAAGTTCACGGATAATGATATGTCGATGACCTTTATTCACTATTTCTCACCTCGCGTTATTTTTTATATCTCCATATTAACGAAAAAATCGCATAAAGTCACGGATTTAACGCAAACTTTTTTCTAAATGGCTAATTTTTAATTATTCATGATGATTTATATTTTTGATAAAACACGTATAAAATTAACATTTTTACTGTTAATTTAACAAAACAAATAAAAAAATGCCATACTAAACCTAGTACGGCATTTTTTCAATCTAGCCTTGCATGTGCAAGTTCCACAATTTGTTCAATAGCATTATCAGCCATTACTATTTTTCCTTGTTCCTCTAAATCTCCAGTCCATTTTAAATGGGCAATAAATTCAATATTTCCTTCTCCCCCTGTAATAGGGGAAAAATCAAGCCCTAAAACATTATAACCAAGTGACGTTGCCTCACCTAAAATATCGTGCAAGACATCTAAATGAATTTTCGGGTCACGTACAATTCCTTTTTTCCCAACATTTTCTTTTCCTGCTTCAAATTGCGGTTTAATTAGTGTCATCACATCCCCGTGCGTAACGAGAACTGTTCTTAAAACAGGTAAAATGAGTTTTAAAGAAATAAAGGAGACATCAATTGTAGCAAAGTCCGCTAAGCCTTGCGTAAAATCTGCCGGTGTCGCATGACGGAAATTGGTTCGCTCCATAACTGTTACACGCGGATCGTTACGGAGTTTCCAAGCTAATTGGTTATAGCCGACATCAAGCGCATACGAATGCCTAGCCCCGTTTTGAAGGGCACAATCCGTAAAGCCGCCTGTAGAAGAACCAATATCAAGCATCAATTTATCTGTCACATCAAAATCAAAAACTTGAAGGGCTTTTTCAAGTTTTAGCCCACCTCGACTCACATACGGTAGTGTCTTCCCTTTTACCCGAAGCGCGCTATCAAGCGGAATTTTTTCGCCCGGCTTATCAATTCGCGTATCTGTACGAAAAACAATGCCCGCCATAATCGCCCGTTTAGCCTTCTCACGCGTTTCAAAAAGACCTTGTTCGACTAATAAAACGTCTGCGCGTTCTTTTTTTATACTCATAATAAATTCGCCTTTAACTTTCCAAAATGGGTAAGCATCTCTTTCATTTTCATTTCAATTCCTGAAACGGATAAACCGTATTCCTCTAATATCACTTCCACTGACCCGTGGCTAATAAATTCATCCGGTAAACCAAGACGTCCCGTAACACTATCCGTATAACCATGTTCTTCAGCAAATTCAAGAACCGCCGAACCAAATCCACCAGCTAAAAGAGCCTCTTCTACTGTTAAAATAGGAACTTTCTTAGCAAATAGTTCGTGCAACAGCGTTTCATCAAGCGGCTTAATAAATCTCGCATTGATAACCCCTACACGTAACCCTTGTTTACGAAGATGCATAGCCGCCTGAAGAGCCATTGGGATAGTTGTTCCAAATGTCAATATCGCGCCATCAATCGGTTCCATGAGCACCTCAAATTTTCCAATCGGGAGTGCTTCTACTGGCCCACTAACATCCACCCCAAGAGCATTTCCACGCGGATAGCGAAGGGCGAAGGGGCCTTCAAACTCATAGGCTGTTTGAATAAGCTCTCGTGCCTCAGATTCATCTTTTGGCATAGCGATGACAATATTTGGAATGCTTCTTAAAAAACTAATATCAAAAATGCCCTGATGAGTCTCACCATCCCCGCCAACAAGACCAGCGCGGTCAATTCCAATCATTACATTTAAATTTTGTCGGCATACATCATGGACAACCTGATCATAACCCCGTTGTAAAAACGTAGAGTAAATCGCCAAAAATGGTTTTAACCCTTCCGCTGCAATACCAGCCGAGAGTGTGACCGCATGCTGTTCTGCGATTCCTACATCAAAAAAACGATCTGGAAATTCTTTAGCAAACTTCTCAAGTTTAGATCCAACAGGCATTGCCGGTGTAATCGCCACAATCCGATCATCCATTCTTGCAAGCTCTGAAATGCGGTCGCTTATTACTTCACTCCAAGCAGGCGCGGTCGTAACAGGCTTAATAAACGCACCTGTTTCCATTTTATAAGGTCCTGTTCCGTGCCAAGTTCCACGTTTATCCGTTTCAGCAGGCGCGTATCCCTTTCCTTTCGTTGTGACAACATGAATAAGCGTTGGACCTTTTACTTTTTTGGCAAATTCAAGGTTTGTAATTAAATCTTGATAATCATGCCCGTTCACCGGTCCTAAATATGTGTAGCCCATTTCTTCAAAAAAGGTTCCTTGAACAAGTAAATATTTAACGCTATCTTTTACTCTTTCGGCAAAACCAGCAATTTTATCTCCTGCTTGTTGGAATTTTTTTCATCGTCTGCTTTCTAAGTCTTTTTTCKGTTCCTCGTTTWAAATTTACCCTCAGAAAGTACGTWAWTTTACCAAGCATATTGTGCACTAGCACCGACATTTGGG
>NZ_ALWW01000028.1 GCF_000344175.1 Listeria fleischmannii subsp. fleischmannii LU2006-1 | reverse complement strand
AAAAACAGGTTTATATATAATTTTAAGTGAGTGAATGCTTATCCTGTTATGCTTTCAGAATCTCGCTAACAGTTCGCTAGCATTCTGAAGCCTTATAAGGACTTTCACTAGTCCATGTAAGTGTCGGAGGGAGGGAAAGAGAGATGTCAAAAACAGTAGTTCGTAAAAACGAATCGCTTGAAGATGCTCTTCGTCGCTTTAAACGTACTGTTTCCAAAAGTGGAACTTTGCAGGAATCTAGAAAGCGCGAATTTTATGAAAAACCAAGCGTAAAACGTAAGAAAAAATCAGAGGCAGCAAGAAAACGTAAATTCTAATTTTAAAGGCGATGATATCGTTGACACTGCTTGACAATTTGAATGAAGATATGAAGCAAGCTATGCGAAATAAAGAGAAAGAAAAACTTTCTGTCATTCGTATGTTAAAAGCTGCTTTACAAAATGAAGCGATTAATCAAGGTGGAACTCTTTCCGAAGATGATGAAATCACTGTTCTCTCTCGTGAAATGAAACAGCGCCGAGATTCTTTGTCTGAGTTTGAAAAAGCTGGACGAGAAGATTTAGCTGAAAAAGTTCGCGCTGAAATTGTTATTGTAGAACACTATTCTCCAAAACAATTGACAGACGATGAGCTTGAAGAAATTGTTAAAGTAACGATTGCAGAAGTTGGCGCCACATCAAAAGCCGATTTTGGTAAAGTGATGGGTAAAATTATGCCTAAAGTAAAAGGCAAAGCTGACGGAAATGCAGTGAATAACTTTGTTAAAAAATATCTTTCATAAAAGTTAAAAAGGCTAGCAATTTTGCTAGCCTTTTTTTGTATCATCCGCAAATCGCATGTTAGAAAAGGTTCAGTTTTTAATATGATGCGTTTTCGTGTATAATAAAAGAGAGAAATTTAGTATAAACGATAAGGGGTTAAAGCATGCAAAATGAGTCCTACAATGAAATCATTGAATTAAATGAAATGACGGATGGACGCGATTTATTCGGAAACAATGACGCTAACATCGATATTTTAGAAGATTCCTTGCAAGTAAAAATCGTGACACGCGGAGGAGACGTTTCGATAACGGGGAACGAGGAAGCGGTTTTACAAGCAAAACATGTTATTTTGGCGCTTATTGATGTGCTAAAAAAAGGCGTACACATTGACGGGCGTGATGTTGCCCAAGCGATAAAAATGGAAAAAGGCGGTACGCTTGAGTACTTTCCGACTTTATTTGATGACGAAATTACCAAAAATGCGCAAGGAAAACCAATTCGTCCCAAAACATTCGGACAGCGCAAATATATGCAAATGGTTCGTAAATATGACATCGTGTTCGGCGTCGGCCCAGCAGGAACAGGGAAGACATACTTGGCTGTTGTGATGGCTGTTGATGCTTGGAAAAAAGGAAAGGTAAGTAAAATCATTCTAACTCGCCCTGCGGTAGAAGCAGGCGAGAGTCTGGGATTTTTACCTGGTGATTTAAAAGAAAAAGTAGACCCATATTTGCGTCCCGTGTACGATGCCCTCTACGATATTTTTGGTGTCGAACATACAACTCGCCTGATGGACCGTGGGGTAATTGAAATTGCGCCGCTTGCCTATATGCGTGGACGTACACTTGATAACGCTTTTGTTATTTTAGATGAGGCACAAAACACAACGATTGCCCAAATGAAAATGTTTTTAACGCGCTTAGGTTATGATTCTAAGATGATTGTAAACGGGGATATGACACAAATCGACTTACCAAAAGGTGCCATGAGCGGGTTAGTTAATGCGGAACAAGTTTTAAGTGATGTGAAAAATATCGGCTTTGTTTATTTTGAACATCATGATGTTGTCAGACACCCGCTTGTAGCAGAAATTATCAAAGCATATGAACGAATTTAATGGAGAAGGGCTGAGATATTGGTGAAGCAAAAGTGGCAAGACGTTTATAGCAAAAATAAAGAAAAGCTTTTTATCCCACTAATCATTGCAGTCCTTTTTCTTTCAGCGTATGTTTTGCTCATTCAGGTGACTAAACCAGAATCTTACCAAGCAAAATTATTTTCGGTTTCTGAAAAAACTATACGTTCTCCGCAAACTGTTGTAGATACGAAGAAAACGGCGGAGGAGAAACGGAAAGCAAGTGAAGAAATAGAAGATGTCTATGTGTTTAATCGTGAAACGGCAGAGAATCAAGTTGCTTTTATGCAATCAATTTTCGATTACATTGATGAAGTACGTACCGAAACAGCAAGCGCTGAGAAAAAAGCTAAAAAAGAAAGCAGATGAAAATAATGCGGCAGCGCCAAAGAAAATTACGGATGCGAGTAAATTAGCTTCTTTTAAAAGTAAGCTGGTTGGGGATCATGCGGGAAATATAACGGAAAATGTATCGGATGCCACTTTTATAAATCTATTAAATGCCTCTCAGACTGATTTAAAAGCGATACAAGATCAGGTGATTACAGAGGTAGAAGAAACGATGGAAAGTCGAATTCGCGAGACTAATTTAAATACTAAAAAAGTTCAAGCGCGTGATGATATTGAACTCTCACAGATGCCATCTCGTTATAAAACGACAGCTAAATCGCTCGTGACGAATGCTATTATTCCGAATGAAACTGTAGATGCTGAACAAACAAAAGCACGTAAAAAAGAAGCGGCTGAAAATGTGGTTCCTGAAAAAATACTTCAAGGACAAGTTATTGTTCAAGAAGGACAAATTATTGACCGTGAAACGTATCGGCAACTGGATTTATTAAATTTAATTAATCAAAAAATGCCCATTAAACAATATGCGGGATATGCTTTTTTAATTCTAGCACTATTTTTACTACTTTATTTTTATACGAAAAAAAGAAAATATCCGCCTAAAAAGCGCCAGCAGACGATGCTTATTTTTACAAGTGTGTATGTAACGACGCTCGTATTTCTCTTAGTGATTCGCTTTCTTGAGAGTGCTAATCTCATGAATATAGCCTTTATTTTCCCTGCTGCTTTTATGCCGATTATTTTAAAAATTTTATTAAACGAGCGCTATGCCTTTTTTGGTGTTATTGTGGTCGGGGTAACAAGTCTATTTATATTTGAGTCTGATACAACAAGTATTATGAATGTTCTTATGGTCGCCTTTATTCTCTTAAGTGGTTTAACGGGGGTTGTAGCATTAAAAGATTATAGCCGCCGAATTATGATTTTTCAAACGGGTCTTATTGTAGGTGCGATGAATGTCATTTATGCTATTTTATTACTTGCCATTAATAACTCTATTTTATTTAGTTTAAATGCTTTACAAGTCATTTTTTATGCGTTTATTGGAGGCATTGGTTCCTTTATGCTAGGACTCGCTTTAATTCCGCTTTTTGAAACGATGTTTGGTCTTTTAACGACAAGTCGCTTAATTGAGCTTGCAAATCCTAACCATCCACTTTTAAAGAAAATTTTGATGAAAGCGCCTGGAACCTATCACCATAGCATGATGGTTGCGAATTTAGCAGAAAGCTGTGCAGATGAAATTGGGGCTAATAGTCTTCTTGTACGAGTAGGATGTTTCTATCATGACATTGGTAAAACGCTTAGACCGCCATTTTTTGTTGAAAATCAACTACATGGCATTAATCCACATGACCGGTTGACGCCGAAGCAAAGTCGCGATATTATTTTAGCGCATACAAAAGACGGGGCGGATATTTTAAAGGAAAATCATATGCCACAGCCAATTATTGATATTGCACGTATGCATCACGGGACAACAGTCTTAAAATATTTTTATTTTAAAGAAAAAGAAGCGAATCCGGAAATACTTGAAAGTGAATTTCGTTATAGCGGACCGAAACCGCCGACGAAGGAAATCGCCATCATTAATATTGCTGATAGTGTGGAGGCGGCAGTTCGTTCTTGCGAGATGCCAACAAAAGAGAAGATAAGCACAATTATTGATGGGATTATTCGCGAACGTATTTTAGATGGGCAGTTTACCGAGTGTGACATTTCGCTTAAGGAAATTGAAATCATTCGCGAAACTTTAAAACGCACATTAAACGGCATTTATCATCAGCGGATTCAATATCCAGATGATTCGAAAGGGGAAACTAAATGAACGATTTTGAACTCGATTTATTTGATGAAACAGAGCAAGTATCAGAAAGAGAACAAGCATTTATTCGTGATATTTTAGAGTTTGCTGTTTCGTACTTAAAACTTTCAGGAAGCATTGAAATGTCTGTCACATTAACGGATAACGCTCGTATTCAGGAAATAAATCGCGACTACCGCGGGAAAGATCAACCAACCGATGTTATCTCCTTTGCCTTAGAGGAGCTAGGTGAGGGTGAAATGGACATCATACAAGAAGAAGGAATGCCGCGAAATATTGGCGATATTATCATCTCCATTGAACGAGCAAAAGAGCAAGCGCATGAATACGGGCATGATTTTGACCGTGAACTTGGATTTTTAGCCGTACATGGACTACTTCATCTACTCGGATACGACCATATGACAACAGAAGATGAAAAAGAAATGTTCGGACTTCAAAAAGAAATGTTGGATGCTTATGGGTTACAAAGATAGAAAATATAAGCGCAGTCGTCATTTATTCGATTCCTTTAAACATGCTTTTACAGGGATAAAAACGGCAATTGCCGAAGAGCGCAATATGAAGATTCACCTTATTGTTGCACTTGTCGTCTTAGCCTGTGCCGGCGGATTTCAAGTGACAAAAAGTGAGTGGCTTATTCTTCTCATTTGCATCTTCATTGTTATCATTCTTGAAATGGTTAACACCGCGATTGAACGAGCAGTGGATACAGTGACCACCGAATTTTTACCCGAAGCCAAAAAAGCAAAAGACGTGGCAGCAGGCGCCGTTTTGATTGCCTCCCTAATGTCTTTTATTATCGGACTTATTATTTTTATACCATATGTGTTAGCTATAAATTGATAGATAGGAGTTTAGTATATGAAAGAAAGTAATTTTATTGAGCAGGCTAAACGTGCGCGTGAGTATGCGTATGTGCCGTATTCCAAATTTCCTGTTGGAGCCTCTCTTGTAACAGATAGCGATGAAGTCGTTTTAGGTTGTAATATTGAAAATGCTTCTTTTGGGCTAACTAATTGTGCGGAGAGAACCGCTATTTTTAAAGCTGTATCAGAAGGTAAAACGAATTTTAAAAAACTGGTTGTTGTAGCGGATACAGACGGTCCAGTTTCACCATGCGGGGCATGTCGCCAAGTCATTAGTGAATTTTGTGACAAGGATATGCCAGTAGTATTAACAAATTTAAAGGGCGATGCCGTTACAGTGACTGTTGAAACGTTACTTCCCGGAGCCTTTACGAGTGGAGATATGGATCATGAGCGATACGTTTAAATCTGGTTTTGTAGCGATTGTTGGGCGCCCGAATGTAGGAAAGTCTACCCTTTTAAACCAAATTATAGGTCAAAAAATTGCTATTATGAGCGACAAGGCCCAAACAACACGAAATAAAGTGCAAGGGGTTTATACAGAAGATGATGCGCAAGTTGTCTTTATTGATACACCTGGCATTCATAAGCCAAAGCATAAATTAGGCGATTTTATGGTGAAAGTTGCACTGAATACATTTCGTGAAGTGGATTTAATTTATTTTGTGATTGATGCGGAATCTGGCTTTGGGCGCGGGGATGAATTTATCATTGAAAAATTAAAGAATGTCGAGACACCTGTTTTCTTACTTATAAATAAAATTGATTTAGTTTCAAAAGAGAGGCTTGTTGAACTCATTGAACAGTATAAGGATCTACTCGATTTTGCCGAAATTATCCCTATTTCCGCATTAGAAGGCGAAGAAGTGCCTAATTTACTTGCTGAAACAAAAAATTACTTAGATGAAGGTCCAATGTATTATCCAAAAGACCAAATCACTGATCACCCTGAGCGTTTTATTATCTCTGAGCTTATTCGTGAGCAAGTTTTACAACTCACTCGCGAGGAAGTGCCGCATTCAGTAGCTGTTGTGATTGAAGGGATTGAAAAAAATCCTAAAACAGAAAAATTAACCATTATGGCGACCATTATAGTGGAACGTAGCACACAAAAAGGGATTATTATCGGAAAGCAAGGCCAAATGCTGAAACAAATTGGTATGCGTGCTCGAAAAGAAATTGAATTATTAATGGGTTCTAAAGTATTTCTAGAACTCTGGGTTAAAGTCCAAAAAAATTGGCGCGACAAAGAGCATTATTTACAGGATTACGGATTTAATCAAGAGGAATATTAAAAAAAACAGCGGAGGTTTCCGCTGTTTTTTAGTTCCATATTAAATTATCATATTCCATTTCTAAATATCCTACATCGCCTAAATATTCATAGTAAATTGAAAAACTAACCGATTTTCCAGGATCAATTTTTTCATGGAAATAGTCTTTTTTCTCCACATCCGCGTAATCATCTGCATCATACTGGAATAAATAAAAATCCTTTGCAGACACATAAATCGGTTCTTTACTGTCATTTCGCATTTTGACATCCACTTTATAGTATTTTTCAATACCGCGTTCATCAACCTTATAAATGGTTGGCTTCTTCACCATAACAGTCGCATCTTCCGTTGATTTTCCTTCTTCATTAAACGAAAGTTCCGTATAATCTTCGTCACTATATTCATCATCATAACTTTCACTATAGTCACTCTCAATATTCGCGTCACTCGTGGTTTGCTCGCTCACATAAAAAAGAAATGCAGCGAAAAGTGCCAAACAGCTAATCAGAAAGACAGATCCACCAATACTTGTAAACAAAATACCCATTAACTTCTTTTTCTTTAAAAGTAAGAATGCGACACCTGTAATAAGGCATGCAAACGATATAAAACTAACCAACCCAATGATAACCGAATAAATCATAGACGTTTCTCCTTTTTATATGCTAATTTCATTGTAACATCTCTCACCAATTTAGAGAACTAAAACTTGATGTGCAAGAGAAATAGAATATACTTCACATATCAATTCGTTATACTTTAATTTAGGATAAGAAGCTATCCGATTAAGGGTTTTTTCGTGTATAATAAAACTTTAGGGAGGTGTTCTTTGTGGAAAAATGTGAAGGGATTGTCTTACGCGCGAGTAATTACCGTGAATCAGATAAAATTGTTGTGCTATATACACGTGAATTTGGTAAAATCGGCATGGTTGCGCGTGGGGCTAAAAAAGGACAAAGTCGCCTAGCTGCTGTTACACAACCTTTTACACAAGGAAGTTATACCTTTTTTGGAAATAAAGGACTTGTTACATTACAGCAGGGGGATTTAATTCATAATTTCTCTGATATTCAAACAGATATTTTTTTGACAGCCTATGCTGCTTATACATGTGAATTACTTGATAAGGCGACCGAAGAGCGAAAACCAAACGGCTATTTATATGAACTAGTCTTTCAAATTTTAAATGATATTGATGAAGGCTATGACGCCCAAATTTTAGTGCACATTTTTGAAATGAAAATGCTGAATGTGCTTGGGCTTTATCCTGTAATGGACAAATGCGCAATTTGCGGAGCTACTTCTGGTCATTTTGACTTTTCCACTCATGCAGATGGATTAGTTTGTCATCGCTGCTTTGAAAAAGATCCTTATCGTTTACATTTACCGGAAAATGTCGTTAAACTTTTACGTTTATTTTATATTTTTAAATTAGATCGCTTAGGGGACATTAATGTGAAACCAGAAACGAAAGCTCTTCTTGAAAAAACAATCGATACGTATTATGAGGAAAAAACAGGTTTATTTTTAAAAAGTAAACGCTTTTTACGCGATATGTCAAAGTGGGATGATGTTTTACGAGAAAAAGATGACAATTGACAAAGTGCTAAAAATGAAGTATCTTGTAAATAAGATTTAAATAGGTACGTAGATGAAAAAAAGTAAAAACAAGCTCTTTATATAGCGAATTCGGGCAGGTGGGAGCCGAGTGAAATCTTGTTTTGAAAGGCGTTTCGGAGTACAGACGAAATCAAGGTGGGAATTTTAAAATTCCAAGTAGGGTGGAACCGCGAGATAACTCTCGTCCCTATATGTTGTCATGGCATATAGAGACGAGAGTTTTTATATGGCCGTAAAACTTTGGAGGTGCTAAAAAATGAATTTACAAAAAATGATTCGCACATTACAAGATTATTGGTCAGAACAAGGCTGTATCATGTTGCAATCGTATGATGTTGAAAAAGGTGCCGGCACAATGAGCCCGTACACATTCCTAAAAGCAATCGGGCCAGAGCCGTGGAAAGCAGGTTACGTGGAACCATCTAGGCGTCCAGCTGACGGACGTTACGGAGAGAATCCTAACCGTTTGTTTCAGCACCATCAATTTCAGGTTGTGATGAAACCTTCCCCTGATAATATTCAAGAGCTTTATCTTGGCTCACTTGAAAAATTAGGGATTAATCCACTAGAACATGATATTCGTTTTGTGGAAGACAATTGGGAAAATCCATCACTTGGTTGCGCGGGACTAGGCTGGGAAGTATGGCTTGATGGTATGGAAATTACACAATTCACTTATTTTCAACAAGTAGGTGGTTTAGAGTGTTCGCCTGTAACGTCAGAAATCACATACGGCTTAGAACGTTTAGCAAGCTATATCCAAGATAGAGAAAACGTATTTGATTTAGAATGGACAGAGGGCATTTCTTATCGAGATATTTTCTATCAAGCGGAATATGAAAACTCAAAATATGCTTTTGAGACATCTAATACCGAAATGCTATTATCCCTCTTTGATACGTATGAACGCGAAGCAGGAAATCAAATGGGTGAGGGACTTGTTTTCCCGGCCTATGATTATGTTTTGAAATGTTCGCATACATTTAACTTATTAGACGCACGAGGTGTTGTTTCTGTTACAGAACGCGCGCAGTACATTGGACGAATTCGTAACCTAGCAAGACGAATTGCTAGAACATTTTATGAAGAGCGCGAAAAACTTGGCTTCCCTTTAATAAAGGAGGAACAAACTCATGAATAAAGATTTTTTACTTGAAATCGGGCTTGAAGAAATGCCCGCCAAATATATTACAGCCTCCGCGAAACAACTCAAAGAACGGGCTACAGAATGGTTTAAGGAGAAAAAAATCGCGGTTTCCGACATTGAAACATACTCTTCCCCAAGACGATTAACGATTTTAGCAAAAGATGTGGCTATAAAACAAGAAGATCAAATCGAAGAAGCAAAAGGGCCGGCTAAAAAAATCGCTTTTGATGAAAAGGGAGATTGGTCAAAAGCCGCACAAGGCTTTGCCAGAAGTCAAGGCGTTGCGCCAGAAGACCTTAGCTTTCAAGAAATAAAAGGCACTGAATACATCTATATTAAAAAAGAAGTAAAAGGACTTGAAACGTCGATTTTACTACCTGAATTTAAAAAAATTATAACAGATATGACTTTTCCGGTTAGCATGCATTGGAGTGACTGTGATTTACGTTATATTCGCCCTATTAAATGGTTGATTGCGCTATTTGGTACGGAAGTGATTCCATTTGAGGTGGCTGGTGTCAAAACGGGTAATGAAACGCGTGGGCATCGCTTCCTTGGTCAGAATGCCACTATTCATTCGCCTGCTGATTATGAGAAGGCTCTCTTGGAACAATTTGTAGTTGCGGATGCGGATGCAAGGAAAGAAGCGATTCGCGAACAAATTGCTGAAATCGAAACCATACAGAAGTGGAATATTCCGGCCGATGCGGATTTACTCGAAGAAGTAAATAATCTTGTGGAGTATCCGACAGCACTATTTGGCGATTTTGAAGAAGCTTACTTGGAACTGCCGGAAGAAGTTCTTATTACTACGATGAAAGAACATCAGCGCTATTTCCCTGTATTTGACCAGGAAAATCGTTTATTACCGCATTTTATTACGGTTCGAAACGGGAATCATGAACACCTTGATATGGTTCAAAAAGGTAATGAAAAAGTGCTTCGAGCTAGATTGTCTGATGCGGATTTCTTCTATCAAGAGGATCTAAAAATGACGATTGATGAAGCCGTTCATAAGCTGAAAAATATTGTTTTTCATGAAAAACTTGGTTCGCTTACTGAAAAAATGAAACGTGTCCAAAAAGTGGCTTTACTAATTGCGGACTACTTGAGCTGGGATGAGGAGCAGAAAAAAGATATTTATCGTGTGACGGATATTTATAAATTTGATTTAGTAACAAATATTGTTGGTGAATTCCCAGAGCTTCAAGGGATTATGGGAGAAAAATATGCGAGACTGCAAGGTGAAAACGAAGCGGTTGCAACAGCTATTCGTGAACATTATATGCCAATCTCAGCAGAAGGCGAATTGCCAAAATCTGATTTAGGTAGCCTGCTTGCCATCTCAGATAAGCTTGAAACGCTGATAAGTTTCTTCTGTATTAATATTATTCCAACAGGTTCTGCGGATCCATTTAGCCTTCGTCGTAGTGCGTTTGGTGTGATGAGAATTATTCAAGCAAATGAATGGAATTTACCACTTGCAGAAGTTTTAGCTGAAATTGTTGGCATTGAACGAAAAGAAGGTTTCTCTGAACTACCTAGCGAAGAAGTTTATCAAGTGGCGCAAAACTTTATGAAAAACCGTTTACGTGTTATTTTGCGCGGTCACGATGTTCGCCAAGATATTATTGAAGCTGTTGTGGGTGGTGACCCAAACCGAATCCCGCAAATCATTGATAGCGCAAAAGTATTAAATGAATCCACAAACGACGATTGGTTCCGACCAACCATTGAGGCGCTTACACGTGTAACAAATATTGCGAAAAAATATGAAGATCATGAAGCAGTTGACCCAAGTCTATTTGAAAATGACTATGAAAAAGAATTATTTGATAGTGTGCAAGAATTAAAACGTGATTATCCTAATATGACGATTGTGGAGCGACTTAAACGCTTTGCTAAAATTCGACCTATCATTGACAATTATTTTGAAAATACTTTAGTCATGAGTGAGAATGAAGCACTAAAAGCAAACCGCTTAGCACTTCTTGTGGAACTCTCTACATTTATTCGTGAGTTTGCACAAATGGACGAAATTCAGGTAAAATAAGAATATAAAATGAAGCAGGAATTTTTCAAGAAAGGAAAGTTCCTGCTTTTTAAAGGAGACGAATTTGATGACTCAACCAGCCGTTTATGTCGTTTCCGATTCAACTGGTGAAACTGCTGAACTTGTTACACGGGCTGCTTTAGCGCAGTTTGGACAGACCCCGAAATTTATTCACCGTTTTCATCATGTTGACTCGATTGAAATGATAGAAGAAATTATTGATTTAGTAGCAGTAAATAATGGTATTATTGTTCATACAGTTGTTTTAGAAGAGGTGCGTGAACAATTAAATGAAACTGCAAAAGCATATGGTGTCCCGATTATTGATATTTTTGGCCCGCTTTTAGCACAATTAGAGCAAACGTATAAAATTAAACCACTGTCAGAGCCAGGTCGCGTTAGATCACTTGATGAAGCATATTTTAACAAGGTGGCAGCGATTGAGTTTGCTGTTGAAAATGATGATGGTAGAAATCCGCGCGGTATTTTACAAGCAGATTACGTGTTGATTGGCATTTCGCGTACATCAAAAACACCTTTATCACAGTACTTGGCCTTAAAAGGGTTAAAAATTACAAATATTCCTATCGTGCCGGAAGCGAGCATTCCGGAAGAGCTTTTCGAAATTGATCCTAAAAAAATAATCGGACTTAAAATTAATAAGAAAAAATTAAATCAAATTCGTTCGGAACGCTTAATATCGATGGGACTAAGTGGAGATGGGATGTATTCCAGTGATAATCGCATTGATGAAGAACTTCAATTTTTTTAAAAAGCTAACAGATAAATTAGGTTGTTTTGTTCTCGATGTGACGAATAAAGCGGTAGAAGAGACCGCAAATGAAATTTTAAGCCATATTGGTCAAATTGCTGAAGAAAATTTTGATATTTAAGAAGGAATTTTAATTTTTACGGCGAATATATATAGTATACGCACTTTTCAGCTTGAAAATAAAAAAGAAAACGCGTATAATGCAATTTTGCGGCTACGTAAAATTGTGACGTATAAAACGGGTTTTTAGCTCGTTTTTTCGTTTGTCAAAAGCTATAAAGGAGGAACTCGTTTGCCTAAAATTATTGTGGATGCAGATGCATGTCCCGTTAAGGCAGAGATTAATCAGCTTGCGAAAGAATTTCAACTGGAAGTTTTATATGTAGCTTCTTATAATCATTTTAGAAGCGCCGTGACAGATGAAACTTGGATTTATGTTGACACGGAAAAAGAATCAGCTGATATTCGAATTGTCAATTTAGCTCAAAAAGGCGATTTAGTTGTGACTCAAGATATTGGACTTTCTAGTATGTTGCTTGCAAAATGTGATGTTTTTTCAAATCGCGGGGAACTTTATTTAGAAGAACGAATGACCATGATGCTTGAGCAGCGAAATGACCGGCGTAAAGAGCGCAAACTTGGCAAGTATAGCAAAGGACCAAAAGCGATGACAGACCAAGACCGCAATCGTTTTTACCAAAATGTTCACGATTTTTTAGAAAATAAAGTGGAGATGACGATAAAAAATGAGAAGGATTCCTGAAGAAACGATTGACCGCATTCGGAATCAGACGGATATTGTCGATATTATTGGTCATTATGTACAACTTAAAAAACAAGGACGAAACTACATTGGTTTATGTCCTTTTCACGGGGAAAAAACACCATCTTTTTCTGTTTCACCTGAGAAACAAATTTTTCACTGCTTTGGATGTGGAAAAGGAGGCAATGTATTTTCCTTTTTAATGGAGCATGATCATTTAACGTTTACGGAGGCAGTCCATAAAGTGGCTGAATTAAGCCATCTTGATGTGGAACTTCCGCAACTTGCAAGCGATGACTCAGCTGCTGTGCCAAAAGAAACTAGCGAAACGCATAAAATGATAGAAATGCATCAGCTTGCTGCAAAATTATATCACTATTTGTTGCTTGAAACAGAAGAAGGTCTTGAAGCGTTAAATTATTTGAAAGAACGTGGAATGAGTGAGGAATTAATTCAAACTTTCCAAATTGGTTTTGCGCCTAATCACCATGCTACGATAACTTCGTTTTTTGAAAAACGCGACTTGGATTTACATTTAGCAGTTGCAGCGGGGCTTTTATCAGAACGCGATAATGGGGATATCGTGGACCGCTTTAGAAATCGGATTATGTTTCCCATTACGGATGATAGAGGGCAGCTTGTCGGCTTTTCAGGGAGGCTTTATAACCAGGAAGAGGGGCCGAAATATTTAAATAGCCCGGAAACGCCCATTTTTAACAAAAGAAAGCTTTTATATCATTTTTCAGAAGGTCGTCAGTCTATTCGGAAATATGAGGAAGTGCTTCTTTTAGAAGGCTTTATGGACGTTATTTCGGTCAGCGAAGCAGGTCTGTTAAATGGTATTGCCTCGATGGGGACAAGTTTGACGGAAGAGCACATTGGGCTAATTAAACGTGTGGCAAATCGTGCTGTTATTTGTTACGACGGCGACAGTGCTGGAATTGAGGCCGCTTTTAAAGCGGGGAGTTTACTTGCACAAGCTAAGATTGAAATTTATGTTCTCAGTCTACCAAGTGGTAAGGATCCAGATGAATATATCAGAACTTACGGGGCAGATAAATTTCAAACGTTTTATACGCATGAAAGGCAGACCTGGACCGCTTTCAAATTGTACTATTTAAGCCGAAAACGAAATATGGCAAATGACACAGAGCGTTTAGCGTACATTGACGAGGCCCTCTTTGAAATCGGTAAAATTGATCAGGCTGTGGAGCGAGAATTATATTTAAAGCAACTTTCTGATGAATTTGATATTACAATTCCAACGTTAAAAGAGCAACTGCAGCGCGCGGTGCAAGAATTATCGCGTCAAAAGTCGCGTGTTACAGAGTCGCATGATTTTTCCAATATGTTACCGCCACCGGATGAAAGCTTTGATGATTTTCAAACTATGCCAAAAGAAAAGGGCAGACGTGAGGCACATTTCGTTGCCGAACAACATTTGATGAAGGCCATGATTGAAAACCAAGATGCTTTTAGTCAAATTCATCAACTTTTAGAAAGTAGCCGTTTTTACAATGATGATTTTCAAGCTCTTTATACCCATTTGATTGCCTACTATTTAGATGGAAATGAAGCAAGTGCATCACGCTTTATGGATTATTTAACAGACATGCGTTTGAAAAATGTTGTATCAAGTCTTGAAATGATAGAATCACCTGAAGAACAAACAATGGAAGCTTATTCTGACTATATTTTAAGCATGAAAAAATATCGTCTTGAAATAAAAATTAAACAAAAGGAACAAGAAGTGCATGAAAAGATGCGCCTGCAAGATCACGAAGGAGCAATAAAAGCATCAACGGAGGTTATCTTACTTCGAAAGAGTCTCGCGAACAAGGACTACGATTTCGCAGATGATGAAACGTTTTAAAACCGCAAAATGATGGTAATGACTAAGTATAGTCGTCACGCGGTATTTTGGGAGGAGGAAACAGGCAGTATGAGTGAAAAAGCGCAAGAATTAAAACAAGAAACAATTGAACAAGCCAAAGAAGGTCTTGTTGAAGAAGGTAAGAAGACAGGTATTTTAACTTACAGCCAAGTAGCTACTAGATTAGCTCCCTTCACATTAGAATCCGAACAAATGGATGAATACCTAGAGCAACTAGGGGAATCTGGAATCGAAGTAGTGGACGATGATGAAGATGCGGATCCAGATGAAACGGAACTCGTAAAAGAAGAAACTGAAGAGTTCGATCTTACGGATATGAGCGTTCCTCCTGGCGTTAAAATTAACGACCCTGTTCGTATGTATTTAAAAGAAATAGGTCGAGTGGACTTATTATCTGCGGATGAAGAAATCGCTCTTGCTAAACGTATTGAAGCGGGTGATATAGAAGCAAAAGGCCGGCTTGCAGAAGCCAATTTGCGACTAGTTGTTAGTATTGCAAAACGTTATGTTGGGCGTGGCATGCTTTTCCTTGATTTGATTCAAGAAGGAAACATGGGCTTAATGAAAGCCGTTGAAAAGTTTGACTTTAACAAAGGATTTAAGTTCAGTACGTATGCCACTTGGTGGATTAGACAAGCTATTACCCGTGCTATCGCTGACCAGGCGCGTACGATTCGTATTCCCGTGCATATGGTGGAAACCATCAATAAATTAATTCGCGTACAACGTTCGTTACTTCAAGATTTAGGACGTGATCCA
This sequence comes from Listeria fleischmannii subsp. fleischmannii LU2006-1, assembly GCF_000344175.1. Taxonomy (GTDB): domain Bacteria; phylum Bacillota; class Bacilli; order Lactobacillales; family Listeriaceae; genus Listeria; species Listeria fleischmannii. Next base: position 23,910 of record NZ_ALWW01000028.1, on the reverse strand, counting down.
TCTCCAGAAGAAATTGGAGAAGAAATGGATTTACCAACTGAAAAAGTTCGTGAAATTTTAAAAATTGCCCAAGAACCTGTCTCTCTTGAAACACCTATCGGGGAAGAAGATGATTCGCACTTAGGTGATTTCATCGAAGACCAAGAAGCAACGTCACCGTCTGATCACGCCGCTTATGAACTCTTAAAAGAACAGTTAGAAGACGTTTTAGACACGTTAACTGATCGTGAGGAAAATGTACTGCGTCTTCGTTTTGGATTAGACGATGGTCGCACACGCACATTAGAAGAAGTTGGCCGAGTGTTTGGGGTTACTCGTGAACGTATCCGCCAAATCGAGGCAAAAGCACTTCGTAAACTGCGTCACCCAAGTAGAAGTAAACAATTAAAAGACTTTTTAGAATAAAAGTAAGAGGTTTGGACTGGGCTTGCTACGCCTAGTTCCGACCTCCTTTTTATAGGGAGTGTCAAAATGAACGAGCAAAAATTATCCAAGCGCCTCACATGTGTGGCAAATTACATACCAAAAGGAAGCCGCATTGCCGATATTGGCAGTGACCACGCTTATTTACCGTGTTTTGCAGTCTTAAATGGTCAAGCTAGCTTTGCAGTAGCGGGAGAAGTCGCCAGCGGACCATTTGAATCCGCTAAAGAGCAAGTAAAACATTCCCAATTAACCGCTCAAATTGATGTGCGATTTGGAGATGGCCTTTCTGTTATAGAAGCAGAAGATGCTATTGATACAATTGTCATTGCTGGAATGGGTGGCATGCTTATTCGAGCTATTTTAGAAGCGAATCCTGAAAAACTTGAAACAGTCGAACGACTTATTTTACAACCTAATATAGGAGCTTGGCAAATTCGTGACTGGGCGATGGGGCATCATTTTAAACTAGTTTCCGAAACGATTTTAAGGGAAGATAATAAAATCTATGAAATTCTTGTTTTAGAAAAAACAAGCGAAAGAATTGCCTATAATGAAAAAGAGCGTCTACTAGGTCCTTTTCTTTTACTTGAAAAAAATGAAGTCTTTCAAGCAAAATGGCTACATGAAAAAGAAAACTGGGCTCGCATTGTAAATGGCATTCAACACGGGCAAGAAACAGAGCAAAATACCGAAAAAATCACAGAACTTACGGAAAAAATACGTTTAGTAGAGGAAGTGCTGAGATGAAAGTAGCAAATGGATACGAATTTGTAGCTATGCTTGAAGAGATTGCGCCTAAAAAACTAGCGATGGAAAATGATCCTATAGGTCTTCAAATTGGAGATTTATCAAAGAAAGTACGCAAAGTCATGTTTACGTTAGATGTTTTAGAAGAAGTAGTAGAAGAAGCGGTTCGTAAAAATGTCGATATGATTATCGCCCATCATCCTTTTTTATTTCGTCCACTTAAAAAAATTGATATGACAACTACGGAAGGCCGAATGATTCGCAAACTAATTAAACATGATATTATCGTTTATGCCGCGCACACAAATTTAGATATTGCTGATGGCGGTGTTAACGATATTTTAGCAAAACTTCTCGCGCTTCAAAATACAACATGGATTGTCCCCACGCACACAGAAAATTATATGAAAATAGCAGTTTACGTCCCGGAAGATAGCGTAGAACACGTAAGACTCGCACTCATGCAAAATGGGGCCGGCAAATTGGGGGCAGAATACGAGGAATGCAGCTTCCGAACATATGGAACGGGAGAATTTAAACCAAGTAAAAAAGCGAACCCAACCATTGGGGAAAAAGGGGAGTTAACCTCTGTCGGCGAAGTCAAATTAGAGGCGATAGTCCCTCATAGTGTAGCTGATAAAGTGTTAAAAGCTGTGCGAATTGCCCATCCGTATGAGGAGCCGGCGATTGATTTAATCCATCTTCAAAATTTAAAAGAACAAAAGGGACTTGGCCGGATTGGCACCCTTAAAAAAGAAAAAAGCATCGAAGCATTCATCGAGGATTTAAAAGGCGCGCTTGCGATTGATCACGTACGTTTCATTGGAGACCCGTCTAAAATAGTAAAAAAAGTGGCGATTATTGGCGGGGATGGGAATAAATTTATTCATGATGTGAAGCGAAGCGGCGCTGATGTTTATGTAACGGGTGATATTTACTATCATACGGGTCACGATTTACTCGCGATAGATTTACCAACCATAGACGCTGGTCACAATATTGAAAAAGTCATGAAAAGTTATTTGAAAAATGTATTTGAGGAGCGGGCGGAAAATTTAAAATATGAAGCTGAATTTATTGTTTCAGAAGTCCATACTGATCCGTTTACTTTTTTATAGGTAAATCCTTTGAAAACGAGATTAATTATATTACGGGGTAACTCAGGCAGTGGGAAAACAAATTTGGCGCATGATTTAAATACTACTTTGCCTGGTGTGAAGCTACTGATTTCACAAGATGTCGTCAGGCGAGAAATGCTATTTGTTAAGGATGAGCAGGATAACCTTGCAATTGATTTGATTTATGAAATGGCTTGTTATGGTAAAAATCGAGTGGATTATGTCATTTTAGAAGGCATTCTCGTAAATAAAATTTATGCGCGTATGCTAAAAGGCCTCATTCAATTTTTCCAAGGAAATGTCACGGTTTGCTATTTTGATCTTACATTTGAGGAAACAATGAGAAGACATGAAACAAAAAAGGCCTCCCTTGAATTCGGGGAGGCAGAACTAAGGCGTTGGTTTAAAAAAGGGGATTTTCTTGGAACCCCAAACGAACTGACTTTTACAAATGAAATGACGAGGGAAATGATGTTAAAAATCATTGAAGAACAAATCAAATAAAGAGATTGGGGAAACTCCCCAATCTCTTTCAGACTGCTGACAAACGGCAATCTTCGTCGTTCGGACCTTCCGTTCCGGTGCTCACGTACTCAAGTACGCTCCGCTCCGGTACTCGGCCCTGCCTAGAATCTTACCATTTGTCAGCAGTCTGATTTTGTTGAGAAGTGTTTTGTTTTGCGTAAACTTTGAGTTTTGCTACAAGTTAAAAGCGATTGGGGAAACTCCCCAATCACTTTTTAACGTCCGCCATTTTTTAAATGTTCGAGTCTAGCTCGGCGTTTTTCTTCCATGTTTTTCTTTTTAGCACGAGGCAAAATAGCTTCTGCGCTTATTTGATGATGTTTTTCCCATGTGTCAGGGTTTTCTGGGTCATATTGATCTAAAAAAACTAAAACTTCACGAATAATATGCGTTGGCGTGCTTGCGCCAGCTGTTAAAGCGACTTTTTTAGCATTTTTAATCCACTCTAAATCAAGTTCGCGAATATCCGCTATGCGATGTGCTGGAACGCCAGCTTTTTCAATGGATACTTGAGCCAATCGATTAGTATTATTACTTCTAGGGTCACCGACAACGATTGTGACATCTGCACCAACAGCCTGTTCAGCAACGGCCTCTTGGCGCGTTTGAGTAGCCATACAAATCTCCTTATGATTTTCAGCTTGCGGATAACGGAGCTTAATATAATCCATTAAATCAAGAACATCCCACTGACTCATGGTAGTTTGATTGGTCACAAAAATCTTTTCAGAGGAGATATTTAATGCATCCACATCGGCCTCTGTTTCGACTAAGTGGACAATATCGGGGGCTGTCCCGTATGCGCCTTCTGGTTCAGGATGTCCTTTTTTGCCAATATAGATGACATGATACCCTTCTTCTTTTTTCTCTAAAATGAGGTCATAGGTGCGCATAACATCCGGACAAGTGGCATCAATCGTCACAAGTCCTTTTTCTTTTGCGATTTCTTTCACACGAGGAGAAGTGCCGTGAGCGGTAAAAATAACCGTTCCTGAGTCAATTTTTTCGAGGATTGCTTCACGATTTTCTCCGTCTACTGTAAAAATCCCAACTTCTTCAAAAGCGTCTGTCACATGTTTATTATGAACAATCATACCTAAAATATGAATAGGTCTTGGTAAATTTGGATCAAGTGCGGCATTTTTAGCGATAACCATCGCATCAACAACGCCGTAGCAATAACCACGAGGGCTGATTTTGATAATTTCCATTCCTCTGTTTCCTCCTAAATTGAAGCAAGTTCTCATTCTATTATAACGAAGAATCTTTTTTTTTTGCTAGAATGGCTTTTTCTATATTTTTTTTGTCGCGGTCATGCGCTGTAGATGGTATAATGGCACAAGGAACTGAAACGGAGTGAAATGATGAATATGAAAAAAACAAGGTTTGAACAATTTGGTTTTCAACCTTTTATCAACGTTGCGATTGAAAAATTAGGTTTTTATGAGCCAACTGAAGTACAACAAAAGCTAATTCCAGGCGTTATGCGCGGGGAAAGTATTATTGGGCAATCACAAACAGGAACGGGAAAAACACATACTTTTTTACTGCCTATTATTGAAAAATTAAATCCCGAGAAAGCAACTGTTCAGGCTGTTATCACAGCGCCAAGTCGTGAATTAGCTACGCAAATTTATAATGAAGTTAAAAAAATTACGAAATATAGCGAAAATGAAATTAGCACACAGCTTATCATTGGTGGTACGGATAAAAAACGCGCCATTGAAAAGTTGAAAAAACAGCCACAAATTGTAGTAGGAACGCCTGGACGTATCCATGATATGATTCGTGAAAATGCTTTACAAGTTTATACAGCAAGTGTATTAGTGATTGATGAAGCCGACATGACACTGGATATGGGCTTTTTAAATGATGTCGACCAAATTGCTGGGAAAATGCCTCCAGAGCTGCAGATGCTTGTATTTTCCGCTACCATACCACAAAAATTAAAGCCTTTTTTAAAAAAATATATGGAAAATCCGCGTTATGAACATATTACGCCAAACGTAGTTGCATCAAAATCGGTCACACATGAATTAATTGCGGCAAAAAGTAAAAATAAATTGGATTTATTAAAAGACTGTCTTGTTACGTTTCAACCGTTTCTCGCTATTGTCTTTACCAATACGAAGCAAACTGCAGATGAGGTGCATGCGGGCCTTGTTAGTCGCGGTTTAAAAGTGGCTAAGATTCACGGGGATGTTAATCCACGTGAACGTAAACGCACAATGAAAGCTATTGAAAATATGGATTACCAGTATATTGTGGCAACGGACTTAGCTGCAAGAGGAATTGATATTCAGGGAATTAGCCATGTCATTAATTATGAACTTCCAGATGACAATGACTTTTACATTCACCGCACCGGACGAACAGGTCGTGCTGGTCATTCGGGTATTGCGCTTACGATTTTTGAACCGTCTGATGAGGATCGCTTAAACCAGTTAGAAAAACTAGGGATTATTTTTAAGCATGTGGAACTTAAGAAGGGTGAGTTTGTTGAAATTCAAGATCGAAACAAACGCGCTAAACGGGAAGCTAAGCGAGAAGCAGCAGATCCACGTGAAATCGGCATGCGTAAAAAAGCGAAACAAAAACGTAAGCCTGGTTATAAAAAGAAAATTAATTATAAAATGGCGGAAATAAAACGCCGTGAAAATCGTAAAAAGAATCGAGGGAAAAAATGAGCAATTTAAAAATTGGTTCACACGTTTCGATGAATGGTAAAAAAATGTTGCTAGGAGCAAGTGAAGAAGCCGCATCTTATAATGCCAACACCTTTATGATTTATACTGGGGCGCCGCAAAATACTAGACGTAAACCGATTGAAGAATTAAATATCGAAGCTGGACTTACCCATATGGCGGAACATCATATGCAAGATATTGTGGTTCATGCTCCGTATATCATCAATATTGGAAATGCCGTAAAACCTGAAACGTTTGAACTTGGCGTGAGTTTCTTACGTCAAGAAATCGAACGGACAGCAGCTCTTTCTGCTAAACAGATTGTGCTTCATCCGGGGGCACACGTCGGCGAAGGTGCTGAAGTGGGTATTAAGCAAATTATTAAAGGGTTAAATGAGGCCATCGATCCAAAAGTTGATGTTCAAATCGCGCTTGAAACAATGGCTGGAAAAGGGACGGAAATCGGTCGTTCTTTTGATGAAATTGCACAAATTATAGACGGAGTCACACATAATGAACGTTTATCGGTCACTTTTGATACTTGTCATACGCATGATGCGGGTTATGATATTGTGAATGATTTTGATGGGGTATTAAATGAATTTGATAAAATTATTGGTGTAGATCGTCTAAAAGTGCTTCACATTAATGACAGCAAAAATGTTTGTGGGGCACATAAAGACCGTCACGCGAATATTGGTTTTGGACATATTGGTTTTGACGCGCTAAACTATATCGTACATCACCCCAATTTAATGTCTGTTCCTAAAATTCTAGAAACACCTTATGTAGGAGAAGATAAAAATAATAAAAAGCCACCTTACCGATTTGAAATCGAAATGCTTCGAAATCAGAAGTTTGATCCAGATTTAATCGAAAAAATTATGGCTGATTGATAGGAGAGAAAAAGATGGAAAAAATGTTAGTTTTTGGACATAAAAATCCTGATACTGATACAATTTGTTCGGCGATAGCTCTAAGTGAACTAAAAAAAGCAGAAGGTCTTGATGTGGAAGCTGTAAGATTAGGTGAATTAAATTCTGAAACGGAATTTGTTTTAAAAAGTGCGGGAATTGATGCACCGCGTTTAGTCCAAACGGTTTCAAATGAAGTGAATACTGTGTGCCTAGTGGACCATAATGAGGCGCAACAAAGTGCAGATGACATAAGTGATGTAACAATACATACGGTTATCGATCATCATCGTATCGCTAATTTTGAGACAGCTGATCCGCTCTATTACCGAGCAGAACCAGTTGGCTGTACAGCTACCATTCTTTTAAAACTTTTTGCTGAAAAAAATGTAGAGATTTCAAAAGTCGTGGCGAAGCTCATGGTTTCAGCCATTATTTCGGATACCTTACTATTTAAATCCCCAACATCAACAGCAGAAGACCGTACTGCGGCAGAAAAATTAGCTAGTATTGCGGGCATTGACTTAGAAGCTTACGGCATGGAAATGCTTCGTGCGGGCGCCGATGTAAGTAAAAAATCAGTCGCCGAGCTTTTATTAGATGCGAAAGAATTCGATATGAACGGCCATAAGATTGAAATCGCCCAAATTAATGTAGTAGACGAAGAAGATGTCTTGACGCGTATGAATGAAGTAGAACCAGTCATTCAAAAAGCCATCGCGGATAAAGGCTTAGACTTATATTTATTCGTCATCACGAATATTTTAACAAACGATTCAGTCGGAGTAGCTATGGGAACTGAAACAAATGCGATTGAAGAAGCTTATAAAGTAAAACTAATAGATGGTAAAACAAAACTCGCAGGCGTTGTATCACGTAAAAAACAAGTTGTCCCTGTGTTAACCGAAATTTTTTCGAAGTAATTCATAAGAAAATCCCACTAGCAGTAGAAGTTTCTACCGCTAGTGGGATTTTTTATTTGTATTGTTTCAAACGGAACCAATTGAGTATAAAAATGAGAATCGCCATGATGAGCGCTGTATAGGCAACAAGTGATGCAAGTGAAAGATCACGAAGAAAAATGCCGACAAAGGCCCATACAAAAACTAATGGTAAAACAAAATCATTTTCTTTATAGCGAAAGACTAAAACGAAAGCACTCGCCAAAATAAGTAAAAGAATGCTTAAGAACGATTCAAAACTAGTCCAACCTAAAACACTTAAGTAATAACAAATATTGGCTATCGTCGCAACAAAAATCCATCCTAAATAAACGGAAATCGGGACACGCCATAAACGACGCTTGGATATTTGTTTTTGATAGGCATAAAACAGAAGTAATGAGAAAAGTAACAATAACATCACAATAATCGATAAGAAAATAAAACTAAAATGCCACATAAAAATCCACAATGCATTAAGTATACTACTGGCTATAAAAATAAAGGCAATTTGCTCCGTCACAAAAGAATGTTTAATCGTCATTCCAATGAGCCAAATCAGTAAAAGCACATAAATAAGGCCCCAAATCGAAAACACATATCCGGCAGGTGTAAATAAAGTTTGATACCGGTTGCTCACTTCACCCGTTGTGACCCCATTTAAAGGCAAGATATTGGCGAAAGCATTGACCGCAACCATCACAAAATACGCCAAGTACATCCAAATTAATTTCATTCATCATTCCCCCTAAAACTACATTTCCCTAAAAGAGACCAATATAATCTTTTTTCTTAATCAGATTCATTACGATTTACATTCCGACATAAATCCGCTATACTAGGAAAGTGCTTTAAAAGAAGCAAAAGGAGTTTTGCAAATGAAAGAAATTGTGGAAATATCAGGACTTTCTTTTCATTACGATCATGAGGAAATACTAGAAAATATCCATTTTTCGGTTGAAAAAGGAAGCTTTACAGGTATCATTGGGCCAAATGGCTCTGGCAAGTCAACGCTTTTAAAATTAATTTTAGGGCTTTTAAAAACCCAAAAAGGAACGATTTCTTTATTTGGAGAAAAACAAACCACATTTCGTGACTATGAAAAAATCGGTTTTGTTTCCCAAAAATCCAATGCATTTAATTCAGCATTTCCAGCAACCGTAAAGGAAGTTGTGGCAAGTGGTTTAACTAAGAAAAAAGGCCTTTTTAAAATGTTAAATAAAGCAGATAACGAAGCCATTTATGAGGCCTTAAAAACGGTTTCAATGACTGACTTTTTATATCGTAATATCGGAGAACTATCTGGTGGTCAACAACAACGCGTTTTTATTGCCCGGTCACTTGTTAGTCAACCTGAAATGCTTATTTTAGATGAGCCAACTGTCGGGGTCGATATTGAAAACGTCAAGGCGTTTTATGCGCTTCTCGGGAAACTCAATCAAACTAAGAAAATGACGCTTATTCTTGTGACACATGATATGCTTGCCATTAACAATTATGTCGACCATGTAATTAGTTTAAATAAACGGATTCTATTTGACGGGAGCGCGCGCGACTATCATCTTTATTTAGAGGAGCGTGAAGTAGAAGCGACAGTACGGGAGAGAGAAAGAGAGGGAACGCATTGTGATTGCCACACTGTTTCATTATGATTTTATCCGAAATACCTTTATCGTGGGGCTTGTGATTGGTATTGTAGCCCCGTTATTAGGTAGTTTTATTGTGGTTAGAAAACTGTCATTGATGGCCGATGCACTAAGTCATGTGACGTTAGCGGGTATTGCCGTTAGCCTTTTCTTAAGCAAAACCTACGTCCCGCTCGTAGCCTTAAATCCGCTTTATTTAGGATTTGGATTTGCAACAGCCGGTTCGCTTTTAATGGAAAAATTACGCTCTGTTTATAAGCATTTTGAGGAACTTGCAATCCCCATTATCATGTCAGCGGGAATGGGCTTTTCTGTTATTTTCATCTCCCTTGCCAATGGTTTTAACACTGATTTATTTAGCTATTTATTTGGGAGCGTCAGTGCTGTAAGTCGTAACGATATGTACACGATAGTGGCCATCGCTACCTTTGTTTTTATTATCATTTTACTTCTATATAAAGAACTATTTTTACTTTCTTTTGATGAAGAATATGCCAAGGTTTCAGGGATTCGAGCTAAAGCATTTGATATTATCTTTATGGTACTCGTTGCGCTTGTCATCGCAAGTTCAATGCGAATTGTCGGTATTTTACTTGTTTCATCGCTTATGACCTTACCAGTTGCTGCGGCTATTCGAATTGCAAAAGGATTTAAGCAAACCATTATCATTGCGATTATATTTGGAGAAATTTCAGTGATTGTTGGATTAGTTAGCGCCTACTATTTAGATTTAGCCCCAGGCGGTGCTATTGTGCTTCTCTCCGTTATTATTTTAATTTTAACCATGCTTTATCAAAAAATCCGCTTACGTGTTATCCTGTCGAAAAGAGGTGAGGAAAATGGCATTATCAGCGAATGAAGCGCTTTTAAAAATGAAAGATTCAGGTTATAAACATACAGACAAACGCCAATTTCTAATCGAGCTATTTGCCCGTAAAAATTGTTATTTAACTGCAAAAGATGTGCTTGAAAATATGAAAGATGATTTTCCGGGAGTGAGTTTCGATACGATTTATCGAAATCTTTCTCTTTTCGTCGAGCTTGGCATTTTTGAAGAGACAGAGCTTTCCGGTGAAAAAAACTTCCGCCTAGCATGCTCACATGATCATCATCACCATCATTTTATCTGTCTATGTTGTGGTAAGACAAAAGAAATTATGATGTGCCCAATGGACTTTTTAACAGAAGCCTTACCTGGCTATGAAATTGAAGGGCATAAGTTCGAAGTATACGGGAAGTGTCCAGATTGTTTGAAACAAGAAGCAAGCTAAATAGATAACGATTATTCTAAAAAGCGGTTTTACGAACTGCTTTGAGTTTTTTTCTTTCAGATTTGTTCATATTAAATTCACAAATATGACGTAATCCTTTCAAAACTATCGCTTATAATAATGAAGAATAGTGAAAGAGAGGAAGTATGAAATGAAATTAAAACAAACGATTATCGTACTAGCAGCAGCTACAACGCTTATTTTAGGTGGTTGTTCAAGTAGTGCGGTAGTAGAAACAGATGCTGGAAATGTAACACAAGATGAATTATATAAGGCAATGAAAACAAGTTACGGAGATGAAGTTGTACAAAAACTGACATTTGAAAAAGTACTAGCCGACAAATATTCCGTTTCAACTAAAGAGATAAACGCAGAATATAAAAAATACGAGGAACAGTACGGAGACAGTTTTAGCTCTACTTTAAAACAAAATAATTTAACAGAAAAAAGCTTTAAAGATAATATTAAATATAATCTGCTCGTTCAGAAGGCAACCAAAGCAAATATAAAAGTAACAGATAAAAAAATTGAAAGAATACTATAAAACGTGGGAGCCAAACATTACAGTAAGTCATATTTTAGTTGAAGATGAGGCAACTGCCAAAGAAGTGAAAGCAAAACTAGATAAAGGCGCGAAATTTGCAGACTTAGCGAAAGAATATTCAACAGATACAACAACTGCTGAAAATGGTGGTTTACTTGATGCGTTTGGACCAGGAGAAATGGACGAAGCGTTTGAAAAAGCTGCCTATGCGCTTAAAAAGAAAGGCGATATTAGTGCACCAGTTAAATCTTCTTACGGCTATCACATTATCCAGCTTGAAAATAAAACAGAAAAAACTTCTTTTGAAAAAGAATAAGAGTAAAGTGAAAAAAGCGTACATTGATTCTCAAATGACATCTGAAAACATGACAAAAGCTCTTAAAAAAAGAATATAAAGCAGCAGGCATCAAAATCAAAGATAGTGATTTAAAAAATGCAATTCGCAGATTACACAGGATCTTCCTCTAGTTCAAATAGCGCAGAATAAATAAAATAAACGCACGTTTTAGTTAGTTAAAACGTGCGTTTATTTATGCCTTCGAAAAACTGGTGCCATTCATTTGACCAAAGCGATATCCGGCAGAGTGAATAAGCGTTTCGACACTTGTGGTTTTAGTAAGTTCCGCTAATTTTAAAACAATCATAGCGGCTGCTTTGGAGTCATCAAGTGCATTGTGATGGTTAAAATAAATGTTGAAGTAATCCGCTACTTGATTTAAACGATGGCTTTTTAACGGGAGTATTTGTTTCGATAAAATACATGAGCAAAAATAAGGATTCGCTGGTACAGCAAGATGATATTTTTCCGCTGTCTTTCGAAAAACACTCATATCAAAACTTGCGAAATGGGCCGTTACGGGCATTGTTCCGATGAAATCGCATATATAGGGATAGAGTTCCTGAAATGTTGGGGCACTGGCAACATCGTCAGGATAAATGCCGTGGATTTCAATATTCCTGCGATAAAAGGGTTCTTCAGGGTTAATTAAAGAATAAAAGGTATCACGAAACTCGCCATTTTCTACTTTTACGATACCAATCGAGCAGGGGCTAGTTCGATTTCCATTTGCTGTCTCAAAATCAAGCATACAAAAATTGAGATTGTTCATCTATATGCCTCCTTTTAGAAGAAAAAACGTAGGGCGGCCATGGAGATAATTCCTATGACAACGACCCATAATAAATTTTTAGTTAAAATAGCCGTTAAAATGGTTGGTATAGCTGCTAAAAACGGTAGTGCGTTGATGGTTGGAAACGCATTTTCATGTTCGGTCAGTAAACTTTGAGCAAATAAAGCGGTTAAGATACATAATGGAACATAAGAAAGGTAGCACATAAAAATATCTGGCAACCTTAACTTTTTTATAAAAAGAAAAGGAAGAACCCGTGGAATGAATGTGACAAGCGCACAGCCGATGATTGCTACGAGCGTGTATGTACTGATTGCCATTTATCTGTCACAACTCCTATCAAACAACCGATTAGTGTAGCGGATAAAATAGCTAGCTCCGGTGTCATAAGCCGCATGCAGAAATAGACTAAAAGAGCAACTGTCCCCATGATAAGAAGAGCATTTGTTATTTTTTTACTTTTATCACTAATAAGTTGTAAATATAATAAACCAATAAACATCGCGGTAAGAGCAAAATCTAATCCAAACATTTCAGGGTTTGGCATCCAGTTTCCGATAATGGCACCAAATAAGCATGCGACTATCCAAGTAAGATAAGCTGTAACATTTAAACCGTGCATCCAACGGGCATTAATCGGTTTTTTATTGCTGACTTGATTCATTGCCACAGCAAAAGATTCATCTGTTAAAAGAGCACCGATTCCGATATTATTCAAAATAGAATCTTTTTTGAAGTAAGGTGCTGTGGCCGTGCTCATTAATAGATGACGTGAATTAATTAAAAATGTAGTGGTGACAATGGCTGAAATAGGACTATGGAGTAAAAGTAAGCCAGAAATAATAAATTGGGCGGCACCCGCATAAACAAGCGCAGAAAGCAATGTGATTTCTACGAAGCTTAAATGGGAGGCATTGCCAACAACTCCCGCCGCAATCCCAATTCCAACATAGCCAAGTACTGTTGGTAGACAGGCTTTTACGCCATCTAAAAAGCTTAATTCTTTTTCCATCAGGAGCCTCCTTTTTTATACACCATCATAGCATATTTCTCTTTTTTTAGAAATGCTTGTAATCTTTGAAAAGAAAAAAGAAAAAAGCCGATAATGACTTTTTCTTTTTTCTTATTTAGAAGCTGCTTCCTCAGCGGCTTTTTTCGCAAAATACTCTTCAGCGAGAATGTCAATTTCTTTTTTTAGTTCGTCTACCATAATTTCTTCAGGTACTTTTCGAACAATTTTACCGTGTCGGAATAAAAGTCCTTCTCCTCTGGCGCCGGCAATCCCAATATCTGCTTCGCGTGCTTCACCAGGTCCGTTTACAGCACAGCCAAGCACGGCTACCTTGATAGGCGCTTTTATTGTGGAGATATATTCTTCGACCTCATTTGCAATACTAATTAAATCAATTTCGATTCGTCCGCATGTTGGGCAAGAGATTAAAGTAGCGGCGTTAGAAGAGAGGCCAAAGGATTTAAGTAATTCACGAGCTACTTTCACTTCCTCTACTGGATCTGCGCTAAGTGAAACACGGAGCGTATTCCCAATACCTCGGCTCAAGATGGCACCAAGACCGGCTGCACTTTTAATCCCACCGGCAAATTGCGTACCTGATTCTGTAATACCAAGATGGAGCGGATACTTAAAGGCACGGCTTGCTTTATCATATGCTTCAATGGCTAAATTTACATCAGAAGCCTTTAAAGAGACAATGATATCATGGAAATCTAAATCTTCTAGAATCTTAATATGATGGAGTGCGCTCTCAACCATACCATCTGCAGTTGGGTATCCATATTTTTGAATAATTTTTTTCTCTAAACTGCCAGCATTTACACCAATACGAATGGGAATACCTTTTGCTTTTGCGGCATTCACAACTTTTTCAACACGTTCACGGCGCCCAATATTACCTGGGTTAATTCGAATTTTATCAACACCAGCGTCAATAGCCATAAGTGCTAAACGGTAATCAAAATGGATGTCCGCTACAAGTGGAATATGAATGCGTTTCTTTATTTCACTAAGTGCATTTGCAGCTCGTTCATCAGGACATGCTACTCGGACAATTTGACAGCCAGCTTCTTCTAATCGTAAAATTTCAGCAACAGTTGCTTCAACATCATGCGTTTTCGTTGTTGCCATACTCTGGATAAATAATTCATTACTGCCGCCAATAGTTAAATTTCCAACTTTTACGGGGCGGGTGTCCGTACGTAATGTTCTCTCGTTCAAGGATAATTCGCTCCTTTTATAATGTTCTCAAAATAATTTCATTAAGTATCATACCATTTTTTGGGGAGGAAAGCACGATTTCAAGTATTAGAATTTGGTAAGAAAAAAAGGAGCCCGTTCTGCTCCTTTTTTTCTTACGCCAATGGCTCTTTTGCTGAATCTTATTTTTCATCCTTCGTTTGAGCCGGAATAGACCGAATAGCAAGGAATAATACAATTAATGTGACAACCAAATTAATTTCCATCCCGTACGGTACAACAATTTGTAACCATTCCATAATCATGGTAAACATAGCGGCAAGCGTAACGGCATAAGTCGCCATCATCCAGTTTTCTTTGTAGGAAACACCACCACGACCAAATCCAGTTAAAATATAACCAAATAATCCAAATAACGCGACACGGAAAAAGGTGGAGCCCAGTGCAAATAAGAAAATAAGTAATAAAATAACAGGAATAAAAATCTTCGACATATCTGTAATAGATGCGTATAAGCTAAGTAAATCATCTTTATTTTCAATCCCAAGCGTTTTATAGCTAACAGATTGCGAAATACCTCCTGCAGTCACATAGATTTCTTTTGAAAGAAACGCAAAAGCCCCGTCAAAGGACCCGATTTTATTATCAACGTCATCTTCATCTAATGTACCACTTGCATCATAATAGACATGGAGATTTCCTTCATCAATTGAAATCGGTAAATTTTCCACCGAAGAATCATCCGAAGAATCATCCGAAGAATCATCAGTAACAAGCTTACCATCTTGAACTGTAAAATCAGGGATTTCATTTTTCAAAGTGCTCTCACCAACTTCAAGAGCATTATTCATTGTTGTAGTTGTAAAATATGCAAGTGGAAGAAACATCACAAAAGTAAGTACGATGATGTAAACAATACTTGAACCAACCTTATCTTTTCGGAATGTAGCAATATCTTGGGGAGAAAAAAGGCTCTTCCAAAAACGTTTAAAAATATTCATTTTTTTCGTAAGCACCTCACAGCTTGTTTTAAATTTTTCGAAGAGGGAAGAGAATAATTAAGCGCGTAACATCTCAACTTCTTTCGCTCTATTATCATAGCTTGATTTTGGCTTAAAATCAATTTCAAGCAGAAAAATTGCATGTACTTTTAGAAAGTGCTAGTCTAAAAGATGTAAGCGATAGGATAAAGTGGCAGGTGTCACATGCCTTTTAATGGGATTACTAAGTCCATAGACATAGTCTGATTTGTTTACGCACAATCAAAATTTTATTATTCAAGGAGGAATTTTAGAATGACATATGAATTACCAAAACTACCATATACTTATGATGCATTAGAGCCTAACTTTGATAAGGAAACAATGGAAATCCATTATTCTAAACATCACAATACTTATGTAACAAAATTAAATGATGCACTAAAAGGCCATGACGATTTAGCTAGTCTTCCTGTTGAAGAATTAGTGGCTAATTTGGATCGTGTCCCTGAAAATATTCGTACAGCTGTCCGTAACAATGGTGGTGGACATGCTAATCATACACTATTTTGGTCTATTTTAAGTCCAAGTGGCGGCGGGGAGCCTAGCGGCGAACTAAAATCCGCTATTGATGCGAAATTTGGAAGCTTTTCAGATTTTAAATCAAAATTTGCTGATGCAGCTGTTGCTCGTTTTGGCTCTGGTTGGGCGTGGCTTGTTGTGAAAAATGGTGAGCTTGAAATTATTAGTTTACCAAACCAAGACTCTCCGCTTAGCGATGGGTATACACCTGTTTTAGGTTTAGATGTCTGGGAACATGCCTACTACTTGAAATTCCAAAACCGTCGTCCTGAATATATTGACACATTCTGGAATGTTGTGAATTGGGATGAAGTATCAAAAAGATATGAGGCAGCGAAATAAGTAAAAAAAATAACAATAGGAGCCGCGACTAGTGAACTAGTCGCGGCTCTTTATGATTTCTTATACTATTTTTAATGAAATTCTAACTCAGTGAAGGTGGAAAATTTGTGTGTTTTCGGCTACAATGATAAAAGGTATTATCTTTTAAGAGAGGGTTTGTGATAGGTGAAACTGAATTTTAGAAAAAAGAAAGATAACTCAAAGAAAAAAAAGCGTGCCGTAATTCCACTCCGTCTCAATATTCTTTTCTTCGTCATTTTTATTTTATTCTCTGTACTCATTTTACGCCTTGGTATTGTACAAATTGTCCAAGGAGATACGTATAAACGACAACTTGAAGAAACTGAAAATGTTACAGTCTCAAAAAATGTCCCGCGTGGTGTCATTTATGATCGTAATTATAATTTACTTGTTGGTAATACAGCCGTAAAATCGATTACGTATACAAGAAGTCAAAAAACGAAACCAACTGAGACATTACAAGTTGCACAGAAATTAGATAAGATGATTAAGGTTGAACCTGAGAAATTAACTGAGCGTGATTTGAAAGATTACTGGATTTTAACTCATGAAGAAGAATCGCTTAATCGCTTGACAACAAAAGAACAGGCGTTAGATGCTTCTAAATCATATAAAATTCAAGTTGATAAAGTAACAAAAGATGATATAGCTAATCTGAGTGCCGATGACAAACGCATTGCGACTATCTATAAAAAAATGACAAGTGGTTATGCAATGACAGAAGCTGTTGTTAAAAGTAAAGATGTAACCGATGAAGAAATTGCTCGCGTAAGTGAAAACCTTGAGAGCTTACCAGGCGTTGATACAACAACAGACTGGAATCGTTTCTACACGTATGACGAAACGTTACGCTCAATTTTAGGATCTGTTTCTTCTGCTAAAGAAGGACTTCCAAAAGAAAAGGCCGAGTATTATTTATCACAAGGCTATAGCCGGAATGACCGCGTTGGGAAAAGCTATTTAGAAGCAGAGTACCAAAATGTATTAGCAGGTCAAAAATCACAATCAGAAAGTGTACTCGATAACCAAGGAAATATTATTGAAACCGTTCAGAAGAATGAAGGTTCGAAAGGAAAAGACCTCGTACTTTCTGTAGATGTAGAATTCCAAAAAGCAATAGAAGAAATTTTACGAAATAATATTAAAAAAAGGGAAATCAGCTGGTGGTTCTGACTTACTTGACAGAGCATTCGTTGTGGCAATGGACCCTTATAGCGGCGAAGTGCTAAGCCTTGCCGGACAAAAAATAAATGATAAAGGTGAATTTGAAGATTATTCGCTAGGAACATTTACAACCGCCTATAATATGGGATCTGCTGTAAAAGGTGCTACTGTTTTAGGCGGTATTATGAGCGATGCAATTACAAAAGATACCGTTTTTGTTGACCAACCAATCGTCTTTAAAGGAACAAAACCAAAAAGTTCATGGTTTAATAGAAACGGAGAACGCTCACTTGCATTAAATCCTGTAGGCGCACTGGAAATCTCGTCTAACTCTTATATGTACCAAGTTTCCATGAAAATGGGAGGCGCGAAATATGTGCGTAATGGTCCTCTTCGTGCACCACTTACAACATTTGATAAGATGCGTTATTATTACAATCAATTTGGCCTAGGCATTCGTACCGGTATAGATTTACCAGGCGAACAAGTAGGCTATAAAGGTCCAGACGACACAGCAGGTAAAATTCTTGACTTTGCGATCGGTCAATATGATTCCTATACACCACTTCAACTTGCACAGTATTCAGCTACGATTGCAAATGGTGGTTCACGAGTTCAACCAAGCATGGTCAAAGAAATTCGCAATCCAAGTACGTCGGGTGATACGGTCGGTACAGTGGCATCCAGTAACGAGCCTAAAGTGCTAAATCGGCTAGGTGTCACAGAAGCAGATATTAAAACCGTTCAAAATGGCTTTTATCAAGTAACACATGGTTCAAACGGAACGGCCAGAACAGTATTTAATTCTTCTGATTACGATGTTGCAGGTAAAACAGGAACCGCACAAGGCTTTTATGATGGTCCTAAAACGGGTTCTAAAATGGCGGATGTATGGAATACAACATTTGTAGGCTATGCCCCTGTTAAAAAACCTGAAATTGCCATTGCTGTTGTTGTCCCTTGGGAATATCGGGACGGGTATAGTGATAGTAAAATTAATATGAGTATCTCAAAAGAAGTGTTTGATAAATACTTTGAGCTCAAGAAAAAACGCGCGGAAGCGAAAAAAGAAACATCAAATGTGAATCAACCGATTAATAATTTGCAAGCAGCCAGACAAGCGCAATCGAAACAAACGGAAAAATAATTCTAGAGACCTCACCTGTCCAATTAGGCGAGGTCTTTTTTTATAAAAAAAGTGGAAAAGAACTGCGAAATGGTGCGAATTATGGTATGATGAAAAGAGTTTAAAGTCAAGAGACACTTTTAAGAAATCGAATTGAAGGAGGAATAATGAATGACAAAAAGCTATCATATTGCCGTTGTGGGTGCGACTGGCGCAGTAGGAACTCAAATGATTCAGTTATTAGAAGAGGCGGCAACATTTAAGATTAAGCAAGTATCCTTCTTATCTTCCGCTCGTTCTGCTGGACAGACTCTTTCTTTTAAAGGGGAAGAAATCACTATAAAAGAAGCTACACCTGAATCTTTTGAAGGTGTTGATATTGCATTGTTTAGCGCTGGTGGCTCCGTTTCCAAACAACTTGCTCAAGCAGCTGTCGACCGAGGTGCTATTGTTATTGATAATACAAGTGCGTTTCGAATGGATGAAAATGTTCCTCTTGTGGTGCCGGAAGTGAATAAATCTGCGCTAAAAAATCATCAAGGGATTATTGCTAATCCCAATTGTTCTACCATTCAAATGGTGGCAGCACTTGAACCTATTCGCAAAAAATGGGGATTAAAGCGTGTAATCGTTTCAACCTATCAAGCCGTATCAGGTTCTGGTGTCACCGCTATTCGGGAACTAGAAGAACAGTCACGAGCTATTTTAGACAAAGAATCTTTTACACCTGAAATTATGCCTGTAAAAGGGGATAAAAAACATTATCAAATCGCGTTCAATGCGCTGCCGCAAATTGACGTTTTCACCGAGAATGATTATACATACGAAGAGATGAAAATGGTGAATGAAACGAAAAAAATTATGGAAGATGCTTCGCTTCAAGTTGCAGCAACCTGCGTTCGAATTCCTGTCGTTTCAGGACACTCGGAGTCGGTTTATATTGAGGTGGAAAAAGAAGTTGATGTGGAACAAGTGAGGGCGACTTTAAAAGAAGCAGAGGGTGTCGTACTAGAGGATAATCCAGCTACACAAACTTATCCGCAAGCGGCTTCTGCTGTTGGGAAAAAGGAAGTTTTCGTTGGACGAATTCGGCGCGATTTAGATCATCCACTAGGCCTTCATATGTGGATTGTATCGGATAATTTACTTAAGGGAGCGGCTTGGAACTCCATTCAAATTGCAGAGAGCCTAATAGAATTAGAATTAATTTAGAGGTGCAAGTCATGAAAATTATAGTTCAAAAATTTGGCGGGACTTCCGTTCAAAATAAAGAGACCCGCGAAATGGCATTTCAACACATTAAACGCGCCGTTTCAGATGGCTACAAGGTGGTAGTCGTTGTCTCAGCAATTGGTCGTATCGGCGACCCTTATGCGACAGATACACTCCTTGAATTAATTGGCGCGAAGAAAACAAAATTATCGAACCGCGAACAAGATATGTTGCTCTCCGTTGGGGAAACTATTTCATGCGCCGTTTTTACAAATATGCTAAAAGAAGCTGGTGTTCAGGCAGAAGGTTTTTCGGGCGGACAAGCAGGTATTCATACGACCTCTGACTATTTAAATGCTAAAATTTTAGAAGTAAATACAGAGCGAATGATGCTTTCTTTAGAGCAACATGATGTGCTAGTTGTTGCTGGTTTCCAAGGAATTGATGAACAAAATGATGTGACAACGCTTGGACGAGGTGGCAGTGATACTTCGGCTGCTGCACTCGGAGTGGCTTTAAACGCACATTATGTTGATATTTTTACTGATGTAGACGGAATGATGACGGCTGATCCTCGTATTGTATCGAATGCAAGAAGCTTACGCCAAGTCAGCTATTCAGAAGTGTCCAATATGGCTTATCAAGGTGCAAAAGTGATACACCCTCGAGCTGTTGAAATCGCGATGACCGCAAAAATCCCCATGCGGATTCGCTCTACTTATTTGGACGGAGAAGGGACACTTGTTGCGGCCTCTTTAAATGATGCTGGACATTTTGATATTAAAGAAAGACTTGTCACAGGTATTGCACATGTGACAGATTTAGTGCAAGTTTCTGTTCAAACGGATGAACAGAAAACGCAAGAACTAGCTTTTCGAATCTTGGCAGATGCAGGTATTAGCCTTGACTTTATCAATATTTCAGCAGATCATATCGTCTTCACCATACCCGAAGAAAAGAAAGATATCGTTGAAAAACTTTTAAAAGCACAAGACTTTATGGTGATGTCAAAAATGGAGTGTGCGAAAGTTTCGATTGTTGGTGCAGGTATCACAGGAGTACCAGGTGTCACTGCGAAAATTGTTCGCGCGCTTGCAAAGAAAAACATTCAAATTTTGCAATCTGCTGATAGTCATACTACAATTTGGGTTCTAGTAAGTGAAGCCGATTTAATCGAAGCAGTTAATGCTTTGCATGATACATTTTGTCTTGATTTTGAATAATGGCCTAAATCGTTTAGGAGGAATAAAAATGAATTTTGGAAAAGTAATTACAGCAATGGTCACACCCATTCATCCAGAAAAAAACGTGGTTTGCCGTAAACGTATTCACGCTCTTGTGAATCACCTAATTGAAAATGGCTCGGATGCGCTTGTTGTTTCAGGTACGACAGGAGAGTCTCCAACGCTTAGCCATGATGAAAAAATTAAATTGTTTAAAGAAGTTGTAAAAGCGAATGATGGGCGAGCAAAACTCATTGCAGGTACGGGATCGAATAATACAGAAGAAACGATTCGTTTTACAAAAGAAGTCGCAGAACTTGGTGGCTATGATGCGGCATTAATTGTTGCGCCGTACTATAATAAGCCAAATCAAGATGGTCTTTATGCGCATTTTAAAACGATTGCTGAAGCATCTCCTTTACCTATAATGATTTACAATATTCCTGGGCGTTCCGTTGTGAATATTGAACCTGAAACAATCATTCAGCTATCTAAATTGGATAATATTGTTTCCGTGAAAGAATCAAGCGGAAATTTAGATAATATTTCTAAGATTATTGAAGAAACAGCGGATGATTTTTCCGTTTATAGTGGGGATGATAGTTTGACATTACCTATCTTATCTATTGGTGGATCTGGCGTTGTTTCAGTTCTTAGCCATGTGGCAGGACCTGATTTAAAAAACATGATTCAATCGTTTGAAAATGGGGAAGTTAAAAAGGCAGCCGAAATTCACCGGAAGTTGCTTCCGCTTATGACTGGGATTTTTGCCGTTCCAAATCCCGCCCCAACGAAGTTTTATTACGAGAAGAAGGGGTCGATGTTGGGCCTGTTCGATTACCGCTAGTTGATGTAAATAAGGAACAAGCAGAAAAATTACGAATGCTTTATAAAGAAATGAAAAAAAGCTAAAGGAGGTTTCCGCTTTGACGATAAAAAAAGCGAAACAGATTAAAATCATCCCTCTTGGCGGAGTGGCTGAAAGCGGAAAAAACATGTATGTCGTAGAAGTGGACGAAGAACTCTTCATACTAGATGCAGGGTTAATGTTCCCAGAAGACGAACTACTCGGAATCGATGTGGTTATTCCTGATTTCCGATATTTAGAAGAAAATAAGGAGCGTGTGAAGGCGATTTTTCTATCACACGGTCATGAAGATGCCATTGGCGCACTTCCCTATTTATTACAAAAAGTAAAAGCACCTGTTTACGGAACGGAACTCACGATTGAACTAGCTAAATCCTCTGTAAAAGAATATAAAAAGGTTCGCTTTAAAAACTTCCAAGTAATCGACGAGGATAGTGTTGTCCCATTTGGTAAAGCTAGTGTCCGCTTTTTCAAAACGACACATACGATTCCTGATTCAGTTGGAATTGTTGTAGATACAAGTGAGGGGGCCATTGTTTATACAGGTGATTTTAAAATCGATCAGTCTGCAAAAGATGGTTACGAAACAAGTTTAAGCGCTGTTGCGGATATTGGAGAATCTGGCGTCTTAGCGCTACTTTCTGATAGTTCAGAAGCGGAACATGCGGGCACAACTTCAAGTGATAGTGAGATTGAAGAAGAGGTTCGCCATGCATTTAGAACGGCGGAAGGACGTATTATTGTAGCCTGTGTGGCCTCAAACGTTATTCGCTTGCAACAAGTCCTTGATGCCTCAGCTGCGACAAAACGAAAAGTGGTTATCATAGGGAAAGAACTAGAGCGAGTAGTGGAAATCACAAGACGATTAGATAAATTAGTCGTGGATGATGATTTGATTATTCCTGCGAAAGAAATGAAAAAATATAAAGATCATGAAATTACTGTGATCGAAACAGGGAATTTAGGAGAGCCGATTCAATCGCTTCAACAAATGACAAAAGGCAATCATCCGCAGTTAAATATTAAAGCAGGTGACACGGTTTATATTACTACTACGCCAAGCCCTTCGCTTGAAACGATGATGGCTAAAACGATTGATATGCTTTACCGGGCAGGCGCTCGTGTTTTAACGATGAGTCGCAATTTATTCATTTCCGGTCACGGTAGCCAAGATGATTTAAAACTGTTGTTAAATTTACTTAAACCGACGTATTTTATTCCAGTTCATGGTGAATACCGTATGTTAATTAGTCACGCGAAATTAGCATATAGTGTTGGGATTCCTAAAACCAATGTTTTTGTAGCTGGAAAAGGAGATGTTGTAGAGTATAAGGCTGGTAAAATGACGATGGGAAATCGTGTTTATGCGGGCAATACTCTGATTGATGGTTTAGGTGTTGGTGACGTTGGAAACATTGTACTCCGCGATCGCAAACTACTTTCTGAAGATGGTATCTTTATTGTAGTGGTGACTTTAAACCGCAAATCAAAATCGATTATTTCAGGACCAGAAATTATTTCACGCGGTTTCATTTACGTACGCGAATCGGAGCATTTAATTGAAGAATCGGCCAAAGTTGTAAGCAAAATTGTGCTGGATAATTTACAAGAAAACGAATTTGAATGGGCGAAATTAAAACAAGACATCCGCGATAAATTAAATCGTTATTTATTTGAACAGACAAAACGTCGTCCGATGATTTTACCAATTATTATGGAAGTATAAAAAAAGCTACAAAACCATTTGGTTTTGTAGCTTTTTAAGTTACACATCTTTACTTCGATGTCTTATAAATGATATGATGAAGTCAATCTTTAATAAGAGAAGGAGACAGAATATGGTATTTTGGATTTTGGGTGGAGGGCTCTCCTTTATTCTATTCATTATCGGAGTGATTATCCTTTTTTTCCCAAAGAGGAGAAAAGTGGGTGCTATCATGGTTGGCAGTGGTATGGTATTAATGATTGCCTCCATTGTTGGGATTTTTATTGCCTTTAAAAGTTTAAATGATGTTTCAAATAGCGTTATCAACTATTCATCTGGAACAAACTCGAGTGAAAGTAGTCAAACAGAAAGTAAAGTATATGATGTGAATTTGAAGCAAACAGAAAATCAAATAGAGAGTAAAATAAACGAAAATTAAAGTAGAGAAAAAAAGAAAGTTTAATTCTACATTAGAACGGAAAAGATTTGCCTGGAAGTGTGACCGTATCGCTTGAAATTAAAAATA
>NZ_ALWW01000027.1 GCF_000344175.1 Listeria fleischmannii subsp. fleischmannii LU2006-1 | reverse complement strand
TTTTTGAATGGTTCGCGTTTAAATTCATAACAGTGGAAAAAAGTAAATTAATTGTCCGCTTAAAATATTTTGATCACATAAAAATGCTCGCGAGAAGCCCGATATTTCCGTAGTGTGCAATAATAAAATCGTAGTTTCCTGTAGGGCACTTTGCACTAGCTACAGCAGGCTGCAAACGAAATACGATTTTGCCATATTTGATAGGATTAAGGGCTCGAAAAACTTTTTTTAACTGTTTGATACAGATAGTCGCCCGCTTTAAAAATCCTGTAGGCAAATATAAATAAGTTGTTTTCGCTAGCAAATTATAGTCTTTTACAAGCGGATGAAGATTTTTAAAATGACCTTCATGAAGGGCTAAAATATGAACATCATGACCAGCATCTACGGCGCCAGCTATTTGATTTAAAATGAATGTTTCTGACAAAGTAGGGAAGGCATCAACAAAAAATAAAACGCGTTTGGCTGTCATGACCAAATACCAATGCTTTCTTTTGTACTAAAGGAAGATTTTCCAAAAGTTCTTGTTTTATAATAAAAATCCTCCGGTAAAACATTTTTTGTATCCAGAATAAAATGGCAATTTTCACCAATCGCTTGTAAGCTAAACTGGCTATGATTAGTTAGAAGTATCGCTAAATCAAACGATTGAAACCTCTCGTACTGCAAAGGTAGAGAAGTTTGGTTTTCCCCGTTATCATCTATAAATTCATTTGCAACAGGGTCACAAAATGACACGTGAGCCCCTTTTTTTCGTAGCATTTCAAAAATTTTAAGAGCAGGAGCCTCGCGTAAATCGGCACTATTTTCTTTATATGTGACACCTAAAAGTAAAATTTTCGAATGTTTAATTGGTTTTTCGAGTTCATTTAATGTGTCTGCAATATACTGGACCATAACTTCTGGCATACTATAATTCACTTCATGCGCCAGTTGAATAAAACGACTATAAAAGTTTTCGGATTTTGCCTTCCAAGCCAAATACATCGGATCTAGCGGAATACAATGCCCACCAATGCCTGGACCGGGTGTAAATTTCATAAAGCCAAACGGTTTACTACTTGCCGCCTCAATCGTTTCCCAAATATCAATATCCAGTTTTTCAGCCAAAAGAGCCATTTCGTTAATAAAACCAATATTGATGCTGCGAAACGTATTTTCAAGCAGCTTACTCATTTCCGCGACCTCAAGCGAATTCACAGGGACAACCGTCTCCGCAACTTGCTTATAAAGCAACTCGCCCAGTTCTTTTGAATGGCTTTCCGCGCCGCCCACCACTTTAGCCGTATTATAAGTGGTAAATCGTGTGTTTCCAGGGTCGACCCGTTCCGGGGAATAAACAGCAAAAAAGTTTCTCCCCAAAGTAAAACCTTTATCAGAAAAAGCTTCGCAAATCACATCTCGCGTCGTCCCCGGATAAGTCGTGCTCTCGAGTGCCACCAAAATGCCGCTTTTCGCATGCTCTAAAATCACATCAACCGCTTGCTGAATAAAGCTTAAGTCTGGCTCCATGGCTTTGTTTAGCGGTGTAGGTACACAAATTAAAACCGCATCCGCCTCTAAAAGCGCGTTTGCATGTTGTGTTACCAAAAATTTCCCGCCAGTAAATTTCTATTTAATCGTTCTGAGCTAAAATCAAGAATATCTGAAACCCCGTTTTGAAGCCGCCCAATCTTTTCAGCCGAAGTATCATAGCCAATCGTTTTAAAACCCTGCTCAGAAAAAGCAAGCGCGAGCGGCAAGCCCACATAACCAAGCCCAATAATCGCAATTACAGCGCTTTTATCTTCCAATTTTGCCCGTATTAATGTTTTCATTTTATACTCCTCTCTGTATCTCTAAAATTTCTAACAGCGTATTTGTCACTCTATCCTGGCCGAGCGCATTGGCATGGTAAACCGAATCATACACCTCTTCTTTTTTTAGGCGAAAAAGGTTAGTATCATAAGGCATATTTAGCGAGTGATACAAACGGTCTAAATAGACTTCATTCGTTTGATTCTCAAAAAAAACAGGTGGCAATAATGTCGTTTTGATTCCTTGAAACTCAAGTCGCTGCCTAAAATTTTTAATTTCAACCGCCGTTAAAGTTTCCTGAAATTCCCTTGGAAAGGGAATCTGTTTTAACATATCCGGATTACGAAGCTGGCCCGAAAGCCCTAAATAACAGCCGGATTCAGCTAGTTCAGCCGCTTGTCGCCGCTTCATTTTTTCTGCCGTCGCCGAAGTTTTCGCATGCTTTAAACTAATCAACAATAATTTACCTTTGTTGTGATAGTTTTTCCTCGTCATCCAAATCCGCTGCCTTAAAAAGGTATCAATGGCAAAACCAAATACATAATAAGGCGGATTCGTATATTGGTTAAATTCTAAAGGTAAAATGACATGATCACCGGGATTTAAATGCGGTTCAAAGTAATCCATCGCATAGCGGAAACCAAGTCCGACGTTAACGCCTAAATTATAAGTGGGCTGACGAAACGCCTTTGTTAAAACTTCCGTGTTAAAACCGTATAAAACGCTACTACCGCCAAAGATGACCGTTTTTGTTTCTAGGCAGTTTTTTAGCATCATTTGCTTTTTCAAAAGCAGTCGCTCCATATTTTTAATGCTGTCAAAATTAAAAAATGACATCTTAATTTCCTACTTTCAAAACTTTTTGAATAAGAGAAAAACCTTTAAAGAGCATGATGTCCTTCACTAGGAAGAGATAGCTGAAATAGGCTGTAGCACCAACAATCACTTCTAGTAGCATGATCAAAAAAGGATTTTTTCCTAAAAAAATGGTTGAAATTATGATTTCTCCAGTACATGCGAGCGCGCTAGCTATAACATACGGAACAATCTGATAGAAGGCTTTTTTAAGCGAAAAGAATCTTCGCGCGAAAAATGCCTGAAATAGGCAAGCTAAGATGGTGAAAAGTAGATAGGCGAAAGACGTGCCAATGCTACCGTACGTAAACATCAGTATCAAATTAGCGAGTAAACTAAAGAGTGCAGCGGCTAAAATGCTAAGGGAGTAGGCGCGATTTTTTCCTAGTGTTACAAGAATTTGAATGCCTAAAATGCCACTTAACCCGGAAAAAAATAAACTAGGTGCAAGAATTTGTAAATTAAGAACGCTAGCTGTAAAAGCTTCTCCTAGAAAAAGGGGAATAAACGTCGGTGCTACAATAATTAGACCTGTTGCAAGTGGAAGCGTGGTAAAAGCGGTAAAGCGAAATGAAAAATAAGTGGAGCGCATAAAATCTTCCTTTTTTTCGCGATAATATTGCTTGACCATTCTCGGACTCATCACGGTGGTTAGAGCCGTTACAAAAACAACGAATAAGGTAATGAGTTTGAAAGCTTGGTTATAATAGCCGACATCTAATTTTGAGACAAAGCTGCCAAGTAAAACCTTGTTCAGTGAAACGGGAACTAAAGTAATAATGGGTACAACAGCAAACGTTAAAACGGGCAATAGATGTTTTTTAGCTTCACGCGGATGAAATTTAAATTTGGGTATAAATTTTCCCATCGGAAGCCAAGTGACCAGCTGCCCAACTAAAAGCGTGCCAGAGTTAATGAACATATAAAGCGCTAAATCGTTTTGATCTTTTACAAAAATAAAAATACTCAAGACTGAAAAAATACGCACCAGCATGTTGCGAATCATAATATTTTTAATGTTTTCTTGCCCCGTATAAAACCACGTAATATCAAGAACATACGAGAGAATCGTAAGGGAGTTGATGAGTAAAAAGGTCTGGTAGGCACTAGCGTGTATGGCGTAAAATAAATAGGTCAGGAGTACAGCAGAAGAAAAGCCAAACTGAACAAGATATAAATTAAAAAAAGTCTCGCCTAACTGTTTTGGCTCAGTGACACTCGCGATGACTTTTCTACCGTAATCTCCAATTCCGAGTGAGGCGAATGCAATAAAAATTTGACCGATTGAGCTAATATAGGCTTCAATCCCAATATTATTGGGCAACAGGACTCGCAAGACATAAGGCATCGTGAAAATGGGTGTAATCATAATCGTCATTTGATACAGTAAAACGAATATGTAATTTAAAGTGACTTTTTTCATGAGGAAAGCCTAAACAGACCCTTTACCACTTAAAACGCATTTTATGGTAAGAAGAAGAATAAACAAGTCTAAACGCAAGCTACAATTCTCCACATAGTACAGGTCAAATTCTATTTTCTGCCCGTGATTCATCTCACTACGTCCATTAGCTTGTGCCCAGCCGGAAATACCAGGTTTCGTTAATAAACGCGCCATTTGGTTTGTAGAATAGTGCTTTGTAATGGCAGGGATTTCAGGTCGCGGTCCGATAAAACTCATATCACCCTTTAATACATTCCAAAGCTGCGGCAACTCATCAAGACTAAACTTACGAACAAAGTAGCCGATTTTGGAAAGCTTAGTTGCTTCATTAGAACTTTTAAAAACAAAATCGTCCGGAACTTCACCTACCCAGTTATAATGTGTGCCATTATCTGTTTTGACGGCGCCAAGGCTTCGCATCGATCGGAATTTATAAATCGTAAAAGGTTGATTGAGATAACCTGTGCGAATTTGTTTAAATAAAATAGGCTCTTTAGGCGAGTCAATTTTCACTAAAATAGCTGTTAAAAGTAAGAAAGGTGATGAAAAAATCAGTAAGATAATGGAAAAAAGAATGTCACAAAATCTTTTAAACGTTTTGCTATAAGCGTTTTCTAAAGTTTCTGCTCTTTGTCGAATGTCATATCTACTTTTTTCTGAGTTAAAGTAAGCGATGATAGTCGTCCTCCCGTCTTGATATGTTTAAAAAATCCATTGTAAAAATAAAAAGGCATATTCCAAATGGACTGAAGTAACGATAATTGCTGTTCTTTTCGGTAAACCGTCCAAATATGTTTCGCCATCGTCAATTTATTACTCGATAAAGATGAATTCCCTTTCCGGTAATAAGCGAGAGAGGTCAAAATGCCTTCCGCGCGGTGCCCTTGTTTTAAAATTGCAAGCCATGTAGCTGTGTCTTCGGCTCCTTCTAAAATAGGCATTTGAATGGGACCTGTCTTTTTTGTGTCAATGACAACCGTCAAACAACCAATAATCGTATTTTTTAAAAGCTTGTGATAGGTTATCTTTTTAGGTACTTTCACAAAGCCGGTAATCTTTTCACCACTCGTATCAATAACCTCATAAGCCGAATAACAAAGCGAGAGATTATTCTTTTTCATATTTTCCAATTGAAAGCGCAGTTTCTCAGGTTTCCAAATGTCATCACTATCCAAAAAAGCGATATAGCGCCCCTTCGCTATCGTTAGCCCGTAGTTACGAGAATGTGCAACACCTTTATTTGCTGTTTTGGAATGTAAGAAAATTCTTGAATCATGAAAGCTTTTGACAATTTCTGCTGTGCGGTCTTTTGAATGATCATTAATTACATGTAATTCCCGATCGGAAAAGGTTTGATCACAAACGCTTGAAATCGCCGTTTCAATATGTGCCTCTGCATTAAACGCGGGCATGATAATACTAACAGTCGTCATAAGTTTGGCACTTCCTTTTTTTAAAAAAATAAATGTTTAAGATGGAGATACCGATGCCAATTCCGATGGCGAGGTGTCGTTTATCAATGGTGCTGCTTAGCGCTATGCTGGCTCCGACAAAAGCTATCCCTATGAGGAGTGGAATACTTGCTTCGGCCCCGCAGGCTTTTTTTATCCAATAACTGATGCTTGCATAAAAATAATAGATAAAAAAACTTGCGATCCATAAAATCGCGATAATGCCACCATTTGCAAAAGCTTCCAGCCAGTAATTATGTGGTGCCCAGTAATTACCTGATAGTCGTTCAAACCCGTACATATAATTGTCGAGTTTTACCGGTAAAATACCTGCCCCAAGTCCCAAATAGTGAGACTCCTGAATAAATTTCCACGATGCTTGATACATTTGAAGTCGCTCAAGCGTTGAAGTTCCTTTATCCGTAAAAGAGGTGGAAATAATTTGTTCTAAGCGACTAAGAGTTGAAAAATTGTAAAATGTTGAGCATAAACAAAAAGACCAGTCAAGCAACGCATATAAAATTAGAACAATATAGGATCTCACCCAGCTAAATAGTAAAATTAGGAGCTGGATACCTAAAACGAGCATCGCCATCCGTGAATACGTCATAATCGTTAAAAAAACGGTGGCTACAACAATGATGCCCGCTACGATTACTCGAATATTTTTTCGCGGATATTTCAGAACTTGAATAACGACGAGCGGGAAAAAAATAGTTAAAACGGAAGCAAAATCGTTCGTATTAAATTGAAAGCCAGTAGGTTGAAATTTACTTGTTGTCGTCAAATAATATAATGAACCAGATTGCGGCAAATGATACCCCGTTATACTCTCAACACAACCAAGAGCAAGCATCAACATATAAAAAACAACCATTAAATTGCAGAAAGTACGCAGCTCACGTTTTCCCGGCAAGCTATATACACAAAGAAACAAAATATACAGCCACTCGAATAAAAAGTAAAGATAACGAAAGCTTTCGCTAAAACTAGGTGTCCAAAAAAAGGTGATAAGCATGCTCATAATAAATAAAAGAAATAAAATAAAAAAAAGCTCGCACGTGATAAACTCTCTCTAAAATATGAGTGTGACTAACGCACAATAAAATAAGATGAATGGGAATTAAAATCCGAAATAAAAATAAGTTTTCATTTCCCGGAATGCCTAGATAGGACCCAAATAATCCAGCAAATAGAATAATAATCCCCAAAGTATAAACAATTTTGTCCATTGCAGGCCGAAAATAAATAAGCAGGATGATGAAAAAAACGCCGAACAGTAAAAACCCATATTTTAGAAAAACAGCAGCTTCTATAATCAAAAGAGCTAGTAAAATAAGGAGAAATTTCATCCATCCGCGAGAGGCTACCTTTAACCAATTAATAATAAACATAGCTACTTTTTGCCTTTTTGTTGTACGTGTAGCCGTTTAAAATCGCACCAATAATAGGTGTTCCCGTTTTAGAAATTGCCTCTTTAGCTTCTTTTAACTCTTGCATTTTTGTTTCGCCATTTTTCACTACAAAAATAACCCCGTCACATAACGTCGCCACCACGCGAGAATCAGATAAAATTCGAACAGGAGGCGTATCAATAAAGACATAATCAAAGTCCTCTGAAATAGCCGCGATGAGTTCTTTTAAAGTATCTGAACTAATCACCTCTAAAGGATTTGGTGGCAAAGGTCCTGTTGGAAGCAAATATAAATTATCTTCGTTTAAGGATAAAACGTAGTCGTTTAAGTCCCCATCTTCACGAAGGATATTCATTAAGCCTTTTGTATTCTGCCCGCAAAGAGACTTAGAGAGGCGCGGGCGATGTAAGTCTAAATCAATTAGGAGCACTCGTTTTCCTTGTCGGGCTGCTTCTTGTGCGATTTTGCTAATGCACAAAGTTTTCCCTTCTCCTTTATTAGCAGAGGTGAACATTAATATTTTTTTTCTTTTTTTTGTGTAATCAGCGCGAACTCTAAGCTCACTTGAATTGAGCGAATTTTTTCGGCTTCAAAAGATTTTTTATTGGTTAAAAAAAGCCCGTTTAGTTTCTTTTTCTTCATTTGGAGCACCCTCCTTTAAAAACAGGTAAATCGCCTAAAAAGGTTAGTCCCATCTCCTCTAAATTTTCCTTTTGACGAATAAAGTTGTCATAATGAGCGCGCAGTAACGAAATGATAATGGCAATGCCAATACCAAAAGCAAAAGCGAGTATATAGCGCGTGACATTACTTGTCTTAACGGCTTTACTGGCACTTTCAAGCTTAATAATCTTTGTACCGCTAAATAAAGATGGGAAATCTTTTTGCGCCACCGTAGCAATACCATTTGCAACCGTTTCGACCATTTCAGGGTTTTTATCAACAACCGTAACGGTAAAGACAAGTGAGTTAACATTTCCAGAAACCGTCACCTTTGTAGCAAGAGCAGTACTTGATAGGTTTAAATCATAGCGCTTGATGACATTTTGCAAAGTTCTCGAGCTATTTAGCGTTGTACTATATGTGTCAATTAGTTGGATGGAGGAACGAACATTATCCGATGTTTGAAGTTCGTTCGATTGTGATTTTGTCGAAACTAATATTTGTGTTTGCGACGTATATAAAGGTTTAATCACATAGTTACTTAATAGGTAAGTGATAGCAATGAGAAGCAAAGGGACTAGAATAAACCAGTACCAAGATTTTCTCATGCTGCGGAAAAACTTTTGAAATGTGAGTTCTTGTATCATTCGTATCTCCTGACGTTTCATTTTTCTGAAGTGGTATAAATGAATTGAATCATTTTTTGCGCTTCTATTTCCCAGTGATAGGCTTCTTCATACGCTTTTCTTCCATTGTTGCCCATTTTTGTTAAAAGCTCTTTTTCTTTGGAGTAAGTTGAAATTTCAGCAGCCATTGTTTCTAAATCAAAAGGATCAACTGTAAAACCCGCCTGATGCTCTTCAATTAATTGTTCCCAACTCGTAAAATGGGATGCAACGATTGGAAGTACAGCTGCCATATATTCAAATAATTTAGTCGGAAGCGATTTAACATAATTAGGAAGAGGGTGGAGGATGCAAATCCCTAAATCTGCATGCGCATAAATTTCCCAAATCTCAGGGTACGGGATTCGACCATGTAACTCCACAATTTCATGTAATTGATGTTCATAAATAAATGCTTGTATTTTTTCATCTAAATCCGCAGCAATAGGACCGACAAGTTGAAGTTTAAACTGACTATCGCTTTGCTTTTTTAGCATCGAAATAACTTCCAACATTTCAAATACGCCGCGGTCCTCTGTTATGCTACCAACATATACAATATTAAATACTGTACTGAATATTTTGTGTTTATATGTTCTTTTTTGATAGGTTGGATAGTTTAAAACTTCAATTTTTTGACACGAAATGTGCTTGTAACTTTCAGCGTAAGATTTCTCTGCAAAAATAATATAATCCAAATACTTCATCGTTACATTTTCCATCCGTTTTGCGAACTAACTGGCTACTTTTCGTAAAAATTTCGTTGGAATCCATTTTTTAGTTAATAAATCTTTTGTGAAATTTTCATGCATATCGTAAATAAAAGTAGCTTGAGGTTTGTGTTTTTTTAGTCTCGGCATTAAAAGAAGCAGTTCGGGATCGTGAAAGTGGTAAAACTTGGCATCAGTCTTTTTCGCAGCCTGATATAAATAGTGCCACCGCAAAGGACGAGATAGTCTTGACTTACTTTCATTTAAAAGTATGACAGTAACATTTGGATGGCTCATAAGTTCCATTCCATTTTCAATAGCATAGAAATAAACTTTAAATCCCGCATCAGCTAGCGAAAGTGCTTCTTTATAATAAATTCGTGTATCATTCCATACGTGTACGGAACTAAACATCATCACTTTTTTAGAATTGAGCATGGTAGTTATTCCTTTTTTTATTTAGTCGGGGAACCAATAGACCATTCTAGCATAGGCGTTTTAGGTCCATTAACAGGATGATAAACTAGCTTATAGTCGCCCTTAACATCTGGAATAGCAAAATAAGCATTCCCATCAAGCGTTTTACTAGGCTTAATTACATCACCAAAACTATCATAATACCCATGTGAGGCGATTTTCTCTTTACCTAAAAGAAGATAAAAGTCACCAGCGCCAATACCAAAATCACTTTTCGTTTTATTTTCAATGTGCATAGCCACAACCGTTAATGTTTTGCCCTTTTCTTTAAAAGTATCATCTTGCTTCAACTTAAAACTTTTAGGCGTAATCGAAATATCTGTAAAAACTTTTGCTTTGTTTAAATCAGT
Organism: Listeria fleischmannii subsp. fleischmannii LU2006-1; assembly: GCF_000344175.1. Taxonomy (GTDB): domain Bacteria; phylum Bacillota; class Bacilli; order Lactobacillales; family Listeriaceae; genus Listeria; species Listeria fleischmannii. The sequence goes on along the minus strand of NZ_ALWW01000027.1, from coordinate 29,980 downwards.
GGATGAAGTACTCTTTGCTGCCGTAGTACCATTTGCCGCCTGATTCTCTTTCTTTGGTGTTTCTGAACAGGCTGTAAGTAGCGCCATGCTCATAATGAGCGTCGTGACAATAAAAGCGCTCCTCTTAAAAATCTTCATAAGTAACCTCCATTTGAAGTAGCATACTCTCTCCATTTATGGAGAGAGCTGCCTAAATTATTTAAACTCGTTTCCACTATATTTAGTAGAATAATGTGTATGTTTGAAGCTATTTGATTGCAAACTGTTTTTTTCTGCACCCTTAACCTGCTAAAAGTTCACGGTTAGCACATGAATTTATTTGCAGATTCCTTGTAGACACCTCCTTTATGTCGAGTGATAGCGCGTTTTGTAGACTTAACCACTGTCAAGCCAATAAAAATAAAGCATTGTACGCTCCTCCTTTTTTAAAAAATTTAGTTTGTGCGAGTCAAATGATGCTTTACATCTGTGCGAAAAAAATTGAAATAAGAGTCTACATGTTCTTCTCGAATAATGAGGCAGTTATTTTCAATTTCTAACCAACCTTCTTTTTCTAACGTGTCGAGAATTCTCTTTAATGAATTCATGGTTAAGTTCGCAAAATTCGAAATAATAGATTTATTAAAGCATTTGGGAATAAGAATACCTTTATCTGTTGCCACACCAAACTCTTTTGCAAGATAGGATAGGGCATATTGCAATTTTTCCTTACCTTTTTTATGTATGCATACGTATGTACGAGTTAATTGCTCTAGTCGTCTCTTTTCTTGCAAAATTAAATGGACACAACCTTCTTGAAGGCTTAGCAAATTATAAAGCGCTTCTTCTGTGTCAAACTCTAAAAGAACGGCATTTTCTAAAATAAAAAAAGTGTCTCTTGATAAATCTTCAGTGAAAAGACTTTCCAGCCCAATAAAATTATTTTCACCATCAATCGCAAGAATGACACCATTTCGACTTGTCATCACTTTGCCTTTTAGAATGTAATAAATTTTTTTCTCCACGTGAATTTGCTGCCTGCGCTTTAAATTTAATGTTTTATGTTCTGTGCAGGAAATAATATCAAAAAGATTTTGATTATCAAAAGTTTCTTGTACAACAGTCGTATCGTATAAATAAGCAAATGAATTCTCCATCTAAAATCCCCCTCTGTTATTTAAACAGCTTATCTTTTTCTATCTACTTTTATTGTAAAACTGAATAAAGGGAATAAAAATAGTCGTATTTTGAATTTCTCATAGCTGATTTCGAATTTTCTGTTACAAAGTGATTGACATTTTAGGTAATTATTTTACAAAATTCGGAATATTGTAATTTTAATAACTTTATTGGAGCTTAAATATGAACAATATAACAAATTGAGATATTAACGTTGGAATACAAGATAAAAACGCCTTTATCTCGTGAATAAAGCCGCAAAGTTAGAGTTTGTTATGAAGCAATCATTTTGGTCTAATACAAACTATTAATATTCCGGAAGTGTGCGCATGATTAATCAGCCCCTTTCAGTTATCGTTTTGGACTATATGTATGTATTCGACTTATCTTAAGTATAATCGAGATTGGAAAGAAAGCTAGAAGAAAATTTTAAAACAAAAAGGTTGTAGAAAAGTTTAGAATCGTTTATAATTGACGAATCAACAATTGATTTATCAATTATTAAGGGGGTGGAGTATGGAGAATCATTCTGTGCGCCAAATTTTCCATCTAATTAAAAATGTGGATATACGCATGACGCAGCTTTTTGAACGAGAAACGGAAGTGAGTTTAACACGATATCAAATTTTAAACGTGCTCATGGAATACGGAAAGCAGACGCAGCGGGCGCTACAGGCGAAACTCCGAATCGACAATGCAGCAATAACAAGACATCTTAAGCTTTTAGAAGAAAGTGAGTACGTCGAACGGGTTAGGAATCCAGAAAACCAGCGTGAAATTATCGTCTCATTAACAGAAACAGGAAAAGAAATAGTTTCAAGCTGTATTCGCTTAGGCGAAAATTTTATTGAGCAGCTTTTCGCAGGTTTCACAGCAAGCGACATTGAAAAATTGCGGGATGCTCTTATGAAAATGGATCAAAATATAATGGAGATGGAAAGTTAGGAGGAAATTATGGGTATTATTACCATTATTTTTGCTACTCTAGTAGCACTAGAACATTTTTATATTATGTATTTGGAAACTTTCCAAACGACATCGAAAAAAACAGCTCAGACGTTTAATATTCACCGAGATGTATTGAAAGATAAGAACATCCAAACGCTATTTAAAAACCAAGGTGTATATAACGGGGCGATTGGACTAGGGATTTTATATGGGCTTTTTGTAGCCCAATCAGCAGAAATTGTAGCTTTATTACTCGTTTTCGTAATCGTTGTAGCGGTTTATGGTAGTTTAACGAGCTCAAAATCGATTATAATTAAACAAGGTGGCCCTGCCATTCTTGCCTTTATTTCTTTATTTATTTTTTAGGAGGAGAGAGAAAAATGAAAACAAATGCAGTTATTATTAATCAATACGGTGGTAAAGAAGTTTTGGAGGATGGGGTTGTAAATCTTCCTGAACTAGGTGAGAAACAAGTGATGGTTCAAGTGAAGGCGACTTCCATTAATCCAATTGATTGGAAGCTTCGTGAGGGATATTTAAAAGAAATGATGCCATTTGAATTTCCGATTATTCTTGGTTGGGATGTAGCGGGTGTCATTACTGAAGTGGGCTCTGCGGTGCAAGATTTTAAAGTGGGCGATGAGGTGTTTGCTCGTCCAGAAACAACGCGTCTTGGTACTTATGCGGCCTATACGATTGTAGATGAAGGCTTGCTCGCTAAAAAACCAACTAATATTTCATTTGATGAAGCGGCTGCTGTGCCACTTGCAGGTTTAACAGCTTATCAGGCTCTTTTTGAGCATGGTTCGCTTAAAGCTTCTGAAAAAGTTTTAATCCATGCAGGTGCTGGTGGTGTTGGTATATATGCCATTCAACTGGCTAAAATTGCAGGTGCTAAAGTGTACACGACAGGAAGTGAAAAAAATCATGCCCTTTTAAAAGCGCTCGGTGCTGATGAAGTGGTGGATTATCGGAAAAAAGATTTCTGGGATGTATTTACAGATATTGATTTGGTGTTTGACACGATGGGCGGGGACGTTCAAACGAATAGTTTTAAAGTTTTAAAGGAAAACGGACGTTTAATTTCTATAGTAAGTGCGCCGGATGAGAATTTAGCCAAAGAAAAAGGAATTCTTGCTAAAAGCATTTGGTTACAACCGAACGGAGAACAATTAAGTAAGCTTGGTGAATATCTTGCTACTTCTAAGTTAAGAAGTGTGATAGGAGCGACTTTCCCATTAAATCGTGAAGGTATTTATAAAGCACATGAGTTGAGTGAAACGCACCATGCAGTAGGGAAAATAGTTATACAAGGTGAATAAAAGAATAAGTAGCGTCATCGGTCATTTTTTTAGGCTGATGGCGTTTTTTTGATGGTTAAATTTATCTATTTGTGGAAAACACTACTATACAGATTGAAAAGGAGTGTTTTCTTTGCAAAAAAATCAATTACCACATGTACAAACTAAATTATTTATTAATGGTGAATGGACGACAGGCAAAGAAGGATTGAAAGATGTTTTAAATCCTGCAACGGGAGAAGTTGTAGCGCAGGTCGCACAAGGCGGTGAGTTAGAAACAAAAGAAGCCATTCAAGCAGCTAAAAATGCTTTTCCAAAATGGCGTGCAAAAGAGCTTTCAGAGCGCGTTCAAATACTTCGGAAGATAAGCCAACTACTAGAAGAAAAGGCGGACGATTTAGCTAAAATCATGACGCTTGAACAAGGGAAACCGCTAAAAGAAGCAAAAGGCGAAGTGCTTTCTGGCGCGGCAACATTTCTTTTTGCGGCAGAAGAAGCAAGACGGCTGTATGGTGAAAGAATCCCTGCGCCAAATGGACATAGTTATATCGTAAAGAAGGAGCCGATTGGTGTTGTAGGAGCCATTACACCATGGAATTTCCCGTCCGGAATGGCGACTCGTAAAATGGCGCCAGCGCTTGCGGCAGGTAATACGCTCGTTTTAAAACCTTCCAGTGATACCCCACTTTCGGCTATTGCGGTATTTGAAATTTTTGAAGAAGCCGGCCTTCCAAAAGGTGTAGCGAACTTGGTTATGGGGGACTCAAAAATTATTGGCGGGACTTTAACGGCAAGTGACGATGTACGAAAACTAACTTTCACAGGTTCAACCGCAGTCGGGCAAAAATTATTCGAACAGTCAGGTGAAACACTCAAAAAGATTTCGCTCGAACTAGGCGGACACGCTCCATTTATTGTGTTTGAAGATGCGGACTTGGAGAGCGCTGCGGATTATTTGGTTGCTGCGAAGTTTCGCAACAATGGTCAAGTGTGCGTCTCGCCAAACCGAATTTTCGTCCAAAAAAGCATTAAAGAAGCGTTCACAAAACTGGTGGTCGAGAAGGTTCGTGCTTTGAAAGTGGGGAACGGATTGGAGGATGTTGACGCTGGGCCGCTGATTCGCGCGGATGCGATTGATAAAATTCTTGAGCAGCTGGAGGATGCTAAAAAGAAAGGGGCAAAAATTCTTCTTGGTGGAAAACGGCTTACGGGTGCGGCGTACGACAATGGATTTTTCTTTATGCCAACCGTTTTAGATGACGTGACGCAAAAAATGACGATTTTTTATGAGGAAACGTTTGGACCGGTTATTCCGCTTATTACGTTTGAAACGGACGACGAAGCGATTCGAATGGCAAATGATTGTGAATTCGGCTTAGCTTCTTATTTCTTCACGAAAAGTGTGGCGCGTGTTGAGGAAGTGAGTGATCAACTTGAATACGGCATGGTGGGTGTGAATGAAATCGCGATTTCAAATCCAGAAACCCCATTTGGCGGTGTGAAACATTCCGGTTTTGGTCGCGAAAATGGTCATTACGGTCTAGAAGAATATATTCAAGTGAAATTCGTCAATTTAAATTATGGACAAGCCTAAAAAAGCAACCTTCTCGTGGAAAGTTGCTTAAATAAAGAGCACCTGCAAATTTGCAGGTGCTTTTTTTATGCTTCTGCTTTAAATACGCGATATTTTTGTTCGTTTCGCTCTAATGCTTCGCGCAAAAAAACAACTTCTGTGACATTCGTATTTGGAAATATTTCCAACCAACGCTCTAACACGGCCGATTCATCCAGCATATCTTTTTCTACGATAGTTCTTTTGAGTATCTTTTTTGGTTGGGCTTTACTAGTGAAGGTGATGGTATAGATAAAACGTTCATCCCAAGGGTTTATAAAGTCCATTTTCAAGCTCCTTTTCTTAATCTTCCAAGTTCATTATAAGCCTATCTTTTTATTATTATGACCAAAAAAGAATTTTTTTGAATACACTTTATGAATATTTGCCTTTACTGATTTCATTTAATTGATGTTCGATTAATTTAAAGTCACGTGGAACTAAAACACGATGCACCGATACGACGTTCGAATGCGGATTATTTCGGTAAGCGCTAAGCGGTAAGTTCGTCAAAATTAAATCAGGATTTTTTCAGAATCAAACGGAATAAAGGAGACATTATATCGGTCGATAAAAGTCGCTTCAATTTGTTGCTTTGTCGCCTCACTTGCTGAATAAGATTGGTCCGTTTCAAGCAATAAATTTAACTTTTGCTCAAAAATATTAAGCGGCGCCAGAGAATTTAAAAGTAAGGCATAATGCGCAGTTAAATAATCTCTTTCCAGAAAAATATCAGATTGCGTTTCATTCCAAAGCTCCTTCACCAAGCGATTCATCCGCTTTTTTAATTCAGGCAAATTATTTTGTTTATAAGGCATAAAGGCATTTCCGAATAAATCAGTGGAAAAATGCTTAAACAGCTTCGCAAATAAATGCTGCGAGAACGCCTGAATTGTAAACAATGTCCGCTGCTCACCTGGAATCGGATAAATATCAGACTCAAACTTTTCAACAAATTTTTCATTAATTTTAAAAAGCTCCGTTTGATTTTCCCGATTAAAACGAAAATTTTCATATAAAAGTGGTGTAGTTTGCAAATTATTATTTTGAATAATTGTTAAAAAATATAAAAAGGCCGTTTCACCACGAAATGACCCAAGTGTAGAGGCCGTTTCAGTCGTAATACGTTGAAACTGCTCAAACGTAGGATTATTTTCAGTGAGTTCAAGCCAAGAATCTTCCATTTGAATAAAATTATTGCACCGTCGTCTTAAAATACCAATGGCGAAAAAGAAAACCATTTGGCGCTCCTCAATTGCCGTCACAGTCAAATTGGCTTTTGTAGAAACTTCTTTAACGACATATTGCAACCGAGTTTCATCAATACTTTTAAATGGCCAAACTTTCCCAGCAAACAGTTGCCAAAAAACCATATTTAAAAATAAACGGACTTGCGTTTCTTTTCCTATTATAGCAGCATTGCTTCTCGCTAAAGTTAGACCGTACGGAGCAATAGCGTCACGCACTTTCTTAATATAACGGCGCACGGTTGTTTCGCTTAAGAAATTTTCAAAAGCAAATTTTTGAGCAGAAATAAAGGTTTCAGTAATAATACTGTAGAGTAATTTGTACGTGACGGTATTTTCAACAAGAAAAATTAAAAATAAGCCAATGTCAACATGATCATCCAAAATTTCGAGATACACTCCGCGCCCCCTGGACGTGTGCAACTCCATTTCTGTGCTTTTAAAACTGGTTAAATTATCTTTCAAACTTGTTACGGCTTTTAAAATTAACGCGGGTGTTTTATTTAGAGAAGTAGCTAGTTCCTCTGTTGAAAACCAACGATCTTCGTGTCGCAATTTTCGAAGTATCTCCCACTCAAGTGCGATGCTTGCATCAATTAAATCCAAATTTAATCGCATATGACTTCCCCCAAATTTTTTTCTTCATTAAGTTACTTCATTAAAACATACTGAAAATTATCAGAAAGACAAAAATGAGGATTTTATATTATGATTTTTGTTTTTTTAAGCATGCGAACTTGTGGTAATAGGAAAACGTTTTCCATGAAATCGCGTCATAGCAATACTTTATACGAGCAAAAATTTCATTTTTATATTTGATTTTTTGATTTTTTTAGAGTGCATTTGAGAAGTATACTAGGTTCTGTTGAGTCGACGAGGCGATGAATGCGAAACGAAATTTAAAGTCACCACGCGGAACAATTCATCGAAAAAAGAGCGGCTTTGCAAAAAAATTCAATTATAAAGGAGACGAACCATGTCAAAAAAAGGTAATAAGTTTTTAACAGCAGCAGCAACACTTGTTCTTGTGGGTAACGTGTTAGCTTCCCCACTTTCTGTATTTGCAGCAGAAGCAACAGAAAAAACTGTTTCTGAAGAAGCAGTAGAACAAAAAGTAGAAAGCACACAAGAAGTAACAGAAGCAAAAGAAAGCACTACAGCAGGAACTCAAACAACTCCACAAGTAGAAGGTGAAGATGGTTTTGAAACACCTGATCCTCGAATTAGTCTTTCATTACTTTCGAAAGGTAAATTGACAATCAAAGGTGACACTGAGCTTGTTAATGATGGTATTCAATATGATGACAAAGGTGATGCAACAGGTGTTTTAAGATTAGAATACGCTAAAACTGCAGTAGTAAGTGCGAACTTAATTTCTAAAACTTATACAGCCATTCAGCTTCCAGAAGAAATGCGCGAATTAGCAAATACAAAAGAATTTGTCAATAACATTAAAGCAACTACACAATACCGTAACTTCGGTGTTAATGGTAACTTGCATGAAGTAGATGCTGATGGAATCAGCTATGATTCAAATAAAAACCGTATCGTTATTGAAAATCCATCTTGGACAGGTTCTTTACTAAATGTTGTTCCAACAATTTACAACAACATTGAGATTGATCTTGGGAAGACAATTAATGAAACACATAAACACATTGCTGATTCAACAGACAGCAAGTATCACTTCAAAGGAAGAAATAGTTCTTCTCTAGGAAACTTAGATTTCACAATCGGTATTTCTGGTAGTGATAAAAATATTGCACGTCAGGTTTTAGACCGTGGATATAACAACCAAGATCCAACTATCACATTTGCTCAAGATAAAGTTAAAGAAATCAAGATTGGTTCAACTTGGAATGATACAGAAGCATTAAAAGGTGTGAGTGCTTGGGATCCAGAAGATGGAAACATTACAAGTAACCTAAAAGTTAAATCAAATGGTGTTAATATCAACAAAACAGGAACATTCACAGTAGTTTACTCTGTTAAAGATAAAACTGGACGTTATGTCGAAGAAAGTTTTGATATTAAAGTTGTAGATGGTTCTACTTCAAACGAAAATGGCCAGATCACTTCAGCAAACTACACGATTGGTGATAAAGATATCACTGGTACTTTCACAGGTGAAATTGCTCGTGGGCAACTTTACATTAATGGTGAAAAAGTAGGTTCTATGGGTGGTTCTTATGAAAATGGAAAAATCACTCACTATGCATTTGGTGCGATTAACGAATCTAATAAAGATAATGTTTATCTTGCAGCATTAGATTCTAACAATAAAGAAATTGATAGAAAGAAAGTCAATGTAACTTCTAAACCTGCTGAATCACAAGGTACTATCAAAATCGATGCAGATAAATATGAATTAGGTAATGCAAACCTTACAGGTACATTTACTGGTGATGTTAAATCAGCTGATTTATATGTAAATGGTGTTTATCAATATAGTGGTGGATCATTTGACAGCAATCCATTTAGCTTCTACTTGAAATCTGGATTAAACCTAAAAGCTGACGATGTTGTTGAATTACGTGCATATGACGCTCCTTACGGCACATCTCCACGTAAAGAAGTAGACAGAGATTCTTTCACAATTGCTAAAGCAGCAACACAAGGAACTATCACACCTGCAAAATATACAGTTGGTGACGCGTATATTACAGGAACTTACACTGGCGATGTGAAACAAGCAGATCTTAAAATTAATGGGTCATATATTACTAGTGGTGGTGAATTTGAAGATGGCAAATTTAGTTTCTACGTTGGAAACAAAGTTAAAGCTGGCCAAGATGTTAAACTAGCAGCTTTTGATGACATAAACCCAGCTCCACGTAAACAACTAGATGAAAAACCAGTTCAAGTTGCTACTGTAGCAACACAAGGTACAGTTAAGCTTAACCCATATACTGAAGGTGATACACATATTACTGGAACATACACTGGAGACGTAGAGCAATTCCATTTAGTAGTAGATGACGTTGATAAAACTTACGGTGGAGAAAAAAATGAATCTAACCACACATTCTCATATTATGTTGGTGGTTCAACTATTAAAGCTGGTTCTAAAGTAACAATTCAGGCATATGATTCTACAGTATTTGCTAACATGAACTATCTAGATGAAGATACAGTTGTTGCAAAATCTGCAGTAGATACAAATGGTGAATTTACTTCTGTAGAGTTTGATGGTAAAAACCACATTGTAGGTACCTATACAGGCACTGCAATGAAAGTAGCTTATATCACTGTTAACGGTGAATGGTTACCAGGTGCAACTGGTCCAACTTGGGGTGGAGATTTTGAATCTAAACCAGGAGAATTCGACTATTATGTACCAAGCAACACATTACAAAAAGGTGATGTAGTAAGAATCTACGCATACACGCAAGGTGAAGTAGGTCACCACTTTGTAAACTCTAAAGAATTTACAGTAAGATAATTAGTTTTCTGAGTTCATTAAGATATCCTAGCGATATCTTAATGAACTTCCTATTTATAAAATTTAAAGGAGAAGAATAATGAAAAAATTAATGGTAATATTTTCTGCTATGTTATTAATCGCATTAGGCGCATGTTCCACGTCAAACGACGCAGATACAAAAAAAGAATCTTCTAAAACGAATGAAAATAAAACGGTAGCCGTAACAAAACAAGATAATACGATTGCTACTACAAATGGGTTAGAAATTACATTAGATAGTAGCAAAGTTACAAATGCAACGGATAAAAATGGTACACCAAACAAAAAAGTCTACAGTTTTGAAGTAACTGGTACTAATATTTCTAACAGTGAAGTTGGAATGGGTTCCATTGAATTCGCACTTAAAACAAGTGATGGCAAAAAAGTTGACCCTGATTATGCATACGATTCTTTCGGTGACACAATCGAAAATGGTAAATCATTAAAAGGAAAACTTTACTTTACAGTTGATAGCAATGTAACAGCTTCAGAATTGCAATATATTCCTGGCGAAAAAGTACTTGCAAGTTGGGATGTAAAAGAAAAATAAATGAGATGAGGGTGTCAGAATGAAAATTGTAACAATTGGATTAGGATACATCGGTTTGCCAACCGCGATTATGTTTGCCAATCACGAACAAGATGTGATTGGTGTGGATATTAAAGAAGATGTGATTGAAACATTAAATAAAGGTCATGTTCATTTAGAGGAGCCGGGTCTTGAAGCGGAACTTCAAAAAGCGATTGAAGCGGGCCGGTTTAAGGCACAAACTCAAGTGGAAGCGGCGGATGCGTTTATTATTGCAGTACCTACGCCAAATAAAGATGATGATTATAAAAGTTGTGATTTAACCTATGTCATTGATGGTGTTAAATCGGTACTGCCGTTTTTAGAAAAAGGCAATACGGTGATTGTGGAGTCTACGATTGCGCCGAGGACGACGGAAGACGTAGTCAAGCCACTTATCGAAGAAGCCGGTTTTACTATCGGAAAAGATATTTTCTTAGTGCATTGCCCAGAGCGGGTTTTACCAGGGAAGATTTTACATGAGTTGAAATATAATAACCGGATTATAGGTGGGGTTACGGATCTTTGTACAGAAGCTGGAAAGAAAATCTATAGCATTTTTGTTGAAGGCGAACTCATTGCATCATCTGCCTCCGCTGCGGAACTTTCTAAGTTAATGGAAAATACGTACCGTGATGTGAATATTGCGCTTGCCAATGAACTTGTAAAAATTGGTGATGATTTAAACATTGACGCGCTTGAAGTAATCGAAATGGCAAACAAACATCCACGCGTAAACATTCATTCACCGGGGCCAGGAGTGGGCGGACATTGTCTAGCCGTTGACCCGTACTTCATCGTGGCCAGCACACCGGAGACGACACCGCTCATTCAAACGGCGCGTGCGATTAACACATCGATGCCAGACTTTGTTTTTGATAAAACCAAAGAACTAATGGCACACATTCATGGGAAAAAAATCACCGTTTTAGGTGTCACTTATAAAGGAAATGTGGACGACATTCGTGAAAGTCCCGCACTCGAAATTGCACACAAGCTGATTGAGGACGGAGCTTATCAGATTAGCATCTTTGACCCACATGTGGATAGAGATTGGATTGAAAAAGATTTTAAAGAAGCAACACGTGATAGCGACTTATTATTAGTTTTATCAGATCACAATGAATTTAAAAAAATAGTAGAAGAAGACTTGTCAGAAATGAAACAGTTGTATGTGTTTGATACAAAGAATGTTTTCCCAAGCGAACTGAAACTGGATAAATATACATCTCTTGGTAATATCGCGTGGTTAAATGAGGCACAGAAAGTCTCTTCACTTTAATAAAGAATAGAGTAGGAGAATATATGGAGGACATTATCGATTTAAAAGGAATCTATACGACGATTGTAAAAAATAAATGGTACCTGATTATTGCCTTTGCGGTATCTGTGTTTGTGATGAGTATTTATTTATGGTTCATCGCCACCCCCATTTATCAAAGTAAAACACAAGTGCTTGTCAATCAAACTGTGAATAGCCAAAACATTCAAGCGCAAGAGGTGCAAGCGAATTTGCAACTGGTCGATACCTATAGTGCGATTGTGACAAGCCCGCGTATTATTACAGAGGTTAAAAAAGAATTAAACAATAAATATAGTGACGCAGAATTAATGGAAGCCATCCAAGTGAGCAACAATTCGAACTCACAAATCTTAGAAATCGCAGTCGAATATCCGGACCCACGCGTAACAACGGAAATTGCGAATAAAACTGCAGAAGTATTTACAAAAGAAATACCGAAAATTATGAAAGTGGATAATGTAACGATACTTTCTAATGCGAAATATGTGAATGGGCAAGGGCCAATTAAACCGCATAAAAGTTTGATGCTCGCATTATCGGCCTTTATCGGAATCTTTATCGGTTTTCTAATTGTATTTATCCAAATGATTTTTGATAGAACGATTAAGAATGTGGATGATTTACAAAATAAATTTGGCTTAACTTTACTAGGAACAGTTAATGAATTTAGTCAAGATGAGAGTATACCTATGGAAGGAGAGGAGAACCAAGATGAAAAAAACAAGCCGTAAACAATTAATTGCCTATAAAAATCCAACTTCTCCGGTTAGTGAGCAATTTAAAACAATTCGTACGAGTATTGATTTTTCAGCCATTGATTCAGCTTTTCAGACGATTTTAGTCACATCTCCAGAGGTAGGAAGCGGAAAATCGACAATTGCGGCGAACCTGGCGATTGTATACGCCCAACAAGGCAAAAAGACATTACTGATTGATGGGGATTTAAGAAAACCAACTGTGCATAAAACTTTTTCAAAAAATATGTTTTGTGGGTTATCTAGTGTTTTAACGGATCAAATTGATTTACATGAAGCTTGTCAAAATACAGAGGTTCCTAATCTCTCTATCTTAACAAGTGGAGCGATTCCTCCAAATCCTAATGAGATGCTCAGTTCTAATAAAATGACTCTCATTTTGGAAGAATTGAAGCAGGAATACGATTTGATTATCATTGATACGCCACCTGTTACTATCGTGTCAGATGCGCTAGTAATTGCTCAAGAAGTAGATGGTGTAATTTTAGCAGTTCGCTACGGGGTAACACTGAAGGACCGAATTAAACAAGCAGTAGAACAAATTGGAATGACACGAACGCCTATTATTGGCACAGTGTTAAATGGAGTTTCAGAGAAAAAGAGTAATTATTACTACTATGCTTACAAATAAGAAAGGAATAGATTATGGCAAATAGAGAAGCAGTCATAGAAATTAATCAGAGCAAATGGTACGCCGCTACGAAACGCGTATGTGGATCATTACTATCCATATTAGGATTAATCATCTTGTCTCCGCTACTTTTGATTGTATGTATCGCAATAAAACTAGAAGATCCGAAAGGTCCGATTCTTTTTAAACAAGTAAGGGTTGGAAAAGAGGAACGTCAATTTGAAATTTACAAGTTTCGAACGATGCGGGCGGATGCAGAAGAGATGCTAGAAGAGCTTCTAAAGTATAACGAAATTGAAGGCGCGATGTTTAAAATGAAAGACGATCCGCGTATCACTAAAATCGGAAAATTTTTACGTAAAACAAGTATTGATGAATTACCACAACTTTGGAATGTGGTGAAGGGTGATATGGCGCTTGTTGGGCCAAGACCGCCTTTACCACGTGAAGTGGCAGAATATAGTGTACATGATAAAAAACGTTTAACGGTTACGCCTGGTTGCACGGGGCTGTGGCAAGTGAGTGGACGAAATGATCTTGATTTTCACCAAATGGTCGAACTCGATTTGCAATATATTAAGGAAGCTTCACTAGTATTTGATTTTAAAATTATGGTGAAAACAGTGGGTGTGATGTTGGCGCCTAAAAATGCATATTAAGGTGGAAAAAATGGAACGAATTAAAATGTTAGGAAGCTACGTCGATGGGCTGACAATGGCAGAGACTTTAATTGAAATTGAAAAGATAATTCAGAATAAAATACCAACGCAACATGTAGTTATCAATGCTAGCAAAATCAATTTAATGGCCAAAGATGAGGAACTTCGGGATATTATCAACGCTTGTCCGCTGATTAATGCGGATGGCCAATCGATTGTGATGGCAGGAAGAATTTTAGGTCATGACATTCCAGAGCGAGTGGCAGGAATTGATTTATTTACGAATTTAGTAGCGTTATGCTCGAAGGAAGGCTATAAACCTTATTATTTCGGCGCCACTCAAGAAGTGGTGGAAGAAGTTGTAGCACGTCATAAACAGCAGTATCCGGAATTAGATGTGGCGGGGTATCGAAATGGTTATTTTGAAGAGTCTGAGTCAGAACAAATTGCGCTAGATATTCGAGAAAGTGGCGCGGATATTTTATTTGTTGCTTTTTCCAGCCCGAAAAAAGAATTTTGGATTGACCGTTATTTACAAGTTATGAATGTTCCCTTTGCCATGGGGGTTGGCGGTAGTTTTGATGTCATCGCAGGAAAAACGAAGCGTGCGCCGAAATGGATGCAAAAGAGTGGCTTAGAGTGGTTTTACCGCCTTATACAAGAGCCGCGCCGGATGTTTGGACGGTATATCAAAGGGAACACCTCGTTTTTAATTAAAGTAATCAAAGAGAGACGAGGATGAATAAAGAAAGAGGTTAATGACCATGAATATAAAAAGAATTTACTTCCTTGATTCCTTAAGAGGGATAGCAGCGTTAACGGTTGTAGCTACCCATCTTGCAGGAAGTTTTGCAGGAGAAAGTTTTACAAAAGATATTTTACAGTCTTTTGGAAGAAGTGCAGTTGTTCTGTTTTTTATACTCAGTGGCATAGTCCTAAGTATGAGCTTACAAAAAAACAATCGAATGTCTTTGAAAGTGTATATCTCTTATATTGTTAAACGATTTTTTCGAATTTATTTACCATTTTTCATTCTCATTATTCTTTCTTACGGGTTATTTACAGCTTTAGAACCCCAATATATTAACGGACTATCAGATTGGTTCAACACGGTAGGAACGAATATCTCCATGACGACATTAGTAGACAATATCGTGATGACAGGGAGTGATGTGGAGAAGCTAGATCCTGTAGTCTGGTCTCTTATAGTCGAAATGCGTGTATCGATCATTTTTCCAATTCTATTCTTTGCTTTAAGAAAAGCGAGTTGGCAAACACTTCTCCTATCAGCAGGTACAGCTTTTGTTTTAGGAACAGGGGTTTTATTCTTTATCGGCCAGAAATTCTTAATCGGTCAAACGATTTTCCATACTGCCTTCTTCATATTGGGAATTGGACTCTTCTTACACCAATCCAAATTAAAAGACTTTATTGGGAAAACCAAATTGGAAGTTCTAGTCATCTCTCTTATTCTCTACCTACATGTTATGTTTCTTAATCTGATGGGACTAGGAAATATACAAGTGATTTCAGATATGCTTGAGGGATTTGGAGCGGTAGGAATTTTACTTGTTTGTTACCATTCCATTCGCTTGCAAAGTGAACTAAATAAACCGCTATATCGTGCTTTAGGAAGATATTCATTTAGTATTTATCTCGTTCACTGTCTAGTATTTATTCCACTCATACACATTTTGTACCCATACCATCTTACTTTCATAACAATGGAAGGGTTGAGTATACCACTAATCGGTATTTTTGCAGTAATTGTATATTGGCTAGTTGAAAAACCATCGCAGACATTAGGAAGGTTAGTAGGCAATAACATCGAAGCACATATGACTATATCAGGAGATTTAATGAAAGGAAGAGAAAAATTTGAGCAGTAAATTAACAAATGTATATATATTTATTATTTTATTCTCGATGTTTCCAATCATCGATTTCTTAAATGGTCTATTCATAAGCAGCGGAATTTCGCTACCTATAGGCATGCTTTATCGGATGTTTTGCTTCTTCTATTTAGTAGTTGGCATTTTGTATGCGGGCTTTGAAAAGAATCTTTATACACTCGTGACGGTATTTTTTATCTTTACCATTTTGCTTATTTTATTTCTACAAGCGGTGGTTCTACAAAATTCGGTGGCCGTGATGTCAAAAGATATAGAAGTATTCATTAAATTTTTCTTATGGGTCATGATTGCGTATTTCATCTATCAACGAAGAAAAGATTTCTTAAAAATTAATTATGATTCAATTTTTATCGCGATTAGTGCCTTCTTTACACTAGGGCTACTCATTCCTTATGTACTCGGACTTGGGAATCAAACGTATGAAAATAGTGATGCAGGTTATAAAGGATTCTTTTTTGCAACCAATGATACGACTATCGCGCTTATGATTTCTGCCACTTTCACAGGTTGGTCGTTTATGAAAGCTTTAGTGGCGAAGAAAAAGCTAAAAGCAACTAGTCTTGCTGCTCTTTATCTTGGGACTTTAATTTGCCTCATCATTTTAGGCACAAAGACCGGGATTTTATACGGTGTTTTATTAACGGTCGGAATATTAATTAACTTTTTAGTTTCCCAAAAGACCGTCAAGTTGTCCTCGCGTCTAATTACGTTTGCGGTAGCCGTTGTGGCTCTTATCATCTTAGTGGTCGTTGGAAAGGATTTTATCGTATCTGCCGTTTCTGGAACGTATGACCGAATTACTTATTTTTATCGCTTATATAACGGTGACTTAGTGCGGCTACTTACCAGCTCGCGAAGTGATTTCTTACAGGCTGGTTTTCAAGAATTTGTGAGTAAGGAAAACTCCTTTATGATTCCGATTATCGGTTTTGGCTTTGAATATCGGACCATTCACTTTGGACGGATGGGACTCATTGAAATGGATTTCTTTGATGGACTTTTTGCACTCGGATTTCTTGGAGTTTTCGTGACAACAGCTATCATTGTGTATTTCCTTGTGTTGTCGCTTCGAAAAGGAAATCGGAACATTTATAGTCTCGCCTATTTCGTTTTCTTATTTTATAGCTTTTCAGCCGGTCATGTGATGTTTTCGGCGCTCTCATCCACCTTACTAGGCTTAGTATGCGGGGGGCTTATTTTAAGCCGAGAAAAATGGCTCAATAAGCACCATGTTCAGCAGGAAAAAACAACGAAAGAGACTGTACAAACATTCAAAACCCATCATTTTGAAGCAAAAAGGAAAAGAGAGGTTGTTTATTCATGCAAAAAATAGTGGTCATTGTACCGTATTTTGGTCCACTGCCCGATAATTTTAATGTCTTTTTAAAATCATGTAGTAAAAATGAAAATATAGATTTTCTTATTATCACAGATAATGATATTCAAGTGCGGCATTTGAATATCGAAATTAGGCACATGGAGTTTGCCGAATTTAAAGCTAAGATTCAACAAGCGTTTGATTTTCCCATTACATTAAAATCTCCGTATAAATTATGTGATTATAAACCAACCTACGGAAAAGTATTACACGATTGGATTCAAGAGTATGATTTTTGGGGTTATTGTGATGTGGATATGATTTTTGGTCGGATTGACCATTTTGTCACTGATCAAATTTTACAAGATTATGATCAAATTTATCATCATGGACATTTCACTTTATATCGAAATAATGACATCAATAATAACCGCTTTATGGCGGATCAGGGGTTGGATTATCAGAAAGTATTTACATCTAATCGCATTTACTTTTTCGATGAACAAATCATGCCTCAAAAATTTGATTTACTACAAGCACCAAGGTATGCGGGCAAAGATTTTATTGATATTAACCCGTGGCGCTTTCGCTTAATGGATGTATTTGAAGAAAATAGTCAGCTTTTGAAACCTCAAACTACTTTGTTTGAATGGGATAACGGTCGATTATTTAAATGGATGTTCGATAAAAAGACAGGTAAGTTCATCAAGACCGAACACCTGTATATTCATTTTCAAAAAAGAGAGATGCTGGATTATACCAATGATAACAATCACATTTTAATTACAACAAAAGGTTTATTGCCGCGGCAAGGTGACCTTGGGAAACGCTTATTTTTAGAACTAGATAACAATCGTTTTTTCCGTGATATAAAGAAACAATGGGAGAAACAACGCTTTATTTTCAATCGTAGAATTAAAAGGTATCTCTTCAAATAATGGATAAAAAAAGAAGAGGCAGAGGAAAGCTTTTCCAATTTGGTGTCGGGAGTAAAAGAGAACATGAAAATTTTAAAAAACTACACATATAACATGATTTATCAGATGCTACTGATGTTAATTCCGTTAGTGACGGTACCGTATATTTCACGGACATTAGGGGCAACAGGGATTGGAATTTATTCTTATACGTATTCCATTGTACAGTACTTTATTTTACTTGGAAACTTAGGTATTTCAATGTACGGCGTGCGTTCCATTGCCTACGTGCGAGAATCGGATTTGAAACGGTCGAAAGTATTTTTTGAACTGATGATCATCAAACTGGTCATGTTTATCATTTCGGTGTTGCTATACGGTTTATTTATCTTTTTATACAAAGAGTATACATTTGTTTTTATCTTACAAGGTATTTTTATTGTGGCTTCTGCCGTCGATATTTCATGGTTTTTCATTGGATTAGAAGACTTTAAAAAAACCATTTCACGGAATATTATCGTGAAATTAGTTGCACTCATTAGTGTATTTATCTTCATCAAGACACCAGATGATATTGCCTTATATGTGCTTATAAACGCGGTTTCGACTCTTTTGGGAAATTTGACGTTATGGACATATTTGAGAAAAAGAATCCAAGCGGTCAAATGGAAAAATCTACAATTTAAAACGCATGTAAAGCCCGTCTTCTTCTTATTTCTTCCGCAACTACTGACACAAATTTTTGCCAATATGAATAAGCTGTTTTTAGGAAATTTCTCCACATTAGCACAAACCGGTTATTTTGAAAATGCGGATAAAGTCATTAGGATGTTATCGGCTTTTGTGACAGCCATTGGAAATGTCATTTTTCCTAGAGTCTCAAATGCTTTTCATAAAGGGGAAACGGAAAATGCCAATAAATACACGGTTTTATCTTTCCAAATTGTGAATATGATTGCCATTCCTTTACTTTTAGGCATGATTTTAATTTCTAAAAATTTCTCTGTTCTTTTCTTTGGGGAAAACTTTGCGGGCATTGAATACGTATTGTCTGCGCTTGCAGTAGGCCTGCTTTTTATGGGCTGGGGATCGATTATTGGGCAACAATATCTGATTGCGACGAATCAGGCGATGAAGCCAGTCATAACCCTTGTGATGGGAATTATTGTTTCTGTGATTTTATCCCTCATTTTAATTCCTCACTACGGGGCGTTAGGTGCTGCGATTTCCTCTGTAGCAGGGGAAGCGATTATCGCGATTACGCAAATTATTATGGTCAGAAAAAGTTTACAGATGCCTTTGTTTCAAGAAACATTTAAATATATTTTGGCGGCTGTCATGATGTTTATAGCAGGCTGGGCGATGGGGATGATAGTGGATAGACCTATTTACTCGATGTGTCTTCAAATCGCAACGGGCATCATCGTATACCTCATTTTAATGGTGATTATGAAACCAGCACCTGTTCGTGTTTTGACACGCGAAATTAAAAATAAATTTCAAAAATAAAGAAGAAAAGGAGGTTAAACAATTGAATATTTTAATGGTCGGACCAAATGCCGCTTCAAAAGGTGGCATCGCGACGGTTATCGGGAATTTTAAAGAACAGTATACCGGTCAACACGTTTTCTATTTAGATACGTGGGAAGAAGAACATAAATATCAAGCCGGATTAAAAGCCTTTTGGACGATTCGAAAAAAAGTGAAGCAACATCAAATTGACATCGTTCACTTTCATGTAGCACAAAAAGGAAGTTTTTTTCGAAAAGCTTTACTCGCAAAATGGGTTCGAAAAAAAAGCCGTGTCGTTTTTCATATGCACGCCTCCCAGTTTGACACATTTTATGAAAGTGCCTCTCCGCGCTTAAAACGGTGGATTCGAAACACCTTAGACCAATTAGATGGTCTCGTCGTCCTGAGCGACGAATGGCGGGCTTACTACGAAACAATTACGAAAACGAACATCACGGTGATTGAAAATGCGGTTCCGGTGCCAAAAGCGCCTAGTTATCACACAAACGCCAAACAAATTGTAACCTTTGGTCGAATAGGCCAGCGAAAAGGCTCGTATGACATTTTAAAGGTTGCCGAACAACTCGGCGAAACTTTTCCCCAAATCGAATTTGTGTTCTACGGTGACGGCGAAATTGCTCAGGTAGAAGCAGAAATAAAGCAAAAACAACTCCGCAATGTGCGCCTGGGAGGCTGGGTGACCGACGACATGAAAGCAGACGTCATGCGTGACACGTTACTACATTTATTGCCGTCCTATCAAGAAGGGCTTCCGATGGCGATTTTAGAAACGATGGCAGAAGGAATTCCTAATTTAGCTTCGAATGTCGGCGGGATTCCGCAAGTTTTACAGGATGAACAAAACGGCTATATGATTCAGCCTGCGGATGTTTCGGCAATGGTCACAAAACTAACGGTCTTTTTAACGAATGAACAAAAACGAGAAGAACTCTCCGAAGCAGCTTTTCAAACGATTCAAACGAATTTTTCAATCGACACGTATTTTACTAAATGGAACGAATTTTATACGTCCCTACTAAAACAAGAAGAGGTGGATTATGAATACACAAACTGAACAAGAAAAATTAACGAAAGAACAACAACTTGACTTATTAGATCAATATTTTGTTTCAACAGGCGAAGCACTAGAAATTTTACAGATTTCTAAACAAAGTTTTTATTCTCTTGTCAATCGCAAAAAATTTAATCGGATTAAAAAAGGCGGAGCAGTCTTGTTTTTCCGAGAAGAAATTGTGGAAAGACAAATGGATCAAGCTAGTTTACGAAGAAAATATCGCCCATTTGACTATGAATGAAAAATAGCGGATAAGAGTACGAGGCATTAACTCTTATCCGCTATTTTTATGTTTACAAAACCACGGACACTATTGATTAAAAAAATACGTGTCGCCGCGTTTAAATCTTGGGGAGTCAAAATACTTTCTGTGACATCATGAGATTTCAAGAGCTCACGCCGAAATACACCAGGCAGCAAACCGCATTCAAGCTTCGGAGTGACAAAACGCCCGTCGAGTTCTAAAATGAGGTTTCCCGAAATGAATTCTGTTAGTTCCCCTTTTTCATTAAAAAGTAAGGTTTCCTGAACGCCTGATTCCCGGAGCGACTCGTACATTTCCCGCCGCGTCGTTTTGTGCGCCAAAAAAGGATTTTTCGGAAGCGGCATGGTCGCTAATTTGGCAGTCCAAGTGGGCGTATCTTGGCTGATTTCCGTTGTGCTTAAAATGAACGTACCATCTGGTTTTAGTTCAGCGCGAAATTTAAAAGTCCCGGTGGAGTAATTTTTTGCGGCTTCTAGCCAAATGAAACGAGCGTCTGTGCGCTTAAAGGGCAGGCCTAAAATGTGCGCGCTTTTTTCCATACGATCTAAATGGGCCTCTAGGCGAATTAGTTTCCCATCCGCAAGCCGCAAGCTTTCAATCAGTCCAACTGGCGGAAAGGTTTCAGCCAAAACGGCGGATTTGGCGTCTATTTCCGCAAACTCATCTTCCGCGTTTGAATCCCAAACAATACCGCCCCCAACGCCATAGCGTGCGTTTTGTCTAGCCTTATCAATTTCAATAGTCCGAATAGGCACATTCCAAATCATATCACCATTTGGCCGCGCAAAGCCCATTGTCCCGCAATATACACCTCGTGCTGACGTTTCAAGTTCCGCAATAAGCGCCATCGTACTTCGTTTTGGGGCACCTGTAATGGAGCCGCACGGGAACAGCGCTTGAAATAAGTCGAAAAGAGAACAATTAGGGCGCGCTTTTGCCATAATCGTGGACGTCATTTGCCACACAGTTGGATAGGGTTCAAGTTCACAGAGCTTAGGCACCGTAACCGTTCCAGGAGAAGCAATTTGACCAAGGTCATTCCGAAGTAAGTCAACAATCATCACGTTTTCCGCACGGTTTTTCACATCGTTTGCTAAAAAATCGCGGCACCTAGCATCTTCCTCTGCCGTTTCTCCCCGCCGAATCGTGCCTTTCATCGGTCGAGTCGTTATCACCCCTTTTTCCACTTTGAAAAAAAGCTCAGGTGAGGCGGAGAGAATTTGATGGGTGTGGGTCGAAAGCATCGCTGTGTAACGAGCCGCGCTTTGTTTCCGCAAGTGCTCGTACGCCGAACAAAGATCGAAATCTTCTTGCACAGGGCTATTTAAACGCATAGTGAAGTTCGTCTGGTAGGTGTTTCCGGCTGCAATTTCCGCGCGAATACGCGAAATGCACGTTGAATATTCATGGAAAGTCATATTTTTCGAAAACGGAAAAGCCGGTGGTTCCGTGCGTGCGGCCTCAAAATGTTCAACCGGCGCATCAAATACCCCAAACCAAACAAGCGGCAAATTGGATTCAGGCGAAAAGGTTGTAAGATGCGAATTAAACGCAGGCGCCGCCTCATAACTCACAAAACCCGCAATATAATACCCGTCTTCCTGCCATTTCGTTGCCCGCCGAAAAACGTCCGCCACTTCCGAAAGCTCCTCTGCGATTAAAACGTCCTTAGGCGCACTAAAACAAAGCGTCTGCCCCTCAAAATCAAAGCGCAACTGATTTTCCATAAGTCACCTCTAAAAAATTTTTAAAATCGCATGGCCATGTTCAGATAAAATGCCCTCCGGATGAAACTGCACACTATAAATCGGAAGGCTCATATGTTCCATCGCCATTAAAACGCCGTCTTTTGTAACTGCCGTTTCTACTAAAGGCGGTACGACACTGGTTACGGCGAGCGAATGATAACGCACAACATCAAACGTTTGATTCAAACCGTGGAACAAAAGCGACTTTTGGCATATTATTGTACTCGTTTTTCCGTGAACAATTTCAGGTGCAGGAACAACACGCGCACCAAAAAATGTGGCGAGCATTTGATGCCCCAAGCAAATACCTAAAATGGGTTTTTTATCAAAAAAAATGCTTTAAAAAATGAAGGGTTTCTGGGTAATCGGTAGGTTTTCCGGGCCCAGGTGAAAGTACAATAGCATCATAATCAAAATGGGCTAACTCCGATAAATTTTCGGAAAAGACAACTTCAACATCTGCATGAAGCTCTAAAAAGTACTGATATAGGTTATATGTAAATGAATCATGGTGATCAATGAGTAACAGCATCAAACTTCCCCCTTTATATGCTAATTCTTTTATAGCAAATCTAAACCAGATATACAAGTAAGTTTGAAGAGGCCGTTGTGGTGGAAAGAAATAAAAAAACGGTTTGGAGGGATAAAAAATGCGAAACGAACTTGAAGAACGAATTTTAAATGTGCTGGACGCTCATAAAATTGGTGTCATGGCATCAGTTAAAAATAAATTCCCACATGCGCGCTATATGACTTTTTTTCATAAAGGCTTAACGCTTTATACCGCAACGCTAGACACACTTCCAAAAATCGATGAAATAGCCCGAAACCCACACGTCTGTATTTTAATCGGCTACGAAGGAGAACAAGTAAAGTCCGCCTTCATCGAATTTAACGGCCGTGTTGTCATCGAAGAAAATGAAGCGATTATCGAAGAAATTTGGGAAAAACTAGATTCTGAATGGCTTGATAAAACACAGGCAGGCTTTAAGGTTTTAAAAATTATCCCCGAAGAAATTCGCATTTTCGACCTCCCAGCCGAGGAACCAGACGTTTTAGATTTAATTTAAGGGCTTGAAAAAACCTCCCAAATGGTATAGAATACAACTAAATTCATAAAAGAAAACGTTGACAAGAAATAGTAGCTCATTTTTAGTTTTAAAGAGAGCAGATGGTAGGTGGAAATCTGTAACAAAAATGTGCGAATCCCTCTTGGAGTGAATGGTGGAACACATAACGTCAGTAAATCATTCCGGTGCGAACCGTTAAATCCAAATGAAGCTGGAGATTTTTAAAATCTCAATTAGGGTGGCAACGCGGATATCAACCTCCGTCCCTTCTCTTATACTTTTGTATGAGAAGGGACGGGGGTATTTTATTGGCGCTCTTAGGGCGAAGCCCTTAGAGCGCCAATATAAGACCGAGCAAAGCGAGGTGTTAATCCAAGCTTTAAAGGTCAAAATGCTTGAAAAGTGAATCAGGCGAAACGCAGAGAAAGGCCCACCAAAACGTAGGGCGAAGCCCTTAGAGCGCCAATATAAGACCGAGCAAAGCGAGGTGTTAATCCAAGCTTTAAAGGTCTAAAGTTCTAAGATGCTGAACACCTAACCCCCACTCATACAAACATATAAACCCCAAATCTAAAGGAGGCTAAAACATGTTAGACGTAAAATTACTAAGAAATAATTTTGAAGAAGTAAAAGCAAAACTCGCTCACCGTGGCGAAGATTTAGGAGACTTTGAAAAATTTGGTGAGCTAGATGCAAGAAGACGCACACTTATTTTAGAAACCGAGGCACTTAAATCAGAACGTAATGCGGTTTCTGAAGAAATTGCAGTTTTAAAACGCAACAAGGAAAATGCGGATGCGAAAATTGAAGAAATGCGCGTTGTAGGGGATAAAATTAAAACGCTTGATATCGAACTAAAGGACATCGACGAAAAATTAAATGCGATTTTGATGGCTATCCCAAATATTCCGCATGAATCTACTCCAATCGGTGAGACAGAAGATGATAATGTCGAAATTCGCAAATGGGGCGAACTTCCAAACTTTGACTTTGAACCAAAGGCACACTGGGATTTAGGAACAAGCCTAGATATTTTAGATTTTGAAGGCGCCGGCAAGGTAACTGGGAGCCGCTTTGTGTTTTATAAAAAGCTCGGGGCACGCTTAGAACGAGCGCTTTTAAACTTTATGATGGACCTTCACTCTGAGGAACACGGCTACGAGGAAATGCTCCCACCTTACATGGTGAACCGTACGAGCATGACGGGCACTGGCCAGCTTCCGAAGTTTGAGGAAGATGCTTTTCTGGTTGAAAAAGAGGATTATTTCTTGATTCCAACCGCTGAAGTTCCAGTGACAAATTACCACCGAGATGACATTCTAAAAGCAGAAGAGTTACCGCGCAAATACACGGCGTTTAGTGCGTGTTTCCGCTCAGAAGCAGGTTCTGCGGGACGCGATACACGCGGCTTAATTCGCCAACACCAGTTCAACAAAGTCGAATTGGTTCAGTTCGTAAAACCCGAAGATTCCTACGAGGCGCTTGAAAAATTGACAAACAATGCAGAAGAAGTGTTAAAACGCTTAGAACTTCCGTATCGTGTGCTTAGCATGTGTACCGCCGATTTAGGCTTCACAGCAGCCAAAAAATACGATTTAGAAGTATGGATTCCAAGCTACAATGCGTACCGTGAAATTTCTTCTTGCAGTAATTTTGAAGCCTTCCAAGCTCGCCGTGCCAACATTCGTTTCCGCCGGGAGCTAAACGGGAAGCCTGAATTTGTGCATACATTAAATGGATCTGGTCTTGCTATCGGCCGAACAGTTGCAGCCATTTTAGAAAACTATCAAGAAGAAGACGGATCAATTCGCATCCCTAAAGCACTACAAGGTTATATGGGCGGTATCGAAAAAATTGAAGCGCCTAAATAATTATTTAAAAGCAGCCATCAATTTGGCTGCTTTTTTTATAAACTTATTTTTTGCTGTTCAAAAATAAATAATAGAAAGTATAGGATTAAAAGCAGAAATATGTTATTATAATAGTCAAATAATTTACAAAATATGTTAGGGGATGATAAAAATGTCTAAAAACGGGTTTTTTAAACGAAAGACATTTGCTCAAGATACACAAAATTCAGTACACTTAAATAAAACACTTGGTCCTTTTGATTTAACGATGCTAGGTGTTGGGGCCGTCGTTGGTGGCGGTATTTTTATTTTACCGGGAGAAATTGCCTCAGAAATTGCTGGACCAGGTATTATGATTTCATTTATAATTGCAGGACTCGCGTGTTGTTTAGCGGCGCTTTGTTACTCTGAATTTGCATCTAAGTTACCAGTTGCGGGAAGTGCTTATACATATAGCTACCACGTTTTTGGTGAAGGAATTGCTTGGATTTTAGGTTGGTCACTTTTACTTGAATACGGGTTAGCGGTAGCGGCCATTGCAAGTGGTTGGTCGTCTTATGTAAAGAGTTTGCTTGCAGGATTTCACATCGAGATTCCAACCGCAATTTCAAGCTCGTATAACAAAGCAAACGGCACTTATTTCGACTTACTTGCCTTCTTAATTGTTATAATTATCGGAATTCTCTTAAGTGTTGGTATTCGAGAGTCAACGCGCATAAATAATGTTATGGTTATTATTAAAATTGCTGTGGTTGTTCTATTTATTGTTGTGGGAGCTTTCTATGTGAAACCGGATAACTGGACACCGTTTTTACCATTTGGATTTAATGGAGTCATAACAGGAGCCTCCATGGTATTCTTTGCTTATATTGGTTTTGATGCTGTTTCAACGGCCTCGGAAGAAGTGAGGAATCCACAGCGCAATATGCCAATTGGAATTATTTCCTCTTTAGCCGTATGTACATTGCTTTATATTTTATTATCTGCCGTTTTAACGGGTGTAATCTCTTATGACAAACTTGTTGGCGTTAGTGCACCAGTTGCCTTCGCACTTCAAGCTATCAATTTAAACTGGCTTGCGGGATTCCTCTCATTAGGTGCTATTGTTGGAATGACAACGGTTATTCTAGTTATGTCATACGGCGGAACGCGATTAATCTTTGCGATGGGACGAGATGGCTTACTGCCTAAAACCTTTGCCAAAGTTAATCGAAAAAATACACCTGTTAAAAACACACTCATTTTTGCTTTTTTAATGGGAGTTGTAGCGGGACTTGTGCCGTTAAAAGATCTAGCCGCATTAATTAATATCGGAACATTATTCGCATTTTCAATGGTGTCGATAGGTATTTTCTTTCTTCGTAGAAATAAAGATTTGCCAACCTCAGGATTTAAAACGCCGCTTTACCCTATTGTACCGGGGCTGTCATTTGTCTTATGCGTGTATTTAATGCTAAACCTCCCTAAACTAACATGGATTTCCTTTTCCATCTGGTTTGTTATTGGACTTTTCGTCTACTTTTTATATGGAAGAAAGCATTCGGAATTAAGGAAACTGTAAAAAATCCCCTTTTTGGGGATTTTTGTTTATAATTTTAACGAAATATACACAACTTATCTATATCATTATTGTGGAATTTATGGTAATTTATTACATGTTGATTAATTTTAGAAAGGGGGTAAAAAAATGAGAAAAGCAATTGCTGAATTTATTGGAACTTTTGTATTAGTTTTATTTGGAACAGGTACTGCCGTTTTAGGCGGCGGCATCGAAGGCATTGGAACCCCTGGGATTGCCCTTGCATTTGGACTTTCTATCGTTGCGATGGCTTATAGTATTGGTACAATTTCCGGTTGTCACATTAATCCGGCTGTATCGATTGCCATGTTCATTAATAAACGCTTATCCGTTAAAGAATTAGTGATTTACATAGTAGCTCAAATTTTAGGCGCGATTGTTGCGACACTAACACTGCATACTTTCCTTATTTCTTCAGATTTAGCTACAACAAACTTAGGGCAAAATGGTTTTGGAAACTTAACCGCTTCTGGCGCGTTTTTAGTGGAAGCCATTTTAACGTTTGTTTTTGTACTCGTTATCTTAATTGTAACAGGGAAAAAAGGCAATGCGCCATTTGCTGGTTTAGTTATCGGCTTAACGCTCGTTTTAATCCATTTACTTGGAATTCCTTTGACAGGAACTTCTGTTAACCCAGCAAGAAGTATCGCACCGGCCATTTTTGTTGGCGGCGAGGCACTTACGCAGTTATGGTTATTTATCGTAGCACCAATTGTTGGCGGGATTTTGGCGGCTATTGTTAGTAAATTTGCATTTAATAGTGAAGAAAACTAATTTTTAAAAGAAGCGAGGCAGAAACGTGCCTCGCTTCTTTTTTTATTGCAATTGTTGTTCGGCGAAAGAGGCATAAAGCGGGTGACTTTCGACCAGTTCTTTATGCGCTCCGCGCCCAGTTATTCGCCCGTTTTCAATAAAAAGTATTTGGTTCGCTGAAACGATGGTGGAGAGCCTATGGGCAATAACAAAAGTTGTCCGCCCCGACATTAAATTCATAAGGGCTTGCTGGACGATCTGCTCGGACTGGCTGTCTAGACTCGCGGTAGCTTCGTCGAGCATTAAGACCTTAGGATTTCGGAGGAAAGCACGTGCAATCGCAATTCGTTGTCGCTGCCCGCCAGAAAGTTTAATGCCGCGTTCACCCACTTCAGTTTGCAGTTTTTCTGGCAATTTTTGAATAAATTCATCGGCGTAAGCGAGCTTCGTGACGCGCCACAATTCGTCATCGTCTACCTCGCATTTTAATCCATAAGTAAGGTTATCCCGTATTGTCCCGGAGAGCATGGCGCTTTCTTGTGAGACGTAGCCAATTTGTGAGCGCCAAGATTCTGTCTGAATATCCGTAAGTGGTGTTTCGCCAACATAAATGGCTCCGTTTTGCGGCTCGTAAAATCGTTCTAAAAGGGCGAATAAAGTTGATTTTCCGCCGCCACTCGGCCCTGCAAATGCGACCACCTCGCCTGGATTTGCAGTGAAATTTATTTTGTCTAAAATGGTGTCACCATCTGCATAAGCAAACGAAACATCTCGAACTTGAATTTTTTTACCCGAAATATCTTTTTCAATGCCGTTTTGTAGGTTTTCACTGTCTTGTTCTAAAATCTCGGAAATTCGCTCGGTGGCGCCTTTTGATTTTTGGAGCTGCGTAAAGAAAGTGACAAATGATGTAACGGGTACGATAATCTGAAATAGATAAAGCAGGAAAGCAATAAGCGTTCCGGTTGAAAGTGTGCCAGATGTTACGCGAATTCCGCCGTATCCGATAATTACGACGATGACGCCCATAACAACAAAGAAAATAAGCGGTGCAAGAACAGCGACAATTTTTGCTTCACGAATACCAAATCCAAATAAGCGATTTACGCCCTCTTTACCGCGTTTTTCTTCTAAATTTTCAGCGTTTGAGGCTTTAACAAGGCGTGACTCGGAAAGCGTTTGACTAATCATACCTGTGAAGTCGGCGGTCTCCTTTTGAAGTCCTTTTGAGATTTTAAACATTTTCTGTCCTAAAGGTGCGACAACTAGCGCAGTTAGCGGCACGGAGATTAAAATGACAAGTGTCATTTTCCAGTCCATGAAAAGTAAAATTGTAACGGCTCCTATAACAGAAATAATCCCTGTTACAAATTGTGGTAAGTGGTCAGCGATTAATTCTTTTAAAAGAATGGTATCGTTAATCATGCGACTGACCGTTTCCCCTGTTTTAGTATTGTCATAATAAGGAACTGGTAAATGAATGATTTTTTTCCATAATCGGATTCGAATCGTGGCAACCATTTTTTGCCCCATATAGTTAAGTAAAAATACGGAAAATCCATTGGCGACTGCTTGAATAATAAACGCAGCTACGATGATGATTACTAAACTCGCATTTATTTTAGAAAAAGAAAAACCATCAATTAAATCTTTTGTAAAAAGGGGGACAACAAGTCCTGCTAGTGTGGTTAAAATGCTTGTTAGTAAGGCTATTACAATAATCCAATTAGCTGGCTTAACTGATCCAAGTAGTGCAAAAAACTTTTTCCATGTGTAAGTCGTCTGTGTATTGATTTTTTTTGTCATAAAGAATCCTCCATTCTTTTCAATTATAGGGCGTCGTAGGATAAATTTCGTCCTTCTTAAGTGGTAATTTTTTACATAAAAAATTACTTGCAAATTGTCACAAATAATTCATTATTATAAGTTTTTCATAAATATAATAGATAAAGTTACAAAAATCCCGAGGTGGAATGTAATTTTGTTAACAGAAATAAAGTGTTACTTTTAAAAGAATAGTTATTTCTGAAATTTATACTGTGATATAATACACATAATAAAAGCGTTTACAAGGAGGATTTATGATAACTACCAAAGATTATGCGACTAACTTAGAATTAAAGAATCTATTGGAAATCTGCTACGAACATCCTAAGTACAATGAAAAATGCACAGGTACTATCTACGAAAAAAGGGGATGTTCTAGAGACACATCAATCTGATGGAAATAAGGTTTACTTTATTTTGTTTTTTGGTAAGGAAGATATTTTTTGGCATCTTTATTAAGAAACAACACAGGAATGTGAGCAAGAAAACATCTAAACCTAGCAATTAT
>NZ_ALWW01000026.1 GCF_000344175.1 Listeria fleischmannii subsp. fleischmannii LU2006-1 | reverse complement strand
ATCATGGTTGGCAGTGGTATGGTATTAATGATTGCCTCCATTGTTGGGATTTTTTATTGCCTTTAAAAGTTTAAATGATGTTTCAAATAGCGTTATCAACTATTCATCTGGAACAAACTCGAGTGAAAGTAGTCAAACAGAAAGTAAAGTATATGATGTGAATTTGAAGCAAACAGAAAATCAAATAGAGAGTAAAATAACGAAAATTAAAGTAGAGAAAAAAGAAGTTTATTCTACATTAGACGGAAAAGATTTGCCTGGAAGTGTGACCGTATCGCTTGAAATTAAAAATAATGGCGAAAAAACGATTACCACATATCCTAATCAAGGTGAATTAACAACTGCAAAAGAAACGGTAAATGGCGGAGAAACGCTCCTTTCTACATTTGATGATAGCAAAATTGAAAAGGGCAAGTCGATCTCAGGTGAGATTGTGTTTCCCCTTAATAAAATTGAAAAAGTGAGCGACATCAAATGGGTCGAGCTTTCATGGCTTTCTTACGTGGGGGAAGAAACCACCCCAATTACATTTGATACAGGAAAAATAAATTTAAAATAGAAGCGAGGCTAACGATGGATTACATCAAATGGATTCGTTCAAAAGTTGGACATGACAAAATTATTTTAAATTATGCAGCGGGTATTATTCGAAATGACCAGGGACAAATTTTAATGCAACAACGTGGTGATAGTCATTTGTGGGGGATAATCGGAGGTGCTATGGAGCTTTCAGAAAATCCGGAAGACACTTTACGTCGTGAAATTTTGGAAGAAACGGGTCTTCGAAATATTATCATTGAAAAATTCCAGGGTGTCTATATAACGCCTGAACTGCGCTACCCAAATGGAGATCTGGCGCAGTGCATTGATTTAGTTTATCAAGTTTATACAACAGAACAGGTGGATTTGAATTTTAAAAATGAAGAGACACTTGCTTTAAAATGGATAGATGAACCGAATATTCCACCTCTTTTTAATCAAAATCAAATGGTTATTTTAACCGATTATTTCCAACATAAAAAGCGTAAATCCTAAACGATTTACGCTTTTTATATTATTCGTTTACTTGCATGACTTCTGCTAAATAGCCATCATAACTAATTTCTTTATTATAAAAATTATCTTTTGAAAGGTTGATAATACGTGTTGCAATACTTTCTAATAGTTGATGGTCATGGGAAGCTAAAATCATAGCGCCTTTAAAACTAAGTAGGCCATTATTTAAAGCTGTAATGGACTCTAAATCCAAGTGGTTGGTAGGCTCATCAAGCAGTAGTACGTTGGAACCTGAAAGCATCATTTTCGACAACATACAACGTACCTTTTCGCCCCCAGAGAGCACTTTAACTTTTTTTAGCACCTCGTCACCACTAAAGAGCATGCGACCGAGGAAACCACGCAGGAAGGCCTCAGAATCATCTTGCGGCGAATACTGGCGTAACCACTCAACAAGATTAAGATTATTTTCTGTGAAAAACTCAGAATTGTCTTTTGGGAAATAACTTTGGCTTGTTGTGACACCCCAACGGAATGTTCCAGAATCTGGTTCCATTTCGCCAGCTAAAATTTGGAAAAGAACCGTTTTAGCGACTTCATCATCACCGACAAGAGCTACTTTATCATCACGATTAATAGTAAAGGACACATTATCCAACACTTTTACGCCATCAATCTCTTTGGTTAAATTTTCAACCGTTAAAAGATCATTTCCGACATCACGGTCTGGTTTAAACTGGATGAAAGGGTAGCGTCTACTGGACGGCTGGATATCTTCCAGTGTAATTTTTTCGAGCATTTTCTTACGACTCGTAGCTTGCTTGGATTTTGAGGCATTCGCGCTAAAACGTGCAATGAAGTCTTGAAGTTCTTTCATTTTTTCTTCTTTTTTCTTGTTGCGGTCGCTCATCATCGTTTGCGCTAGTTGACTTGACTCATACCAGAAATCGTAGTTCCCGACATAAAGTTTAATTTTACTAAAATCAAGATCAGCAATATGCGTACATACTTTGTTTAAAAAGTGACGGTCATGCGATACAACAATAACGGTATTCTCAAAGTTAATCAAAAACTCCTCCAGCCAATGAATGGCCCGAATATCCAAGTGGTTGGTGGGCTCATCTAGAAGCAGGATATCTGGTTTACCAAATAAAGCTTGAGCAAGTAGTACCTTTACTTTTTCAGAACCCGTTAAGTCTTTCATTAATTTGCTGTGGAGTTCAGACGGAATACCGAGACCGTTTAAAAGGACCGCAGCATCAGCTTCCGCCTCCCAACCACCAAGTTCGCCAAATTCGCCTTCAAGTTCAGCAGCACGAATACCATCTGCATCACTAAAATCTGGTTTCATATAAATGGCATTTTTTTCTTCCATGATGTCATAAAGCGTTTTATGACCCATAATCACGGTATTTAAAACAAGTTCATTATCATATTGGAAATGGTCTTGTTGAAGTACAGCAAGACGCTCGCCTGGTGTGATATGAACGTTTCCGGCTTGCGAATCCACTTCTCCTGATAAAACTTTTAAAAATGTTGATTTTCCGGCTCCGTTCGCACCAATTAAGCCGTAGCAATTACCTGGTGTAAATTTAATCGATACATCTTCGAATAGCTTTTTATCGCCATAACGAAGTGCGACGTTATTCACTGTTAACATTATTTTCCTCCTATAAAAAAGCACATTATCCCTATTTTACCATGCTACCGCTCGTAAATAAAGCTTTTAACGTGCTATACTAGAAAAAGAGGTGGGGCATATGGAACTTGAATTGGAACGAATAAAATGGGTGGCCTTTTGTGAATCACTTCAAGGTGCACGTTTGACTTTCCCATTTGGTAAAGAAGCAAGTGTTATGAAACTTTCAGATAAAATGTTTGCGCTTATTCATTTTCACAAAGGTGTACTTTTTGTGAGTGCCAAATGTGAACCTGAACGGGCGGAACGCTTAAAAGAAGAATATCGGTCGATTGTTCCGGGCTATCATTTAAACAAGACGCACTGGATTTCTTTGATGTATGACGGCGAATGCGATGTGCCGGATGAACTTGTAAAGGCTATTTTGGAAAATAGTTACCAACTGATTTTTGCGAAACTGAGCAAGCAGAAACAAAACGCGGTGCTTTTTTCAAATCAAGATTAGGGTTTACTTTTAGTTTTGGCATGTTATAATAGTTTTTGTAAAGAATTTCATATTACGTTACCACAGGGGGGGCTTTAAGCTGAGATTGAGTGTTTCACTCTGACCCTTTGAACCTGTTCGTTAATACGAGCGTAGGGATTGTGGCGATTGCATTTTTCATTAGGAAAACTGCTTTCTTCTGCGGTGCGTGTATGTCCAAAAGAAGAAGGGAGTTTATTTTTTATGTCAAACAAACGCTTAATTGTTTTACTCGAATGTGCGATTTTTGCTGCTATTGCAATGGTTTTGAGCTTTATACCACTCGATATTGGTTCTAGTTTTTCTATCTCACTAGGGATGATTCCAATGTATGTGATTGCAATCAGAAGGGGATTTTTCGCCGCCGGATTTTCTGGTTTACTTTGGGGGTTGCTCCATTTTTTAACTGGTAAAGCGTACATTTTAATGTGGAGTCAGGCGCTTATCGAGTATATTTTAGCATTCGCCTTTATTGCTTTTTCTGGGATTTATTCTAAAAAAATCCGGTCTTATTTATTAGCGAAAGAGCTAAATAAAGCTTTAGTCTACGCCTGGATTGCCATGTTTATCGGCGGAGTGGCTAGATATTTTTGGCACTACCTTGCTGGTGTTTTGTTCTGGGGAGCTTACGCATTTTCTGGGTGGAGCGCCCAACTATTCTCTATTGTCATGAACGGGATAAGTTGTCTTGCAACCGTCATTGTTTGTGGACTTGTTATCTCGGTTATAATGAAAGTGAAACCGCAGTTGTTTCTGCCTAAATAAATTGGAAAACTCCTTATAGCGCCATCTATAAGGAGTTTTTGTTTAAGCTATTAGAAAGTAGGGAAAATAACTAGAGATTTGTTATAAATAGAAATACATATGGAGGTGTTCTTCGTGTTAAAGTTTGAACACGTTACGAAGACGTATAAAGGTGGGAAAAAGGCTGTTAAAGATTTGAATTTGGATATTCAGAAGGGAGAATTTATTTGTTTTATAGGTCCCAGTGGTTGCGGGAAGACGACAACGATGAAAATGATTAATCGCCTGATTGAGCCGTCAGAAGGTAAAATTTTAATCAATGATAAAGATATTTTAAAAGAAGATCCCGTAAAACTTCGTCGTTCAATTGGTTATGTCATTCAGCAAATCGGTTTAATGCCGCATATGACAATTCGCGATAATATCGTTTTAGTTCCTAAACTACTAAAATGGTCAGATGAAAAAAAACATGAACGTGCAAAAGAACTCATTAAATTAGTCGATCTACCAGAGGAGTATTTAGATAAATATCCTTATGAACTGAGTGGTGGGCAACAGCAACGGATTGGCGTACTTCGCGCACTTGCTGCAGATCAGACGCTTATTTTAATGGATGAACCATTTGGCGCACTCGATCCAATTACACGTGATGCGCTCCAAGAAGAGTTTAAAAATTTGCAACAAGAACTCGGAAAAACGATTATTTTCGTGACACATGATATGGATGAGGCCTTAAAGTTAGCTGACCGCATTGTGATTATGCGCGATGGTCAAGTCGTACAATTTGATACACCTGATGAGATTTTACGCCATCCAGCTGATTCATTTGTGGAAGACTTTATCGGAAAAGATCGTTTAATTGAAGCGCAGCCTAACGTGACGATGGTCAGTCAAATTATGAATGCGAACCCTGTTTCGATTACAGCGGATAAATCTTTACAAGCGGCTATTCAGTTAATGAAAGAGCGGCGAGTGGATACACTTCTTGTAGTGGATGAACAAAATATTTTAAAAGGATTTATAGATGTAGAACAAATTGATTCCAATCGTAGAACCGCCACATCAGTTGTGGATATTTTAGAGAAAAACGTTTTTTATGTAAAAGAAGATGCATTGCTTCGGGATACCGTTCAGCGGATTTTAAAACGTGGTTATAAATACGTGCCAGTTGTTGATAATCATAAAAAACTGGTGGGAATTGTGACGCGAGCAAGTCTAGTTGATATGGTGTATGACTCGATTTGGGGCGATGATACGGATACAACTTCCACCGAGCAGAAAGGCGAAGAACTTGTGCATAACAGTCAGGGGGGAGAATAATGGATGCGATTACGCAATTTTTCCAAGAAAATGGGCATAATTTGCTTGTTCAAACTTGGCAGCATCTCTACATATCACTTGCGGCAGTGATTTTAGGTATTATTGTAGCAGTTCCTGTAGGTATTTTACTAACGCGTTCTCCAAAAATAGCCGATTTTGTTATTGGCGTTGTTAGTGTCTTGCAAACAGTTCCTTCACTCGCGATTCTCGCGTTTATCATCCCTATTTTAGGTGTAGGAACATTCCCGGCCATTATAGCCTTGTTTATTTATGCGTTACTCCCAATTTTAAGGAATACCTTTATTGGTGTCCGGGGCGTAGATAAAAACTTAATTGAGTCTGGGCGCGGTATGGGAATGACAAGTTTTCAGCTCATTATAAACGTTGAAATTCCGAACTCAATTTCTGTTATTATGGCTGGTATTCGCTTATCAGCGGTTTATATTATCGCTTGGGCAACGCTTGCGTCTTATATTGGCGCTGGTGGTCTAGGAGACTTTATTTTCAATGGCTTAAATTTATATCGTCCAGATTTAATTTTAGGCGGAGCCATTCCTGTTACAATTTTAGCTTTGCTTGTTGAATTTTTCCTTGGAAAGCTAGAAAATGTATTAACACCAAAACCACTTCGCGATGCAAGAAACAACAGTTAGGAGGGACGAATAATGAAAAAAATCACAACTTTATTTGCTGTTTTATGTGCCTCTTTCGTCCTTTTAGCAGGGTGCTCACTTCCTGGTTTAGGCGGAGGTTCAGCAAATACCATTCGAGTTGGCTCAATGTCAACAACGGAGTCACAAATTGTAGCCAATATTGTTAAACAAATGATTGAACATGATACAAATCTCAAAGTAGAGATGGTCAATAATTTAGGGTCATCCGTTGTACAACATCAGGCGATGGTGAATGGTGATGTAGACATTACAGCGGCAAGATATACCGGAACAGATTTAGTAGGACCGCTTGGAGAAGAACCCATTAAAGACCCTAAGAAAGCTTTAGCAGCTGTTCAAGAAGGCTTTGAAAAGAAATTCCAGCAGACCTGGTTTGATTCTTATGGATTCGCCAATACGTATGCATTTATGGTTCGTCAAGATACAGCCGAAAAATATCACTTGAAAACAATTAGTGATATGCGTCCGGTTCAAAATGAACTAACAGCTGGTGTTGATAATTCTTGGATGGAGCGTGCTGGGGATGGATATAAAGCCTTCTCAAAAGACTACAATATTAATTTTAAAAAGATTTTTCCAATGCAAATTGGTTTAATTTATACGGCACTTAAAAATGACCAAATGGACGTAGCGCTTGGATACTCTACAGATGGACGTATTCCGACCTATAATTTGAAGGTTCTAGAGGACGACAAAAAATTCTTCCCGCCATATGACGCGTCACCAGTAGCTACTGACGAAGTTTTAAAGAAACATCCAGAACTTAAAACGACTTTAAACAAACTCGTCGGAAAAATTTCTACAGAAGAAATGCAAAAGTTAAACTATCAGGCGGATGGCGAATTGAAAGAACCATCTGTCGTTGCGGAAGAATTTCTTCAAAAAATAATTATTTTGAGGATGAAGGCAAATGAATACATTAAATCAATTAATCGACTATTATGCAACTAACGGGGCATATGTAGCAGAAGCATTTTGGCGCCATTTTCTAATGAGTATTTATGGTGTGCTGTTTGCGAGTATTGTCGCTATCCCGCTTGGTATCTATATCGCTCGTAAACGTAGGCTGGCTAATTGGGTCATTCAGATTGCAAACATAATTCAAACGATTCCAGCGCTTGCGATGCTTGCAGTTTTAATGCTTATCATGGGGCTTGGCACAAACACCGTCGTACTTTCACTCTTTTTATACTCGCTATTGCCTATTTTAAAAAATACATATACGGGTATACAAAATGTAGACGGCGCACTACTTGAATCAGGGAAAGCGATGGGAATGACCAAATGGCAAGTGTTACGGATGATTGAATTACCACTTGCGCTTTCCGTCATTATGGCAGGGATTCGAAATGCACTTGTTATCGCCATTGGTGTTGCCGCAATCGGGACATTTGTTGGTGCCGGTGGACTAGGTGATATCATTGTACGCGGAACAAACGCAACAAACGGAACAGCAATCATTTTAGCAGGGGCTATTCCAACTGCCCTGATGGCAATTATTGTGGATCTTGTGCTAGGATTTATCGAACGCTCTTTAAATCCAGTCAAAAATAAAAAGAAAAAACTAACCGAAGCGCTTTAAGCCAAATAGGCAAATGTGGTGTTATATTGCTACATTTGCCTTTTTACTACAAAAAAGAGAGGAGAGAATGCTTTTGAAAAAGGAAAAACAAGCATGGCGGCAGAAAGAATCAGAGTCCTCGCTAAGCGAAGTAAACAATTCCGTCAAAGTCCCTCAAAATGCTTCCTTTTTTAGAAAATTACTTGCGTTTATGGGCCCCGGGGCGCTGATTGCCGTCGGCTACGTAGACCCAGGTAATTGGGCAACAAGCATTGCCGGCGGTTCAGAGTTCGGTTATGTCCTGCTTTCAGTCATCCTCTTGTCCAATCTCATGGCGATTTTATTGCAATCACTTGCCTCCAAGTTAGGCATTGTCACCGGACGCGATTTAGCCCAAGCTTCAAGAGATAGCTTTTCAAAAGGCGTTTCATTTCTTTTGTGGATTTTAGCAGAACTGGCTATTATTGCGACCGATATTGCAGAAGTTATTGGGAGTGCCATTGCGCTAAACCTCCTATTCGGTATCCCATTAATTTGGGGCGTCTGTATCACATCCCTTGATATTTTTCTAGTTCTGCTATTACAGCATCGTGGTTTTCGTTATATTGAAATTATTGTCATTACGCTCATGGTAACTATTTTAGTTTGTTTTGGAATTGAGCTTGTCATGAGTCATCCTAATATGGCTCAAGTTGCAAAAGGCTTCATCCCTCAAAAAGAAATCGTTACAAATCCGGCGATGTTATATATTGCGCTTGGGATTTTAGGCGCTACCGTTATGCCACATAATCTTTACTTACATTCGTCCATTGTCCAAACTAGGCAATATGAGCGCAACTTAAAAGGACGGAAAGAAGCCATCAAATTTTCATTTATTGACTCCACTTTTTCACTCACCATGGCTCTTTTTATTAATGCAGCGATTTTAATTTTATCAGCTTCTGCCTTTTATTTTACTGGGCACCGCGAAGTAGCGGGAATTGAAGATGCTTATAAATTACTTGATCCGACGCTAGGGAGTAGCATTGCAAGTACACTTTTTGCAGTCGCATTACTAGCTTCCGGGCAAAACTCCACATTAACAGGTACCTTAGCCGGCCAAATCGTGATGGAAGGGTTTCTTAACATACGCTTAAAACCATGGTTAAGAAGGCTTCTAACACGTATGTTAGCGATTATTCCAGCTGTGATTGTAACTGCGATTTACGGTGTTACGGGGACGAATGAATTACTTATTCTGAGTCAAGTCGTTTTATCCATGCAATTATCATTTGCTGTCATTCCACTAGTCCTTTTTACAGGGGATAAGAAAAAAATGGGGGTCTTTGTTAATCCGCGGTGGTTGCAAATTTTGTCGTGGACGGTCGCCGTTTTTATCGCAGCTTTAAATATTTATTTACTTATTCATACGTTTGTTTAATATAATATCATTATGTAAACTATAAATTAGAAACATCTTAATAATTTCCCTCGAATTTTTCACCTAGATTCGTTATAATGAGATTAACAGAAATAAGCGTAGTAAAGGTGTTGATTATAATGGCTGGCAAAATGTTAAAACCACAAAAAAAACTTTTAGAGCAAGACCATGTGTTACCTTATAAGATTGATGTGGAAGGTTATTTATTTCAAGTTGTCATTTTTACAAAATTAGGAAAGATTTCTGGAATTACTGTGCTAAGAAGTGAAGATGAATTAGCTAGTAAAGAAGAGGCTTTAGCCGTTGTTCAAAAATTACAGAAATACAATTTTTATTTTGAATATTTGACGAAACGCACGAGTATTGTTAAGGAACGTGATAGCACTGTAGCGGAACGAATTGAGCAAGCGCAACTCATTTTAAACAACAATATTCTTTTTGGGGAAAAACTTCAACCGGAAATTGACCAACTTAGTTTGGCACTTGAAGTTTATAAACAACAGCAACATAAAATGGATATTTACCAAGAAGATATCGCCTTATTAAATGAAAAAATTAAAGAGCAGGGGCTCATCAAAGAAGAGGACTGGAAATCAGCGGAAGACTTATCGATTGCTTTTATGATAGCAGCCTATGCTCAAACGATTTATTTGGAAGCAACAAGAGACAATCGAGCAGCTCTTGCGAAGTGGTTCCATCAAAATCAAAAACAAATTCCCGCTGAAGAAAGAAAAGCGCTCGCGAAGATGATAAATGTTTTGAGTGATACAAATGGTGGACTTGTGTTTGATCAAATTATTTCACTACTTCCACTACTTGAAGATGGTTTATTAATTGATAAATCAAATCCGCTACCAAAACGAGCACAAGAGTTTAATATGGAATATGAAGCACATTGTCGCTTTTATAAACCAAATACGAATAAAATTAGTGAGCTTATCCGAAACGAGTGAATAGTAAGCGAACTGAGAGGTTTAGAAAAATCTATTTTAAAGTAAAATCGAACTAAAAAACAACGATCCGCCACTAGATCAGGCGAATCGTTGTTTTTTTTATTTTTGAAGTATTTTTTCTTTAATCAAATAGTTGCGCGCCACTTCTTCTGCAGACTTTCCGTTTACGTTGACTTCATAATTCATTTTTCGCATTTCATCATCCGTAATTTTTCCAGCTAATCGATTAAGAGGCTTTCTAATTTCCGGATATTTTTCAATGGTCTTCGTTAACATTAGTGGTGCTCCTTGATACGGTGGGAACAGTTTTTTATCATCTTGTAACACTTTTAATTTGTACTGTGCGAGTTCGCTATCTGTTGAATAGGCATCAATCAAGTTGATATCATTCGCTAAAATGGCATTGTAACGTAGTTTTGGTTCCATCGTTTTCAAATTGTCAAACTGTAAACCGTACGTATCTTGAATACCTTTATACCCGTCACCACGGTCTTTAAATTCGAGTGTGAAGCCAGCTTTAACGAGATCTTCAACTTGGGCTAAATCAGAAATTGTCTTTAAATTATTTTGTGTGCCAAAATCATTCGATACCGCGAGAGCATAGGTGTTATTATATTGCATTGGTTTTAAGTAGGTCATATTAAATTGCTTCGCTAACCCGTCTTTTGCTTGCTCGTAAACTTGATTCGCGTCATGCGATTTAGCGGGCTCTTTTGTGAAGGTTTCTAAAACGGTGCCGGTAAACTCTGGATAGATGTCGATGTTTCCGGACTTAAGAGCGTTAAATAAGAAGCTGGTTTTACCCATATTCGGTTTTAAATTAACTTTTAAGTCGGTCTCGTCTTCAATGACTAATTTATACATATTAATTAGGATTTCTGGTTCGGCACCAAGTTTTCCTGCAATGGTAATTTCTTTTTTATCTGATGCAAAGTACGGGACAACAATTAGTGCGGCAGTGAGTAGAACGCCTACGGACACTGTTATAATGGTACTTCTGAAACTTGCTTTTTCCAAAAAACGTAAAAGCACATCAAATAAGATAGCGAGAAGTGCGGCAGGAATAGCGCCGAGTAAGATAAGGCTGTTATTGTTCCGGTCAATTCCGAGAAGAATTAAGTCTCCCAGTCCGCCAGCTCCAATTAAAGCAGCGAGTGTAGCGGTTCCAATAATTAGGACCATCGCTGTTCTTATACCGGCCATAATGACAGGCATTGCGAGGGGGAGTTGAATCTTATAAAGTCTCCGCCATTTATTCATCCCCATGGCTCTGGACGCTTCGATTAACGCCGGATCAACTTCATTTATACCTGTATATGTATTGCGCAAGATTGGAAGAAGGGCATAAATGACGAGCGCGATAATCGCGGGAATAATCCCAATTCCAACGAGAGGAATTAAAAGACCAAGTAGCGCAAGT
Source organism: Listeria fleischmannii subsp. fleischmannii LU2006-1 (assembly GCF_000344175.1). GTDB lineage: Bacteria > Bacillota > Bacilli > Lactobacillales > Listeriaceae > Listeria > Listeria fleischmannii. The sequence goes on along the minus strand of NZ_ALWW01000026.1, from coordinate 29,137 downwards.
GATGGTATGGTTTGAAAAATAGCTGCGACTTGGATAATCGGTTCAGCTAATCGCTTATGCCTAGTTAAGTAGATGCCAAGCGGAAGGGCGATTAAAACAGCAATAAAGAGTGAGATAAAGGAAATTTGGATATGCTGAATGAGTGCCGTCCAAAGTACATCTTTGCGATCAATAAATGTATTAATAAGAGTATTCATTTTGTCTCACCAACCTCTTCTAGCTGGTTGGCTAAAAACTTAGTTAAATCAGCGTTTGTAATGACTCCTGTAATTTCATTTTGCTCATTTTGAATTTGGATGGCATCTTGTTTTGAAAGGGCAACAATAACATCGCTTATTTTAGCATCATCGTTTAGAACAGGGGAGTCAGGCGCATTTTTCCCCACTAGATGTAGGCTAGTAATTATATCTTTGGCTTGTTTATTTTCCGGGAGAAGATGAGGTTTCGCGATATTCCCAGAATCTAAGAAATGTCTAACAAAATCATTTTTCGGGTTTTTTAGAATATTGTTCGGTGTATCACATTGCACGATTTCTCCATCTTGCATAAGGCAAATGCGGTCACCAAGCGCGAGAGCTTCTTGCATATCATGCGTGACAAAGACGATGGGTTTTTTTAATCTTTTTTTGTAAAAGTGAAATATCTTGTTGCAATTTTTGACGTGATATGGGATCAAGAGCACTAAATGGTTCATCCATTAAAATAATGCTCGGATCCGCTGCTAGAGCGCGTACTACACCGATACGTTGCTGTTCTCCACCAGAAAGTTCCTTTGGCTTACGATTACGATAGGTTTCCGGGTCAAGCCCGACCATTTCGAGTAATTCAGTAGTGCGGTTATAAATTTTTTCTTTGTCCCATTTTTTTAGTTCAGGAACAATGGCAATGTTTTCTGCGATAGTCATATGTGGAAAAAGAGCAATTTGCTGTAATACATAACCAATATCAAAACGCAGTTCATGAATATTATAGTCACTAATACGTTTTTCATTTATGTAAATTGTTCCAGTCGTCAGCGGAATTAATCGGTTAATCATTTTTAAAGTGGTTGTTTTCCCGCAACCACTCGGGCCGATAAAAACAAAAAATTCTCCATCTTCAATATTCAAGTTGACTTGATTGACTGCAATCTCATTATCTTGATATTTTTTCGTGACATTGTCAAAGCGTATCATAAGAGCCTCCAATCTCCATAGTAAAAAGCGAATATTTGTTCCTATACCCGAATTTAACATTTTTTAACCATAAAAACAATTATTTTACATTATTTTGTAAAAAACTAGCTTCATGATAGAATAGAAGGAGTAAAATTAACAACGTGAATGGAAGGTATAATAAATGGAGAATATAGCCAAAAAATTAAATGAAATTGCACCTGAATTACTGATTAAAAAAAATGAGAGTTTAGCGAAATATACGTACACGAAAACTGGGGGTAACGCAGACTTATTTGTAATGCCAAAGACAAATGAGGAAGTGCAAAGTGTCGTTCAATTTTGTAGCGAGGAAAATGTACCCTTAACTATTTTGGGAAATGGCTCCAATCTAATTGTAAAAGATGGGGGCATTCGTGGAATTGTTTTGTATTTAGATTTATTAAACACAATTTACCGCAAAGATACGATGATTTATGCAGGAAGTGGTGCCAAATTAATTGATGTATCACGTTTTGCTCGAGATGAAAGTTTAACGGGTCTTGAGTTCGCTTGTGGTATTCCGGGTTCTGTTGGCGGGGCACTATATATGAATGCAGGCGCTTATGGGGGAGAAATTAGTGATTGTTTGCACAAAGCGACAGTCTTAACAACGAAAGGCGAGTTGCTACATTTGGAACGAGCTGATTTAGCGGCAAAATATCGTCATAGTACAGTTGCTGAAAAAAATTATATTGTCCTAGAAGCAGCGTTTCAATTAGAGCTTTCAGAAAAACTACCCATCGAAGCAAAGATGGCAGAACTAACAGAAGCAAGAGAATCGAAACAACCGCTTGAGTATCCATCTTGTGGAAGTGTTTTTAAACGACCACCCGGTCATTTTGCTGGTCGATTGATTCAAGAAAGTCATTTACAAGGCTTTCAAATTGGTGGTGCCCAAGTTTCCGAGAAACATGCCGGCTTTATTGTAAATGTTGGCGGAGCAACAGCAACGGATTATATGAAGGTAATTAAACACGTTCAAGAAACGGTTAAACGCAATTTTGATGTGGATTTAGAGACTGAAGTACGAATCATTGGGGAAGATGCTTAGCATTCTTTCATAAAAATCCTACTTGCGATGTATCTTTTACCAGAAAACGGTTTATTCAGTATTATTTTGTTACAATGAGTTTAGCAAATGAATTTGGAGGGTGGTTTATTGGATAGTTTAATTCAAATTTTAAGTAAAAAAAGTACACGACGCATACTTGTTTTTTTAGCAGTCGTTTTCGTTCTTTATTTGCTTCGTAGTATGATGGATATCATTTTATTAACCTTTATTTTCTCATTTTTAATAACGAGACTTGAAAACTTTATTTTAAAGCGAATCTCGATTTATAGGCAGATTATTGTATTAATCCTCTATGCGCTTATTGCACTAGGACTAGCATTTGTCGTTGTGAAATACATACCTATTTTAACCGAACAAATTAGTCAGCTAGTTAAATTTATAAACACATTCTTTACGCAGGATTCGAATAATGATTTTGTTAATTATGTGATTACAGTGGCGAATGAAGTTGATGTGATGAAGTATACGGAACAAGGCGTTCAAATTATCGTGACCTATTTAACGAATATAAGTGTTGTGGCATTTAATGTGTTTATTGCACTGATTTTAAGTCTTTTCTTCTCTCTTGGAAGAGACCAACTCATTACATTTACCAATCAGTTTGCGACTAGTAAAGTTTCTTTCGTTTACGATGAGATTAAATATTTTGGGACAAAGTTTGTTGGTACGTTCGGGAAAGTGATTGAAGCCCAGTTCCTTATTGCAGTTGTGAACTGTGTGTTAACAACCATTGCACTCTGGATTATGGGATTCCCTCAACTATTAACACTTTCTATTATGGTATTCTTATTAGGATTAATTCCCGTTGCGGGTGTTATTATTTCAATGATTCCGCTAACCATAATTGCGTATTCTGTTGGCGGCTTCCAGTATGTTTTTTATATTTTACTCGTTGTATTAGTTATTCATGCGCTAGAATCGTATGTGTTAAACCCTAAATTAATGTCTGCTAAAACGGACTTACCTGTCTTTTATACGTTTGTCATTTTAATTTTTGGTGAACATTTCTTTGGCGTTTGGGGCTTAATTGTAGGAATTCCAGTTGTGATGTTCTTCCTGGACGTTCTTGGTGTAACCGATCAAGCTGAACATTTACTTGAAAAAAAAACAAAAAACCTAGGTATTGCCTAGGTTTTTTGTTGAGTAATTTTAAACTGTTTTTGTTACAATAGGAATAGAAAGAGGTGTTTAAACGTTGACTCGTTATTTATTTATCCTTTCTTTTGATGCTTTAGGCGCGAAAGATTTAGAAGATATTGAAAGTTTACCTAATTTTAAAAAAAATAAAAAGAAACTGGCACACATATTTAAAAAAGTTCGTTCAATTTATCCTTCTCTTACATATCCAGCCCATACGTCTATTATTACGGGTCATTATCCTATTACACATGGAATTGTGAATAATACAAAGATTCAACCTAACAGAACTTCACCTGACTGGTATTGGTATAAAGATGCTATTAAAGTACCTACATTGTATGAAATCGCGAAGGCAAAAGGATATAAAACGGCCTCTTTTTTATGGCCAGTTGCTGCTCAAAGCGGTATTGATTACAATATTGCTGAGATTTTTCCAAACCGTTTTTGGCTAAATCAGGTTCTCGTTTCACTTTGGGGAAGTTCGCCTTTTTTTTCTTCTCCATATGAATAAAAAATTTGGTCATCTGCGAAAGGGCATTAAACAACCCCAATTAGATGATTTCATAACGGCTTCGGTCATTGATACGATTCTGACTAGAAAACCGGGTCTTTTGATGGCTCATTTTGTTGATTTAGATAGCATGCGACATCAATATGGCGTAACCTCAAACGAGGCAAATGAGGCGCTCAAACGGCACGATAATCGTTTAGGCGAGTTGATTACGGCTACTAAAAAAGCGGGTATTTTTGATGAAAGTACATTTGCTATTTTAGGGGATCATTATCAAATAAATGTGAATACGATATTACGATTAAATATTCTATTTGCTGAGCAAAATTGGTTAACAATAGATGCAACAAATGAGATTATCGAATGGGAAGTGTATGCAAAAAGTTGTGACGGGTCAAGTTATATTTACATAAAAAACCAAGCACTTCAAAATCATGTTTACGAGGCGTTAAATCAGCTTCCTGGCATTGAAAAAGTGTACACTACATCGGAAATTGTTCATTTAGGGGCAGATTCTGAGGCTACATTCATGGTTGAAGCGATACCAGGCTGCTACTTTATGGAAAATGTTGAGGGGCCTTTAGTAGAAGAAGTGACGGATGAAAAAATCGGGCAGCCGGATTATTATCGTGCAGTTCACGGCTATCATCCGGATAAAAAAGATTACCAGACAACGCTCATTGTGAGTGGTCCCGGAATAAAACGCGGGGAAGAAATCGACAACGCGCAATTAATTGATGAAGCGCCAACTTTTGCTAAAATATTAGGTTTTCAAATGCCTAATGTGGAAGGAAAGGTTATTTCGGACTTATTTGAGGGAGAATAAACGGCATGTATACAAAAGAGGAAAAAAGTTGGATTTTACAGGATTGGGCAAACTCTGCCTATTCAATCATGATTACAACGGCAATTTTACCGATTTATTTTAAAAGTGTTGCCGCAAATGCTGGAATTAGTGATTCGCTATCTACGGCGTATTGGGGCTACACCAATTCGGTTGGCACCTTACTTATTTCCTGTTTGGCTCCTATTTTAGGAACTATAGCAGACTATCAATTTTTCAAAAAGAGATTCTTTAGTTTATTTACTTTTTTAGGGGTGGCTTGTACGCTTTCGTTTATGTTTGTGCCTTATGATGGCTGGTTAATGTTACTTGGTTTGTATGCGTTATCGTTAATTGGTTTTTCGGGGGCAAATATTTTTTATGATAGTTTTTTGATTGATGTGACAACGAATGAGCGTATGGACCGGATTTCTTCTGCGGGATATGCTTATGGCTACCTAGGAAGCTCAATCCCTTTTATTACTTTTATTGTTTTAAAAGTAACGGGGATTTTGCCAATTGAAGAGGTGACGCTTGTTAATATCGGTTTTTTGATGACCGCTATTTGGTGGTTAGGCTTCACCATACCATTTTTTAAAAATGTCCATCAAAATCATTATCTTAAAAAGGCGAAAAAACCCATTCAGGCGAGCTTTAAGCGTCTATTTAATACGCTTAGGCAAAAATTCGTTCTTACCGAACGATTGCGTTATTTTTAATTGCTTACTTTTTTTATATTGATGGTGTGGATACTTATTTTTCGAATGGCCACTTCTTACGGGATCGATTTAGGTATTTCGGCTACAACGCTTATTTTAATTTTGCTCGTCACGCAACTGATTGCCTTTCCATTTACTATTTTATACGGCTTTTTTGCCAAAAAATGGGGAGCAAAATGTATGATTTTAGTTGCTATTATTATTTATCTTATCATTTGTATCTATGCTGTTTTTATGGATACTGTGGTTGATTTTTGGATTTTAGCGATACTGGTTGGTACAAGCCAAGGTGGTATTCAAGCCCTTAGTCGCTCCTTTTATGGGAAAATTATTCCGAAAGAACGTTCAAATGAATTTTACGGGTTTTATAATATTTTTGGCAAATTTTCAGCGATTATTGGGCCGGCTTTATTAGGTGTGATTACGCAACTTACAGGAAATACTTCTTACGGGGTTGCTAGTTTAATTGTTCTTTTCATAATAGGGGGCACTTTATTTCTTTTTGTTCGTGAAAAAGAAATTTAAACTTTCTTTAGTTCCTTTTAACGATTTGTTTATGATTTAAAGCTATACTAGGACAAACAATGATGTTAGGAGGAGACAAAATGAAAAAAGTTGCATCTATAGGTATTTTCCCTTTTGTTTCCGTAGCTGCTGCGCTTTATTTATACCTTTATTTTTTTAAAGGATGGATGGTTTTTTATTTACATCATGTTATGGAAACGATAAGAGGTATTGATTATATTGTGATTGGTCTAACCGCGCTCTTTATTTATTTGATTGGTATCCAACTAATCGAATGGAAATTTTCTAAAAAGCTAACGATTATCATCTATGTACTTTATTTTGCCTGCTTAATCTTTTTATTATTTGGGAAAGCTTCACATGTTCAAGGAGCCTCGTTTCAAACTTTTGATTTTATTCTTCCTTTTCTAGAAGGAAATCTACGCGTGATTACCCTAGGGAATATTATTCTCTTTATGCCGATTGGTTTTTTATTTTATCAATTACGCTTCATTCCAGCGCTTATACTGGCACTATGTCTCATTTTCACGGTTGAAGGCTTGCAGTTTATTTTCTCACTTGGTTACTTCGATACGGGGGATATTTTTCTAAATGTCTTTGGCATAATGCTTGGTTACCTTCTTATTCAAATGAATTTAGTTATTTTTAAACATATGCATCTAGTTAAAAGCCAATAACTTTGTTATTGGCTTTTAACTATTGACTATTTTTAGCCGGAAAATTACAATTTATGCGCAAAAAAATAAAGGAAAACGCTTTCTTTTTTTATTTATGATTAAAAATAGGGTTTCTGGGGAATTTTTCACAATCGAAAGTTTAATTGTGATATTATTTACATAATCGTTATAAGACGATTAACTGTCTCATACGCAAAACATCTAGAATACTTGCTTTTTCATGTACAAAAAGAATAACTGGAGGGGATATTATGTATACAGCAGATGATTTTCTAGGAGATTTTAGACATCGGTATTTCGGAGACGGACATCGAAGTGCAAGATATGCCATATCAACAAATGGTGAAATTGGAAAAGTGTATCATGAAGGGCTTTGGTCGGAAAAGCAGGGAAAGCAGTTGGAGAAACATGTAAGTACCATCGATTGTTTGATTTTAAGTTTAATGCATATTGAAATGTATATTTCTACCAAAAATAGTGAGTATTGTGTACAAAATTTATTTCTAACATCTTTTGCGATTAAAGCAGGGGCAGAAGCAATCGAAGATCTTACGCATATCAAGATTCGTACAGAGGAAATAGCTTGGGATTATAAAGGCGTGAAGGCTACCATTTTTGTGGAGGATATGCGTGTACAAGTAGAACTCGATTATGTGAAACATAAAAGCTTAAGCGAAGCAGAGGGTAGTACAAAAAAAGCATTTATCAGCCATCATTTAATAGATAAAAAACAGGAAATATCTAAAATTACTTTCGATAAAGAAGAAATGAATTGTGTTGTTCATTCTTTCAATGAAAATCGTGTAGAACAATTTACAGGGATACAAAGTGGCCATCAATTTGAAATTTCATTAGTGGAATGGCTTGTCATTTTTTCTCAAATTGGACAAATTATAGCCTATCATCATGATCAATTAAATCGGGATGAATCTGAAAACTTTTGGATGAGAGAAGTAAAAGCTACAAATAAAATTCCAATATTTGATAATGAAGAACCTATTTTAATTCAAGCTCATATAAAAAAATCTAAATTGCTTCCGTTACACGGAGTCAACTGGCGAACATTACATATGATAGGGCAAGATGCCAAGAACCAGATTATTTTTGAAGCAAAAGTGGCTCATCAGTTGCCATCACATAAAGGAGTTAAGGCGCAATGAATAAAGATTATAAACCACTAAACTTAGTCATTTCTGGGACATACTCTACTGGAAAAACGACAACAACAACGGCATTGTCAATTGCAACAGGTATACCGATGATTAATGCTTTATCAGCACGTGAAATATTAACTGATTTGTATCCAGGAAGACGATTTCAAGATATGAATTTAACGGAATTGATGGCTCTCGGTTTAAAAAGAATGGAGGAGCGAATTAAAGCTGAAGCTGAACTCGACACGCTCCAAAAAGGCTTTATTTCAGATGGGTCTGTTTTGAACGAATGGATATATGGTACAGTTCGTTTGAAAATTGGGATTAATCCAGGCGCAGCTTTTTTTCATCAAATGGTAAAAGCCGTCCTCGGCATACCCGCCAAATCCTTTTTAAAAAAATATATGCAAGCCTATGAGCAAGTTGTTTCCCTTCACACGGAAAGAACGTATACACATGTCGTCCATCTTCCTATCGAATTTGAAATGAAAAAAGATGGTCACAGGCCTGTTTCAGAAAAATATCGTCAAATTTCCGAAGTGGATATCCGCCAAGAGTTCGCAAAATATCATTTCCCGCAATATGAAGTAAGGGGAACACAAGAAGAGCGTTTAGAACAAATTATTGATTGGTTAGATTTGCCAGTTGTGGTACCCATACAAGAAGCTGTTCTTCGCGCAGAAAAAATCATTGCAACAAATCGGGAAGCTGTTTCTAAAAAAATAATCGAACAATATGAAAAGCCAACATTAAAAAGAAAAAGTAAAAATACTTTCAAAATATTAAAATCGGAGGCATTACCTTGCTAAAATTTAAAGAAGTAGAGAAAACGTATTACGTTGGGGAGCAAAAAGTGGAAGCATTAAAAAAAGTAAGTTTTGAAATCAAGAAAGGACAACTCACGGTCATTTTAGGCCCCTCAGGTTCTGGGAAAAGCACCCTTCTTAACTTGCTTGGCGGGATGGACCGAGTAACAAGTGGGAAAATTTTGCTTGACGGGGAAGATATCACCGATTATAACGATAAAGCACTTTCAAACTATCGAAAAGATCAGGTTGGCTTTGTTTTTCAATTTTATAACTTAATTCCTAATTTAACCGCCCTTGAAAATGTGGGAATTGCAGCTCAACTAACAGGCAAAAGCAATCATTCACTAAACTTTATTGAACGAGTTGGTTTAGGCGAACGCAAAAATAATTTCCCAAGCCAATTATCAGGAGGTGAAATGCAACGCGTTGCCATCGCCAGAGCTTTAGCAAAAGAACCTAGTTTATTACTTTGCGATGAACCAACTGGTGCACTTGATTCTGAGACAGGGAAAAGCATATTGGAACTGATAAGACATTCGGCGAGTGATAAACAAACTGCTGTTGTTCTCGTGACACATAACGCGGAAGTAGCTCATATCGCGGATAAGGTTATCCGGTTACACGACGGAGAAATTGAATCCATTACCGAGAACGAGACGCCGCTTACGGTGAAGGAGGTTTCTTGGTAAATGAAATTTTTAAACAAGAAACTACGACGCGATATTTTAAAAAATTGGAGCCAGTTTTTTTCAGTTTTTTTAATGGCATTACTAAGTGTTTTAATTTATGTAGGGCTTGAAGGTGCTTATCATGGTATGGAGAAAAGTGTAGATGATTTCACCAAACGAGGAGATTTAGCAGACTCGTGGGTGATGAGCACCGATTTTACTACAGAAGATGTTGATTCCTTTAAGTCCATTAAAAATGTGAATGAAACGGCAACAAAAAAGCGTATTCTAGCAGAAGCTTTAACAAAAGATAAAAATAATTATCTCTACCTCGATACACCGATTGATGGCGAGATTACGAAACCTATTTTAGTCGCTGGGAAACAACTTAAACAAGGGGATTCAAGTAGCATTCTTTTAAACGAAGATTACGCCAAGGCAAATCAGATTCATTAGGTGATAAAATCAGATTGCATTATCAAAATCAAACCACGAATCCAACCGTTGTTGGCCTGATTTTATCACCCGATCGCTTATATTATACAGGCACACCGGAGTTTGTTGCCCCTGTACCTCATCTTTACGGCTACGGAATAATGAATCAAGAGAGTTTAGCTACTTTGGATGAAAATAACACGCCAAACATTCTAGAAGTAAAAGGTGGCCAAACAAACGTACGAAAAGAGGCCCCAGACATTTTGGGCGACCGCTACGTGGCCTATTACAATCAACATACACTGCCTGATGTTTCAGCTGCACTCGACCGCGTGGGACAAATTCAAAATTTATCCTTACTCTTTTCATTTATTTTTATCTTACTAGCCATTTTAGCCATGTATACAACCATTAAACGCCTTATCGAAACACAAACAAAAGATATCGCTACCTTAAAAGCATTAGGATATTCAAATGCAAAACTTGGTTGGCATTATACATCTTTCGGTTTAGCAGTCGGAGGTATTGGAGCATTAGTAGGTTGGGGAATAGCGCCTATCATGTCCAATTTTGTCCTTGGCACGCAAAAACAAATGTTTGCTCTAGATAACTGGCACATAGCCTATACAGCGTCTTCTGTCGGAGTAACCCTTTTAGTGCTCGCAATTTGTATGCTCGCCGCTTTTTTTGCTTCTAGAAAAGCCATTAAAGGACTTCCCGTCAAATACTTTAGAGGAAACCTTGTTAAAAATTCAAAACATATTTTCTTAGAAAAAAAACACCCGATTTTGGAATGCGTTACGTTATGGTGACAGATGGGCTCTACGTGATGCGATGTCTAGCCCAGTTCGCGTTCTTATGGGAATCATCGGTGTAACGGGTTGTATGATGCTTCTTATGGCAGGATTTGGAATGCCTGATTCTATGAACGGCCAAGTGACAGATTCTTACGGAGAAGATTTTACATATACTTACCGAGTTGAAACAACAGCAAATGATCTTCCCGCATTACAAAAAGAGCTGCCTGATGCGCAGTCCATTCAGAGTGTATCCACACGTATTTATCCAGATGATGGTTATGATTATGTGTTAAATATTCTTGGAAAAGGAAATTATGTAAATGTCCAAACAACCGACGGAAAAAGTATTTCGGATGATGGCGTTTATGTGACAGAAGGTGTGGCTGATGCGGCTGGTTTAGCAAAAGGACAGACCATTGAATTACTCGTCTCAAGGTCAAAAGAAAGGTATAAACTAAAAATAAGCGGTATTATTCATTCAAGTGTCCCGCAAGGCGCCTATATCACCGAAAAAATGTGGAAAAAAATGGACGGGACCTATCAACCGACGATTTTAATGGTTGGGGATAATGTAACTTATAAGCAATTAGACCAAAATACAAAAATTCATCAAATTATTTCCATGAAAGAACAGCGCAAGGTTGCAACAGAACTAGTTGATAGTTTAGAAAGTATTTTTATGCTCATCAAAGTATTTGCTATTTTACTAGGCGTTGTCATCCTATATAACCTAGGAGCGCTTAGCTTCACAGAAAGAAGAAGAGAGTATGCCACCTTACGCGTTTTAGGCTATCAAAAAAGCCAAATCAGTTCGCTTGCCATTAAAGAAAATATTTTTACTACCGTGGTTGGTTGGATTATCGGATTACCACTTGGATTTTTATTTTTAGATCAATATGTGAGTACATTTTCCACTTATCAAATCACATATTATCCCAAAATTTCAGTGGTCAGCATTATCATCGCCTCAATTATTACAATCGTCGCTTCATTAACAACCAGTTTCTTAATTGGACGTCGAATCCGCAAGTTAGATATGATTGAAGCTATTAAAGGTGTAGAATAAAACACAAAACAAGAGGCCGCCGAACCGGTCTCTTGTTTTGTGTTTGGAAAAAGATTCTGGGAAAGTATTGAAGAAATGCTTGATTGGTCTTGGCGAATGATAGAAGACTGATTCAAAAAAATTTTGGATCCTGGTCGTCCTGCCTTTTATATGCATAAACATTCCTTTAACATAGCATCTGTTAAAGGATGTCAATTCGAAAACAAGGAGTTTAGCAGTAATGATTGCTGGACTCCTTAAATTCAAGTGTCAATGCCGATTATAAAATGTAGTTTTTTCTTAATAAAATTGACATACGATGTCTCTTTGTATGGGAATTATTTGTAAAATTATTAACTAACATGCGATAAATATGATTGTACGATATTCTAATAAATGAAAGGACATCATAAAAGATAGGGGAATATATAGATGAATATAACTTTTCTTATTGGTAATGGATTTGATATAGAAATAGGTCTTAAAACAAAATTTAGTGATTTCTATAAACAATTACGTGATGAAAAAAGAAAAAGAAATCATATTTATAAAGAAATAACTGAAAATCCTGATAAATGGTCTGATTTTGAAGTGGCTTTGGGAAATTATACCAAAAAAACAAGGCCTATCGGTTTGAATATCTATAAGAAGGGAATGACTAAATATGTCTAGCGGGAGCTAGCTTCACTGTGAGGAGTACTCAGGCAATCTTTTTCTAAAAAAAGATTTGTTTTTATCTGCGTATGCCACATTCAAAATGAAAGGGGAAGGAAAATTTGGAGAAAAGAAATTCACGGGCCTGGCTGTCTTTAGTTGATGAATTAGAAACAAATTCCCCAGAAGCCAGTTGGGTTATTAGAGAAAATATTCCTGAAGCAAAACCTTTTGAAATTCAAAAATTAGAACCCCATTTTATTCTTATCTTAGAAGGAGTACTCCGGCTGGAAAATCAAAATAAGCAAATTTTACATTATTTTGCGCCAGATAGTGTTTTATATCAGTCGCCATATGAATTGAGAGTGCAAGATAAGCTCATGTTAGTAGCTGAAGTAGATGCTAAAATAGTTTTACTCCATCGAGAATTTTTTCTAAATTATGCGGCGAATAAACCGCACTACTATGAAAAACTTATGCGTGCAACTGTGGCTAATGCAGCTTCATTTATGTTTGAGCTTATGCGAAATGATATAACTGGAGAAGATAAGTTGATGTATTCTTTTCAACAGCTTATTCACAGTTTGAATTTGGAGAGTAGAGGGGATTTTTATGAGTTACCTCATTTTATCAATCTACAGAGCCTTTCTCGATATAGTCATGTATCACGGAAGAGTATGTATACCTACTTAGAGAAATTAGAGCGAAGAGGCCTAATTAAAAGACGAAAAAATATACTAAGTGTGAAGAATCCTTCCTTACGAAACGAGTGGAACGAATGAATCTTACCCGTCATTTGTTGATGATTATGTGAGCAACAGAAGTGTCAGCATTTATATTGGCAATAAAAAATAAATAAGTCAATATTGAAGAACCACTCTAACAAATGAATAGAGTGGTTTTTAATACTACAATTTTTAATTTTTAAATATTTATCATAAAAAGGAGCTATTTATTAGAAATGTAAAATCTTTTCTTCAAAAATATATGGTGACGCTGCTCTTAAACCTTAACGTATATAGACTTTGATTCTATACGAATTAAATTCTGTTGGACGAGAGAATCTAACATTATATCCAAATACTTTCGTGATAAGTTACTATATTTCGATAAATTTACTTTATTTATAAAAGGAGGTAGTTTACAGAAGCCATCTTCGCAAGGTATATTTAATTTTTCGCTTAAATAGCGAAGAGAGTACATTAAGCGATCCTCAGTTGAATAATCATGTTTCATAATTTCATTATATAAGTTCAGATTATTAGAAAGAGACATTTCAAGAAGCCATTCTAAATAGGAAGGTTTATTCGTTGCGAAGTTGAGAAAATACTCACGATAAACAAAGGCAAGTTTTACATCTGTATCACATATTAATTCTAATTTATTAGTAATGTTCAAATCAGATACTTGTTGGTTGATAACATCTCCTTCAGAAAAAAAGAGGATAATTTGTTTGTTTTTGTTTCCTAAATGTAGCACGCCTTCTAATACAATAATAAATTCTTCTTTAAAATATTTCCCTGGAATACTAGAAGTTTTGGGAATTGACATAATACGAACCCAGTCAGAATCAGCCTTATTTTGATTGAGGTCTAGTAAAATTTCAGAGGTTTTATTTTTCAACATATCTTTCGCGCTCCTTTTACTTTAATAGCATTAATCATAGCAAAGGTAACGTCCGGAACAGTGTGTATTTTACACAGATAAAAAGTAGGTTGTGTGACTAAAAGTTCATAAAATGAGGAATATGAGGCAGAGCCTGTGTTTAGAAGTAATTTATTAGAAGTCTTTCACAGAAATTTCACATTTACACTCTAGCTATGTGTAAAATACCCACAGGGCAATCCATAGTCCATGCTATACTTTTGGAGAAAATCATATCCGTCTTTCAAGTAGAAGTAAATATGGTTTTTAATAACTTATCAAAGGAGCAAAAAAAATGAAATTAGGTCAACTTGGTATTTTAACACTAGCAACAGCTTTGGTTGTACAAGCACCCTTACAAGTTCATGCAGCTAGCGTTAGTAAAAGTGAGGAAAAGGTAGTAACAAATAACAAAATAGGAGCAGAGGCTGAAACAGCTGCACCAATTACAGTCAATCATGTATATAATGGAACTATTTTCAAAACTGAAACACTGACTGGAACAGTTGGTGAAACTTATACATCAGAGGATTTAATTAGTGCAGGTGCTAAAAATGGAAAAAATAGCTGGAGACTTACGAATACTACAGGAAATCCTATAGGAACGTTTTCTACAGAGCCCCAAACAGTAACATATGAATATACACCTTTCAAAAATGCTATGAACATACAAGTTCTATATAAAGATATTGACACTGGTAAAGGTATTTATGTTCATAACCCATTTGACCCAGATCAACTAAAGCAAGGTTTGAAATCATTTGATAATATTACTGGTAGTGTAGGAGATACAATTGATTTCTCCTATCAACAAACTTATGTAGGGATGGACGAAGGATATCAATATGCAGATGGTACAATAGGAACAGGTGGTTCTTATGAATTTGTAAAAGAAAGTCCTGCCCTACCGTCTATTATGCCAGCTACGTATCCGGGTGAAGATAGACCTGTGGTCACACTATACTATAAAAAAATAAGTGATGAAAATCCTGTTGTAGCAGGACAAGATGTAACGGTTAAATATGTAGATACCGATGGCAATGAATTAGCACCAGCTGATATATTAAGTGGTAATATAGATGAAAGTTATACATCTAAAGCAAAAACAATTGATGGTTATACATTAAAAGAAACACCAGCAAATGCAACAGGAACATTTAGTGATGCAGCTCAAACTGTCACGTATGTATATGAAAAAGATGCTGTAGCAGGTGAAGATGTAATCGTTAAATATGTAGATACAGATGGCAACGAACTTGCAGTAGCTGAGACACTAAAAGGAAACATTGGTGAAGCATTCGCAGCTAAAGAAAAAGCAATTGATGGTTATACATTAAAAGAAACACCAGTAAACGCAACAGGAACATTCAGTGATACGGCTCAAACTGTCACATATGTGTATGAAAAAGATGCGGTGGTTGTAGCAGGACAAGATGTAACGGTTAAATATGTAGATGCTGACGGCAATGAAGTAGCCACAACAGATACATTAAGTGGTAACGTAGGTGATGACTATATATCTAAAGCAAAAACAATTGATGGTTATACATTAAAAGAAACACCAGCAAACGCAACAGGAACATTCAGCGATGCATCGCAAACAGTTACGTATGTGTATGAAAAAGATGCGGTGGTTGTAGCAGGACAAGATGTAACGGTTAAATATGTAGATGCCGATGGTAATGAATTAGCAACATCTGCAACATTAAGTGGTAACGTAGGTGATGCTTATGCATCTAAAGCAAAAACAATTGATGGTTACACATTAAAAGAAACACCAGCAAATGCAACAGGAACATTTAGTAATGCAGCACAAACAGTTACGTATGTATATGAAAAAAAATCAGCAGACAATAATAACCATAAAAATGGTACAACAGACAAAAACACACCAACTACAAACATGAATGTACAAGAGAAAAATACAGTGAAAGATCCAACTTCTAATAATTCAGCTAAGGTAGCAACATCAAAAACTGGCCTTCCTAAAACAGGAGATCAAACATTAGACAGCGGTATATTAGTAGGTATAGGAGCGTTATTACTAGGAGTATTGGCATTATTTACTCGCCGACAAAAAAATGCAAAATAAACAAAGAAAAATTTGAAACTAAAATGGGAGCCCTTATTAATTAAGGGCTCTTCTTTCATAAAAAAGGCCAATTAAACCATGAATTATGGCACAAATAGGTTAAAAAGCTAAGTTTATTAAAATCATTGTGAAGGAGCCGGTATTATTTTGAAAAAAATTCTTATAAGTTTTTGTATCATTTCTGTTATGGTTGTGGGAAATTTTTCTTTTCAAGAAAATACAGTCTATGCCACAGAACGATCAAATGATGAGAAAATAGATACGCAGGAATTAACTGTTGATCCAATTCAGGATAAGAGTAGAACCATTACAGGGAAGGGTATACCTGGACATTATGTAAACTTTTTAAATTCGACACAACGTGAGCAAAAGGGATTGAATATTCCGGTTGATAGTGAAGGAAATTATTCTTACTCGCTAGCTGAAGGTGAGCGTTTAAATAGTGGTGATGTAATTATTGTTTTTGATAGTCAAGTAGCAGGAGGGTTACAAGCACGAACAACGGTTTTAGAGAATAAAGCCCCCACTATTACTGGGGAAGAAAAAACACGTCTAAATCCTAATCAAGATTTTGACGTTATGAGTAGCATAGAAGCAATAGATACAGAAGATGGGGATTTAACGAATCAATTACAAATTGTTAGTAATACAGTGGATACAAGTCAATCTGGAAGTTATGAAGTCATTTATAAAGTGACTGATTTAGATAATCATGAAGCAACTTTTACTCGCACAGTTATTGTAACGGAAGCCCCGATTATTACGGGAGAAGAGAAAGTGGAGATAACGGAAAATGAAACTTACAGCCCTATGGAAACAATTCATGCTACAGATAAAGAAGATGGCGATTTAACTAGTCGTGTGAAAATGATAGATAATCCAGTCGATATAGCGAAGCAAGGTAGCTATACAGTCACTTATGAAGTCGTGGATCAAGATGGAAATCGTGCAGAATTTAAACAAGTTGTAGTCGTTACTAAAGATATAACAAATTTTGAAAATCCTGAAGTAGTGAAAGAGATAGGTAAAGTAAATAAAAAATCTGAAGAGGTAGTTGGATCCAATAAAGAGCAGGTTATTTCTTCAGAAAAAGCACAAGAAACGTTGCAAAAAACAACAGAGAAAAAAACGTATAAGAAAAGTTTAAATGAAGATAAAAAACGGCTGCCCAAGACTGGGGACTCGGAAACGACTTATTTTATGCTATCGGGTATGTCACTAGTTATCTTTGGAGGATGCTTGATTTTAAGAAGAAAAAAATAAAAATCTAGCATTTACTTAAAGAGGATATTCATGACTCTTATGTTAATGTATAAAAATTAATCAACATAATCCATCTTAACGGAAGTCAACTCAAAAACAGGTACTTGAAAAAGGATATGTGAATGTAACGGTTGCTTTATACTTTATGACAAGAATGGGAACCGCTAAAAGGGTGACGGATGATTTTTTAAAGTTATCGGGGAAAGCCTACGCACTTTTGAGGATTTTGCAAGAGAAAACATTCAATGCTTCTTGATAAGGAAACAATTTAAGTGCCAATAGAGTATAACCTAGTGTACAGTTAGAGATTTGTTGCTATGCACGATTTTAAAGTATGTTCAATAGAATTGTTCAAAATCCGCATGTGTAGGGTGATTTTTTAAAAGTTTACTTTTGAAGGAAAGGAAGTAACTAAATAAAAGTAAAGGTAATTTGCCAAGCTGAATAACTATGTAGGCAATCTCACTTTAAGATAAATTAGATTTAAAATAAACAAAAAAAACACCAATATGGAAAGGGGAGAAAACCATACTGGTGAAAAAGGGGATAGAAAAACATCTATAAAAAGGGAGTAAAAATAGATGTCTTTCATTTGATAAACTTAGTATATCGGTTGAACTTTAAAATGAACTAGGAATCCAATGAGAATAAAATAAGAATATGCAACATTAGTTTAATCATTAAATGTCCATTTAAGGTATATCCTAAATGGACAAATAAAAAAGATGGCTTTTTGCCGTTTTTAAATGTAAAATTAAGGTGTCAAATAAATGGTTTGAAATTCGGGAGGAAAAAGATATAATTGTCACCTATGCGCGGATAAGTTCATACGATTAAAGCCAATTTCTGAATTTAAAAGTGGATGTATAGAAAATTTTCATCGAGAAAAATACTTTGATTAGGGAATAGTAGCCGTTTAATCGAAATAGAAACGTAAAAGTAGTTTTAAAAGTAAATCAAATAATTTAGCAAAAATTACATTAAGTCTTGTCTTAGTGTATACTGTGCTTATTTTTATAGGTTGGAATGTTACCACCAACTGTAGAAACACAAGAATTTGATGGGGATGCTGTTAAAAAGTGTTGGAAGTTGGTATTTTAGTTCTAAACCATATTAAGAGGAGAAATTTGCATGACAAAGAAGGTAATTTTGACAAGTGTATTAGTTATTTGGACAGTTATATGTGTTGCCATGAGCGTTTCAATGATTAGAAATAATGAAGGAATCGGGTTTCCTGTATGGCTACATCTAGTATTATTAATAGCCTTTTTAAGTACAGGTCTAGTAGATATAAAAAGAAAAAGTTATGTATGGAGTATTATTCTTTTTGAAGGCGTTTTACTCGTTTGTATCAGTTTGTTGATTATAATTTTCTAAATAAAAAGAGGCGTACTTATTCTCACCTAAATACGCCTCTTTTTTGTAAGCTGTTTTGAATACTGTTTATATCGACTTCCTTTTATTATGTCTTCTTAAGCGAGGCAAATGAATCGGCTATTCGAAGAGTCGTTTTGACGGCTTTCCGATTTAAAGTGCCTTGATAATGCTGAATATCTTGCTTTAATTTTAAAGACTGATTTTGTTCTGCCTGAAGTAAGACATCTTTTTCAGACAGATGTTTGTCTAGTTGATTTACTTTTTGTTCTAAGTTTTGGATGGTCACGTCTTGCTTTGCGATAATTTGTCCATTTTCCTCAATTTTATTTTTCAGTTGTTTGATCTGATTTTGACGCAAATTAATATGGTAACGAAGGCGATAATCTTGTCGTTCATTTTGCAGGTTCGATGCGAGGTGAACTCGTTCGAGTAATTGATCGCCTTTTAATTGTGTGACCACGGTTGGGCTTTTGTTGAATTCAATTGGGGCTATTTCAGCATCTAAAGGAGCGTCTAGCCGATTTTTATCATTTTTATAAATATGCGCTAACTCATTTTCATCTAAAAAAGAGATAAAGTTATCAAAATTTCTAGCTTGTACTTTTTCGGCTGATTTTAGGTCGACGGTTTGGAGTAATTCGTCTAGGTCATGAATCGTTTCCAACTTATCAGCTGTGACATGGGGTAAATTGTGGTATGAGGCTAGTTCACGCATTCTTGCATCTTGGACAAAAGAAATATTGGGTGTTCCGCAAATGGTAGGGATAACATTGCCGTGGAGCCTAGAACCAATTGATAGGTCGACTTGTTTCATAAAATCATACCAGCTTGGCATGGAGGTAAAGTATTTTACGCGTCCTTCTCTGTAATATTTATGCGCGATTGAGGTCGGATAACTTGGCTCTTCACTTGAAATGTCAGGACCACCTGCATAGGCGATATACAGTTCGTCAAGGTGCTGTGGAATAAAATAATAGTTTTTGTAAGTGTCAATGGTTTGATTTAAAAATTGTAAAGAGCTTTCTCTTGATAAAGGAGAGGCATTGATGGCCAGTAAAGAATCTGTTTCTAATTGCAAATCACGAATATGTAGATGCCGACCGAATGTATAAAGGGAAGGACAGCCAATAATTTCGAAATCACTTTCATGAAATCCTAAATGTAGTAAATAGTCGGCCGTGATTTGCCCGCGCAAACCGAGTTTAGTACTTTTTTCTAAAACCGCTTTGACAAAAGCTCTTACATCATCATCAAACGGGAATCCCTCTTTTAGATTTGGTTCATAGTTTGCACGCAAGCCAATTCCTGTGACAATAACAGGGATTTTTAGTTGTTGAATTAAAGCTGTATAATTGCGTAAGGTAGCACGGAAATCTTCGCGAAAAGCATCTGCGAAAGGGAGAATATAAAAATCATACTCTTCGTTAATTTTAGCTGCTAAATTGGGATTTGAAGTTAATCCATCTGCATCCATCTCCACATCTTCTTGCCAAAGCGTGCGATATATGCTAAATTGATACGCAAGATTTCCGTTGTTATATCCTGTCCGGTCTTTTAAGTAAATGTCTTTAGCTGAAAAATTATCTAATGGTGTCATTCCTGATCGAACCAATATCTTTTTCAAATATTTCACATCCTTAAATAAAATACGCTTTCTACAGTAGTATAGCATGCTTGGCGTGGGGAATGATACTGTTTACATGTGGTGTTTTTTATTAAAAAGGGTGATTTATTTGTGAATTTTTTAACAGACAATTCAGTTTTATATGCAATAACACATACAGAAAGCGCTTCCGATTGCTATTTAGGGTCAAAAACAGGCTTTCTAGGGTGAAATCGATTTTTGGCTTATATTCTATGGTAAACTATAGTTAATCCTTTTTTTGATAAGTACGTCGGAATTGAATTAATAAAAAGTCTGCTATTAATTGGATGAAGACAAGCAAAAAAGAACCTTTTTGGAAGAGGGTTCTTTTTTGTCCAAACAAATTTAAATGAATGAGGTGGGAACATGTTGGACGAAAAAACGAAACAAACTGTGAAAGAAACAATTCCCTTTTTAGAAGCGAAAGGGACAGAAATTACCAGTCTTTTTTACAAGAATATGCTAGCAGCGCACCCCGAGCTACTGAATATTTTTAATGAAAACAATCAAAAAAAAAGGATTACAGCAAAAAGCACTCGCTAATACTGTTCTAGCGGCTGCAAAACATATTGATGACTTGTCTGTTTTAGCAGATTATATTCAGCAGATTGGGTATAAGCATCGTGCTTTGCAAGTAAAAGCAGAGCATTATCCCATTGTTGGGTATCATTTATTAGAGGCTATTCAGTCTGTTTTAGGTGACGGGGCAACAACACAAATTATGGAAGCATGGGAAAAAACATATTCTGAAATTGCCCAAGTATTTATTGATGTCGAAGCAGAGATGTACCAGGCTGAAAATTGGAAAGGCTTCCAGGCTTTTCGTGTTATTTATATTGATAAGCCTATAGAAGGGATCATTAAGTTAGGGCTCGCGTCTACTTTCCCTATCGGAAAAATTGAACCTGGTCAATACGTAACAGTACGAATAAAAGATAGGGACGCCACTTATTATTCAAATCGGCATTATTCTATATATCAGTTTGATGAAGCAACTAATCAAATCTTTATTGCTGTTCGAGTAGAGAGACAAGGTGTGGTTTCAAATTATTTAAATGAGAAAGTGCAACTTGATGATGAAATCTATTTAAGTGCTCCAGCGGGTGATTTTCAGTTACATAAGGATGTTAGACAAGTTTTCATTAGTTCCGGTATAGGGGAGACACCGATTTTACCAATGGCTAAAATGGCAAGTGAAGAGAACCAAGCTGTAATATGGATTCAAAACTACCGAGAAAGTTCTGGCTCTGCTTTAAAAGCGGAGATTTCTCAATTACCGAGTACAGTTAAAATGTATCAAAATATTAGCGAGACCGAGGGACGACTTGATCAAAATAAATTAGAAGATTTCTTGGACGGACAACTTTTTGGTCAATTTTATTTGTGCGGCTCGCCTGAATTTACTATAGGTATTAAAAAAGCCCTTTTAGAAATTGGTGTTCTAGAAGAGAAAATTCATTATGAAGTTTTCGATGCGCCAAAAATGTCTACTATTTTTAGCTAAATACGTGGAACAAAAAAACAACAGAAAAAAAACTGTTGTTTTTTTTTGTTGACAATTAATCTACTTTGTATTACTATATAGTTGTACTTAGTAATACAAAGTAGAGAGGTGGAAAACATGAAAGGCCTAACTGAACTGTTAAAAGGTGTTCTTGAGGGAATGATTCTACAAAAGATTTCAAATGGCGAAACGTATGGCTATGAAATTACAAAATATCTAAATGACTTAGGCTTTGATGAAATTGTGGAAGGAACTGTCTATACCATTTTATTACGAGTTGAGAAAAAAGGATTGGTTGAAGTGGAGAAGAAAAAATCTGCTTTAGGCCCAGCTAGAAAGTTTTACACATTAAATCATGCGGGAAAAGAAGAACTAGAAGTTTTTTGGGAAAAATGGAACTTTATTGCTTTGAAAATGAAAGAAGTAGAAGGAGGGGAAGCGAAATGACAAATTGGTTTACAAAATATCGTGCGGAAAAACGTGCGTATAAAGCCTATAAGAAAAGAGTCGATGCTTTGCCAGCAGAGTTTCGCGATGTAATGGAAGGGATTCAAACCTATCTTTGGACTTTTGCAGGTGGCTCCGGCATGATGGAAGTTTTAACTAATGTCCTCGAAATGTTTGAGAATGCTGTTGTGGATGGTCAAGAAGTGCGCGATGTTGTAGAAGAAGATTTAGCTGATTTTGCAGATAGCCTTTTAAATGAATTCCCGGAAGAAACATGGATGGAAAAGCAACGAAATAAATTACGGAAAACGCTCAAATAGAAAGGAGAGGCCATGATGCCTATTATTGATATTCGAAATATTAAGAAAAATTTTAAAAAGCAGACTGTTTTGGAAGATGTTTCTATTCAAGTCGAAAGAGGAAGTATTTATACTCTGCTTGGCGCTAATGGGGCAGGAAAAAGCACACTATTAAAAATCATTACTGGACTCATCGAAAGCGACGGGGGGCAGGTTGAAATTGATCAGCTTCCAGTTGATAAAAATCCTCGTGAAGCGCAAAAACTGTTTAGTTATAATGCTCAACACGCAAGCGTCGACGAAGTGCTTAGCGGCTTTGAAAATCTAGTTTTAATAGGAAAATTACGCCATGTCAATCAACCGAAAAAAGTAGCGCTCGAATTATTAGCACAATTTGATTTACTTGATGCAAAAGATAAAATTGTATCGATGTATTCTGGTGGAATGAAACGCCGCCTAGATTTAGCTATGAGCCTTGTAGGAGATGCCAAAATTTTATTCCTTGATGAACCAACTACGGGTCTTGACCCTACAAGTCGCCTAGATTTATGGAAAGTAATTCGACATCTTCAAGAAAATGGAAAAACCATCTTTTTAACAACCCAGTATCTTGAGGAAGCGGATCAATTAGCGGATACCATTGGATTTTTAAAAGATGGGAAAATTATTGCGACAGGAACACCGAAAGAAATGAAACGTTTAGCCGGCGAAAATCGTTTGCACTTATCTTTTTCAGTAGAAGATATAGAAAAAGCCGAACAAATTTTAGAAGACTTCCAACCAAAACGGATTGAAAGTGACATGTTATCAATCGAACTAACTGAAGAAATGGTAAGCGTTTTAAATATATTAAAAGTGTTAAATACTAATCAACTCGAACCAACGGATTTTGAAACCATTCGTCCAACTCTTGATGATGTATTTGTAACACTTACGAAAGGATGAAAAAATGATGAAAGAGTATTTTAATGATATATTCGCGCTTTCTGGCCGAATTATTAAACATAATTTAAGAAGTGTAGATACAATGATAACCGTTGTTATCATGCCCATTATGATTATGCTTGGAATGGTTTATATTTTCGGAGGATCCATCCAGCTACAAGGTGTTCAAAGTCAAGACTATGTCGATTATATTATGCCAGGTATTTTACTCATTACAATCGCCTCAAGCTCGGCCTATACATCACTACGAATTAACCTTGATAAAACGAGAGGGATGTTTGAGCGATTTAAATCGATGCCTATTGCTAAATCAGCAGTTTTAGGTGGCCATGTTGTCGCTTCCGTAATCTTTATGCTCATTTCATGTGCAGCAGTGTTATTAGTAGGCCTATTAATTGGCTTTAGATCTGATGCAAGCTTTTTAGAATGGCTAATGATTATCCTATTTCTTGTTTTATTCGCTTTTATGCTTACATGGCTCTCAGTCCCATTTGGTTTGATGGCTGGAGGCGTGGAGGGAGCAAGCGCATTCTCATACGTGATTTTACTCCTAATGTTCGTTAGTTCTGCTTTTGTTCCAGTCGAAGGGATGTCAAAAATTGTTCGGATATTTGCCGAAAATCAGCCGATGACGCCCATTATTCAAACATTAAGGAATTTATTTAATGCCCAGCCACTAACAAGCGATGCATGGGTTTCGCTTATCTGGATTGCCGCAATCCTCATTATTTCCTATATCGCTGGGATGAAAGTATATCGTAAAGTATAGCCTAAAAGACTACCACTAGCATGGTAGTCTTTTTTCTATGTCCGCTCATCGCCTAATCAAACATAGAAAAATAAAGATAATGTACAAAAATAGTGTTTTTAAGTCTAAAAATGGCTATTTAGGACAAAAAACAGGGTTTCTAGGGAATTTTACTCTATAGCTTTCAATTTTGTGATATAGTGAACATGATTTATCAAGCTATTTTGATGAATCTCTATCACCTTTTGAGATGGGTGAAAATGAAACTAAAAAGAGCCTTTTGGAAGGGGCCTTTTTTTAGTTTCAATAAAAATCTTTTTTGCAAACGGGGTATCAATCAAACTGACAACATAATTTCCTAATTTGATGTATAATAGAAAAGTTGGAAAAACAAAATTCCATACTCGGAAAAAAGGAGTTATATCAAATGACATACGCACTCGAAATACAAAATTTAACAAAAACTTATGCGACTGGTGTACATGCCTTACGTGGCATTAATTTAACAGTGGAAGAGGGCGATTTTTACGCTTTACTCGGCCCAAATGGTGCAGGTAAATCAACAACAATCGGTATCATTACTTCTCTAGTCAATAAAACTTCTGGGAAGGTAAACGTTTTTGGCTATGATCTTGATAAAGATTTAGTTCGAGCGAAACAACAAATCGGTCTTGTTCCGCAAGAATTTAACTTTAATCCGTTTGAAACGGTGCAGCAAATTGTAGTCAATCAGGCAGGCTATTACGGAGTGCCACGAAAAGAAGCCATAAAACGTAGTGAGTATTATCTAAAAAAATCCGATTTATGGGAGAAAAGAAATGTGCGTGCCCGTATGCTATCAGGCGGAATGAAACGCCGTTTAATGATTGCACGAGCGCTTATGCATGAACCAAAATTGCTCATTCTAGATGAACCGACAGCAGGGGTAGACATTGAATTACGCCGCGAAATGTGGAAGTACTTAAAAGAACTAAACGAGGGTGGGACGACCATCATTTTAACTACCCATTATTTAGAAGAAGCCGAAATGCTTTGCCGTAATATCGGAATCATTCAATCTGGAACTTTAATCGAAAACACAAGTATGCGCTCTTTGCTAGCTAAATTGCAATTTGAAACCTTTATTTTTGATTTGGCAGCTTCTGATAACAAACCACAAATCTCGGGTTATAAAACGTATTTTGAAGATGATCTCACACTTGCTGTTGAAGTCGAGAGAAATCAAGGTGTGAACGAAATTTTCGAACAACTTTCTGCTCAGGGCGTCAAAGTTCTTTCCATGCGAAATAAATCCAATCGATTAGAAGAATTATTTTTAAAAATTAACAGAAGAAAAACACTTAGTGGAGGAAAAAAATGTTTAGTCTTTATTACACCGCATTAAAAAGCTTAGCTGTTAAAGAAACTAATCGCTATATGCGAATTTGGGTTCAAACTTTAGTACCACCTGTCATTACCACATCGCTTTATTTTATTATTTTTGGTAATTTAATTGGTGGTAGAATCGGGGAGATGGACGGATTTTCTTATATGGAATTCATCGTTCCTGGTCTGATTATGATGTCTGCCATCACGAGTTCATATTCCAATGTCTCTTCTTCCTTTTTCTCTCAAAAATTCCAAAAAAATATTGAAGAATTAATGATAGCACCCGTACCCACACACGTGATTATTTGGGGATTTGTCGTCGGGGGACTCGGTAGAAGTATTCTCGTGAGTGCACTTGTTACGATAATTTCTTTATTTTTTGTACCACTTCAGGTTTTCTCATGGCCGATTATCATTATCGCGCTTTTACTAACTGTCATTTTATTTTCTCTAGCCGGCTTATTAAACGGTATCTTTGCACAATCTTTTGATGATGTATCCATTGTACCAACCTTTGTGTTGCAACCACTGACTTATCTAGGCGGAGTATTTTATTCCGTGGCTATGTTACCACCATTTTGGCAAGCTGTCTCCAAGATCAACCCAATTGTCTATATGATTTCCGGTTTTCGTTACGGTTTCCTTGGAAAAACAGACGTTTCGCTGTGGGTATCCATTAGCATACTCGTTTTATTTATCGCAGCCCTTTATTTTCTTTGCTGGTATTTGATTGAAAAAGGACGCGGACTCAGAAGTTAATGAGGAAAAGCATAGCTAAAAATCCCAAATGTTAAATCGAAATCTAACATTTGGGATTTTTTATAATGAGGAGTTTAATACAGGGTATTCAATTAACACCATAAACTATTAAAACAAATTTAATAGTTTATTCTATAAGTGCTAGACTTCCATTATAAGTTGGCATTTTAATGCTAAAACAAATTCAAAAGTAAGGGAAGGCAAGGTTCTGTCCGTTATTTAAAACTAAAAAATTCTAGTTTACATAATATATATTATAGGAAGTAATGGTTATTATCGTAAACTAAAATAAAAAACGCCTTCTCATTAAGAAAACGTTTTTAATCAATTATTCCATGACTTCGATTTGTTTTTCAGCTGGTTGTGTGACTTTTAAAAATAAAATAGCCATACCGATTATTGCTAATGCGGCTGCAATTAAAAATGGATAACTTGTACCTAGCGTTTCACTTATTATTCCGGAACATAATGGTGCAAATGCTGCTCCGAGCCATCTAACGAAATTATATGCACCGCTTGTAACGCTACGTGCGTATGGTGAATGTTCAATAACGGTTGTGGTAAATAATGCGTTGTTTATGCCTAAAATTAGACCGGAAATGATGATGAGTGCAATTCTAACCCATAAAACATGAATGATACCTAGTAAAATTAAAATAATCGCACATGCAATCAATGTGAATTTTAAAATAGTTTTTGAATTATATCTTGCTTCTAAATCGTGCGCAATTTTGGCAGAGCCAAATGCAAGGCATAGTCCCCAGGCGAAAAAGACAAAACCGATTTTAATCGCGGATAAACCAAGGACAAGTGGCGAGAATGCGAGAATTGTAAAGAAACAGTAGTAGTAAAACATCCCACTTAAGGAAATTTGTAAAAATGGTTTATAGGTAAACAAATGCAACATTTGCTTGATTGGAACTTGTTTTTTGGTCAACACTTTGAGGTACTTTTACTTTAAATAAAATGAGTAAACAAGCAATGAAAATGAGTGCAGCTGTTGCTAAAAACGGATAACGCCACGACATATTCCCTAAAATGCCGCCTACTAATGGACCAAACGCCATACCTAGTCCCATTGCAGATTCATACAGGCCAATTGCGTGAGAAGTTGTATGTGAAAGCGAAATGAGTAGAGTCATGGCTGTCGCTAGAAACATGGAGTTTCCAAGTCCCCACCCTGCTCTAAAGATAGATAAAGCACCAATGCTATTAGAGAAACTACATAAAAGAGCGAATATCGTGACTAAAAAAAAGGCCGCTCACGATTAACTTTTTATCCCCCACTTTGCTTGCGACAATCCCGATTGGAATCATCATTATCGCCATTGTAAAAATATATGCGGTAAATAGCATTTCTACTTGCGAATGTGTAGCGCCAATACTTGATGCGATACTTGGTAATATCGGATCAACAATCCCAATTCCCATAAACGCTAGCAATGAGGCTGCTACTGTAATCCATTTGCCAGTGTTTTTTTCTTGTTCAGTTAACATTTTCTTTCCACTTCTTTCTATTTTTTTCAACTTGTTAAGTGTATCGCTTTTTCTTTTATATGTCAATATTTACATATGTATAATTTTTGTTTTCTCTTTGCACTTTTGAAATAAATAGATTACAATGGGCAATAGATAGGTTCTTGAAAGGAAGTAAGATTGTGAAGACGAATATTAATTTACTAGGCTTTACCCTACTTGAAATGATTGCGCGGGAAGCATCCAGTGGATATGATTTAGCGAATCGCCTCCGAATCATGCAAAATACAAATCACAGTCAGATTTATCCGATGCTCGCAAAGCTGGAAGAAGAAGGCTATTTAACTGTACATACGCAGGTCCAAGAAGGTAAACCGAATAAAAAAATTTATGCAATCACTGAAAAAGGTATTTTTTTATTAAAAGAATGGTCTGAGACAGCTTTAAAAACCCCTGTTACCAGAGATGAATTTATTATCAAACTGCAACTTGACTGGTTAAATCCTGATCGAACGGCGATTCTTTTAGAGGAACGCGTGGCCTATTTGAAGAGCCAGCTAAAGCTTGCTGAAGATAGTTTAGAACATTTTCAAAAGTTATTAGGGTTAGAAAGTGAAGATGATTTTATGCAAAATATGTCTTATCAAATCTATTTGCGAAGACGCGACTTAATTCTTGCAGAAATGGATTGGTGTGAAGATATTTTAAACCATAAAAAATAAGCCTCCATTTCTGGAAGGCTTATTTTTTATGCGTATGTGGCCGTTTTTTAAAATATCATTGGCCATTTTAACGGTTTCGTCATCAGGCGGTTCAATGCCTTCAAGTGGATAACGAATGCCCATTTCTTTCCATTTGTAGACACCCATTGTGTGATAAGGTAATACTTCCACGCGTTTTACATTAGGGAGTGTATCTATGAAGTCGCGAAGGGATGTTAGATCCGCAGGGTCATCTGTTTTTGTTGGGATTAAAACGTGACGAATCCAGATAGGTTGATTTTTGTCACGTAAATAATGCGCGAAGTCCAAAATTGGCGCATTGGATTTCGTTGTGAGTTTAAGATGTTTCTCAGGATTCATTTGTTTAATGTCAAGTAAAATTAAATCGGTCAAATCCATGAGCCGGTCTAATTTTTCAATGAATTCTGGTTCTCTTGTGAAACATCCGCCGCAACTATCGATCGTCGTGTGAATCCCAGCTTTTTTACATAAAGTAAAGAACTCAATCAAGAAATCAATTTGTAAGAGTGGTTCTCCGCCACTCACGGTAACGCCTCCGTTTGATGCTTCAAAAAAACTCGYRTTAATCGCTTCGTCAAAAACATCTTGTGCGGAACGTT
>NZ_ALWW01000025.1 GCF_000344175.1 Listeria fleischmannii subsp. fleischmannii LU2006-1 | reverse complement strand
TTAAAAGACGGAGCCATTGTACCTTGGCGCCCTATCAGTTCGCAGTACTACCCACAAATGCTCGAATCTGCSTGTGAGGMATGTGAGGAATTTGGGATTGATATGACAAAACCATTTGAAAAACTATCCAAAGAAGAGCAAGATATTATTTTAAATGGATCCGGAGAACAAGAATTTTTCTTTAAATATCAAAATGATTTTGGAATGACGCGAGAAACATGGATGCGTTTTGAAGGCATTTTACCAAATGTAGAAAGACGTTACCGCGAGACAAATTCGGACTTTACGCGGGAACAAATGGCACAATACATGACAGATCTCCCGTGCCCGACTTGCCATGGATACCGTCTAAAAGAAGAAGCGCGAGCAGTGAAGATTGCCGATAAGCATTTAGGCGAAATTAGTAATTATTCGGTCACGGAAGGATTAGCGTTTTTTGAAGCCCTCTCTCTTTCCGAAAAAGAAAGCCAAATTGCGGCGCCCATTTTAAAAGAGGTACGAAGTCGCTTAGGGTTTTTAAATAACGTAGGCCTCAATTATTTAACCCTTAGTCGTGCTGCCGGAACACTTTCAGGCGGTGAGGCACAGCGAATTCGATTAGCTACACAAATTGGCTCGCGTTTAACCGGTGTGCTTTATATTTTAGATGAGCCATCCATCGGTTTACATCAGCGTGATAATGACCGCTTAGTTGAGACGCTACAAAATATGCGGGATATCGGAAATACACTCATTGTCGTTGAACACGATGAAGATACCATGATGGCGGCAGATTATTTAATTGATATCGGGCCAGGTGCAGGAGAACATGGAGGCCAAATTGTGGCAGCCGGAACACCAAAAGAAGTGGCACAAGATAAAAATTCTATAACCGGTCAATACCTTTCTGGGAAAAAATTCATTCCAGTACCAACTTCACGCCGAGACGGAAATGGTAACAAACTCGAAATTATTGGGGCTAAAGCGAATAATTTAAAAAATGTCAATGCAGAAATCCCACTCGGTACTTTCACATGTGTGACAGGCGTTTCAGGTTCTGGAAAAAGCTCCCTAGTGAATGAAGTACTTCGAAAAGCGTTATCACGCAAATTAAATCGCGCTAGTGCAAAACCAGGCGCGCATAAAGAAATTAAAGGCACGGAGCATTTAGAAAAAATTATTGATATCGATCAATCGCCTATCGGGAGGACGCCACGGTCTAATCCGGCAACGTATACAGGAGCATTTGATGACATTCGTGACTTATTCGCTTCCACCAATGAAGCGAAAGTTCGTGGTTATAAAAAAGGACGATTTAGCTTTAATGTAAAAGGTGGACGTTGTGAGGCATGTAAAGGCGACGGAATTATTAAAATTGAAATGCACTTTTTACCAGATGTGTATGTTCCGTGTGAGGTTTGCGGCGGGAAACGTTATAACGGCGAAACCTTAGATATTCGCTACAAAGGAAAAAATATTGCGGAAGTTTTAGAAATGACGGTCGAAGAAGGGCTCGATTTCTTTAAAAATCAACCTAAAATTGCGCGCAAGTTACAAACCATTGTCGATGTCGGCCTAGGTTACATTCGTCTTGGACAGCCGGCCACTACTTTATCTGGTGGTGAAGCACAGCGGGTTAAACTCGCCTCTGAGCTCCATAAACGCAGTAACGGTAAATCATTTTATATTTTAGATGAGCCGACAACTGGTTTACATGCGGATGATATTAGTCGCCTTCTTAAAGTGTTGCAACGTTTAGTTGATGATAATGGCGACACCGTTTTAGTCATCGAACATAATTTAGATGTCATTAAACAAGCGGACTATTTAATCGATCTTGGGCCAGAGGGTGGCGACGGTGGCGGTCAAATTATCGCGACAGGTACCCCTGAAAAAGTCGCCCGTTCGAAAAAATCGTATACTGGCAAATATTTAAAGCCTATTCTTGAGCGGGATAAAAAACGGACTAAAGAACGAATTGAAAATGCAGAAAAATAAAGCTTGAAAGCCTAATGGGGAGACCGTTTTCCCACTAGGCTTTTTCTTTTCCCCAAAAGTCTAAAGAAAGAATCGTTCTTAGGTTGTATGACAGATGATGAGTAATCCTTCATAATGAATATATAGTTAATGACTTATGAATTTAAATTACTTAAATATAATTTTTATTAGGAGGAACTGGAATGGAAAACGAACGTAAACGCATTTTAGAACTCGTGAAACAAGGTGTTCTCTCAACGGAAGAAGCACTAACGCTACTTGAAAATATTTCTAAAAAAGAAGGCAAATCTGTAGCCTCTGAAAATATCCGTCAAGCAGAAAGAAAAACTTTTTACGAGGAAGAATTTACTGACGAAGAAGAACAAGGCTATGATTATTCACAAGGGTGGAATACAGCTGGCAATCCTTACCGCGGAGGCGAAGCGAAAAAACCTCGCAAAGAACGTCCAGAGCAAAAAGCAAAAGATGAAGAAAAGGCACGGATAGAAAAGGAAAAACGTGAAGAAACCATGAAAAATGTGATGAATGACTTATCGCAAGCTGGTGAAAAAATTGGTTCATTTTTAAGCAGTGCTTTCAACCAAGTGAAAGATATGCCGTTTCCGTTTTTAACATCCACTAAAATTGAACGTGAATTTGTATATCATGACACGACGCTTTCTATTTTAGAGTTTGAAGTGGCAAATGGTAATATTGAATTTAAACCTTCAGATAACGATGACATCCGCGTTCACGCTATGATTAAATTGTTTAAGGAATATCCTGAAGAGGAAGCAATGAAAATCTTCTTTGACCGTACAACGCTTCGTGTGGACGAAGAAACACTTCGTTTTGAATCAAAATCAAAACAAATTGTTACCAACTTAACCGTCTATTTACCACGTCGTGAGTATGACTATGTTTCAGTGAAAATTTTAAATGGGAACTTCCATATTGATGAGTTAGCTGGTCGTGACTTATTCGCCAAAACAACAAATGGGAACATTAGCGTTGGCACAATCCAAGCTACCCTTACAGAAATTGAATCCATCAACGGCAATGTCCGCATACAAAACGGTAACGTAAGAGATGTATCACTTAAAACCTTTAACGGTAATGTTTCGGCAAAAGGTAGTTTTTACTCTACCAATTTAATGACGAAAAACGGAAATGTCAATTATCACTTGCAAAATGACGAAGCTGCCTTCTTAAAAGCTAAAACCGGTGCCGGAAATCTTGAAATTACCGTACCAAGAGAATTAGGCTTAGATGGACGTCTTCATACCAACTTAGGCAAACTGTTTTTAGATATAAAAGATGCAAAAGTACTTGATTCTAAATCTGAATCAGTTAACAAAACGATGATTTTTACCAAACATGCTGAACAAGACGCGTTAAAAATAGAAGCAGAAGCCACTACAGGTAATGTTAAAATTCGTGAATTTAAATAAAAAAGAGTCTTCGCCAGTTTGGCGAAGACTTCTAGAAGAAAATTTTGAAAGGAAGCGCATAGTATGGACAAAAAACTAAGGAGATCTCGTGTTGATCGTAAAATCGGCGGTGTTTTTGGTGGAATTTCCGAATACACTGGAGTAGATGCAACGATTCTTCGTTTGATTTTTATTGTTGTTGCCATTTTTACGATGAAAACGGGTATCGCAATTATTGCTTATATCATTGCCCTGTTTGTGATTCCTTCTGAAAACATGACGAATGAAGAAGTGCTTGACCATCACCGCAAACGTGTTGATGAAAAAAGACGTCGTATGGAAGCGCGTAGAAATCGGCAATATGATCGTATCGATCGCCATCAAGAAGCGCATACGAAGCACAAAATGCAACACGAAAGAGCAAGAGCACAACATGCAGAACGTAATCATCCGGGGAAAACTAGACCAAGACCATCTCGCGAGTTTAGTTTCGACGCAACAACGTTTAGAGGGCTAAAGGTCCAAGTTGCAACAGGTGATGTTACGCTTCGAGTTTGGGAAAAAGAAGACTTAAAAGTACGTGTTGGTTTAGCGGTTCACGAAAAAGCGCGTTCTATACGTCAATTAAGCGAAGACAAATTGTGGGATTACTTTTTCAGTCAAACCATGCTTGAAATTACGCCAGAGCAATTTATATTTGAATCTAAAAATGATGTTTTAAAAACAGATATTGTGTTAACAGTGCCAAAACGACTTTATGAACAAATGAAAATACAGTTACTTAACGGTAACTTGAAATTTGATGATGTAGCTGCTGAGGATACACTTTTAAAAGTGCATCATGGTGATGTGAGATCGACTGGTGCAAGTGGAAAATTCTTAAGCACGGAAGTTCTTGATGGCGAAATTTTCTTTAGACGAGTAAACGTTGAAAATATCGACTTATCCACACAAAAAGGTGATGTAGCAGTTTCTGGTAACTTACTCACAACGGTTGCAAAAACAGCTAAAGGCGATGTAGACTATATCGTTTATAATGATACGGCTACTGCTGCTGATTTAAAAGCACCAAACGGAGATATTCGCATCCAGATTCCCGCATCGTGGAATGTGGATGGGACATTAGGAACTAGACGTGAAAAAATTTACTTCGATTTGAAAAATGCAAAGGTTTGGGATAATTCAAATCAAACGTTTGTCTTTACCCAAAATGCGGAAGAAATAAGTACAGGAACAATCCAAGCAAGTGTGAACACGGGTATTATTAAAGTTACGGAACTTGAGGAGACACAAGAAGAAGTAAAATAAATGATTTTGAACCGGAGAGGGCTAATTATGCAAGAAATGGCCTATTAGCCCCTACATGAATTTCAAAGATTCGGAGGGATGAAACATGAAAAAATTAAGAAAATCGAATGACCAAAAAATGTTAGCTGGTGTTTGTGGAGGCTTTGCAGAATATTTTGGTATTGAAGTCACTTGGATTCGCCTGATTTGGGCAGTAGCTACATGTTTTGTTGGAACTGGGTTGTTACTTTACATCATTGCTGCTATTGTTATGCCAAAAGCCCCAAGTACTGAGTGGGAGTGATGAAGTTATATGCGTTTTCTGATAGGTGTTTTAATTAATGCAGTGTTATTTGTAGCGTTGTCCGGGTTCTTTTCAAGCTTTCATGTAGATGGCTTTATGACAGCGATACTTGCAAGTTTTATTTTAGCGATTTTAAATATGCTTGTGCGGCCAATCTTATTATTACTTACATTACCAATTAATATTTTAACGTTAGGCTTGTTTACGTTTGTCGTCAATGCGTTAATGCTTGAACTAACCACATACTTCATGGGTTATTCCTTTAGCATCGACGGATTCGGCACAGCTCTCATTTTAGCAGCGATTATGGCGTTCGCTAATATGATTATTAATTCGGTTCTTTTTGACAACAAAAGTCGCAGATAGAAAAGTTATGAGCATTAGCTCGTAACTTTTTTGTCGTAAATTGGGATTTTACGGCGAGATAACATACATTTAAATCTAATTCATTCTCACGTTAGCGCTATTCGAAAGTAAGGATACATGGTAAAATAAAAGAAAAACCGTAGTGGAGGGACTTACATGACAAAAAGCGTGACGGTAAAAGAGTTAGTAGAACGATTAAACCTGCAACTGATTTGCGGTGATGAAGGTTTAGAACGTCCTATCTCAACCAGTGATTTATCAAGACCCGGTCTTGAATTAACCGGTTTCTTTTCTTATTATCCTGAGGACCGCGTCCAACTATTTGGAATGACGGAAATTTCGTTTTCAGAAGGCATGGAACCAGGAGAGCGCTTAAAACGTTACAAACAGATGTGCACAAAACGAACACCAGCCTTTGTTGTTTCGCGAAACCTAGAAACACCAAAAGAACTTATACAGGCGGCCAGTGAAGCTGGTATTCCGGTGCTCCGCTCAAGACTTAAGACGACACGCCTTTCTGTTTATATCACTAACTTTTTGGAAAGTAAATTGGCGCCAGTTATTTCGATGCACGGGGTGCTAGTTGATATTTATGGCCTAGGCGTTTTAATTACCGGAAGCAGTGGAGTTGGAAAAAGTGAAACAGCGCTTGAACTCGTGAAACGTGGTCACCGCCTAGTAGCAGATGACAATGTCGAAATCCGCCAAGAAGATGAGTTATCCTTAATCGGCTCATCACCGGCTATTATTGAACATTTACTTGAAATTCGAGGCCTCGGTATTATTAATGTCATGACACTTTTCGGAGCAGGAGCCGTTCGTTCGAGCAAAAAAATCACGCTCGTTGTGCACCTTGAAAATTGGGATCCAACAAAACATTACGACCGAGTAGGACTTGATGAGGAAAAAACGCGAATTTTTGATATGGATGTGCCTAAAATTACAGTGCCAGTTCGTCCGGGCCGAAATTTATCCGTTATCATTGAAGTAGCGGCAATGAATTTCCGCCTGAAAAATATGGGATACAATGCAGCGGAACGCTTTACGAGTGACTTAAACAACTTGATTAGCCATAATAGCATGAATGATTAAAAATGGAGGGAGCTTGGCAATTTAGTCAAGCTTCTTTCTTTTTTTAGTTAGAACAGTTAAAATTAAATTTAGAATATGAAACAAAGAAAGTAGGTTCAAAATGGAAAATCAAATTACGCCGCTTAATCCAGTGGCGATTCAAATCGGTAACTTCTCCATTAAATGGTATGGAATTATTATTGCACTGGGTGTAGTTGTGGCACTGCTTTTGGCACTTAGAGAGGCGACTAAACGCCATTTTGATAAAGAGTTGTTTGTAGATTTACTCATTTGGGCAATCCCCATTTCAATTATTTGTGCGCGCATTTATTATGTCATTTTTCAGTGGGACTTTTATAAGGATAATCCAAGCGAAATTATAAAAATTTGGCACGGAGGGATTGCCATTTACGGGGCGCTGATTGGGGCGGTCGGTACGGCGATTATATTCTCGCGTATCAAGAAAATCTCCTTTTTCCAACTAGCGGATATTGCTGCTCCAAGTTTACTGATTGCTCAAGCGATTGGACGTTGGGGAAACTTTATGAATCAGGAGGCACACGGGGCAGAGACGACGCGCAGTTTCTTAGAAAGTCTTCACCTGCCAGACTTTATCATCAATCAAATGTACATAGATGGGGTCTATTATCAGCCCACTTTTCTTTATGAAAGTTTATGGAATGTACTAGGGTTTGTTGTGTTACTTATTTTACGCCGGACGAAGATTCGCCGCGGGGAGCTGTTTTTAAGTTACGTGATTTGGTATTCTTTCGGTCGCTTTTTCATCGAAGGGATGCGTACGGACAGTCTTATGTGGGGCGATTTTAGAGTATCCCAAGTGCTTGCGGTCATTTTAATCGTTGTATCAGTGGGCATCATGATTTATAGACGTCTAAAATTAAACCCACCTTATTATTTAGCGGACAAATACGGGAAGGTGCCAAAACAAAAATAGGGTTTGCTTCGGCAAAGAAAGGTTGAAAGTATGACTAAAAAGATAACTACTTTACTATTTGACTTGGATGGAACCTTGATTAATACAAATGAACTTATCATCACAACATTTCAAAAAACATTGGCGGAATTTTTACCAGAAAAAAGTTTTTCGAGAGAAGATATTTTACCTTTTATCGGACCGCCGCTTACCGAAACATTTGCGAACTTAGCGCCTCTTCGTGTGGAAGAGATGATAGCGTATTATCGCGAGTTTAATATTTCGCATCATGATGAACTTGTGCTTGAGTATGATGGTGTCTATGAGGCCATTCGAGCGCTTTATGAAGAAGATTATAAATTAGCAGTCGTATCTACTAAAATGTACGATGTCATTATGAAAGGCCTTAAATTAACAGGTTTGGATAAATATTTTCAAGTTGTGATTGGGCTCGATCAGGTGAAGACCGCAAAACCAGATCCTGAGGGTATCGAAATGGCGCTTGCGCTACTCGGCTCAGAACCAGATGAAGCGATTATGGTGGGCGATAATCTACACGATATTTTTGCGGGAAAAAACGCGGGCACCAAGACGGCAGGTGTTTCATGGTGTATTAAAGGTCCAGAATATTTGAGCCAGTTTGAGCCTGACTATATGTTAAAAACGATGGGCGATTTACTTGAAATTGTCCGTACCGAGGCCTAGCATGCGCAATTACAAACGCTACGAACCTAAAATTCCGGGCGAAAATCCACTAAACCATGTGTATAAAACGGTCTCATTTTGGCGAACTTTTAAAAATACGCTTGTCATCGAATTTGCACGCTACTTCCCTTTTATGGGCGGGAAACGCAATTTGTATCGCAAACTTTTAGGGATGAAAGTAGGACCGAAAACCGCCATTGCGTTTAAAGTAACACCCGATTTATTTTTCCCAGAAAAGATTACGATTGGCGAAAATACAGTTATCGGCTATCATACGACGATTTTAACGCATGAATACCTCGTGAAGGAGTATCGCGTTGGCGCCGTTTTGATTGGGAATGACGTCATGATTGGCGCTGGCGTCATCATTTTACCAGGAGTTCAGATTGGAGACCGCGCTGTAATTGGCGCGGGAGCAGTCGTTTCAAAGGACATCCCAGCTGATTGTGTAGCGTTTGGAAATCCAATTGTGATTAGAGAAAAATCCGATTCTGAGTGAGAATCGGATTTTTTATGGGGTATATGTAGAAGGAGAATCCAGTATATTGACGGAATTTTGAACTGTGATATACTAAATAAACGAAATGGAGGGGAGAAAAAATGACAGGAAAACGATTTCGGGACCCAAAAGTGATTCACTTTCTCCCAAACGGACAGTTTTATTTTGAACGAGGTATTGTGGCTTTTCGCGAGGAGAAAATGACGGAAGCGATTGGTTATTTAGAGCGGGCACGTGAACTTGAGCCATTTGAACCGGTGATTATTTGTCAGCTGGCGATTTGTTATACAGAAATTGGGCAATTTCATAAGTCTAATCAACTTTTGCGTTATATTTTAGAAAAACTAGATGCGAATATGCATTATTGTTATTATTTTATCGCAAATAATTTTGCGTATTTAAAGGATTTTAAACGTGCGCTTCAATATGCTAAGCGATATGTAGCGGAGGATCCAAAGGGCGAATATGTAGAAGAGGCGAATGACTTAATGGATGTTTTGCTTGAGGAATCGCCGATTGGTCAGAGCCTTGAAAATAAATTTATTAAAGTCGAACAGGAATTTTATGAGTATAAGAAGGAAATTAATCGCTATTTAGCAGAAGAAGACAGTGTTTCGGCATGCCGTGTTTTAGAACGAGTTATTGATGAAAAACCTAATTTTTGGCCAGCTTATAATCAGCTTGCGGCGCTTTATTTTGAACAGTTGCGCGAAGAAGAAGGTCTTAGAGTTTTATATGACTTACTAGAACGCTCAAGTGGCAATCTTTTAGGGCGCATTGATTTATTTATGTATCATTATTTTAAATCGAATGAGGAAGAAGCAAAGGCGCTTTACAGTGAGCTTTCAAAAATTGTGCCGATTTTAACGCATCATAGGGAACGACTCGGCTATGTGCATGCCATGATGGGAGCGTATAAAACGGCGGACGATTTCCTAGGTGATATTGTTGATTTAGAGGTGACAGAACGGCCGAAGTTTTATTATTACCGGGCAAAAACAGCTTATTATTTAGGAAATATTGAATTTGCTAATGAAATGTGGGAGCAGTTTTTAAATTGCGATGTTTATGAAAAGGAAGATTTTCCGTTTACAGATAAGGCCGATGACTTTGTGGCGCACGTTCCAAACGTTTTGCGCTTCCTTGCATCAAAAGAGCCGGCGCTACATTATTTAGGTGTTTATGCGCTTTCTATTTCACCATCGCGCGCTGAAATGGTGTTGTTTCATCCCCTTTTTGAAATGACCAATTGGACGTATGAAGAGCACCTCGTTTTCACGCAGTTTGTGTTTCTCGCAGATGGGATTCCAGAACAGAATAGCCGCTATATGGTCGAGCTTTTTTCCGAGCTCACGCAGATTGGATTGCCACTTTCGGAGGAAAACTTAGCGTTTTATGTGCAGGTGGTCCGAACGATTTGGCAGATTACGGAGAAACGAGTTTCCTTGGTGGACTACGAGAAGGAGGCTGTCATTTCGAGCTTCGTCGCGCGTTTTGGCAGCAAGTCGCAAATAAAAACAGCGAATTTAGACAAAAAGATACAAGATATTGATCTATTTGACTAGTGTGAGCATAAATATAGACGAACTTACTGTTTCGTATTAAGCTAGGTGTAGACTTAAAGAGTAACTTTAGGAGGATGTCGGATGGTAAGTGAAGAAAAAATCTATGACGTGATTATTATTGGTGCTGGGCCTGCTGGTATGACAGCGGCGCTTTATACATCCCGTGCTGATTTAGATACATTAATGATTGAACGTGGCGTCCCGGGCGGGCAAATGGTCAATACGGCTGATGTCGAAAACTATCCTGGTTTTGATAGCATTTTAGGTCCGGATTTGTCGGATAAAATGTTTACGGGTGCTAAACAATTTGGCGCAGAATATGCGTACGGCGACATTAAGGGTATTGAAGATTTTAAAGAATATAAACTTGTAACGGCTGGTTCGAAAAGCTATAAAGCACGTGCGGTTATTATTGCAACCGGTGCCGAACATCGTAAATTAGGTGTTACGGGTGAAGATGAACTTAGTGGACGCGGTGTATCTTATTGTGCGGTCTGTGATGGTGCCTTTTTCAAAAATCGCGATTTAATCGTCGTTGGCGGCGGAGATTCTGCAGTTGAAGAAGGAACTTATTTGACGCGCTATGCGGATAAGGTTACAATCGTACATCGACGCGATAAATTACGTGCGCAACAAATTCTACAAGATCGTGCTTTTAAAAATGAAAAAGTCGATTTCGTGTGGGATTCAACAGTTGAAGAAATTGTTGGAGATGACAAAAAAGTCACCGGTGTACGTCTTGTATCCACAAAAGATGGTACAAAACGCGAAGTTGATGCGGACGGCGTATTCATCTATGTCGGTCTTGTGCCACTCACAAACGCATTTCGCGACCTTGGGATTACAGATGAAGAAGGCTATATCCGTACAAATGAAGAAATGGAAACAAGCATTCCAGGTATCTTCGCAGCCGGAGACGTTCGCGTGAAAAGCTTACGCCAAATCGTAACGGCAACTGGAGACGGCGGTTTAGCTGGACAAAATGCACAAAAATTTGTGGAAGAATTAAAAGAATCGCTTGAAGCGGTTAATGAATAAAAATTTCGAGACTGCCCTTTTGGGTAGTCTTTTTTGTTGATGTATGGAGAGGAAACTTATTCAGCTCGAAAAAAGAAAATAAAGCGGAGGTGGCAAGGAAATCAGGAAAAAGCCCTTTTACTTTTCAGATTAAATTTATGAGGATGATTCTTGTTCATTATATTTATAATGGCTATAAAAAGTTAGATAACACGTAATTTCATAATTTCGTTTAACCAATACAAATCAGCCCAAATATGAACTTTATGTGAAACCTTTTTGAAATCTATATGAGAAAGGGTGACGATTGCCTGAAACTGTTGTAAAATAGATAAGATAAGAGTACCCTCGAGGAGGAAGATGAGATGAGTATTTTAGTATTAGGCGGGGCTGGCTATATTGGCTCGCATGCAGTAGATGCACTTCTAGCAAAAGGTTATGAAGTAGTTGTGGTAGACAATTTGCAAACTGGACATCAGGCGGCTTTGAATTCACAAGCTGTTTTTTATAAGGGCGACATACGTGATAAAGCTTTTTTACAAAATGTGTTTAAAAAAGAAGCGATTGAAGGTGTTATTCATTTTGCGGCTAATTCGCTTGTCGGGGAATCTATGCAAATTCCGCTTGCTTACTTAAACAATAATGTATACGGGACACAAGTTTTGCTTGAAGTGATGGAAGAGTTTGGCGTGAAGCATATTGTCTTTTCGTCCTCAGCCGCGACTTACGGAGAGCCGGAACGCGTGCCGATTACCGAAGATATGCCGACAAAACCAGAAAGCACATACGGCGATACAAAGCTGATTATGGAAAAAATGATGCACTGGTGTGACTTGGCTCATGAGCTTCGTTATGTCTCCTTACGTTATTTTAACGTTGCTGGAGCAAAAGAAGATGGCTCAATCGGGGAAGACCATAATCCTGAATCGCATTTAGTGCCGATTATTTTACAAGTGGCATTAGGACAGCGCGATGAATTATCAATTTATGGTGATGATTATGATACTGAAGACGGAACTTGCGTGCGCGATTACGTTCATGTGGTGGATTTAATTGATGCGCATATTTTGGCTCTGGAGTATTTGAAAAACGGCGGGGAGAGCAACATTTTCAACCTTGGCAGTAGCAATGGCTTTTCAGTGAAGGAAATGCTGGAGGCAGCTAGACGTGTAACAGGTAAGGAAATTCCGGCTGCAATTGGGCCGCGCCGAGCTGGAGATCCAAGTACGCTAATCGCATCAAGTGACAAGGCACAAAAGGTTTTAGGATGGTCACCGAAACATACGGATGTTGAAGAAATCATTGAAACCGCGTGGAGATGGCATTCGGCTCATCCAAACGGTTACGAAGAATAAATGGAAGTCAAACTGGCGACAGAGCGTGTCGCCAGTTTGTGTGTTTGGTGACTGGGAGGTGCGAGTTGAAACGACTGTTTGGGGAATTAAACGGAGTTCCAATTTATGAATATACACTTAAAAATAAACGCGGGACTGAATTTTCGGCTTTAAATTATGGTGCTATTGTGACGCGCATTGTGACGGAAAATCAATTTGGTGAGTTTCAAAATATTTGTTTAGGGTTTCATAGTCTAGACGATTATTTGGCGTATTCGCCGTATTTTGGGGCTTTTGTTGGCCGAGTGGCAGGGCGGATTCGAAATGGCTCTTTTTGGTTAGATGGCAAACATTATGACCTTGTGAAAAATGCGGGAGTTCACCAACTGCACGGAGGCCGTCCGAACTTCAGTAAGACCGTCTTTGAAGTTGAAGAAACAGCAAATTCGCTTATTTTTTCCTATAAAAGTCCTGCCTTTCAAAATGGCTATCCGGGCGAGGTAGATGTTGTGATGCGCTATACGCTAACTGAAGAGGATGCATGGGTCATTGAATATGAGGCGGACACGGACCAGCCAACGCTTTTTAATCCGACCAATCATACTTATTTTAATCTTTCGGGAGATGTTAAAAAGTCCATCTTAAAAAATGAGCTTTTTGTGCGTAGCCACGCCTATGCATGTATCGATGAGGAATTGATTCCAACAGGAGAACTTCGAGAGGTTTTTGGAACTGCGTTTGATTTTAATGAGGCCAAGCAGATTCAAAGCGCGATTTTAAAAGGCGACCCGCAGATGGATTTAGCAAGTGGTGGATTAGATCACGGGTTTGTTTTGGAACATGTACGCAACCAACCTGACGCCATTTTAGTTGATCGGGATTCAGGGCGGGGCATAAAAATGGAAACGGATGCACCGGCTGTGGTGATTTATACAGGAAACACGTTAACGGGTGTATTATACTTGGTTTTGGGGATAAATTTCGGCCGTTTTCAGGGATAATCATTTGAAACGCAAAGTTTGCCTGATGCTATTCATCATCCGCATTTTGGAGATATTGTGCTCCGGCCGGGGACCCCATTTTATTCCAAAACGATTTTTCGCTTTTTTGTAAATAAAGCTCGAAACTGATAAAATAAAACAGAAGGTTATTGTGAGAGGAGCCAAGGTACAATGAATTGGAACGTAGAATATGAAAAATGGTTAAATAATGGACAGCTAGATGCGGATTTGCGCGGACAGCTTGAGGTTTTACAAGGTGATGAAAAAACATTAGAAGATAGTTTTTATAAAAATATGGAGTTTGGAACTGCTGGAATGCGTGGGGTTTTAGGTGCGGGAACAAATCGCATGAACATTTACACGATTCGTAAGGCATCTTACGGGCTTGCAAAATTTGTAGCAGAAAATGGGGATGCGGCCAAAAAACGCGGTGTCGTAA
This sequence comes from Listeria fleischmannii subsp. fleischmannii LU2006-1, assembly GCF_000344175.1. Taxonomy (GTDB): domain Bacteria; phylum Bacillota; class Bacilli; order Lactobacillales; family Listeriaceae; genus Listeria; species Listeria fleischmannii. The sequence continues at coordinate 28,205 of NZ_ALWW01000025.1, read as the reverse complement.
TTGCCTATGACCCTCGTCATATGTCACAAGAATTCGCGTACGAGAGTGCTGCGGTTTTAGGCGCCAACGGGATAAAAAGTTACGTGTTTGAATCGCTTCGCCCGACGCCAGAACTTTCTTTCGCGATTCGCGATTTAAACTGCTTCAGCGGGGTTGTTATTACAGCGAGCCATAATCCGCCTGAATATAACGGCTATAAGGTTTATGGTGAGGACGGTGGGCAAATGCCGCCTGCTTCTGCGGACGCTGTAACGGAATATATTGATTCAGTAGAGGATATTTTTTCAGTGGAAATTAAAGATGTGCGTGAACTAGAAGCAAATGGCATCCTTGAAGTCATTAGCGACAAAGTGGACGTGCCTTATTTAGAAAAATTAAAAGAAGTGATTGTAAATAAATCGCTTGTGAAAGAAAAAGGGGGAGACTTAAAAATTGTGTTTACCCCGCTTCACGGTACAGGTGGAATTTTAGGCGTACCTGCGCTAAATAGTGTAGGCTTCACCAATATTATCCGCGTGGAGGAACAGTTTGTAAATGACCCGAACTTCGGGACAATTAAATCGCCAAACCCAGAAAACAAAGAGGCGTTCAAACTGGCGATTGATTACGGCGAAAAATATGATGGAGACATTTTGGTAGGGACCGATCCAGACGCCGACCGCCTAGGTGTAGCGGTTCGCACAAAAACAGGCGAATATAACGTCCTTTCAGGAAACCAAATTGGCGCCCTCATTTTAAATTATTTACTCAAACAAAAGAAAAACCAAGGGGAGCTGCCGACCAATGCGGCCGTTTTAAAATCAATTGTAACAAGCGACCTTGGCCGCGAAATCGCTGAATTTTACGGAGCGGAAATGATTGAAGTTTTAACAGGCTTTAAATTTATCGCCGAAAAAATTAAACAATTTGAAGAAACCGGCTCGCATACATTTGAGTTTGGCTACGAAGAAAGTAATGGCTACATGGTCAAATCCTTTACACGCGATAAAGATGCCATTCAAGCTGTTCTTGCCATTTCCGAAGTGGCACTAGACGCTAAAGAACGCGGCTTTACGCTCTTAGAAGAACTGGACAATATTTTCTCCCAATTCGGGTTTTATAAAGAAGATCTTGTTTCGCTAACACTGAGCGGGAAAGACGGTTCTGAGCGGATTAAAGAGATTATGGCAAGTTTTCGCAATCAACTTCCAACAAGCATGGGTGGCGAAAAAATCGCGCATGTGGAAGATTATTTACGAAGCGAAAAAAGTTTTGCAAGTGGGGAGATGGCACCAATCACACTTCCTCGTGCGGACGTATTGAAATTTTATTTAGAAGATGGTTCATGGTTCTGCTTACGTCCTTCTGGAACAGAGCCGAAAATCAAATTCTACTTTAGCATAAAAGGTGCATCTGAAGCAGCTAGCACGGCCAAGCTTGAGAAAATTCGCACTGAGCTTCTTGAACGGATTGAAAAATAAAATAGCTAAGGAAACTCAGTAAAAGATCCGTTGAAACGTATTTTTACTGAGTTTCTCTTTTTAAAGGTATATTTGAATTAAAATTTGTTTTTTTTCGCTATTAGTGTGTCATCAAGCAAGCTGTTAAACAAGCCATTATCGAGGCATAGAAAAGTAATCGGAATTATAAAATGGGGAAAAATGGTGTGAGATTTTGATTCGTCAAACGCTTACATCGCTTTTTCATCTAGGGGAAGAAGTTTCAATCGCAAAAGGTAGGAACCGCAGTTTTTAGACCTCATTCGCTTTATTTGGTGAACCTCTTTTTGCAACATTCAAGCCTCGAATATGGTAAGATAATAGATATAGTGAATGACGGAAGGGTGAGTGCTTTTGGCAACGAATCAATTGCAATTAGTTATTATTACTGGAATGAGTGGGGCAGGTAAAACGGTTGCGATGCAGTCTTTAGAAGACCTTGGCTATTTTTGTGTCGATAATTTACCGCCAACGCTTTTACCAAAATTTTGGGAGCTCATGAAAGAATCTGGCAAAATGAATAAAATTGCACTTGTCATGGATTTACGCGGACGTGATTTCTTTGACTCTATTGAAACGGCGCTAGATGAGCTTGATAATACATCATTTATTACGACAAAAATCCTTTTCCTAGAAGCAGATGATGCTGTGTTAGTTTCGCGTTACAAAGAATCAAGACGCCATCACCCGCTTGAACCAAATGGATCAGTTTTAGAGGGAATTAAAGCAGAGCGCGAACTTTTAAGTGATTTAAAAGGGCGTTCGCAACTTGTAATTAACACATCAAATATTAAACCACGAGATCTTAGAGAACGAATTAATCAAGAGTTTAAAGCAGAAGATAAAGATGTCTTCAACGTTCAGGTCATGTCTTTTGGGTTTAAATATGGCCTGCCAATTGATGCGGATTTAGTGTTTGATGTGAGGTTTTTACCGAATCCACATTATATTGATAAAATGCGTCCATTAACAGGGCTTGATGAAGACGTTTATAACTATGTTATGAAATGGCCAGAGACGCAAACGTATTTAGATAAAACACTTGATTTGCTCAATTTTACACTCCCGTATTATAAACGTGAAGGAAAAACGCAGCTTGTGATTGCGATTGGCTGTACAGGCGGTCAGCATCGTTCTGTGGCACTTTCAAAATACATTGGAAAAGCTTTGCAAGGGAAATATGAAACGACGATTTCGCACCGAGATATGAAGCGCAGAAAGGAAAAGTAGTATGGATAAAGCAAAGAAACCCAAAATTGTAGTTATCGGCGGCGGAACGGGGATTCCGGTTATATTAAAAGGATTGAAACATAAAAATGTCGATTTAACAGCACTTGTAACAGTGGCCGATGACGGAGGTAGCTCTGGAAAAATCCGTCAACAAATGAATGTCCTTCCGCCGGGTGATATTCGCAATGTAATGGTCGCTTTATCAAACGCCGATCAGCGACTTGTTGACCTTTTTCAATATCGTTTTAAAGTAGACGGTGATTTATCAGGTCATGTTGTTGGGAATTTAATTTTAACAGCATTATCAGAATTAAACGCGAGCTATGTGGATGCCATTGATGTTCTCTCGAAAGTCATGCGCATTCGCGGCAAAGTCATTCCGGTCACAGATCACCCACTTGTTTTAAAAGCCGAGATGGAAGACGGGGAAATTGTGACCGGCGAATCCATCATCCCTTTACAAGGAAAGCAAATTAAACGTGTTTTTATCGAGCCGGAAGAAGTTTTGCCGCTTAAAACGGCCATTCGAGCAGTGAAGGAGGCAGATTTAATTGTTATTGGCCCAGGTAGCCTTTATACAAGTATCATGCCCAATTTACTCGTGAAAGGTTTGGCGGATGCCATTGTAGCTTCAAACGCAGAGAAGGTTTACATCACTAATATTTTAACGCAAATTGGGGAAACCGATTACTTTAGCGATGCAGATCATATTCGAGCGATTCATGAGCACGTAGGGACGCCTTTTATTACTAAAATGCTTATTAATACCGAAAAAGTGCCAGAAGAATTACTATTTCCAGACGATGTCAGACAAGTCACGCATAGTGATGCTGATTTAAAAAAAATTGGTGTAGAAGAGGTGTATCACGACTTTCTCTCCACAGAAGATCGTCTTGTGAGACACGACGGCGAAAAAGTGGCGCAAGCTCTTTTAGAAATGCTTTCGAATGAAAATGAAAAGGAGTGAGTATTGTGTCGTTTGCCTCGGAAACAAAAAAAGAATTAACGAATATGGAAGTGACAGAAGATGAGGCGAAAGCCGAACTTGCCGCCTTCATTCGAATGAACGGTGCAATGTCATTTTCAAATGGTTTAATGGTGACAGATGTTCAAACTGAAAATGCTGCCACAGCGAGAAGAATGTACCAACTGTTAAAACGGCTGTATGATGTTCCCATTGAGCTTTTAGTCCGAAAAAAAATGAAATTAAAGAAGAATAATGTATATATCGTCAGGCTGAAAGCGAAAACAAAGGAAATTTTAGAGGATTTATATATTTTACAAGATCATTTTACGTTTACGAAGTCCATTGACAGGGCATTTGTAAAAAAACGGAATGCAAAACGAGCCTATTTGCGAGGAGCTTTTTTAGCAAGTGGATCGGTGAATAACCCTGAAACTTCCTCTTACCATCTTGAAATATTTTCAGTTTATGAAGAGCATAATGAGTCCATTTGTGCCCTGCTCAATTCATTCGATTTAAATGCCAGAACGCTAGAGCGGAAAAATGGTTTTATTACGTATTTAAAAGAAGCGGAAAAAATCACAGAATTTCTAAGTATTATCGGGGCAACACAGGCGCTGCTTCATTTTGAAGATGTCCGTATTATGCGAGATATGCGTAACTCCGTTAACCGCCTAGTAAACTGCGAAACCGCTAATTTAAATAAGACCATAAATGCCGCGGTTAGGCAAATTGAGAATATTAAATTTATCCGCGCTGAAGTGGGCTTAGAAGCTTTGCCGGAACGTCTGCGCGAAATTGCTGAGCTACGAATTACACATGAAGATGTTTCATTAAAAGAGTTAGGGGAAATGCTTACAGGTGGTACGATTTCTAAATCGGGAATTAATCACCGCTTACGCAAAATCGATCAAATTGCCGAACGGCTAAAAAACGGGGAAACGCCGTCACAAGTAGGCTTAAATGTACAAAGTATAAAATAAAGGATGCGAATTTTGATGTCGAAATTATTTTCCAGTTACAAATTGCAGGATATTACACTTAAAAACCGTCTTGTTATGTCACCGATGTGCATGTATTCAGTTGATAAAGAAGATGGTATTGCAACAGACTTTCATCTCACACATTATATGAGTCGTGCAGCAGGCGGAGTTGGACTCGTGATTTTGGAAGCAACTGCTGTTCAAGAAAATGGCCGAATCTCGGAAAAAGACCTCGGCTTATGGAATGATGAACAAATTCCAGCGCTTAAACGGATTACAGATGGTATTCATTACCACGGTTCGAAAGCTGGGATTCAGTTAGCTCATGCGGGTAGAAAAGCTGAACTTCCTGGGAAAATTGTAGCGCCTTCAGCTATCGCATTTAGTGAGAAATATAGCGAACCAAACGCCTTGACGTTAGAAGAAATAAAAGAAGTTGTAGAAGATTTCAAACGCGCGGCATATCGCGCGGCAGAAGCAGGCTTTGATGTGATTGAACTTCACGCTGCACATGGTTATTTATTACATCAATTTTTATCACCAATTACGAATCGCCGGGAAGATGCATACGGCGGACCTGCGGGCAATCGTTACCGCCTTGTAGGGGAAATTATTAAAGCTGTGCGTGAAGTGTGGGATGGACCGGTCATTGTACGTGTCTCCGCATCAGACTACGCCCATGGCGGTTTAAAACCAGAAGACTATATTCCTTTTGCAAAATGGATGAAAGCAGATGGCGTAGATTTAGTAGATGTGTCGAGTGGCGGCCTAGTTCCTGTAGCACCAAAAAGCTATCCAGGGTATCAAGTGCCATTTGCTGAATTGATTCGAAGCGATGCAGGAATTGCAACAGGAGCGCTTGGTCTCATTACAAATGCCACGCAAGCGGAAGAAATTTTGTGTAACGGTCGCGCGGATTTAATTATTATTGGTCGTGAATTACTCAGAAATCCGTATTTTGCACGCACTGCTGCCATTACACTTGGTGAGACAATTGAAGGCCCCGGACAATACGGTCGAGGTTGGTAAAATAAACGCGAAGGAGTCACTCCTTCGCGTCAGACTGCTGACAAACGGCAATCTTCGTCGTTAAACCTTCCGTTCCGGTGCTCACGTACTCGAGTACGCTCCGCTCCGGTACTCAGATTTTCCTAGAATCTCACCATTTGTCAGCAGTCTAATTTTGACGTGCGCCGTTTTATTTTGCGTAAACGTTGAGTTTTTCTACAAGCTAACGCGAAGGAGGTACTCCTTCGCGTTTTAAAGTTGATTTTTATAGAGATTATACTGAACGAAAAGCAACTCAGCAATAAGGTATAAACTAGCTGTGGATTCAAAGGTTTTTGTGCTTTTATTATCAAAACTAATCTTTGTATTATTCATATAAATATTTTCAGTACTTAGGCTAGCTAAAGTACTGTTTTTTAATTTGGAGATGGAGATAACGGGGACATGTGAGAGCTTTAATTGCTGGGCCACTGAAACAACAGATTTTGATTCCCCGTCTAATGAAATTAAAAGCACCAGATCTTCTGAATTTACAATCTGAAAAAATTCCTTATTCATCGTCACCGCATCAAAATCATAAAAACAATCCCCACCATGTAAAAAAAGTAATTTTAATTGCTTAGCAACCGACATTTGATAATCTCCGGATCCGAAAATAAAAACCCGTTTGGCTTGATGAATCAAACGACAAATCGAAAAAAATCTTTGCGCGCGAGTTCTTGAATAGTTCGCGTATAACCTTCGCAAATAATATCCACTGATTCCGCCATCATACTAACTTCTTGCTCCAAATCCCATTTTAAATGAATTTTTAGTTCACTAAATCCAGATAGTGAAATTTTTTTAGCAAATCTCAGAATAGTTGTTCTTGATACAGCACAGTTTTTGGCAAGATCATTAATGTTCATTTCACTACACAATCTTTTATTCATTAAAATATAGTTCCAAATGTGCTTATCATTCTGATTGAGTTGCTCATAATTTTTATTGACTAATTCTTCAAGTTTCAATTAAAATCAAATCCTTTACCTATTTGTTAGCGCTTACGTTATGCTTTTATTGTAGCATTAAACCCGCAATAGAGCGATACCCTCTTCGCAAAAAAAATCAATGTGAAAAGTTCCTCCTTTTGTGAAAAATTCCTGTTTCAGAACTTGAGAGATAATCAGAAAAATTATATTGTAAAGCGCTGTCATTCAGTCTACAATGAGCATCATAAGACGTCTTAAAAAAACAAAAAAAAGGAGGTTTTGCGAATTATGATGAAAAAAGTACAACAATTTGGTGGAGCGATGTTAGCACCGGCACTATTATTTTCATTCGCAGGGATTGTCGTTGGTTTTTCAATTTTATTTATGAATCCAGATATTATGGGAGCAATCGCCACACCAGATCACCTATGGTTTCAAATTTGGAATGTTATTGCAGAGGGAGCTTGGGTAGTCTTTAGACAAATTCCATTACTGTTTGTCATCGGTCTTCCAATTGGACTTGCCAAATCACAAAGTGGACGCGCCTGTCTTGAAGCACTCGTAACGTATGTGACATTTAATTATTTTGTATCTGCTATTTTAACTACTTGGGGAGCGAGCTTTGGAGTAGATATGACGCAGGAAGTCGGGGGAACAAGTGGACTAGCGAATATTGCAGGAATTAAAACGCTTGATACTGGAATGGTTGGCGCACTTATTATTTCCAGCATCGTCGTCTATTTACATAATCGCTATTTTGATACTGAATTACCAGAAGTTTTAGGTGTATTTAGAGGGACATCTTTCATTGTAATTTTAGGGTTTGTTGTGATGCTTCCGGTTGCTTTCCTATTCGCCTTTATCTGGCCGCATTTCCAAGCTTTCATGCTAGACATGCAAGGGTTCTTTATATCATCAGGCGCACTAGGTGTGTGGGTTTATTCTTTTTTAGAAAAAATATTAATACCAACTGGATTGCACCATTTCGTATATGCGCCTTTTGCGTATGATAATGCCGTTGTGCCAGGAGGAATGGCCGCTTATTGGGCTACACACCTCGGTGAATTCCAAACCAAAGCACAAACATTAAAAGAAATGTATCCAGCGGGAGGCTTTGCCCTTTCTGGAATGTCAAAAGTATTTGGTTCCATTGGTATCACGCTTGCCTTTTGTAAAACCGCAAAATCAGAAAAACGCAAAGCTGTACTGGGCTTAATGATTCCTGTTGCGGCTACAGCCGTATTTGCAGGTATTACAGAACCGCTTGAATTTACTTTCTTATTTTTTGCACCCTTATTATTTGTCGTACATGCTCTGTTAGCGGCTACTCTGTCAACATTAGGTTATGTTTTTGGCGTTGTAGGAGATTTTGGAGGGGGATTAATTAACTGGTTTGCCATTAACTGGCTACCACTATGGAAATATCACTGGCCAACCTATGTGACGCAAATTGTGATTGGTCTCATCTTTGTCTTTATTTGGTATTTCGTATTCACCTTCCTCATTCAAAAATTTAATTTAAAAACGCCGGGACGTGAAGACGAAAATGAAGAAATGAAACTCTATAGCAAAAAAGATTATAAAGAAAAACAAGAAAATGGGAAAAAAGAAAATCCAAATACAAAAAAAAGCCTTACAATTTTTAGAATCTCTAGGCGGAAAAGAAAATATTGTAGACGTAACGAATTGTATGACGCGACTACGGCTAACCGTAAAAGATGGCTCAATTATCGCTTCTGAAAGCGATTTTCGTAAAGCGGGGGCTCAGGGGCTCGTGAAAAACGGTGACGCGGTTCAAATTATTGTCGGCTTATCGGTTCCATCTGTTCGTTCGGAATTTGAAAAATTACTTTAATTAGAAAAGGATGTTGTAGAAATGAAAAAAAGTTCGATTTTGATTGCTGGCGGGGGAAGTACATACACGGCTGGAATTGTTGTGATGCTTTTAGAGGCGATGGAGGAATTTCCGGTACGAAAAATCAAGTTTTATGACAATGATGAAGAAAGACAGCGCAAAGTGGCAGAAGCTTGTGCGATTATCATTAAAGAACGTGCGCCAGAAGTGGAATTTGGTTATACAACTGATCCGAAAGAAGCTTTTTCAGATGTGGATTTTGTGATGGCGCAGCTTCGCGTTGGAAAATATGCTATGCGAGAACAAGATGAAAAAATCCCTTTGAAACACGGTGTTGTCGGCCAAGAAACGTGCGGACCAGGGGGAATTGCATACGGTTTACGTTCAATTGGGCCTATTATCGAAATGGTGGATTATATGGAAAAGTATTCGCCTGACGCGTGGATGCTCAACTATTCGAATCCCGCAGCTATTGTAGCAGAAGGAACAAGGCGCTTACGCCCAAACTCAAGAATTATTAACATTTGTGACATGCCAATTTGTCTTGAAGATATTATGGCCCGTGTTATTGGTCTGAAAAATCGTAAAGATATGGAAGTACGTTACTACGGGCTTAACCATTTTGGCTGGTGGACAAACATTCAAGATCATGCAGGTAATGATTTAATGCCGAAAATCAAAGCGCATATCGCAAAACAAGGGTATACAGAAGACACACAAGCAGGGCAACATAAAGAAGCTAGCTGGCTTGAGGCGATGCGTGCAGGTAAAGAGCTGCTTGAAATCGAACCGAAATACTTGTCTAATACGTATTTAAAATATTACTTAATGGCAGATGAAACCGTTCTTCACTCGGATAAAAATTATACACGCGCAAACGAAATTATAGATGGTCGTGAAAAAGACGTTTTTGAAGAGTGCCAACGAATTGTTTCCAACCAAACCGCAAAAGATACATCCATTCATTCAAGCGAACATGCCTCATTTATTGTCGATTTAGCGAAAGCGCTCACCTTTAATACCAAAGAGAGAATGTTACTTATCACGCAAAATAATGGGGCGATTGAAAACTTTGATTCCGAAGCGATGGTAGAAATTCCTTGTATTGTTGGGAAAAATGGTTTTGAGCCACTTTCCATGGGCAAAATTCCGACTTTCCAAAAAGGATTGATGGAGCAACAAATTGCTTCTGAGAAATTGGCGGTAGAAGGCTATATAGAAGGTTCCTACCAAAAAGTTTGGCAAGCGATAACAATGAATAAAACGGTGCCAAGCGCAAAAGTTGCTAAAGACATTTTAGATGATTTAATCGAAGCGAACAAAGAATTTTGGCCGGTTTTAAAATAAGATGGAAGGCAAAATGACTTCGGTCATTTTGCTTCTCCTTTTAGGAGGAAATAAAATGATAGCGCTCGTATTAAATAAATTGGAAGAAATCAAAATGAAAGTAACGTCAGATTGGATTTTAAGCCTGACAGAAAAGATTTTTTATATTATCCCTTGTCTTTTTTTAGGCTATCTTTTTTTACTTTCATTAGAAACCAAACTAGGTATTTTATCACCCGTTCAACATAATCCCATTTATACGGCCTATTTTATAACTTTTCTCTCTTTCTTTTTCTGCGGCTTTTTAACACGTCAAATTCGAATTTTAAAAGACAAAGATGAGGCATTTGTGAAGCTCGCTACACTGCTATTACTCGCGTCGCAACTTGTAATGTTAAATATGATATGTGCGGCTATGCTTATCTTTTTCATTAAAAAAGAGTTTTCATGGGATATTCGCCATATTCCGTTCCGACAATTAAAGTGGCGATGGCAACTGGCTCTCTGCTTTTATATCGCGACCACGGCGTTCATGGTTTTTATAGTCAGACAAATGATTCTATAAGTCTAACTTCATTTTTTTACAAAAGGAGGATTTTCTGTGAGTGAGAGGAAGCGTTTTATTTCGCTATATATTTTGATGTATATGGCTTTTTCGTTCGGATTAACTCAATTTACGCCTTATTTATCTAAAATTGGTTATGATGAATTCGAACGAGGTATTTTATTATCCTCTTACGCAGTTACAACTATTTTTCTGCAAATGATAATAGGGTTTTACGCGGATAAATTCCAAACCATTAAACGATTTGTATTTTTATTACTGCTCTTTTATTTAATCTCCACTTGTTGTTTTTATTTTATTAGTACACCACTTTTTTTTATTGCATTTATTGCTTTTAGCGATTAGTGGCGGTTTAATTAATACCATTACAGGGCTTTCGGATACGTGGATTTTAAAGGGGAGCGAGGAAGTGCGAGTTAACTTTTCTTTTATCAAAGCATTCGGTTCTATTGGCTGGGCATCAGGAAGTTTACTCTTATCGATTTTAATCGGCACTTCGGGCTATACAGGTCTTTCACTCGGGATTTTTGGCTTAGTGGTAGCTTCGATGGTGGTTGTTTTCTTTTTAACGGATATTGAAAAAATCGTTACGAAACATACTGAAAAAGTGCAGCTAAAAGATTTTAAAATCGTTATTTTGAATCAAAACTATAGATGGTTGATTATCATTTTGTTTTTGCTATACAGCGCTATTATTGCGAATAATATTACCGTTGTAGATAAAATGATTACACTTGGTGCCACAGACCTTCAAATCGGCTATAAATGGTCTATTCAGTCGCTCTTTGAAATTCCCGCTTATTTATTTGGCGCACGCTTGTTTAGCAAGTGGTCTAATTTCACATTATTAAAAATCACCGCATGTGTTCTTAGCTTACAATTCATTTTATTCGCTTTATCTGGAAGTTCTTGGGTCATCATTGGTTTAAGCGCACTCCAATTTTTCACAACACCTTTATTAATGATTTCTTCTAAACAACTTATTTTTTCTATGACGGATGAAAGGATGCAATCAACGGGCCAACTGTTCGCGCTTAGCATTTTTACGGGTCTCTCATCTCGTGTCGTTCCAGTTTTAGCAGGTTATATAACAAAAGCCTTTAATGTTGATATCACTTTATTTATAGTTGGAATTATACCTATTATCGCGTTATGGATGACGGCGAAATTACAACTTATGACCATAAAAAAATCCGAACTCGCTTAAGTCCGGATTTTTTCGTTGGTTCTTATTTTAAGTTGTTTTTATTGACGATAATATCATCAATCAAGCCATAATCTTTGGCTTCTTGCGCATCCATGAAATTGTCACGGTCTGTGTCACGTGCAATCACTTCAAGTGGTTGTCCGGTTTTTTCAGATAAAATGCGATTCATGCGATCTTTAATTTTTAAGATGTGTCGTGCTGCAATTTCAATTTCAGTAGCTTGACCTTGCGCCCCACCAAGCGGCTGATGAATCATGATTTCCGAATTAGGAAGCGCAAAACGTTTACCGTCCGCTCCAGCAGCTAATAGAAATGATCCCATTGATGCAGCCATTCCCATACCGATAGTTTGAACATCAGATTTAACGAAATTCATTGTGTCATAAATCGCCATTCCAGCAGAAATACTACCACCCGGGGAATTAATGTAAAGGAAAATATCTTTTTCAGGATCTTGTGCATCCAAGAAAAGTAGCTGTGAAACAATAGAGTTCGCTACATTATCATCAATCGCAGAGCCAAGCATAATAATACGATCTTTTAAAAGACGGGAATAAATGTCATAAGCACGTTCCCCGCGACTTGTTTGTTCAATTACTGTAGGGATTAAATTCATATCAAGATTCCTCCTGTAAGACAATAGTTTAAGATGGGCTTTTGTCCCATGCATTGATTATATCATATAACATTGGTCAAAGTAGGTCAAATGAAAGGCTTTTAAAAGAGCTTCTTTTAATTAAAAACTTGTCAAAATACGGTGCTTCCGCTATAATTACTATTCGTACGGGAAATTTATTTGCCCTCGTGGTGCAACGGATAGCACGTGAGATTCCGGTTCTTAAAATGGGGGTTCGATTCCCTCCGAGGGCGTTCAAGACTATTTTAAAAACATCTCGAAATTGGCTTTAAAACTAGTTTTTTAACTGTTTAGACTGATTTTGAGATGTTTTTTTATTTTTGTATATTGGTAAATAATTATTTATCAAAAGTCACATGTTTAAATAGATGTTGCTTAAAAAACTATTTTTGTCTTCATATTCTATCAAAATATGAAAAGAATATGTCTAATTGCTAAGCAACCTGCATAAAATGTGAATAGTTACAGATAAAAACTAATTTTGTACTCATAAAAAGGTTAAATGACACTTTTTAGCAATGGAAATAGCTTAAAAAAGTAAGTATTTACATCAATATGCTTCTGAATCTATACATTTCATTTATGTGATACCATTTTCATGTAAAGCTTTTTAAACACATAATAGAATGGAGCGTATAAGATGAAAAAGTTTTTCTATGGGATTTTACTTCTCACGATTATTTTGACAGGTGTTCAAACTGGTACAGAAAGTGCTTCTGCTAGTTCGAATGTGCAAGGCGAAATAATTAATTTAGAAGGTGTTGATTTAACCAAACCTCATGTTGTGACAAAAGACGGGACAACAATTGATTCCGTTACATATGACGAAATGGTCGCAGGAATCGCAAAACGAGAGGGGCTTTCAATCGATCAAGTGAAAAAGCGTTTAGCAGATGGAGATGTTAAACGTCCACTTTTAAAAGCCTCCTCAAGTACATTTTATAAACATTTAACAAAAACGATAGACATTGGCGGATTATGGAAGCCTAAAATTGATATTTATGTGAAAATGTGGGCACAAGGATCATTTAGACAATTTGATAAAATTATCGATTATAATTTAGTCAGATCATGGTATGGAGCTTCTAAACAGTTTAAAGGCTCATTCAAAGTGAAATTTTTATCGAAAAATAATATTTATTGGTGTATAAACGGTGATTTTTATGATAAAGGAACGACCTCCTCTTCCTCGTCCGTATCATTAAACGTTGGTGGGGTAGGTTCAGTTAATTATTCTGTCTCAAAAGCTAAGACAAAATATAAGTACGTGTATAAGTATGGACACTTTTACGCTCAATAACAGGGGAGAGAAGTGAAAATGAAAATTCAAAAAGCATCACAATTTGCCATTTGTATTCTTATCATTACTTTTTGCATCATCACAGTAATTTTTGTTAACCCTAGTCAAACACTTCTTGCATCTAGCAGAGAAGATGCTCTCATTTCTACATCAGAAAACGAAAAAATGATACATGTTGGTATTTTTGGAGACGGCACAAAAATAAGTAAATGGTTTGATTTTGAAAATGTAACAACAGAAAAAGCAACACCGAAAAATTTATCTAAATACGATGCTCTCGCCGTAACAGGGGAATATTTAAAAAAGACCGATCTAAAGAAATTAAGAGAGCTACTGCGCGGTGCTAAAAAAACCCCACTTTTATTTTTAAACTGTCAAAATATAAGTGCCCCTGCTTTTATGAATTCCGACATTGAAAATTGGAAAGCGCTAGAAATGCAAGATAAAGAAGAGGTGCAATTGTTATTTTATTATAATCAAACGCATTATGTAACTTTTGGTGAAGCTACTTTTAATAATAAAATACAAGAAAAGCTAGCAAAATGCATTTTGGATTTAGAGACAGAAAATCATTAACAGAATAGCGTGGAGTCTTGTACTAATCTATAGTTTCAAAGAGATGGGGAAAAGCTCGTCTCTTTTTTTCGTTCATCCGACCTATTTTAAAAAAGAACAAATGTTCGCATAATGGTAAGGAAAGAGTTAGGCGGTGACGATTTGTATAGTTTATTTGAACAGGAAAAAATAGTCAAAACGGAAATGATTTTTACATTATTAAATGCGATGAATTTAAAAAAAGTAGTACTCATACAATATGCACAAAATAAAAGCAGTGAACTTATTCCTATATTTATTGATATGCAAAATGAAATTGTACAATTTTATGATACAAAAAAAGAACTACAGATGTTCCATTTTAAACAAATCAAACATTGTTCCATAATAAATTGAAGATTTTTCTATCCTTCTCTATTAATCCCGTATATAATGAGGTTAATAATGAGAAAAGGTGATAAAATGGGATTAAAAGATAGACTTGAAAATGAGCTATTTGATTTTGCTAAAGAAAACAATTTGACCATTTCCGATATTCGTTTAATGTATGCGGGGCCCACAATGCGGACACGCCACACTCTCGTTTTAGCCTTCACGAATGTTGGTATGTTTACTTTTCAATTTAAATTAGGTGAAGCGGAAATGCATTTTTTGGATAAATCCAAGCTTCACAAAATAGAAATGCGTAAGAAAACGCTTGTTTATGAGCTTAAAATACAAGCTTACACTGAAGAAAATAAACTTGAAGAAGGTAAGTATTTAGTGAGTAAACGTGTAATGGGGCGAAAGTGGCATCAAGAAACTGTTAATAAACTATTGAGTTTAGAAGGACGAGCGTTATATAAGGAGGAGTTTGACCATGAAAGTCATTGATATGCATTGCGACGTGCTTTATAAATTACAAAAAGCAAAAGGACGTCTTACATTTCAAGATGCGCCTGAACTTGATGTCAATTTTGAACGTTTACTGGCTGGAGATATTCTACTTCAAGGGTTCGCTATTTTCTTAGATCCGGAAGTACCTGTAGAACAAAAATGGAAAAAAGCAGTCGAACAGGGGAATATTTTTAAACAGCACATTTTACATCGTGACGGCAAAATAAAAATGCTTAAAAAATGGACTGATTTGGAAAGCTTACCTGAGGGGAAAATTGCAGCTGCCCTTACGCTGGAAGGTGTGGAACCTATCGGGCAAGATTTAAACCGTTTAGAGCAAGTTTTGGACAGCGGAGTTCTTTCTGTAGGTTTAACTTGGAACAATGCGAATTTAGCAGCAGATGGGATTTTAGAGCCCCGCGGAGCAGGTCTTACACAGTTTGGACGGGAAATCATTCATCGCTTAAACGAAAGAAAAATTTTCACAGATATGTCTCATTTAAGTGTAAAAAGCTTTTGGGATGCAATTCAAATTGCTGAATTTCCAATTGCAAGCCATTCAAGCGCAAAGGAAGTTTGCTCGCATGTCCGAAATTTAGATGATGACCAAATTAAGGCGATGATTGCACACGACGCTATGATACATGTGATTTTCCACCCGCTATTTACGACAAATAGTGGAACTGCAGATATGGAAGATGTCATACGTCATATTGATCATATTGCTGAACTAGGCGGAATTCGAAATATTGGCTTTGGTTCAGATTTTGACGGAATTCCTTCACATATAAAAGGGCTTGAAGATGCAAGTAAATATCAAGATTTCATAGATGTATTATTAAAGCATTTTTCAACAGAGGATGTAGCTGGTTTTGCGAATCAAAACTTTATGAATCATTTGCCACGTTAGAATGCGACATTAAAGTTGTCGTATTTTTTAAAAACAAAAAAGAGAAAAATAGCTTATACTTTTGAAAAATTTATCTTTTCACGAGAGATTTAATCCCATGTTATAATAAAGAAGAAAAGTATATGGAAAAGGAGGTTTTTAACATGAGACTCGAATCCAACTATGTGCAAAGTCAGAAGCAGAAGCAAACCATGAAACTTGCGATGACACAGCAATTATCGCAATCTATTGCCATGCTGCAATTTACAACAGCTGATTTAACCACTTTTTTGGAAGACAAGGCTCTTGAAAACCCTCTTATTGAAGTGATTTACGGTCAGGATATCGCAACGGATTACTCCTACACAAAGAAAAAAAAGAATTTTGATACGGATAATGATTGGCTGGAGCAAGTAGCCGACACGCGTGAAACCTTAGCAGAACACTTAAAAAACCAAGTGGCATTAATGAAGCTAGGCTATCATGAGAAAATCATTCTATTATATCTCATTGAAAGTTTAAATGAAGCGGGGTATTTAGTAACGGATATCGAAACGATTGCGACAGGGCTTTTAATGAGCGAAGAGGCTATTCTATCTGGTCTTGAAGTTTTGCAAAGCCTAGAACCTGCTGGCGTTGGAGCGCGTGATGCGAAGGAATGTATCCTCCTTCAAATCGACCGTTCTCCTGATGCGCCGTACATTGCCTATGATGTCATTTTAAAATATTTTAACGAGTTTGCAGAGAAAAAATGGAAGCCTATTGCAGATGATTTTGAAGTACCACTTTCGGAAATTCAACAAGTTTCAGATTTTGTTCAGACCTTAAATCCAAAGCCGGGACTCGAATTTGAAAGCGAACGTGTCCAATACGTTGTGCCGGATTTAATCCTACAGCAAGATGCAGAACAACTATTTGTTTCTGTCGCTAAACAATTTATTCCGCAAATTAAATTTCAAAACGAGTACTATAAAATGATGCAAGATACAAAAGAAAAAGATGTTTTGAATTTCTTAAAAGATAAAACCGGCGAATATGACTGGCTTGTAAGAGGAATTGAGCAACGAGAAGATACTTTAAAACGTGTAGGTAAGGCAATTGTAGCGCATCAAAAAGAGCATTTCTTGAAAAATGCTCCACTCGAGCCGCTCACGCTAAAAGAAATAGCAGAAGAAATTGGTGTCCATGAGTCTACGGTTAGTCGAGCTGTAAACGGGAAATATATGGAAACAAACCAAGGCGTTTTTGAATTAAAGTCCTTCTTTTCATCAGGTCTACAACAGAAAAAAACAAGCGATGCCGGTGCAAGTGACGTTTCCAGCGCAAGCATTAAACAACTTATAATGGATTTTGTAAAAGAAGAGCCTAAAGCTAAACCACTCTCTGATCAAAAAATTGTTGATTTACTTCAAGAAAAAGGGATTGAAGTCTCTCGTAGGGCGATTGCGAAATATCGAACAGAATTAAATATCCCCTCTTCTTCTAAAAGAAAGCGATTTGATGAATAAAAGACGGATTTTGTCCCGATTTGCAATTTGGTGGGACGGAATTCGTCTTTTGTAAAATGGCGATGGTATTCAATCCGTTAGAAGTGAACTTGGCGTATGAGTTTAAGCAAACTAAATGTTTTATTTTTGTAAATAGAAGATTGCTTTTTCATAAATGTCCCACTTATTACTTGAAGAAATTTTAAAAGGCTGTTAGAATAAGAGCGTAGGGTAATAAAAGAATGATAAAGCTTCACCATAAAGCACGTAGGGCGAGAGAAGGTAAGAAAAAGAGAAAGACATAGGATTTGAAAAATTCATCCAGTCGAAAACTTAGAAACCTTTATCTCCACTTTTTTTAGTTTCAACGGGACGTTTGATGACTATGCGGGTCGATTAATGTCCAAAGGCGAGGAGCAATTAAAATGTCAGATTTAATTAACATTCAACAAAAGTTATTACCCGACGTTTTAGCGGTCATGCAAAAACGCTATCAAATACTTCGTTCCATTTATTTTGCAGAGCCTGTTGGCAGACGGACTCTAGCAGGAATGCTCGGAATGAGTGAGCGCGTTCTTCGCGGCGAAGTTGAATTTTTGAAAGCACAAGGTCTGATTGATATTGCATCATCAGGGATGACCGTGACAAAAGAAGGGCTCATTGTTTTTCGTGATTTAGAAGGCATAATGAATCAGCTATCCGGTTTGCATTCAGCAGAAAATAGACTGGCAGAACTTTTACAAATAAAAAAATGCTTAGTCGTGCAAGGCGATAGCGATATTACACCATGGGTACGCGAAGAAATGGGTCGTGTTGCTGTAAAACAACTTGATTTAGCATTAGTTGAAAAACGCAATGTTGTAGCTGTAATGGGTGGTTCTACAATGGCAACCTTTGCAGATACAATGCCAAGCGATTTTGCTAAAGGGCGAGAATTACTTTTCGTTCCTGGGCGAGGTGGAATTGGCGAAGATTTAGATAATCAAGCCAACACCATTTGCGACCGCATCGCAACAAAAACAGGTACCAAACACCGTGTTCTATACGTGCCAGAACAATTAGGTGAAGAAGCTTATCAATCTCTTATGAAAGAACCTGCGATTCAAGAAGGGTTGCGCTTGGTACAATCCGCAAACGCAATCGTACATGGTATCGGTGACGCGCTTACGATGGCCAAAAGACGCCATACAAGCGATGAAGTTATCGAGAAGATTACACGTCTATCCGCAGTCGGCGAAGCATTTGGTTATTATTTTAATGAGCAAGGCGAGGTTGTACATAAAGTTTCTACATTCGGCCTGCAATTTGAAGATTTAGCCAAAATCCCGCACATCATCGTTGTTGCTGGTGGGACTTCAAAGGCGAAAGCAATTAAATCGTATATGAAAAGTGCTCCTGAAAATACGATTTTAGTAACAGACGAAGGAGCAGCAAATATGCTTTTAAATGGGAGTAAAGCCCATTTGAAATAAAAAAATTTCACTTATTTTCGAGGAGGAAATAACTCATGACAGTTAAAGTTGGTATTAATGGTTTTGGACGTATTGGACGCTTAGCATTCCGTCGTATTCAAGAAGTAGAAGGAATTGAAGTAGTAGCAATCAATGACCTTACAGATGCTAAAATGTTAGCACATCTTTTAAAATATGACACAACACAAGGTACATTTGGCGGAGACGTTGAAGTACATGATGGTTTCTTTAAAGTTGACGGTAAAGAAGTTAAAGTTTTAGCTAACCGTAACCCTGAAGAATTACCATGGGGCGACCTAGGTGTTGAAATCGTTCTTGAATGTACTGGATTCTTCACTACTCAAGAAAAAGCTGAATTACACTTAAAAGCAGGCGCTAAAAAAGTTGTTATCTCTGCTCCAGCAACTGGTGACATGAAAACAATCGTTTACAATGTTAACCATGAAACACTTGACGGAACTGAAACAGTTATCTCTGGTGCAAGTTGTACAACTAACTGTTTAGCTCCAATGGCTAAAGTTTTAGACGATAGCTTCGGAATCGTAGAAGGTCTTATGACTACAATTCACGCTTACACTGGTGACCAAATGACTCTTGATGGTCCACATCCTAAAGGTGATTTCCGTCGTGCTCGTGCAGCTGCTGAAAACATCGTTCCTAACTCTACTGGTGCTGCTAAAGCAATCGGTGAAGTATTACCAAGTCTTAAAGGTAAATTAGACGGAGCAGCTCAACGTGTTCCAGTTCCAACTGGTTCCCTTACTGAACTTGTAACAGTTTTAGACAAACAAGTAACAGTTGATGAAGTTAATGCGGCAATGAAAGCTGCAAGTGATCCAGAAACATTTGGTTACACTGCTGATCAAATCGTATCTTCTGACATTAAAGGTATCACTTTTGGTTCTTTATTCGACGAAACTCAAACAAAAGTTATGTCCGTTGGCGACAAACAATTAGTTAAAACTGTTTCTTGGTATGACAACGAAATGAGCTACACTGCTCAATTAGTTCGTACTTTAGAATACTTCGCTAAAATTGCAAAATAAGCCTGAATTAAATAAGTTTTAAACGAATAGGCGGAGACATGAATTTGTTTCCGCTTGTTTTCTGAAGTTATTTAATGAAACACTAAAAGCTTACAAACTCAATTTACACTAGCGACTGTGTATTTTGTTATTATCAGGAGGAATCCAAATGGCTAAAAAAGTAGTGACTGATTTAGACTTAAAAGACAAAAAAGTGCTCGTTCGCGTTGACTTTAACGTACCAATGAAAGACGGCAAAATTACAAACGACAATCGTATTGTAGCTGCTCTTCCAACAATTAAATATATTGTTCAAGAAGGCGGAAAAGCTATTTTATTTTCCCACCTTGGAAAAGTGAAAACAGAAGAAGATAAAAAAGACAAATCACTTCGCCCAGTTGCTGAACGCTTAAGCGAATTACTTGGTAAAGAAGTAAAATTTGTTCCTGTAACGCGCGGCCCTGAACTTGAAGGAGCTATTTCTGATATGAAAGACGGAGATGTCCTTCTATTTGAAAATACGCGTTTTGAAGACGTTGACGGTAGAAAAGAAAGCGGCAATGACCCTGAACTTGGTAAATACTGGGCTTCTCTAGGCGATGTATTTGTCAATGATGCATTTGGAACAGCTCACCGTGCCCACGCATCAAACGTTGGAATTGCCTCCAACTTAGATTCAGCTGCTGGTTTCTTAATGGAAAAAGAAATTAAATTTATCGGTGGGGTAGTCGAAAACCCAGATCGCCCACTTGTAGCTATTTTAGGTGGCGCGAAAGTATCTGATAAAATTGGCGTTATCGAAAACTTATTAAAAGTTGCAGATAAACTTTTAATTGGTGGCGGTATGGCTTATACATTTATGAAAGCAAAAGGCTATGAAGTCGGTATTTCTCTACTTGAAGCAGATAAAGTTGATCTTGCAAAACGTTTAATGGAAGAAGCTGGTGACAAACTTGTACTTCCAATTGACACTGTTGTCGCAAAAGAATTCAGTAATGATGTTCCTTTCCACACAGTCGCATCGGATTCAATTCCTGCGGATGAAGAAGGACTTGACATTGGTGAAAAAACAATCGAACTATTTGCAAAAGAGCTTGAAGGTGCAAAAACTGTTATTTGGAATGGTCCAATGGGCGTTTTTGAAATGAGCAACTTTGCAAAAGGTACAATTGGTGTTTGTGAAGCTATCGCTAATTTAAAAGATGCAACAACAATTATTGGTGGCGGCGATTCAGCTGCAGCGGCAATGCAACTTGGTTTCGCTGATAAATTCACGCACATATCAACTGGTGGAGGAGCTTCTCTAGAGTATCTAGAAGGTAAAGAACTACCAGGCGTAGCATCAATTAGTGATAAATAAAAACAAATTTTTTAGTTCGAAAGGATGTTTTTCATGCGTAAACCTATTATTGCTGGAAACTGGAAAATGAACAAAACCGCTGCAAAAGCGGCAGAATTTGTAGAAGAAGTAAAAGGAAAAGTACCTTCTAAAAGCGTTGTAGACTCCGTAGTAGCTTCACCATCTCTATTCCTTCGCGATTTAACTCGCTTAGCTGAAGGAACAGACTTGCAAATTTCTGCGCAAAACTGTTATTCAGAAGATGAAGGAGCTTTTACTGGTGAAACTAGTCCATTTGCTCTTGCAGATTTAGGTGTTTCATATGTAATTATTGGACACTCTGAGCGTCGTGAGTATTTCCATGAAACAGATGAAGATATTAATAAAAAAGCACATGCTATTTTTAAACATGGTATGACACCCATTATTTGCTGTGGTGAAACACTAGATCAACGTGAAGCTGGTCAAACAGAAACTTGGGTTCGTGGACAAATTCGTTCTGCAATTGCTGGATTAACAGAAGAACAAGTGAAGAAATCAATCATTGCTTATGAGCCAATCTGGGCAATTGGAACTGGTAAATCTTCTACAAGTAAAGATGCAAACGAAACTTGTGCAGTTATCCGTGCGGAAATTGCTGATGCGGTTTCTAAAGATGCGGCAGAAGCTGTTCGTATTCAATACGGCGGAAGTGTAAAACCGGAAAATATTGCTGAATACATGGCAGAATCAGATATTGATGGTGCTCTTGTAGGCGGCGCAAGCTTAGAACCTAAATCTTTCTTAGCTTTATTGGAGGCAGTAAAATAAAATGAGTAAATCTCCTGTAGCGATTATTATCTTGGACGGATTTGGACAACGCGCTGAAACAGTAGGAAATGCTGTAGCACAAGCTAATAAACCAAATTTCGACCGTTACTGGGCTGAATTTCCACATAGTACATTAAAAGCTTCGGGTCTTGATGTTGGACTTCCAGAAGGCCAAATGGGTAACTCCGAAGTGGGACATACGAATATTGGCGCAGGTCGAATTGTTTATCAAAGCTTAACTCGTATTGACAAAGCAATCGAGGAAGGCGAGTTCCAAGAAAATAAAGCCATTAATAACGCATTTAATCATACAAAAGAAAATAATTCCGATCTTCATCTATTTGGTCTTTTATCAGATGGTGGAGTTCACAGCCACATTAATCACCTTGTTGCTCTTTTAGAAACAGCAAAAGCAAAAGGGGTTAAAAACACATACATCCATGCTTTTCTTGATGGGCGTGATGTACCACCTCAATCCGCTGTAAGCTATTTAAAAGAACTTCAAGCGGCTATAGAAAAACTTGGTTATGGTGAAATTGCTACTGTTTCTGGACGTTTTTATGCGATGGATCGTGATAAACGCTGGGAACGTGTTGATAAAGCATACAAAGCACTTGTGTATGGAGAAGGCGAAAAATTTGAGGATCCAATTGAATTAGTGGAAACTTCTTATGAAAATGGTAAAAACGACGAATTTGTTGTACCTGCTGTCATTGCAAAAGATGGTGAGAAGGTAGCAACTGTAAAAGATAATGATGCAGTCATCTTCTTTAACTTCCGTCCAGACCGCGCTATTCAACTGTCCAATGCTTTTACAGATACAGAATGGGAACATTTCGACCGTGGGGAAAAACATCCTAAAAACGTGAAATTTGTAACCATGACGTTATACAATCCAAGTATTGATGCTGAAGTAGCCTTTGAACCGATTGAAATGAAAAATGTAATTGGGGAAGTATTGTCTGATGCTGGCTTATCGCAACTGCGAATTGCTGAAACAGAAAAATACCCACACGTTACATTCTTTATGAATGGTGGAAGAAATGAAGAATTTCCAGGCGAAAACCGGATTTTAATCAATTCACCAAAAGTTGAAACTTATGATTTAAAACCTGAAATGAGTGCTTATGAAGTTACTGATGCTCTTGTTCAGGACATTAAAAACGATAAGCATGATGCGATTATTTTAAACTTTGCTAACCCAGATATGGTCGGACACTCTGGTATGCTTGAACCAACAATTAAAGCGATTGAAGCTGTGGATGAAAATCTAGGCCGCGTAGTCGATCTTATTTTAGAAAAAGGCGGTTCAGCTGTTATCTTTGCCGATCATGGAAACTCTGAAACAATGTCTACGCCGGAAGGTAAGCCGCATACAGCGCATACTACGGTACCAGTTCCTGTTATCGTAACTAAAAAAGGCGTTACATTACGTACAGACGGTCGTTTGGCGGATGTGGCACCAACTATGCTTGACCTACTAGGTGTTCAAAAACCTGTTGAAATGACGGGTGAAAGTTTAATTGAGAAGTAAAACAGGTTTTTACTTTCGTTTTTACTAAAACAAAGCTACAATAAAAATGTAATTTAAAATGTGGGATCGAATGATTTGAAATAGGACCAATATGTGTGGTTTCTGAGAAGCTAGGTTTTGGCTTTGAGGAATCTTGTGGGGAAGTTGTGTGTGTTTGGAAGATAGTTTTGCGAGGAACTCTTTAAGGATTATAAATTCTCGAAAGAGGCTTTTAATACGATTATAAGTTCTTGTGAAGAGTCTTTTGAGGATTACATGTTCGCTTTGCTCACATGCATATTGGGACTCTAACTCACTTTGTTCGAAGAGTCCCAACAAAGGAGAAGATTATTAATGTCTATTATTACTGAAGTATATGCACGCGAAGTTCTTGATTCCCGTGGTAACCCAACTGTTGAGGTAGAAGTTTATACAGAAGCTGGTGCATTTGGTCGCGCGCTTGTTCCAAGTGGTGCATCTACAGGTGAATATGAAGCTGTAGAATTACGCGATGGCGATAAAGGCCGTTACTTAGGTAAAGGTGTTTTAAAAGCTGTTGAAAACGTAAATGATATCATTTCTGATAAAATTATTGGTTTTGACGTTACTGATCAAATCGGTATTGATAAAGCAATGATTGACTTAGATGGTACACCAAACAAAGGTAAATTAGGCGCTAATGCTATCCTAGGCGTTTCTTTAGCTGCTGCTCGTGCTGCTGCTGATGAATTAGGCGTACATTTATATGAATACATTGGTGGAACAAATGCAAAAGTTCTTCCAGTTCCAATGATGAACATCTTAAACGGTGGCGAACATGCGGATAATAACGTTGATATTCAAGAATTCATGGTTATGCCAGTAGGTGCTGCTAACTTTAAAGAAGCGCTACGTATGGGTGCTGAAATTGTTCATGCACTTAAAGGCGTTCTTAAAGGTAAAGGTCTTAACACTGGTGTTGGTGATGAAGGTGGTTTCGCACCAAACTTAGAATCTAATGAAGAAGCAATCGAAGCGATTATCGAAGCAATTGAAGCTGCTGGTTACAAACCAGGCGAACAAGTTAGAATTGCAATGGATGCAGCGTCTTCTGAGTTTTATAACCGCGAATCTGGTAAATATGAGCTTAAAGGCGAAGGCGTTACCCGTACTTCTGAAGAAATGGTAGCTTGGTATGAGGAAATGATTAATAAATATCCTATCATCTCTATTGAAGATGGTTTAGATGAAAACGACTGGGATGGTTTCAAACTTCTTACAGAACGTATCGGTAAAAAAGTACAATTAGTTGGTGATGATTTATTCGTAACTAACACTGAAAAATTAGAGCAAGGTATTGAAAAAGGTATCGCAAACTCTATTTTAATCAAAGTAAACCAAATTGGTACTTTAACTGAAACTTTAGATGCGATTGAAATGGCTAAACAAGCTGGCTATACAGCAGTAGTTTCTCACCGTTCTGGTGAAACAGAAGATTCTACAATTGCTGATATCGCTGTTGCAACTAATGCTGGTCAAATCAAAACTGGTGCGCCAGTTCGTACTGACCGTGTTGCGAAATACAACCAATTATTACGCATTGAAGATAACCTTCAAGACCTTGCAGAATACCGTGGTCTTAAAGCTTTCTACAATCTAAAAAAATAATTAGTAATTTATAAAAAGCACTGCCCACATGTTGTGGGCAGTGCTTTTTAATTTGCCTATTTATACTCATCAGTATGTATAAATATAGTCATAAAATGCAAATATAAAAAGCATTATTTATATGAAAGCGTTCTATAATAGTATTATTATGCGTTTTTTTGTCGTTTGTAACAAAATGTTCACGGAATCAAGATGCTTTTTGAAAGTTATATGTATAAAAGAAGCATGATATTCGTTAATATATTCGGAGAGGAAATATTTGAACAATTAAAGCATTTTTGTGAAATTGTTAAGAGGTTCCTTTGTATGAATGACGTATTTTAGGACAAACAGAAAAGGAGGAGAAACTGTAAGTTAAAAGTAGTAAAATAAGCGAATTATTAATGGAGGAAAGTTTAAATGACAAAAAAGAATACTTCTAGAACTCTAAAAAAAGTGATGACTGGTTTTGTGGTCTTCAACGTTTTTGCTTCTTCGTTTCTTACAGCTCTACCAACGATAAGTAGTGCAACAGAAAGTTCAGAAGGACAAGTTTCTAGACCTAATCTTCGTGCAAGTACGACCAATTTATTAAAGAATCCAAGTTTCAATTTATCAGGGGGAACTATCCAAGATTGGGATTTTGTATATTCAAATGCTTATTTATTGGCTGGAGCACCAGTTAATGCTTATACACCATTCGCTGGCTCAGATGGTTGGTTTTATAACCAAAGTTATTCCCCTTTTATTGGTGTGAGTGTAACAGGAAATTCTACAGCGCAATTTATGGCAAAAGTTACTAACAATAACTCAATGAGTTACCTTAAACAAACAGTTAATACGGTTTCTGGCGGTTTGTATACAGTTAAGTATAATTCAAGTGTAACTTCTTTCTCAAATACTGGAGATACTCAACCATGGGTAGGTAGTGCTGCAAGAAATAAAAATGAATCTGTCGATTTAGGAAACTACTATTCTAATGGTGGTGGACTAAGAACATATGATTTTATTGCCGCTGGAACACAAACTGATATCTTATTTGGTGGCGGAGTTGACTCGAAACAATCACCAAGAGAAGCTATTACAAATATTGGATCTGTAAGCGTGGTTGATAATTCTACAACCATTAACTCTCTTACAAGTGCTTCAACTGTCGTAACAGGTACAGCTTATCCTGGCCAAGTGGTTATTATTTCTAATGGAACAACTGAGCTTGGGAGAGTTACTGCTAACTCGACAACAGGAGCGTATTCATTAAATATCGCACCTCAAGCTAAAGGGACTGTTGTAACTGCACTTGTTTCAAAAGGTGGTAAAACTTCAAGAGCTAATACTACAGTTGCCAATGACAGAATTGCTCAAACAACTATTAATGAAATTTATAGTGATGATACACAAGTTTCTGGTACAGCAGAAGCAGGCAGTCATGTAGTTGTAAGAAATAGTAGCAACACAGTTATTGCTGAAGGTACTGTTTCTGCGAATGGCACATATCGTTTTAATATTACACCGCAAAATGTTAATGATACAATTACAGCAACAGCTACTGAGGACGGGCAAACTTCTTCTGCGAATACTGTAGTTAAAGGTAATCCTGCCCCGCAAGTTAACCCTGTGTCTGATACACACACTCAAGTTACAGGACAAGGACAAGCAGGGTTTAATATTACTGTATCGATTAATGGCATCACGTATACAGGTGTAGCAAATGGAAATGGAGCTTATTCGGTTACAATTCCAAGACAACAAGTTGGAACAAAAATTAGTGTGACACAAACAAATCCGAATAATAATAAAATTAGTCCAATAAGAGAAGTAACTGTCACTGGTTCAACATTGGCAAAACCAGTTATCGAACCAGTTTCTGTTGGAGATACATCAGTTGTTGTTACAGGTATTCCCGGGGCTGCAATTAATTTTACAGATCAAAATGGAGACGTTTCTACAAAAACTGCTAATGCTTCAGGTAGAGCAACATTCTATGTTGATCCAGCTCGTGTAAATGATGTTTTTTCTGCAACACAAACGGGTGATAATGATGTAGCGAGTGAAAGAGCTACTTATACAGTCCGAGATACAACAACACCAAATGCACCGCTTGTAAATCCAGTGTCAGACGTTCAAACACAAGTAACTGGAACAGGTGCTGCTAATCACACCATTAGGGTGACGATTAATGGCATCACGTATACAGGCACAGCAAATGGAAGTGGAGCTTATTCCGTTACAATTCCAAGACAAACAAGTGGAACGAGAATTGAAGTGACACAAACGAATCCAAACAATGGTAATGTAAGTCCAAAAGGAGCCGTAGCGGTTTATGATACGACTTTAGGTGCACCAAAAATTTCAGCAATTAATGTAGGGGCAACTCAAGTAACCGTAACGGGTGCGCCAAATGCATCTATTAAACTAAAATTACCAAGTGGATCAGAAGCTACTGCTACTGCTAACTCCCAAGGGGTTGCTGTATTTAATGTACCGGCAGCTCAAGTAGGACAAGTATATGAAGCAACACAAACAGGTGGAAATGGAAAAGCAAGTGTAAAAGATACATTTACTGTAGTGGATACAACAACACCAAATGCACCGCTTGTAAATCCAGTATCAGATGTTCAAACACAAGTAAATGGAACAGCCTTACCAAATTATAGAGTTACTGTAACCATTAATGGTGTCACATATACAGGCACAGCAAGTGGAAGCGGGGCTTATACAGTTCTTATTCCAAAACAAACTAGTGGAACAAGAATTGAAGTGACACAAACGAACCCAAACAATGGTAATGTGAGTCCGAAACAATCTGTAATAGTTTCTGACACGACTTTAGGTGCGCCAAAAATTTCAAATATAAAAGTTGGCGATACACAAGTAACTGTAACAGGTACAGCAGGAGCACGCATTACATTAACATTACCTGGTGGAAGTAAGCCATCAGTGACAGCTGATGGAACAGGGAAAGCAATATTTAGTGTACCGGCAGCTCAAGTAGGACAAGTATATGAAGCAACACAAACAGGTGGAAATGGAAAAGCAAGTGCAAAAGACACGTTTACTGTTTCGGATACAACAACACCTCTAGCACCACA